>SHZK01000028.1 GCA_009692305.1 Gammaproteobacteria bacterium | reverse complement strand
TCAGGAAGTTCAGGACTATGCCACACAATGGCTTTGGTTCTACAACAATGAACGACCTAACAAGGCTAATGGTGGTTTTCCACCGAAACAAATGCTGACGGCAGCATGACTTCTGCTTTTGAAATTAGTTAAAAATGGGATGATTACCCCGGCTCATGAGGATTTGAGTGTGGTTGACTTAATAGCGGCGTTTGGTTAGCTTTGCTCGCCGAATTGATGCTGTACATTTTAAAAAAATGAGCCGACGTAAGTCAGGCTAGGAGACAAGAATTGGTTATACCCACCTCCATTCGCTTTCTTGTGTTCCTGTCACTCGCAGGTTTGGCGATTTTTCAGCCAATAAACTTTGCATTTGCCGATACCGTCAAACTTCCTTCGACCTCAGTAGAAGCCACCGATGGTAGTAAGACCACCGCGAGTTTCATGTTCGACATCACTTCCGCTACCTCAGTTTCCAGATTGAATACCCAGCAGACTCTCGATCTGAAAATGAGCTTGAAACCGGATCCTGCCGACATCGGGCACAAGGGCGCGATCTACGCGATATTCGTAAAGAACAATACTTTCTTTCTTCTCAATGCTGATCGCCGCTTTACGGTCTGGAATGGAGGGGGGGCAACACTTCGTCCTTTTTCGGAACAGGTAGTTCTTGAGGCAGAGATTTCAGTAAACCTGCTTTCCGGAAAGCTGGACAGCGCCGGTGAGTATCTGGTTTTTCTGGCCTATTCATTGGAAGGTCAGTTTGTATTGGACTACACGAAGTCTCCGTTTGTTTTAACCGTTCATGCTGCCCAACAGTCCCCTCTGGTCGATGCGGCGTTCTCAGTATTTGCAACCAGTCTGGAGAGCAAGGTCATACAAACCCGTTGTGTCGCCTGCCATGTCACGGGGGGGCTCGCTCGCAATTCCGCTCTGCAGTTCCAGCGCACGGCAACGGGCTCCGCACTGAACAACCTGAGCATGCTGCAATCGTATCTGGGCAGTGCAGGCAATTCTGCGAATACACTTCTGACCAAGGCGACAGGTGGCAACTCCCATCCGGGAGGACCGCAGATCATCAAGGACAGTGATGACTACAAGGCGATGTTGCAGGTGCTCACCTTGCTTGAACAGGATCAGAAGCAGCGTTCTGAAGGTATTGCCTACAGTTTTAATGCTGTGCAGCCGGATGCACCTCCAAGTGGCTCCTCACTGCTCCTCGCTGCCGTACAGCTCGAACCCCGTGAAGCCACTTTGCGCCGGGCTACAATACTCTTTCAGAACAGAGCACCAACAGTGGATGAGCTGGCTCGAGTTCGCCAGGGGGATGACAAAACCCTGCGAGCCGCTGTTCGCGAGCTCATGTCCGGACCTCAATTCAGGGATTTCATTGTCCGTGCCACGAATGACCGGCTGTTGACAGAGGGTACCGAGAATCAACCAATTAACGACCATTTCGTCAACTATGCCGTCCTCAGAAATCTTGCATACGACGTTCAGTTCAATGAAGGCGATGATGCTTGGAATCAGAAGTATCGCAGTAGAATAACTGATGCAGCCAGTCGGGCTTCGGGAGAACTCATTGCCCATGTCATCATCAATGAGCGGCCGTATTCTGAAATACTCACTGCTGAGTACATGATGATGAACCCCCTGCTCAATCAGGTGCTCGGCGGCACCGCCGTGTTTCCCGCAACTGCAGGTGGCAGCGATTTCCTACCGTCCAAAATTACTCAGTTCTATCCAGCCAAGGAGATCACGGGTTCTCCAAAACATCCTATAGCTGGTACCAAAGTATTAAGTCGTGGCACCCCTATGGCGGACTATCCCCACGCCGGAATTCTCACGGATTTTGCGTTCCTGGCGCGATATCCAACCACAGCGACAAACCGCAATCGAGCTCGCGCTCGCTGGACGCTCTACCATTTTCTTGGCATCGATATAGAAAAATCCGCGCAGCGACCAACCAATGAGGCTGCGCTCTCGGATCGCAATAACCCAACGCTAAGCAACCCAGCATGCAGTGTATGCCATGCCGTTCTGGATCCGGTTGCCGGGGCATTTCAGAATTGGTCCGAGCACCAGATATATCGTGTCAACGGAGATGATTCGCTCGACGGCTTTTACAAATTTCCGCCTAACGGAGCCCGGTCGCTATATCAACAAGGCGATCGTTGGTATCGGGATATGAGAGCGCCCGGACTGTTCGAGAAGCCGTTGACCAACCGGGACTACACTCTCAGAGAACTTGCCAGTCGCATCGTGGAGGAGCCAGGCTTTAATACAGCTGCAGTGCTGTTCTGGTGGCCAGCCATCTTTGGCTCCAAGCCGGTTGAGCTGCCTGCCGTGGCATCCGATCAAGGCTTCGCTGAAAAGAATACGGCTTATCTGGCGCAGCAGAGCGCCATCGATGAATTTGCCACTGTGCTGAAAAGTCGTCGCAACGCAAAAGACTTGCTGGTGGAAATGGTGATGTCTCCCTGGTATTCAGCGCAGACTTCGACAAACTATGCATTTCAGGCAATTCACCTGGAGGCAGATCTTGGCTCTGAGCAGTTGTTGACTCCCGACCAGATCGCAAGCAAGACATTGAATCTGACCGGGGTGCTTTGGCGAAGCAATGAAACACCGGATGGAATGCTATATTCCTACTACAAAAATATAAAGGTGCTACTGGGTGGAATTGATTCACGAGGTGTTACCGAAAGAGCAACCCTGCTGACCCCTTCCATGACTTCGATTCTGCAAACGCATGCGATAGAATCATCCTGCCCAATCGTCGTCAAGGATTTCGGACTACCTGCAGCAAAGCGTCGACTGTTCACGAAGGTTAGCGAGAACCTGACGCCACTGCCCGCAGCCCACCAGACCACGGTGGAAGTTACCTCCAGTTCGCCGACAAACTGGCAGGAACACAAGGTAACCGCTCAGATTCCAGCCAAGGGAGCGAATATCCGGATCAGCTTTCTGAATCCCTTCTGTGATTGGAATGGCACTACCTGCACAGATCAACGCTATCTCTTAATCGATGCAGTAACCCTGCGACACAATCCCAGCGGCACAACATTGAGGCTTGAAGCAAACGCTCCCGGGACTTCAATCATAGGTAAGAAGCTAGATTGCTTCTTGGACGGGTCGAATGCCAGCTTCTTTTCCGACTGTGCCCTGAATATTTTCCTTAACCTCGATGACGCCTATGAATTGGATATTATCGCTCACATGTCTGCGCGACAGTCTACGACCAAACCCGAACGCGCACAGGCATTCATTGAAGTACTAAGTGCTGCGGATATCATTACCGCCAACACTGCAAATGCTCTTCTAATCAAGAGCCAGATCGTAGATCTTTTCCAAAAACTGCATGGGAGTTCCTACGCGCTGAATTCGAAACAGGTTCAACAAACCTATGCGCTTTTTTCGGTGGCACTAATCGCAGCTCAACAAAGTGGAAAAACACAAATCGACAATTGCCAGACCTGGATTGACGGAAAATTCTTCTCTGATTTGCTAACGCCGAACCAACTCAGCCTTGCTCGCAGCCCCGATCCCAAGGGAGGTAATTTTTATGCGATCAACTTCAATTACGTGAATCCATTGCTGGCCAACTATACGCTCGACCGTTCCGGTGCAAAGCGGGCTTGGATGGCAGTGGTGACTTATATGCTCGGTCACTACGACTACATCTATGAGTAAATAGCATGAGCACCCGCCGCCAATTTTTGAAGACGCTTTCATTATCGGGATTTGCACTCGCACACCCCAGTTACGTCTTTGCAGCGGAGAGCTCGCCATTTTCAGGCAGGCTTGTCATTACGTTGCAGGCTGTCGGCGGATGGGATGTAACCTATTTCTGTGATCCAAAAGAAAACAGACAGGGGTCAGATGTCATTACCAATTGGTCCAAGTCGGACCAGACGCGCACCGCCGGTAATCTGATATTTGCGCCAGTAGCCAGAAACAGGGCTTTCTTTGAGAAGCATTACGCCAAGACGCTGGTGTTGAACGGGATTGATGCTCAGACCAACGCCCATGGGATCGGGGAGTCTGCGAATTGGAGTGGTCGTACTGCAGCGGGATACCCGACTTTGACAGCCCTTTACTCGGCAGTTCATGCACCACAATTGCCAATGTCTTATATATCGTTTGGAGGCTTCAATAAAACTGCAAATCTGCTTCGCCCTGCAGTCATGCCTTATTCGACCAGTGAGTTGAGCACCTTGTTGCGTCCCAACACTACACAAGGCGGCCTCTTGCTTGATTCAAAGATCTGGGATTTGATTCGCCAGATGCATGCAAGTGACGCACAGAGCATGCTGGAGGATGAGGCTCTCATTGCCGGAAGCCGGCGAGCCAGAACCGCTTACCTTGAGTCATTGTCAAAAAATGCAGCGCTTGCCGATTTCGCTGCTACGCTACCTACCAGTCAACAGGAGGCCCAGATTGGCGGCGGTAATCGGCTGATCATTCAGGTGCATTTCGCCCTCCTGGCATTCAAGGCGGGTGTAAGTGCCACGGCGGATTTGATCGAAGGCGGTCTTGATACGCACGCTGACAATGATGCACGGCAGGTGACGTCTCTTGGCAAGGTGACAGATGCGCTGGATTATCTTTGGCAATTTGCAGAAGAGCTTGGACTGGCAAACCGGCTGACCGTGATAGTCGGTTCCGATTTCTCGCGCACACCCTTCTACAACTCCGGTGCAGGCAAGGATCACTGGCCCATTGGAAGTTATCTGGTCATGCAAAAGAATGCGGCGTTTACCAATCGCACTATTGGTAAAACCGACGAGGAACAGAACGCTCTGTTTCTCAATCCCACGACCCTGCAGTCATCAAGTCTGAGCGGTATCAAGTTGTTGCCAGCCCATGTACAGAAAGCGTTACGCAAGCATCTCGGACTGGAAACAGCGGTGGTCACTCAGGCATTCCCTTTCGTCAATACAGAAACAATTGGATTTTTTCCTAGGTAATCGGGCCTTTCGTCTGCTTCAGAAGCTGCTTAGGTCAGGTTTTTAGTTTCTTGTATTCGAGTTCCATTTCTGTGAAAGTCAGTTGGCTCATTGCCCTTTCCGGAGAAGTTGTTCAACGACAGAATCATCGCGAATCACTAGGGCTATTCAAAAGTTTCCTAACATTCCAAAAAAGAACATGGCCGTTTCTAGTCTTTTAAAAGGGGACCCTACTAACAGTTGTTCGAGAATGCACATCACAATCCGCGGTTTAATCTACTCTTTTATATATGACTCTGTGATCGAGTAGTTAAAAAGGCTTTCGGACTATTTGTCTGGCGAAGCACCGCGGCTCGACGGTCATTCTTGCGGATCGGACAGCGAAACGCAGCCCAGGATTGGGATTAAAACCATGTTGAAGCTACGTTAGTTCGGGATTGTCAAACAGCGCCCAAAACTTTCGACCCGTCAGCGTTCAAAAGTTTCCACTTTTTCAGTCTTGTGAACCCGCTTCTTGCGGTGTTTAAATCGGTAGGAATCGTTGCCGGTTTCCAGAATATCGCAGTGGTGCGTTACTCTATCTAGCAGTGCTGTGGTCATCTTGGCATCGCCAAAAACCTGTACCCATTCTCCAAATGAAATATGGGCTGATATTTCAGTTATCAGTTATTGCAATGTGCAAAAAAGAGAAAAAAATCCTTATTAAAATCAATATGTTGACCGGGTGAAAAACAAGCTTGAAAATTCGCCATCGTCGCTTGAAACAGAACTGTGTTTAGAGCGAGCAGTAACCCGAAAGTCGCTTTGGTAAATTCAAATTAGAAAGGATTGTCGATTATGGGCGAAGTCGTACGGTTAAGTGATTATCAAAAAACGTTTTCAAGCGACTCCGCCGACGCCATGCGCGACGGACTGGTGCCGATAGAGTTCGCCCTTGGCGACAACAATCGGGAAAAATGCCTTGCGAAGATTGCCGAGTACGGTGTCCATTCAATTCACGTCCACATGGTGCATGACAAACCAGATGCGTTCCTCTATCTGATCGGTATAAGAGATGCGATTTTCATTAATAAGAAGATACTGGAGCACGAAGACATCTCCGACCAGGAAATCGCCCAGCGTATCGACCTTATTCAGATGATGGAGAACATGAATCTGAATCTGATGGAAACAGTGTGGGAGTCCATTTCCCGCCAGAGTCAGGACGCATTGCACTAGCCGACCCTGCCTTGCCTCAGTAGTGCAGGGGCAAGATACTCAGTTTCACTTCAGGATAATGCGCCAGGGTGAAACTGCCGCCAGTCTCGACTGCTTCTGTATCGAGTACCGTCAATAACAAAGTTGGCTCATTACTACCCTCAGGGGCGTTGCTGCAAGCCAGAATCTCCCAATTTTTCTCTTCGTTAGCGACCGTCTGCTGCACGCCTGGATCGGTATGCAGAGGAGTCAGAGTGCTGGCAAGATACATGCGTTTCTTGGCGCTACCCCGATAGAACATCCGCGCTACAACTTCCTGCCCGGTGTAACAACCTTTCTTGAAATCAATTACTCCCGAAATATCATAATTCAGCAGCTGTGGCGTATATGTTTCCGTCTTGCTGCTATCGACATGTATAACCCCTGCCTGCATCTCGGCGCGTTGCCACGCCGATATATTGACCATGAGTGAAGAGGGCAGGCTTGCGCTAAATGCAAGCTGGGCAGCCTTGTCGTGAAACCATATTTCGTAGCGTGGTGGCGTGCCTGCAACGCGAATCAGGCTGGCGCTATCACCGTGACTGACAGCATCGATTGCCTCTGGTAGTTGCGCGAACAATTGCTGCACTTGTGAACCAGGCGCGCCCAGCAAGCCAAGTGGGGCGGGGTGCCCATCCAGTAGCGTCAGTTTTACTTTGGAAAAAACGGCATATTTTGCCAGCGTGGCTACCACTGGTTGCGCCATTCCGCTGTCAACCTGCAGCAAACAACCATCGCCGAGCTGCAATACCCGCAAGTCGGCAATGACTCTGCCCTTCAAGTTGCAAATGGCGCCGCGCAAGCTGTGCTCTGCTGTCAATTTTTCCATATTGCAACTCAGTTGGCCCTGTAAAAACTTTCTGAAGTCAGGGCCGTCAACTTTGATAAATTGGAAGTTGCTTAGTTCTGCAATCTGGCTCTTCATACTTGCTCGACAAAAAAGTTAATGGAAATAGTCTCCGATTATTCGCAACCACAACTGAATTTCCGCATAATGCGCACCCCTGCAGCGGAACATTATGACTACTGATCATGGCTTCAAGCAATGCACCTCTAACAGATGCCGATCTAATAAATGCAAAACGAGTATTCTGGCATAGTCGTCGCGGCATGCTGGAACTGGATTTGCTGCTGGTACCCTTTTCGACTGCAGTATTTACCAAACTACCTGCCTGGGATCAACTGTTATATGTTGAATTTCTGGAGCAGGAAGATCAAGACCTGTTCAAGTGGCTGATGGGCAGGGAGGAACCAGCGGATACTCGCTTCATAGTGCTAATCGAACAGATTCTGGCGCATAGTCGTAAGCCCGTCTAGTCTCAATGCTGTGTCCAGGCAAGGAGACTCTGAATGCTGGTGCTGTCCTGCAAGTCCTCACGAATTGAATTCCTGTTTCAGCTCGGTTGTCATGGTGTATCCGGGTTCGCGCTTTCCCAATCGAGTTTAAGTCCTGCTGTAATTTCGGGGTTCCTCATTCTGATTGGAGGCAGTTTGGTGCACTGCGCCGGATTGTTGCCGTTGACCTCCCGGGCGCAACCCGAACGCATTGATATCGCCGCACATCATTGCGTGCTGCATTATTGTGATAAACAAATGCGCACAGCCTTGCCGCGGGTATTATTTCAAAGTGGATGGTTGCTGGTGCTGCGCTTCGATGCATTGTTGCACTCGGGAGCAGGCGCCACACTTAATAGATCCGCTCCGGTAACAATGCACCTGTTGCCAGACTCGTTGGACGCCAATAGTGATCGATTGCTGCGAGTTTATCTTCGCTTCCAGCGGCGTTAGGGACTCAGTATCGTATCGACTGCAGCCTCCGCCAATTCCGGATAATCCAGAGTAAAGTGCAGGCCGCGACTTTCCTTGCGTTGCAGCGCGCTGGTTATAATCAAGCGGGACACCAGCGCCAGATTGCGCAACTCCAGCATATCTTTTGTCACTCGATGCCGTTTGTAATAGTCCTGCACTTCCTGTTCGATGATTTCGATGCGTCGTTGCGCTCTTTGCAAGCGCTTATCGTTTCGTACGATACCAACAAAATCCCACATGCATCGACGTAGTTCATCCCAGTTATGTGCTACCAGAATTTCATCTTCAGAATCGGTCACGCGGCTCGCATCCCAGGGCGCGATGTTGGCACGCAGCGGTGTGCCCTGAAGTTTCTCCGCGATGTCACGAGCGGCACTGAAGGCAATTACAAAACATTCCAGCA
This sequence comes from Gammaproteobacteria bacterium, assembly GCA_009692305.1. GTDB lineage: Bacteria > Pseudomonadota > Gammaproteobacteria > Pseudomonadales > Pseudohongiellaceae > UBA9145. The sequence continues at coordinate 15,440 of SHZK01000028.1, read as the reverse complement.
GCGAATTGCTCGCCATGCGATTGGCGCCATGCAAGCCCGTAAAACTGGTCTCGCCTATGGCATACAGCTTATCGATATCGGTAGCGCCTTGTTTGTTCACCACGATGCCGCCGCAGGTGTAATGGGCCGCCGGTACCACCGGAATGCGCTGCTGCGTAATGTCGATGCCAAACTCCAGGCAACGGGCATGAATAGTTGGAAAATGCTGTTTTATAAATGCCGGGCTCTTGTGGCTGATGTTCAGAAACACACAGTCACAACCAAGCCGCTTCATCTCGTGGTCAATGGCCCGTGCGACGATGTCACGTGGTGCCAGCTCCAGGCGCGCATCAAAGTTGTGCATGAAGCGCGAGCCGTCGGGCAGTTCGAGTGTTGCGCCTTCTCCCCGCAAGGCTTCGGTAATGAGAAACGATTTTGCGTGGGGGTGGAACAGGCAGGTTGGATGAAACTGGTTAAATTCCAGATTTGCCACCCGGCAGCCTGCGCGCCAAGCCATGGCAATGCCATCGCCACTGGCACCATCCGGATTGGTTGTGTACAGGTAGGCCTTGCTGGCACCTCCGGTTGCGAGTACGACAAAGCGGGATTTGATCAATTCAACGGTGTCCGTATCCTGATTGAGGACATAAGCACCTACGCAAACCTTCTGGGTAGCCCCCGGAAGCCTCTGTGTCACTAAATCCACAGCGGTACGACGCTCAATCAGCTGGATGCGAGGGTGGGCTTGTGCGCGCGCCTGCAGGGCCTCGAACACGGCTCTGCCGGTAGCGTCCGTGGCGTGAATGATACGGCGGTGGCTATGGCCACCTTCCTGAGTGAGATGTAATGAAGAGAGGTCGTGCCCGAGTCCGCTGGCAGATGTCGCTGCAAGAGCCGTCTGTTTCAGGGTAAAGGGCACTCCTTGTTGCACCAGCCAGGACACGGCTTCGGCACTATTCGCTACTATATATTCCACGATATCCGGATGACTCAGACCGACTCCCGCGGACAGCGTGTCGCGGACGTGGGATTCAATGCTGTCCTCAGCATCAAGCACGGCGGCGATGCCGCCCTGCGCGTAATATGTCGCACCCTGGTTCAGGTCACCCTTACTAAGTACCGCCACACTGCCAAATTCGGCGACGCGCAGCGCCAAGGTCAGTCCGGCGGCACCGCTGCCTATGACCAAAATATCGAATTCTTGCTTAATTGCCGCTGGCGTGAGAGCCATTGAGTTATCCAGGCGTCTGCTCGTTGATGGTCATAGCTGGTGGAAAGCGGCCGTGGTTGCTTACGAACAAGGATAGTTTACGATGCGGTGTCTGTAGCGAGCATCCTTGTTGCAGCTGTACATTGCTGAAGTCCATGGAGCCACAAGTTTATAGATTTTGCGAACTTTTGCACCAAGTGCTTGTCAATGGCGGGCATGAACGCATTTGTTCCTAGCAGTTTTCATGGGTTATCGCGGCATTAATGGAGTTGGAACGAATGGCTGATGATACCGATCAACAATTAGTTGACAGGGTATTAGGAGGAGATAAAAACGCGTTCAACCTGTTGGTGCTGAGATATCAGCATCGCGTTGCCGCGCTTGTCGGCCGCTTCGTCCATGACAGGCAGGAAGCCGAAGATGTATGCCAGGAGGCATTTATCAAGGCGTACCGTGCCTTATCCCTGTTTCGTGGCGACAGTGCCTTTTATACCTGGCTATATCGTATCGCGGTGAATACCGCAAAAAATTACCTGGTATCACGTAACCGCCGGCCACCATCCAGCGACCTGAATTATGAAGAAGCGGAATCTATTGACGACGGTGGACTGCTGCAGGAAATCGAAAACCCGGAGAGCAGCCTGCTTACAGCCAAGCTGGAGGAAGTCATCCATGCGGCGATTGCAGAACTGCCCGAGGACCTGCGCACGGCCTTCACCCTGCGCGAATTTGCCGGCCTGAGTTATGAGGATATCACCGAGATAATGAACTGCCCGGTGGGTACTGTACGTTCAAGGATTTTTCGGGCACGAGAGGCCATAGATAAAAAAATAAAGGATTTACAATAGGTTAACAAACCAACCTCAGGTGTCACGTGATCAGGCGAGCCGGTAAAGGAATTGTAATATTGGCGTAGCATTAGCGAACTTTTTACAGGAAGCACGGTCTTAGTTCCAGAAGCTGCAAACAAGCATCAGTGAGCGCAAGTAGCTGCATGACGCTTTAGAAGGCTGTTTTAGAGGTACTGAGTAGACAGTTACGTGCATAAGGTTTATCAGATTAATTGAGGCATTAGAGAAGCTGAAAATATGAGCGAGCAATCTCGAGCAGACCAGCAACCAATCGATCTTGCAGAGCAGGAATCGTTATCTGCGCTGATGGACAATGAAGCTGATGAGCTTGAATTGCGACGTATTCTCAAATCCTGTGCCCAGAAGCCCGAGCTCATGGCCACGTGGGAGCGTTATCATCTTGTGCAGTCACTCCTCCACGGTGCTGCACGCCCGGTAAGCCCCACGTTGAGCCAGCGCATCACTGCCCAGATTGCCGCCGAAGCGGCCCCCGAGCAAGTGTCAACATTCAGATTTACCGAGTGGCAGCAAAACTTCAGCAAGCTTGCAATTGCTGCTTCTGTTGCGATTATCTTCACTGTTGTAGTACAGACCAATTTTTCTTCAGATCCCACACCTGCTGCCGTAGTGCAGCAAGTACGACCAGTTGTGACCCCGGCAGTTGCACAATCACCCCTGTCGCTACTGGCAAACGCAAACAACCCACCGGCAAATCTGGACCCTGCTGCCCAGCAGCGTCTGCGTGAATATCTGGAGCGCGTTACCTTTGATCAGGAGGAGCCGGTAATCTCAGTACACATCAAGGATTCACCTTTGTATCGCCTGGTGAATGAACTCGGCGACAAGCCTCAGTAAGTTGTAATAAACCACTGCTGTTCTGAATACATCTGCTCCGCGGGCGGTTTTCGCGGCTGTTGGATTCCCTATCGCTATGCTAGAGTACGAACTCCAGCAGCAGCGGCTTATCCCGCGTTGGCACCGGTTCTCTGCAAGAGGCTTATACCGGTATGCGGTATTCTTATGAAACAACACTTCTTAGCTATATCTAATCTTCTCCGGCATTCTGGCAGCTTGCTGCTGTTGGCATTTTGCATGTCCGCTGTAACAGCTCAGCCGGGATTGCCCAATTTCGCCGATTTGGTGGAAAAGCACGCGGCTTCCATCGTCGAAGTCGCGACCACGCGCCGCGTCACTGAGCGCAGTCCGGAGCAGGACATTGAATTGGAAGAATTGCTACGACAGTTCAATCAGGGCGAAGATCCTGAACTGAATATTGAAGACATCCCGGAGCAACGCCAACGCGGCGCAGTCGGTTCCGGGTTTCTGATTTCCAACGATGGCTATGTGATCACCAACAATCATGTCGTAGCTGGTGCTGATGAGATCCAGGTTATCCTGAGCGATCGCCGTGTCTTCAAGGCAACGGTTATCGGTCTGGATGAGCCCTCTGATCTGGCGCTGTTAAAGGTTGCTGCCAGTAATTTGCCATATGTAGAATTTGGTGATTCTGACGCAGTGCGAGTGGGTGACTGGGTGCTGGCTATTGGCTCGCCATTCGGTCTGGAATTTTCCGCTGCCGCGGGCATAGTCAGTGCGAAAGGGCGCAGTGTGCCAGGTCGTACTACTTATAATTACATGGCATTCATCCAGACTGATGTTGCCATCAACCAAGGCAACTCCGGCGGACCGCTGTTTAACTTGCAAGGCGAGGTTATTGGTATCAACTCCCAGATACTCAGTAGCACCGGGGGATCAAATGGTATTTCCTTCTCGATACCGAGCAACGTAGCAGCCAATGTTGTTGCACAATTGCGAGAGACTGGCGTAGTTGAACGCGGACTCCTCGGTGTGCGTATGCGAGAAGTGGATTATGCCCTTGCAGAAATCTTCGGCATGGAGCGACCCCACGGGGCCTTCGTCGATGAGGTCCAGCCTGGGAGCCCGGCTGCTGCCGGCGGAATTGAGAACGAAGACATCATTCTTGAGTTCAATGGTCACGCGATCGATTTCTTCACCGATCTGCCGTTTTATGTAGGTCAGTACCGACCGGGAACGACAGCCAAGGTAGTGCTCTATCGCAATGGCGAGCTGGAACAATTGGAAGTTACCCTTGGTAGTTCACCAACCAATGAGGTTGCTCAGGCCCAGCCAGAAGTTGTGCAGGAACGCAGTAACCCACTCGGATTCCGGGTCAGTGAGCTCAGCGCCGAAACCCCGCAGGTCACCGGTTTGAATGGTGTTCGCATCGCCGAACTGGACGCCGGACCTGGTCGTGAGGCTGGATTGCAGGTTGGCGATGTCATCACTGCTTTGAATCGGCAGGAAGTGACTTCACCCGAACAGTTTGCCGCGATTGCCAGCAGCTTGCCTGAATCTGGCTTCGTCCCGGTGCGGATTGTTCGTGATGGACAGAGCACGACCGTGCCGCTGCAACTATCGCCCTGATTCAGCCGGTGAGCTCTGCTCACCGCCACCAGTCAGCGCGTCAAACTCACTGACACTCCCCAATAGATACTGTAGACTTGCCAGCTTCTTTTTTTGCGCTGTGAATCGACTCGTTCGTGACTGATTTATCCCACATACGTAATTTCTCCATCATCGCCCATATCGATCACGGCAAATCAACGCTGGCAGATCGTTTCATTCATATGTGCGGCGGCTTGACCGATCGCGAGATGTCAGAACAGATTCTCGATAGCCTCGACATCGAACGCGAGCGCGGCATTACGATCAAGGCACATAGCGTGACGCTGTACTACGTTGCGGATAATGGCAAGCGCTACCAACTTAATTTTATTGATACACCGGGACATGTGGACTTCACCTATGAAGTGTCGCGCTCGCTCGCTGCCTGTGAGGGCGCACTGCTGGTAGTCGACGCCGGGCAAGGCGTAGAAGCGCAATCCGTTGCTACTTGTTATACCGCGATTGAGCAGGGTCTCGAAGTGCTTCCCGTACTCAACAAGATGGACCTGCCGCAAGCAGAACCCGATCGGGTGCGAATTGAAATCGAAGAGATCATTGGCATCGATGCGAGTGAAGCTATTTGCGCCAGTGCAAAATCTGGTATGGGCGTGCGTGAAATCCTGGAACAGATAATTGCAAAGGTGCCACCTCCCACAGGTAATGTGGATGCGAAATTGCAGGCTCTGATTATCGATTCCTGGTTCGATAATTATCTTGGCGTAGTTTCACTCGTGCGGGTGATGGCCGGCACGTTAAAGAAAGGTGACAAGATCATGGCGAAGACCATCGGCAAAGCGCACATTGTAGACGCTGTTGGTGTATTCACCCCGAAACGACAGGAAACCGAAAGGCTGGCCGCTGGTGAAGTAGGATTTATTGTCGCTGGCATTAAGGATATTCACGGCGCGCCAGTTGGCGACACACTGGTGTTCAGCAACAGCCCTGAAGTACCGGTACTAGCGGGATTTCGGCGCATACAACCGCAAGTCTATGCCGGCTTATTCCCGGTGAGCGCGGATGATTTTGAGAGTTTTCGTGACGCGCTGTTCAAGCTGACCTTGAACGATGCCTCGTTACAGTACGAGCCGGAGAGTTCCGATGCGCTCGGCTTCGGCTTTCGCTGCGGTTTCCTCGGCATGTTGCATATGGAAATTATCCAGGAACGCCTAGAACGGGAATATGATCTGTCGCTCATTACCACGGCACCTACTGTGGTCTATGAGGTACTGCTATTGAATGGCGAGACAGTGTTGGTGGACAGTCCCTCCAGACTGCCAGCGATTACATCAATCGCCGAAATGCGCGAGCCAATGGTTATCGCCAACATTCTGGTGCCGCAGGAACATCTGGGCAATGTCATCACTTTATGTACGAGTCGACGTGGGGTGCAGAAAGACATGCAATTCATAGGCAGGCAGGTGTCACTGAGGTATGAGTTACCGATGAATGAGGTAGTCCTGGACTTCTTTGACCGTCTGAAGTCGGTGAGTCGTGGTTATGCATCGCTGGATTACCACTTTATTCGTTTTCAGGAATCCAAGCTCGTTCGTTTGGATATTCTGATTAATGGCGATAAAGTGGATGCGCTGGCATTGATCGTGTATCGGGAACATGCGCTGGCAAAAGGACGCGCGCTGGTGGAAAAAATGCAGGAACTTATTCCGCGCCAGATGTACGATGTGGCGATTCAGGCGGCTATTGGCGGCCAGATCATTTCACGACAGACAGTGAAGGCATTACGCAAGAATGTCATTGCCAAATGTTATGGCGGTGACGTGTCACGCAAGAAGAAATTGCTGGAGAAACAAAAGGCCGGCAAGAAGCGCATGAAGCAGGTAGGCAACGTACAGGTTCCTCAGGAAGCATTTCTGGCTGTCCTCAAGGTAGATAGTTAAAACTGGATTACTACAGCGGGCATGGATATTGATTATTCAATAGTACTGGTTTCATTCGTCGCCTTTTGCGGAATGTTATGGGCGCTGGACAGTGCGCTTATGAAGCGCCAGCGTGTGCAGGCAGTCGCCGATTATCAGACGAATCAGGCAAAGGGTCGTTCGCAGGCAGAAGTTGCGAATGCGATCGCCGAATTGACGCGCGAACCGCTAGCTATTGAATACGCCAAGTCATTCTTTCCTGTGTTGCTGATCGTGCTGGTGCTGCGGTCGTTCCTGGTTGAACCGTTCCAGATTCCAACCGGCTCCATGATTCCAACACTGGAAGTAGGTGATTTCATTCTGGTGAACAAATTCGCTTATGGTGTGCGTCTGCCGATCATCGGCACCAAGCTGGCAGATGTGGCAGATCCACAGCGCGGCGAAGTCATGGTGTTTATCCCGCCCCACGAGAACAAGTATTACATCAAGCGTGTCATAGGCCTGCCGGGTGACACCGTGCGCTATGAAGACAAGAATCTGTATATCAACGGCGATATGATGTCGAAAGCGTTTGTGGAAGATATCCTGGTGGATACCAGCATCGGTGAACTGGATGGGACGCTGCATACTGAAACCATTAATGGTATCGAGCATCCCGTGCAGCATATCGATGCAGCAGGCAATGGTCGCAGTCGGACCACGTGGGTAGTGCCGAACGGTCACTATTTCATGATGGGGGACAACCGGGATAATAGTAGCGACAGCAGAGAATGGGGCCCAGTATCGGAACAGGACATTGTCGGTCGGGCCATCGCTGTCTGGCTGCACAAGGACCCTGGGCTGAATTTGCCGACATTCGCCCGTAATCAGCGCATCAAATAGCAAATTTGTGATCCCGAGGGCTGAATTTGCCTGGGGAAGACCATACAGTGCTGGCAGCAATCGGGTGTGATTTCATGGCTACAAGCCGATAAGCTGCAATATCGCCCTACTAACCTCGCAACAGGTGTGGCCATGAACAAGCTTGAATTGAACAATTTACCTTCACTGCAATCGCAGCGTGGCGCTTCGAAATTCGGCCTGCTGATGCTGTTTTTGCTTATTTCCGGGTTTCTGACTGCGGGTCTGAAAGTGGCTCCGCTGTATGTAGACCATAACTTGATTACAGGAATATGTGAGGAATTAGTGGACAATGGCGAGGCCGTCAACATGACCATCACTGATGTACGCAATCGCGTGAGCAACACCCTGCGCATCAACAATGTTACCGATTTCGATCTAAACGCAATTACTATGCGAAAAGAGAATAACCGGGCCATTATTACGATTGATTATGAACGCCGTGTGGAATTAGTCGCCAACCTGGATATCGTGGCGAAATTCAATACAGTATTGCAGTAGATGTTGACCAATATTGCCAACTTCCAACGAGACCTGAACTACAGCTTCAAAGATGCAGACCTCGCCCAGCAGGCCCTGACCCATCGCAGTGCTAACCAGTTGCACAATGAACGCCTGGAATTCCTCGGTGATTCATTACTCGGTTATATCGTCGCTGAATTTCTTTATGATAATTACCCCGATGCCAGTGAAGGTGAGCTGAGCCGCATGCGCTCTAGCCTGGTAAAAAAGGAGTCACTGGTGTTAATCGCGCGTAATTTGAATTTGGGTGAGTATATAACTCTTGGCAGTGGCGAGTTGAAAAGCGGCGGCAAGCAACGGGATTCGATTCTTGCAGATGCGGTGGAAGCAATTATTGCGGCAGTGTATCTTGATGGTGGTATAGAGGCATGCAGGCCACTCGTACATCACTGGTGCAACACCATACTTGGCGCCGGGTCACATGTACCCCAGCTCAAAGACGCGAAAACTCGATTGCAGGAAGTGATGCAGTCACAAGGCTTGCCGCTACCGGAATACCAGATCAACGCTATCAGTGGCGAGGCGCACCAGCAAATTTTTCACGTAGCATGTCTTATTCAGTTATTGCCTGAGCCGCAAACAGGCAGTGGATCAAGCAAGCGCTTCGCTGAGCAGGAAGCTGCTGCGAAAATTCTGCAAATGCTTGGTGAATCGGTATGACACGAAAACGCAGTGACAATCAGCTTGAAACACCGCCAAGCACAACCGCTGGCGACTCTCACCCTGAACCCGCTGACCCCAAATCCCTCCGCTGCGGTTATGTCGCGATTGTGGGGCGACCGAATGTGGGAAAGTCCACACTTCTGAACCACCTGATGCAACAAAAGATCAGTATCACCTCGCGCAAACCCCAAACCACGCGACACCGCATTCTGGGTATTCGAACTGAGGGCAGCAGCCAGTGTATTTTTGTCGACACTCCTGGGCTGCACAAGGATTATTCCAGAGCGCTTAACAGGGCGATGAATGACACTGTTATCAAAGTAATCAAGGATGTGGATGCGATTCTGTTTGTGATCGAACGTCTGCAATGGAATGACCCTGATGAACTGGTGTTAAACGCACTCGCGCACACCACGGTACCGGTTTTATTATTGATCAATAAAGTCGACCAATTGGAAGACAAGGCAAAGTTACTGCCACATATTCAAAAGTTGTCGAGCAAGCGAAAGTTTGCCGAGATTATTCCGGTGTCGGCACTTGGCGGGCACAACCTCGACACGATCATGGCAATGGTTACGCGCTATTTACCGGAAGGCCCATTCCTGTTTCCGGAAGATCAGGTAACTGATCGCAGCTCGCGCTTTCTTGCCGCCGAATTGATTCGGGAAAAAGTCACGCGCCAGCTTGGAGATGAATTGCCCTACGAAGTCAGCGTTGAAATTGAAAAGTTTGAGCAAGTAGGGGCAACCTTGCACATTCACGGCTTGATCCTGGTGGACCGGAATGGCCAGAAAAAAATTCTGGTTGGCAGAGATGGTGATCGTCTGAAAATGATTGGCACTGCCGCGCGGGAAGACATGGAGATAGCCTTTCAAACGAAGGTGATGCTGAATCTCTGGGTCAAAGTTAAGTCAGGTTGGGCTGATGATGAGCGGGCGCTGCAGAGTCTGGGATACATCGAACCCTGAGGGTGAGTAGTGCGCGATGGAACAGCGAGTGCAATTACAGCCGGCATATGTGCTGCATAGTCGGCCCTTCCAGAATACCAGCCTGTTAGTTGATTTTTTCTGCATGGATTATGGGCGGGTGCGGGCCATCGCCCGTGGTGTGCGTGCCAACAAGTCCAGGTTACGTCCCTTTTTACAATTATTTCATCCCTTGCTCGTGTCATTCAGTGGGCGTGGCGAGGTAAAAACTGTCAGCGGTATCGAGAGCGGGCTGGCGGCGATCCGCTTACAGGGGCAGCGACTGTTCAGCGGGCTGTATGTGAATGAGTTGCTTACACGCATGTTAATGCTGCATGTTGAACACAAAGCGCTTTATATGAATTATCAGGAGACACTTGCAGCGTTGCAGGGTGAGTCAGACATGGAAGTGGTGCTGCGTCGTTTCGAATTAAATTTGCTGGCGGATTTGGGTTATGCCATCAATCTGCAAGAGGATTGCCGCACGCATTCTGAAATCATCAATAACCAGATTTATCGGTTCACACCGGATATCGGTTTCGAGCTGACTGACGAAGAATTGCATGCTGATTCAAATTCTGCCGAACTTGCCGAAGTGCATGCCAATATCACCGCGCCTACACCAGCGGCTAATCCAAGGTTGTTTCGTGGTGAGCAGTTGATTGCTCTGCGCGAATTTGATTTACGAAACAGGGAGCATGCGCAGGCCGCGAAACGACTGTTACGGCTGGCATTAAACGCTCATTTGGGCGACAAGCCCTTGCATAGCCGCAGCCTGTTCCCGCAGAAAAGCTCCCGCTAAAGTAAGCCGCTTTCACCTGTTCTCCAATCCGTGTAGAATTTTGCGCTTCTCGCGTGGTCACTGTCGCGCGTTCACCAGATTCCAATCGAGCCAATGCCAAAGAAATCCCCAACAACGCAGCCAGCGTCGCAACAATCCCCATCGAATTCAAAGAAGACGGCAGGCGCAGGGTCATACAAAACCATCGAATCCCAGATTGGCAACACGCCGTTGGTTAAATTGCAACGACTGCCTGGAACTACATCGAATAATATTCTGGTGAAATTGGAAGGCAATAATCCTGCAGGTTCGGTCAAGGATCGTCCTGCTCTCAGCATGATCCAACAAGCCGAACTGCGCGGTGACATCAAACCAGGTGATGTGCTGATCGAGGCTACCAGTGGTAATACTGGCATCGCCTTGGCTATGGTCGCGGCCATCAAAGGTTATCGATTGATTCTGATCATGCCGGCTAATATGAGCAATGAACGCAAGGCCTCCATGACAGCCTATGGTGCCGAGCTAATTCTGGTCACCGAGAAGCAAGGCATGGAAGGTGCGCGCGATCTGGCCGCGACCATGCAGCGCGAAGGCAAGGGCAGGGTCCTAGACCAGTTTGCGAATCAGGATAATCCGAATGCACATTACATGCAAACCGGTCCGGAGATCTGGCGCGACACCAAGGGCGGTGTCACTCATTTTGTAAGCTCCATGGGTACTACTGGCACTATCATGGGAGTGTCACGATTTTTAAAGGAACAGAATTCAGCAATTCAGATTGTGGGTCTGCAGCCTAAAGAAGGATCGCGCATTCCGGGAATCCGGCGCTGGCCCGAGGCTTATCTTCCCAAGATCTTTGATCGCAGTCGGGTCGATCAAATCATTGAAGTAGATCAGCGTGATGCGGAAACCACAATGAAGACACTGGCCCGTGAGGAAGGCATTTTTTGCGGGGTGTCTTCCGGCGGTGCCGTATTCGGCGCGTTGCAGTTATCGCATCAGGTGGAGAATGCCACCATCGTCGTGATTATTTGCGACCGCGGTGATCGCTACCTGTCTACCGGTGTCTTTGCAGAATGAGCCTGCCTGCCGCGCACCTGTGTGACAAGTACAGCCAAGGCATGGCATGAGCGGTCGTCGCTATCGTCCACCCAAATTGCCGACAGATCCTGTAGTGCTTTCCATAACAGGGCTCAGTCATGAAGGCCGTGGCATCGCCCACATTGATGGCAAGGTAGCGTTCGTGGATGGCGCCTTGCCGGATGAACAGGTTTCAGCAAGATTTGTACGCCGCCGCAGCCAGTTGGACGAACTGCGTATGGAAGCGGTGATCAAAGCCGCAGCGGATCGAGTGCAACCCCAATGTGAGTTTGCGGGCACCTGCGGTGGTTGCTCGCTGCAACATATGCATCCCGATGCGCAAATTGCATTCAAGCAGCGCGTGCTACTGGAACAACTCAAGCACGCAACTTCTGCCAACTTTGAATTGCTACCACACTTGCAATCTGGCTCTTATCATTATCGCCGCAAGGCACGTCTGGCTGTGCGCATGGTGCTGAAGAAAGGTGGGGCATTGGTTGGGTTCCGCGAAAAATACAGTGGCTTCATCACTGATATGGACAACTGTCAGGTATTGCACGCCAGCGTAGCGGCACTAATCAAGCCACTGCGCGGCTTGATTAGCCAGCTACATGGTAGTCATGCGCTACCGCAGATCGAGATCGCAGTTGGTGAGCATGCCGCAGATCTGTCTACAGAGAACAATGCTCATGTAGCACTGGTATTGCGCCACATAGAGGCGCTGCATGCCGAAGATTTGCTCGCGCTTGAGGAATTCGCAAACCTGCACAATGTGGATATGTATTTACAACCTGGGGGCGCGGACAGTGTGCATAAGCTCTATCCAGCGGGTACTCCTCCGCGACTGGCTTACTATCTGTCCGATTACGATTTGCGCCTCGAATTCCACCCACTGGATTTCACCCAGATCAACGGTGAAATTAATCGACTGATCATTCGCCAGGCTCTGACCTTGCTCGATCTAAACTCGACAGATATCGTGCTGGATCTTTTTTGCGGACTCGGAAACTTTACCTTACCCATAGCGCGGTCCTGTCACAAAGTGATTGGAGTGGAAGGCAGCCAGGAAATGGTTAGCAGGGGAGAAGAGAATGCCCGCAGCAATAAAATCCACAATGCGGCATTTCATGCGGCAAATTTATGTGAACCACTTGCTGACAAGAGTTGGGCCAGAGAAAAATTTACGAAGATATTGCTGGACCCTCCGCGTTCGGGTGCCATAGAAATAATTCCGCAGATTGCCGCACTCGGCGCCAGCAAAATAGTCTACATCTCTTGCAATCCGGCGACCCTGGCGCGTGATAGCGCGGCGCTTGTGGCAGCAGGTTATCGTTTGCAAGCAGCCGGAGTAATGGATATGTTTCCACATACAACCCATGTGGAATCTATGGCTGTGTTCGTTCCCAACAAATAGTGATGCAGCGATAGTGAGTGTAAATTAGTGAAAATGCATGCCTTCAATAATCTGGATGCGATAAACCAATTGGTCACGGTGATGACTATGCTCCGGGATGCGGACCACGGTTGCCCCTGGGATCTGGAACAAACTATCGCTTCGTTGGCCACTTATACCCTAGAAGAAGTGTATGAAGTAGTGGCTGCCATTGAAAATGCAAATATGCCGGACTTGCGCGACGAACTGGGAGATCTGCTATTCCAGGTTGTATTCTATGCCCAGATTGCCCGTGAGCAGGGACAGTTCAATTTTGATGACATCGCCAAGGCCATCACACAGAAATTGATTCGTCGGCATCCCCACGTGTTTCCTGATGGCGACGTGAGTCGATTCGGTCAGCGGCAGGAAATTTCCGCGGATGAAGTGGTTGTGAATTGGGAGGCCATCAAGCAGGGGGAGCGCTCTGCAAAGCGATTGCAGCAGGGCGCAAACGACGAACTTGAGATGGCGAGCATTCTGGATGATGTGCCGCTGGCCATGCCAGCATTGGAGCGGGCACGCAAGTTGCAAAAACGCGCCGCCAATGTTGGTTTTGATTGGCCCACACTGCAGCCGGTATTGACGAAATTGCGTGAAGAGATCGCTGAATTCGAAAGCGCGGTCCAGCATGAAGGTCAGGAACGCATGGCGCAGGAGTTGGGAGATATACTGTTTGCGGTGGTGAATCTGGCACGTCACTGCAATATCGAACCGGAAATGGCACTGCGAGGCACGAATCGGCGTTTCGAAGCGCGGTTTCGCTGGATTGAACGTGCACTGCACATGCAAGGCAAGCAACCGCAGGAAGCCAAGCTCATGGAGTTGGATGAGTTATGGAAAGCAGCGAAGCGTTCCGGCTTATAATCGAGAAGGGTATTGCAGGCAAAATTCTTGGGTTGGCAGGGTTTGAGAAGATTACATAGAAATTAGAGGCTGGAATAGATGCGAATAATACTTTTGGGAGCACCCGGCGCTGGTAAGGGAACGCAGGCGCAATTCATCACCGAGAAATTTGGTATTCCGCAAATCTCCACAGGCGACATGCTGCGCGCCGCTGTGAAGGCGAAAACTGAGCTTGGATTAAAGGTTGAACAGGTGATGACTGCTGGTGGTCTGGTGACTGATGAAATAATTATCGCGCTGGTGAAGGAGCGGATTAATCAGGCTAATTGCAAAGGCGGCTTCCTGTTCGATGGCTTTCCGCGAACCATTCCTCAAGCTGAAGCTATGGTAGAGGCTGGTGTACCGATTGATATAGTGCTCGAAATTGATGTGCCGGATGATGAAATTGTAAAACGACTGAGTGGGCGCAGGGTCCATCCCGGTTCTGGACGTGTCTATCATGTTGATTTCAATCCGCCGCGTATTGCCAACAAGGACAATGAAACCGGTGAAGATTTGGTGCAGCGTGCGGATGACAGCGAGGTAACTGTACGCAAACGACTCTCTGTCTATCACGAACAAACTGAACCGCTTGTGAGTTTCTATGCAGAAATTGCCAGAGCTGACACAAGTGTACGGCTGCTTAAAATTAATGGCGTTGCTGCAGTTGATAACATCAAGCGTCAAATATCCCTGGCACTGAGCTAGCAACTTCAAACGCAGCAAGAACTCATGCTGCAGTGCAAAACGATATTGAACTTTTAAATAAAGCCCGAACTAGTTTCGGGCTTTTGCATTTCAGCTGTAAGCATTGTTACTTTTTGTCGCATAGGCACGTATATGCAGTGCTACCTTGTATTGACTGGATCAAAGAGCCATACAATATTTTCAATTAAGATAATTCGAAACTACAAAATTGTGCTGCCAACTAAAAACCGCGCACTGAAAATGAAATGCAAATGGAAAATGTTTGTACAAAAATTAGACAAGTTATTTGAAGTCCTGGTTTGAATCAGGGAAAAATAGAAATGATGCAGAAAATATTTTTGTTTATTTTTATTGGAACCGAATATTCAGGCATTGCAAATTTCCAGTTTTTCATGCTCTTCACTGTAAGCCAGATAATTTTTGTGATATGTTGCGAGTCAGCAGTGGGTGCAAATTGTGAAACTTGAGCGTGCACGATTCATTACTTAGGAGAAACTAGTATGGCTAAAGTTAAAGCAAAGAAAAGAAAACCTGCTAAGAAAAAGGCATCAGCGATGAGCGTGAGTAGTCCAGCCTTGGTGAAAGCGCGAGCAAGTGTTGCCAAACTGGAAAAACTGGCAGCTGCCATGAAGAAAAAATTAGCAGCTGCCCGCAAAAAGTTCGTAGCTGCGGCAAAGGCGGCAGCGAGAGCCAGAACAGCAGCTAGCAGGAAAGTTGCCAAGTCAGCCAAAGGTGCTGCGAAAAAACTAGCCGCCGCATCCGCCTCAGCAAACGCCAAAATCCGAACTGCCAAAGCCAGAGCCAATGCTGCAGGAAAAGCAGCGCGATCTCAGGCCAATAAAATCGCCGCTTTCGCGAAAGCAGAAGCAGCTCTGAATAAGGCGGTGAAGGCATTTGTCGCGAAATTAAAGAAGAAGAAAGCGAAAGCCGATGCAGCGAAAGCCGCCAGGCAGGCGCGCAAAGCTGCGGTCAAAGCCCGCTTAGCCGCAAAACGGGCAGTTCAGAGGGTAAATGCCGCCGCGAGGAAGGCTGCCGCCAAAGCCAGGGCTGCCGCACGCAAAGCCGTTAAAAAGAAGCCGGCGAAGAAAAAAGCAGCTAAGAAGCCAGCTAGCAAGAAGTCAGCT
>SHZK01000027.1 GCA_009692305.1 Gammaproteobacteria bacterium | reverse complement strand
GCCTGTTCAGGACACCTTTATGGCGCCTGATACAGACCTGTAATTGATACAGTCCCATCAAGGCAAGCACCCACCTCTATTACTTAATCCACATTTTTAAAGAGCATGTAAACCCCGTGTCTGATGACACAGAGGGGGCGTATTATACGTAGCCAATTAACTTTAGCAAGCGCTGAAATGACTAATTACCCAAGAATTTGAAATAGCTTATTGAGGATTGGATTCAAAGCTTGGCAATTCGTCACATACGTGGCTAATTAAATTAAACCAACTTGAGCAGGTGGAATTGTTTCTTGCCTCTTCTGAGCACGAAATAACGACCATGCAACGCGTTAGCCCTGCTCAGTTGAAATTCAACAGAACTAACTGATTCCCCATTTACGCTGACCGCATTGTTAGTAATGAATTCGCGCGCCATCTTGTTTGATTTTGCAAGCTCGGTCAGTACAAGAATTTCCACAATTCCCTGAGCGGATGCGGTCATTGCAGTACAAGGCAAACCATCTAGCTCCAGTTGTTGCAAGTCGTCCAAAGTAAGTTTGGATATATCACCTGAAAATAGCGCCTCGCTAATGCGACGCGCAGCCAGCAGTCCTGTTTTTCCATGTACGAGTTCAGTAACTGCGGCAGCAAGAATAGCCTGGGCTTCAGGTTTGGTATTTGAAGATTGGTCACTGCGCTGAATCTCTGCAATTGCATCCAGCTCAATGAAGGAAAAATACTTCAGGTACTTATATACATCCGTGTCAGCCGTGTTTAGCCAGAACTGATAAAACGCATACGGAGACGTAAATTTAGGGCTTATCCAGATCGTGCCAGTCTCGGTCTTGCCAAACTTGCTTCCATCTGACTTGGTTACCAGCGGTAACGTTGCGCCAAATACCTGTTGTTGATGGAGGCGCCGAGTCAAGTCAATACCACCAGTGATGTTGCCCCATTGGTCACTGCCCCCAATCTGTACGGTGCAACCATAGCGCTTGTTCAATTCCGCAAAATCGAAGGATTGCAGAATCATATAGCTGAACTCAGTATAAGAAATTCCCTCTCCATCCCGATCTATGCGTTGCTTGACTGATTCCTTCTGGATCATGGCATTAATGGAGAAATGCTTGCCGATATCGCGCAGGAAACTCAGCATGTTCATCTGTTCAGTCCAGTCCAGGTTATTGGCCAGAATTGCTGGATTAGACTTCGCTTCAAAATCCAGGAACTGACTGAGCTGGGGTTTTAGTCGTTCTACCCATTGCGCCACGATATCCGCTGAATTGAGCTGCCGCTCCACCGCCTTGAAACTGGGATCACCGATCAGGCCTGTAGCACCGCCGACCAATGCGATTGGCCTGTGCCCCGCCATCTGAAACCGCTTCAAAGCTAGAAGAGGCACCAGGCTGCCTATATGCAAACTCTCCGCGGTGGGATCAAAGCCACAATAGACTGTACGACTGGTATCAGCCAGATGGCTACGCAGCTCATCGCCGCCAGCAAGCTGGGAAATTAACTCGCGACTTTCCATTTCAGTGATGATGTTCTTGGCAAACTTTGACATACAGCAGGTAACCCTGGTTCACAAAACTAACAAAAAAGCGAATTTGCCGACCCATTCAAGAGAAATGGCGCTTTTGTTCGTGGTAAAAAGGCATTGATTTTACACCATGAGGAACCAGCTATCATCAAAGACATGCCGTCGGATACCTCTGTCTTACCCTGATTGCTCGCTATAAAAACCGACCGGAAAGGCTTCAACTGCCTGATCTGTAAGACAAAACGACTCAAATTCAACTGGGACTTATAGCACTTGTTGCTATAAACTCGCGCTTTTGCAACAAAACAGCATAACTGTGGTCAAACGGGCATGAACTTAATTGAACAAGCAGCCATCTTCATTCGCAGATACTACCCGCGCGACCATCTATATACCGCCGTTGCGTTAGCAGTCTTCGTAGCACTGCTGTTTGTATTGCCCAGCACCGAGTCAGCAGTTGCAGTCCCGCTCCAAACCAGAGCCCCTATACCCATTGCTACAGACCAAACATCTGGCATGAACCAGATTAACTTGAGCGACTATGTAGTCCCTGCGGGCAACGAACCATTACTCGCTGACATCACAATCTGGAAGAATGTTCAGGTGCAAAGCGGAGATAATCTTTCCGCAATTTTTACCAAAGTCGGCCTCTCCAACCAGGATTTGTTTCGCGTACTCAATAGCAGCGATGAGGCAAAGATTCTGAATCGAATCTATCCAGGTTATGAACTCGACTTCATGATCCCTGATCAGGGGCAATTGGAAGCACTACGAGTTTTTAAATCACCTCTCGAAGGGTATGTATTCACTCGTAACGACAACAGCTACATAGTCGAGTCGGTTCTTAAGCAACCCGATGTGCAACAAACATTCAAAGTGGGCACGATCAACGACAGTTTGTTCATGGCAGGTCAGCGTGAGCAAATCCCGGCAGTAACACTAATGGAGATGGCGAACATCTTCGGCGGTGTTATCGACTTTATCCTCGACCCTAGACAAGGTGACGAATTCAGTATTCTCTATGAAGAGAAATATCTTGATGGAAAATTTATCGGCAATGGTGAAATTCTAGCGTCCCAATTTATTAATCAAGGCAAGAAATACATAGCCATCCGTTATGTGAAAGAAGACGGTACTGTTGGTTATTACAATCCAGAAGGAGAAAGTATGCGCAAGGCGTTCCTGCGCAATCCACTCGATGTCTTCCGCATAAGTTCCAACTTCAATCCAAGCCGTCGCCACCCCATACTCAATACCATCCGTGCCCACAAAGGTACTGACTATGCCGCACCCACTGGAACTCCGATTCGAGCGACGAGCGATGGCCGTATCACACGTGCGTCGCGCAATGGCTCCTTCGGTAATCTGGTAGTGATTCAACACAATGGCAGTTTCGAAACCAAATATGCGCATCTATCCAAGTACGGCCCAGGTATCAAACGCGGGGTCAACGTGCGTCAGGGCGATATAATTGGCTATGTGGGCACAACTGGTAGTGCTACTGGCCCGCATCTGCATTACGAATTCCTGTTGAACGGTATACACCAAGACCCGCGCTCAATACTTGATAACCTGCCACAAGCTGTCTCAATTGAACCTGGAGAAATGGTGCAATTCAAGAGCGATACTACAGAACTTCTGCAGCACTTCAGTGCATTGAACGACACCAAATTTTTGAATCTAGGCCAACCCGCCGCGGACTAATCAATGTCGAATACCGACTATTATATTGGGCTGATTTCTGGCACCAGTATTGATGGTATTGATTGCGCACTAGTGCAATTTACCGATGACACTCCCACTGTAGTTGCTACTCATTGCAATCCTATTCCTGCAACTCTCCGTGCGAAAATATTACGTCTCTGCAAAGGCACAGGTTTTGATCTGCAGTCGCTCGGCGCGATTGATGTGGAAATCGGTCGCCTGTTCGCGGCAAGCACGAATACCCTATTGCAATATGCCGGTATTCCAGCTTCCGCGATCACTGCAATTGGCAGTCATGGTCAGACTGTGTTTCACGCACCGAAAGGTGAATTTCCTTTTACTATGCAAATTGGCGATCCCAATTCCATAGCGCAGCTCACCGGCATAACAACAGTAGCTGATTTTCGGCGCCGCGATATGGTGGTCGGCGGCGAAGGTGCTCCGCTTGCTCCACTTTTACACCGTAACTGCTTCGGCTCGGATACAGCGACTCGAGTTATCGTCAATATCGGCGGCATATCCAATATCACAGTGCTGAATGCCAACGACACTTGTTTCGCGTTCGACACCGGACCAGGTAATGTCCTGATGGATTACTGGATCGAGAAACACCAGCATAAAACCTATGACGAAAGTGGTGTTTGGGCGGCGCAAGGCAAGATCATGCCTGCATTGTTGGAGTTGCTGTTGCAGGAACCATATTTCAAGCTGCCATATCCGAAAAGCACCGGACGCGAGTTATTCAATAGTGAATGGCTGGAGTCGAAACTGAAGCAGGATGAACTCGCGGCAAACGTGCAAGCGACTCTGCTGGAATTTACCGCGCAAACATTGCGCGCGGAAATCACCAAATCAACTTCACCGCAGGAAATCTTTATATGTGGTGGCGGTGCGCATAACGTGGTGCTGATGCGCCGGTTGCAAGCACTGTTTGGTGATGTTCCTGTTGCCAGCACGAGTGCACTGGGAGTAGGTCCGGATTGGGTAGAAGCGACGGCATTCGCATGGATGGCGAAGCAAACAATGGCAGGTATAGCGATAGACACCACAGCACTGACTGGCGCCGCGAAGCCGGTAATACTCGGGGGAATCTATCGTGTGTAGTTTTGGAAGTTGCGATCGGCGAGTCAGTTCTTCAAGCGATTAAATCGAGAATGAAGACCCGCAACCACAAGTAGCTTTGGCCATCGGGTTTTCCACGACAAATCGCGACCCTTCCAGTCCTTCGACATAGTCGACCTTTGATCCCACCAGATATTGATAGCTCAGGGGATCAATCAGCAGGCTGGCACCCTTGTTCTTAACGATAGTGTCATCCTCGTTCACTTCCTCGTCGAACGAGAACCCGTACTGAAATCCTGAACAGCCGCCACCAGTTACGAACACTCGTAACTTCAGCTGCGCATTACCCTCTTCAGCGATCAAGCTTTGCACCTTGTGCGCAGCATTGTCGGTAAAGGACATAATTGTTGGTTCGTGTGACTGGACTACAGACATCGTAATTCTCGGGATTCTGTTGGGCGTCTGGTTTTAGAGTAGATTAGGGCACCCTGCTGCGTAATATCGGGTGCAAAATCAAGATTACAAGACGGCAGCAACCCGGATTATCGCAATACTTGACTAAATTAGTCAATTAATTGCAGATGCTCTCAGGATTTCTCGATGGCATGGGGGTCAAAAGGTAGCTTCTTCTTTTCGGACAACAAGCGCTTCGCCTCAGACTGATTGGAGCTGATGTGCATCAGGTTGCCATTTACTTCCGAACCCATGACCATCTCAATCAGGTTGTAATACACACTGCCCAGAACTACTGCCTTGGCAGCCAGTTCAATATGGCTGGATGAACGTACATCGCCCTGCACCAGCCCATTGATCACCGCCGAAGGTACGCATATTTCACCCTCAACGGCACCTTTCTCGGCGATTCGGATAAGAGCCCGAGATTCATCATCTGCGTAGATGTTGCCTTTCACTCGGCCTTCGATAATCAGTTCGCCATTGAAGTGTATATCGCCAATGATCTCTGTCGTTCTGGAGATCAACGTATGGGCTGCACCATCTGTTGACTTGTCATCTGTGCTTTTCTTGAACATTGCCCTACTCTCCTTCTACAACCCAGCTGAAATTTTGATCGATACTCTTGGCCACCGGTTCGGCTGCAACTGCGGCGATTTGAATTCGTTCTGGCTCGAAACCTTCTGGCAGCGCAAGCTCACCCTCTATGCTCTGAAAAAACTTGAAGCGCAGCCGAATATCCAACTCATCCACATTCTCTGACACCTCACGCAGTGGCAATATCACCTGATCTGCGCCCTGCCTGCCAACCAGGTTAACGTTGACATGCCCGGTGAGAAACGTATCGCCGTCAGCATCCTGTTGGCGTAATACCAGCTTGTAACGAAACCGACGCTCGGAATTGGTGGCACTGATGTCGAATTGACCAATGGTCAATCCTGTCGACCCTGTCTCCTCGGACACCACTTGCCGATAGAACACGATGTCCTGCTCCAGTTGTGCTACTCGCTCGCGCAATCCGAGAATGGTCGCCTGCACTTCTTCGGTTGCACGCTGATCCATGACACTGCTTGTATCTAGAATGGCAACTTGGCGGTGCAATTCGGTATTTTCCTGCTGCACTGCAGTCAGGTCGCTGGTGAGGCGCTGCAAGCTGGTCTGTGCATTTTGTTCTGTATTCAGCGTTTCATAATATCCATAAAAAAAGCCGACTACCGCGCTTACTGCCACCGCGAAGACAACAGCGCACGTAAATACCAATCGTCGCTGCGGACGATACGGCACCACTATCATTTTTTCCTGTTTGCTACCTTTGACGACGTTGGGCATCAGATCATTCCAACTTTGTTGCAACCCTGATTAATTCGGGTTGCTGCTACTTAGGGCAGGAGAGCAATTGTTTTCAAACCTGCAGTTTCTTCGAGGCCGAACATGATATTAAAATTTTGAATTGCCTGACCAGACGCCCCTTTCACGAGATTGTCCTCGGCTGCCACCACTACCACCATATTGGTATCTGCCAAATAGGTAACGGCTATTTCACAACGATTGGAACCCCTGACATTGCGCGTAGCTGGCCAGATGCCTTTGGGCAGAACATCGACAAACGGTTCCTTAGCATACCGAGCTTCAAACAATGATTGCAATTGTTCTTGTGTGAGCTTGCTCCCAGATTTAGCGGGAGCGTACAGTGTGGCCAGAATACCGCGCACCATCGGCGTCAGATGTGGAATAAATGTCAAACTCACTGCTGTTTTGCTGGCGCGCTGCAAGCCCTGACAGATTTCCGGATGATGTCGGTGCCCCGTCAAGCCATACGCCTTGATCGATTCAGTGGCTTCACACAAAAGATAATCTTCGACCGCCTTGCGACCAGCACCACTTACGCCTGACTTCGCATCAGCAATCAATTGCGAGGTGTTTACCAGATCATTTTCCAGCAGTGGCAGAAAGCCGAGCTGAATAGCTGTTGGATAACAACCAGGCACTGCCAGCAGGCGCGCAGCTTTAATTTGCTCACGATTGACTTCGGGCAATCCATAAACTGCTTCAGCTACTAATGCAGGACTCGAATGACTGGTTTTGTACCACTGCTCCCAGAGTGCGATATCCTTGATACGGAAATCAGCGGAGAGGTCAATAACCCGCACATTCTTCTCGAGTAATGCCGCAACAGAATGCATGGCGACTGCATGGGGTGTTGCAAAAAATACGGCATCGCACTCGAACAGTTGCGGATCATCAGGCGCAGAAAAGTTTATGTCGATGTGCCCGCGCAGATTGGGAAAATGGCGATGCACTGGTACACCTTGCAGTTCACGCGAGGTTACCACTGTAATTTCAACATCAGTTCGAGGTACCAGTAGTCGCAATAATTCGACGCCGGTATAGCCAGTTGCCCCAACAATTCCAACCTTGATCACGGTGCACCCATCCGTTTAATGCCGTTCATTAGATTCAGTGTAAGCCGCCAGTGGATAATAATTTTCTATCCTCAGCTGCGGGCCGGACCCGGTATCTTACACGCCAATTTCTGGATTGCAATAAAACGGCCAAATTCATGGCGTAAAATCAATAGGTTAGAGATATCATATCATTGCAAAACAAGCAGCAAAGACAGGCATGAGATGTTGTGCTAACTTTTCGCTGGTAGAGACAGGGATTTAACAAGGAAAGCATTATGCTTTGGGTGAAAGCCTTTCACATTATTGCCGTCGTAACCTGGTTCTCCGGTTTGTTCTATCTACCGCGGCTATTCGTCTATCACGCCATGAGTGAAGATCAGGTCAGCAAGGACCGGTTCGTCATCATGGAAAGCAAATTGTTCTGGGGCATCACCACCCCATCCGCGGTAGTTACGGTGGTACTGGGCAGCTGGTTGCTGCTGGCTAATTCCGGTTTTTTTCTGGCCTGGTGGTGGATGCACGTGAAATTGGCGCTCGTTGCAGTCGTAGTGATTTATCACTTTGTATGTTGGCACTTCATGGTGACATTGCGGGAACAAACTAATCAGCACTCCCATCGCTTCTTTCGCCTATTCAATGAATTGCCGGTGTTCCTGCTCGTTCCAATTATTATCCTGATCGTCGTGAAACCCACGCTGTAGGTGCGCCCGATGCAAACCCGCCACGAGAACTGTGTGCAATATGCTCATTAATAAACCCGTTGTTATGTGTTTTTCCGGGCTAGACCCAACTGGCGGGGCGGGCATTCAGGCAGACATCGAAACTTTGTTCAGTATCGGTTGTCACTGCGCCCCCATTGTCACCTGCCTCACGGTGCAAAATTCCCAAAACGCACTCAGTGTAACGGCGACCAATCCGGCCCTGCTCGTGCAGCAGGCGCGTGCGGTGCTGGAAGACATGCCAGTGCAATGTTTCAAGATCGGATTGCTGGCCGATGTGCAAAGCGTTGAAGTGCTGCACACATTATTCAAAGACTATCCGCGCATTCCTGTGGTGCTGGATCCAGTCATCAGCGCCGGTGGCGGCTTCGAGTTCGGCGGCCAGGAAATGGCCGATGCCCTGATAAACCTGTTGCTGCCGCTCACCACAGTATTAACTCCGAACACCGAAGAAATCCGGCAGCTCGCTCCCCATGCGGACACTCTTGACGCCTGCGCCAATGAATTGCTGGATACCGGATGCGAACATATCCTGCTGACCGGAACCCATGCCGCCACTACCCAGGTTGAAAATCGTCTCTACTCCACGCATCAGGACGTGGTGTTGTATGACTGGCCGCGACTGGAATTCAATTACCACGGCTCCGGCTGCACATTGGCCGCGGCCGTCGCTGGTTACCTGGCCCATGACTCCGATTTTCGTGCTGCAATTCAACAAGCACAACGCTTTACCTGGGAAGCATTGAACCATGGCTGCAGGTTAGGATTCGGGCAACATCTGCCGAACCGCAGTTTCTGGAATAAACAGAAGTTTTGAAGGTCCATTTCCATGCAATTCGCCGGCATCTATGCCATCACTGATGAAAATCTGTTAGCACCTGATCAATTACTTGCAGCTGTCGAGATAGCGCTCAACGCTGGCATCTGCATGCTGCAATATCGCAGCAAGACTGGCAGTGACGCAGACCGGCTGGAGATGGCCAGAGCTCTGCAAAAACTTTGCACTGCTTTCGCGGTGCCGCTGATCATTAACGATGCTGTAAACCTTTGCGAGGCAGTGGGTGCGGCCGGTGTGCATCTCGGTCGACAAGATTCCGAATTGCGGCAGGCACGCAGGCAACTGGGTCCTGCTGCAATAATCGGTGTTACCTGTCACGCTTCACTCCCTCTCGCATTGGCAGCTGAGCAGGCGGGTGCCGACTATGTCGCATTCGGCCGCTTCTTCCCTTCACACACGAAACCGCAAGCACCAGCCGCAGCTCTGTCACTGCTCACGCAGGCGCGTCGCGAACTGACAGTACCAATAGTTGCTATTGGCGGGATCAATGCGGAAAATGGCGCTGCCGTGCGGCAGGCCGGTGCCGACATGCTGGCCATTGTGCATGCCATTTTCGGTAGCAGCGATGTCGGAGCCAGCGTGCACAAGCTGGTGCAGCTGTACCAGTGAATGCCATTAAAGAAGCAATACACAGGATAAATTGAACAATGAACAATGATAAATCCAGGAAGTTGTATGACCTGGCACTCAAAGTTATACCCGGAGGCGTGAATTCTCCGGTGCGTGCATTCAAGGGCGTTGGCGGTAATCCACTTTTTTTCAAATCCGGCGATGGTGCCTATCTCACTGACGTTGATGGCAATCGCTTCATTGACTACGTCGGTGCCTGGGGTCCCCTGATACTCGGTCATCGTCACGCCAAAGTTATTCAAGCACTGGCAGCGCAACTGCAACTCGGACTGGGCTTCGGCGCCTCCACTGAGGCGGAATTGTTGTTGGCACAAAAGATTTGTGCGCTGGTCCCCAGCATTGAACAGGTAAGACTTGTTACATCAGGTACCGAGGCGACGATGAGCGCGATTCGTCTCGCGCGCGGCTATACTCGCCGTGACAAGATTGTAAAATTTGAAGGTTGTTATCACGGACATGCGGACGGCTTGCTGGTGAAAGCCGGCTCCGGCGCGCTGACTCTGGGCGAGCCTGATTCGTTAGGCGTGCCCAAGGCCTATACTGATCTGACTCACGTCTTACCCTATAACGATGCAGAGGCACTGCAAAAATATTTCGCGGTCTCAGGTGACGAGACTGCCTGTGTGATCATTGAACCAATCGCTGGCAACATGAATTGCGTGCTGCCACTGCCGGGCTATCTCGAATTACTGCGGGAGCTGTGCAGCAAGCATGGATCCGTTTTGATCTTCGATGAGGTGATGACTGGATTCAGGGTCGGGCTCGGCGGCGCGCAAGCCAAATATGGTATTACTCCCGATCTGACCACACTCGGCAAAGTAATTGGTGGCGGCTTGCCAGTGGGAGCATTTGGTGGCAAGCGCGAGATCATGGAGTTGATTGCGCCGAAGGGTGGCGTCTATCAGGCAGGCACGCTGTCTGGTAGCCCGCTGGCTACAGCCGCCGGGCTGACGATGCTCGAGGAAATCTCACGGCCTGGTTTCTATACGGACCTCGAAGCCCGAACTACATCGCTCATGCAGGGACTACAGGAGAGAGCTGACGCCGCCAAGGTCCCATTCACTACCAATATGGCTGGTGGCATGTTCGGCTGTTTCTTCACCACAGAACCGAAAGTAAGTCTTTTCTCGCAGGTTATGAAATGCAATGTCGCGCATTTCCAGAGTTACTTTCACACCATGCTCAACAATGGCATTTATCTGGCACCATCTGCGTATGAAGCCGGGTTCGTATCGGCCGCGCACGGTGCACAGGAAATCAACGCCACTCTCGATGCGGCCGAAATCGCATTCAGCGCCATTCGCGCATAACACTTATCAGATATGGATTCAGGAATTCGCAGCATGACGAAATATGATGTTTATGGAGTTGGCAATGCCCTGGTCGACCAGGAATTTGAAGTCGACGACGCCTTCTTCGAGAAGAATAATATTGAAAAAGGTCTCATGACATTGGTAGATCAGCAGCAACAACAACGTATTCTGGAAGCTCTTGCAAAAGATTACAGCCCCAAGAAACGCGCCGGCGGCGGATCAGCGGCAAATACCCTGTATGCGCTCAGTCAGTTTGGCGGCAAAGCATTCTTTTCTTGTAAAGTCGCCAGTGACGACACGGGTGATTTTTATCTGGAACAACTCGGTCATCACAATATTAAAACCAATACGAGCAGTCAGCGCGGCAAGGGCACAACAGGCCGCTGCCTGGTCATGATCAGCCCGGATGCCGAGCGCACTATGCTTACACATCTGGGCGTATCAGCGCTGGTGTCAAACGCGGAGCTGGACTTCGCGGCAGTGGCTGCCTCCAAGTATATCTATCTCGAAGGTTACCTTGTCACTTCTCCGAGTGCGAAGTCGGCGATCACCGATCTCAAACTATATGCCGAACAAAACCATATCAAAACTGCAATGACGTTCTCGGATCCTTCCATGCTGGAATATTTTCATGACAACATAAATGAGGTGCTCGGTACTGGCGTCGACTTGTTGTTTTGTAATGAGAAGGAGGCCTTGTTGTGGAGCGGCACAGCTACATTGCCGGACGCATGCGCTGCCTTGCGCAAGAAGGCTCGTCAATTCGCCATCACGCGCGGCTCGAAAGGGGCGCTATTGTTCGATGGACACAAGTTTATCGATGTCGATCCGCATCCCGTCAAGGCTGTCGATACCAATGGCGCCGGCGACATGTTCGCCGGAGCATTCCTGTATGCATTAACCAGCGGCAAGGACTTTACGACGGCGGGAGCATTGGCGAGTCTGGCATCGGCAACTGTAGTGTCGAGTTTCGGTCCGCGCCTGGAAGCGGCGCAGCACGCGCCGATTGCACGCAAGATACTGGTTTAGCGCAGCACGGCCAGGAATAACTGGAGCCGTTATTCCATCAGTTCGTCGACGAATTTTTTCACGCCGTCGAACCAGCTGGCGTGCTTCGGTGACTGGCGCTTGCCCTCACCTTCCTGAATTTTCTGGAATTCCTCGAGGATTTCTTTCTGACGCTTGGTCAAGTGCACGGGCGTCTCTACCATTACCCGGCATAACAGATCGCCGGTACCACCACCACGCACCGAAGTAACGCCTTTGTTGCGCAATCGAAACAACTTGCCGGTTTGCGTCTCAGCCGGAATTTTTAATTTGACGCGACCATCCAGAGTCGGCACTTCCAGTTCACCACCCAATGCCGCGTCTGCGAAACTGATGGGAATCTCACAATGCAGATCGGTACCATCGCGTTTGAAGATTGAATGCGGGCGCGACTTGATTTCAACATACAGATCACCGGCTCGGCCACCGTGAGCACCAGCCTGACCTTCGCCTGTCAACCGAATACGGTCGCCGCTATCAACTCCGGCGGGCACCTTGACTGACAGCGTCTTGGTCTCATCCACGGCGCCGCGGCCATGACAAGTGTGACATGGATCTTTGATCTGTTTGCCGGAACCCTGACAACGTGGACAAGTTTGCTGCACAGAAAAGAATCCCTGCTGCATGCGCACCTGGCCGTGCCCGCCACAGGTGCTGCAATCTACCGCCGCTGTGCCTTTCTTGGCGCCAGTGCCGGTGCAGGTTTTACAAGTCACCGACGTGGGAATCTGGATTTTTACTGAGGTGCCTTTAACGGCTTCTTCCAGGCTTAGATCGAGGTTGTAACGCAGATCGGCACCCTTGCGCACGTGACTGCGGCCGCCACGGCCACCCCCACCACCAAAAATATCGCCGAAGATGTTGCCGAAAATATCGCTGAAATCGGCGGAGCCGCCACTGGTGTGACCTTCTACTCCGGCGTGCCCATATTGATCATAGCGCGCCTTTTTTTGGCTATCGGACAACACTTCAAAAGCTTCGTTCGCTTCCTTGAACGTGTCTTCAGCAGCCTTGTTATCAGGATTACGATCAGGATGATTCTTCATCGCAACCTTGCGGTAAGCCTTCTTGATGTCAGCTTCCGATGCGTCGCGGGCAACGCCCAAAATGTCGTAATAGTCGCGCTTGGACATAAATCCTTTGCTCTAATCTCGTTATTCTTGAACTGGTCTTAACTAGTGTTTTTGAGTTCCGTCAAATTCCCCTAAACACAAAAAAACCAAGCCATCGAGATGGCTTAGTTTTCCAGCGTGCTGCGGATTGTATAAAGAGGCCAGCATCCCTGCTGGCAACAAACACACACAATTATTTGTCTTCTTCCTTCACTTCTTCGAACTCGGCATCCACGGCATCATCGTTAGGAGATGCTGCAGCGGCGTCAGCGCCACCGGCATTCGGATTGGCCTGTTGCTTGGCATTCAGCTTCTGTGACAGGTTGCCGTAGGCTTCGGACAAGTCTTTCGTCTTTGCCTCAATCGCGTCGAGATCCCCCGCTTTGACTGCGTCCTCAAGGGCGCTAATCGCACTATTAATAGTAGTTGTTTCGGCTTCGGCAACCTTGTCACCCGCTTCCTTCAGTGACTTCTTCGTGGCATGTATCAGACCATCGGCCGAATTGCGCGCGGTAATCAGCTGCTCGAATTTCTTGTCATCAGCTGAGTGGGCCTCGGCGTCCTTGATCATCTTCTCGATCTCTGCATCCGACAGTCCGCTGGAAGCCTTGATCACGATGGACTGTTCCTTGCCTGTTGCCTTGTCTTTTGCTGACACGTTCAGAATACCGTTCGCGTCCAGATCAAAGGCTACTTCGATTTGCGGCATGCCGCGTGCCGATGGCGGGATATCACTCAGGTCGAAGCGACCGAGGGATTTGTTCTGCGAGGCTTGCTTGCGCTCGCCCTGCACAACGTGAATCGTAACTGCAGTCTGGTTGTCATCTGCGGTAGAGAATACCTGTGTCTTCTTGGTCGGGATCGTGGTGTTTTTCTCGATCAAGGTGCTTGCCACGCCGCCCAATGTCTCGATACCGAGTGACAAAGGTGTCACGTCCAGCAGCAATACGTCATTCACTTCGCCTGACAATACCGCGGCTTGAATTGCCGCACCAACCGCAACAGCTTCATCCGGATTCACGTCACGACGTGCTTCCTTGCCGAAGAATGCCGCTACTTTCTTTTGCACCATCGGCATGCGGGTCTGACCACCGACGAGGATGATGTCGTTGATCTTGGACACATCCAGATCAGCGTCAGCCAGTGCAGTCTTCAACGGACCCATGGTCTTGTCGACGAGATCTTCGACCAGAGATTCAAATTTTGCGCGTGTCAGTTTCTGCACCAGGTGTTTCGGGCCGCTGGCATCAGCGGTGATATAGGGCAGATTGATTTCCGTCTGCTGCGCGGATGACAGTTCGATCTTCGCTTTCTCTGCCGCCTCTTTCAGGCGCTGCAGGGCGAGCGGATCGTTGTGCAAATCCATGCCGGAATCTTTCTTGAATTGTTCTGCGAGATATTCGATCAGGCGCAAGTCAAAGTCTTCACCGCCGAGGAACGTATCCCCGTTCGTGGAAAGTACTTCGAATGTATGTTCGCCATCAGTCTCGGCAATCTCGATGATTGAAATATCGAACGTACCACCACCGAGGTCATACACCGCGATAACAGAGTCACCGCCTTTCCTGTCCATACCGTAGGCGAGTGCGGCTGCGGTTGGCTCATTGATGATGCGCTTGATCTCAAGACCGGCAATACGACCGGCATCTTTGGTGGCCTGACGCTGCGCATCGTTAAAGTAAGCTGGCACCGTAACAACGGCTTCCTTGACCTCTTCACCGAGGTAGTCTTCCGCCGTCTTCTTCATTTTCTTCAGCACTTGTGCCGAGATCTGCGGCGGAGACATTTTCTCGCCATTGATCTCTACCCAGGCATCACCATTGTCCGCCTTGACAATTTTGTATGGCACCATCTTGATGTCTTTCTGGACAACTTCGTCCTTGAACTGACGACCAATCAAACGCTTGATAGCGAACAAGGTTTTGGTGGGATTGGTGACAGCCTGACGCTTGGCCGGCTGACCAACCAGAACTTCGCCATCATTGGCATAAGCAACGATGGATGGCGTGGTGCGATCACCTTCTGCGTTTTCAATGACCTTCGCTTCGCCACCGTCCATGACGGCAACACATGAGTTGGTGGTACCCAGGTCAATTCCAATAATCTTAGCCATTCTTACAATCTCCGATCGCTAAATGATCCGTATGTTTTCAATATTGGCCCGATCCAGTGCATTTCAAGGATCGAACCCCTAATTCCTGCAAATTCGTGTGGATATTTCCCGGTGGCAGGGAAAGGGCACCTGCAACCACTTTATTTAGAGCCTTTTTTGCATCTCTTTATTCTGAATCTCTTTATTTTGAAACCAGCACCATGGCGGGTCGAATCACCCGGCCGTGCAGCGTATAGCCTTTCTGCATCACGGCAATCACGGTGTTTGGCTCCACGTCCGGATTCTCCTGCAGCGAAATCGCCTGATGTTTTTGCGGATCAAAGGGCTCGCCTAATGGGTCAATGGGCTCAATATTGAAGCGCTTGAAGCAGTCCTCGAAGCTCTTTTTGGTGAGATCAACTCCGGCATAAATGGCCTTCACGGTCGCATCCTCGTTGGCGCTGGCTGATTCCAGGGCGCGTTCGAGATTGTCCATCACAGCCAACAGCTCACTGCTGAAACGCTCCTGACCGTATTTGTGCGCCTTCTCTATATCCTGTTCGGTGCGCCTGCGCAGGTTTTGCATTTCGGCCTGCACGCGCAAGTAATCGTTCTTCGCCTGCTGCCTGGCTAACTCGGCTTCTGCGAGCCGGGTCAGGAGTTGCGCCACATCCAGGGCATCGAAATCCGCCTCGGGATTGGCGCCATCGGCGGATGCTCCCTGAATAGTTTCGCTGCTGGCAGCTGGTTCCTGGTTCAGTGGTTTATCTGGCTGATCTGAAGTCTGCTTGGCCATGCCTTCCTCTGGTGTTGTTTGGCAACTGGCTATCAATTGCTGACCAATTGCTGGTTGCTACTCAAGGCGTACCGGCATCGGCCCGGTTGCCACTGAGCATTTGACTGACCGCTATATGGGGTCGTAGAACCTCGTTTCAAGCATCCTGGAGCAGCTTTTAATTGGTCAGGGCTAGAGCCGTTCTGCCTGCAAGCGGAGTAGGTAGCCGGGCAGAGGCCGCTGACTAATTTCAGTGCTATTTCCAGCAACCATCACCTATACTTTGCCCCCATGCTGCGCCAACTCTCCATCAAGAATTACGCCACAGTCGACTCTCTGGATATCGAATTACGTGCTGGTATGTCTGTCATCACCGGGGAAACCGGCGCGGGCAAATCCATCATTCTAGGCGCACTCGGGCTGACACTGGGTGACCGGGCCGATAAAGCCATCGTCCGTACCGGGGCAGACAAGGCCGACATCTGTGCCGAGTTTGATACGACAGGAATTCCTGACGCCAGCAATTGGCTCGAACAACACGATCTAAACGACAATTCGAACGCTTGTCTGCTACGCCGCGTGGTCGGCAGCGACGGCCGCTCCAAGGGTTACATCAATGGCTCTCCAGTGACCATGGCAGATCTGCAGGAACTGGGCGAGATGCTGATCGATATTCACAGTCAGCACGAACACCAGTCGCTGCTGCATCGCCGCACCCACCAGCGCCTGTTGGATGAATTCGGTGTAAAACCTCAATTGCTGGATGACTTGCACGCCAATTTCAAACAATGGCAGCAGAATTTCCAGCGCATGGAATTATTGCAGGATCGCTCAGAGGAACATTCCGCCCAGACCCAGTTGCTGTCCTACCAGCTCATCGAACTGGACGAGATGGCAATAGGCGCGAATGAAGCGGATGAGTTGGAAGCGGAGTTCAAGATCCTGGCCAATGCCGATGAGTCCATCGCTTCCGTGCAGTCTGCGCTCGCACTGTGCGCAGACAGTGACGAGCAGAACCTGAGTTCGATGTTAAATCAGACGCTCAGCATCCTCGCTGCATTGCCCGACACAGACACGCGCATCAACAGCATTCGCTCTCTGCTGGAAACAGCCAACATCCAGATCGAGGAAGCGCTGGCGGATTTACGTGCATTCAACGATGAATTCGAGGCAGACCCGCTCCGCCTCGAACAGGTCAACGCCCGCCTGAGCGCATTGCATGCACTGGCACGCAAGCACAAGGTGAAGCCAGCTGAACTCGCTACTATCACCGCCACGCTGCGCCAGCAATTAAGCGACCTGGAAAACAGCGATGAGGAACTGGCTCGACTCTCCATATTGGATGCAGAGCTGCGCCAGCAGCACACGCTATTGGCCAGTGAAGTGACGATCCAACGTCAGGCCGGCGCGAAGAAGCTAGCGCAGCGCGTAAACGCGCAGCTTAAAAATCTCGGCATGCCGAGTGCGACATTGGCTGTACAGCTAAGCAAGGCCGATTCTAGTGAACCCGCCATGCATGGCAATGAATGGGTCGAGTTTCTGGTGAGCACCAATCCTGGACAGGCACCGAAACCGTTGATCAAGATTGCCTCGGGCGGTGAACTGTCCCGCATCAGTCTGGCCATCCAGGTCATTACCGCACAAACCTCACACACACCGAGCCTCGTGTTTGACGAAGTCGATGTCGGTATAGGTGGAGGGGTAGCGCGCACAGTAGGTGAGCTGATGCGCGAGCTGGGCAAGACCACGCAGATTTTGTGCGTCACGCATCAGGCGCAAGTGGCCGGACAGGGACATCATCATTTATTCGTCAGCAAGAGTAGTGACAAGAAGTCGACCTTGACCCACATCGTCGCTTTGACGGACAAGGAAAAAGTGCGCGAGGTGGCGCGCATGCTGGGTGGTGAAGAACTCAGCGAGGAATCGCTGGCCCATGCGCAACAGATGGTGGCGTCGAACTAAAATCGATTATTGCTGGCACTGCTTGCAGACGCCGTACAGATACATACTATGATCAACTATCTTGAAGCCGTATTTCTTCGCAATCTTTTCCTGTTGCTCTTCGATCAATTCATCGTAGAACTCTTCGACTGAACCACAGCTGTTGCACACGATGTGATCGTGATGTTCAACCGAGGTCAGTTCAAACACGGAGTGGCCACCCTCGAAATGATGGCGCATCACGAGCCCGGCAGCCTCAAATTGCGTGAGTACTCGATAGACGGTGGCAAGCCCCACGTCCTCATCCGCTTCAATCAAGGCCTTGTACACGTCTTCAGCGCTCAGATGCTTGGTCGCGGAACCTTCCAGAATTTGCAGAATCTTGACTCTGGGCAGGGTTACCTTGAGTCCGGCATTGCGTAGTTCCTGATTCTCGGTAGTCATAATATGCTCACAGGGCTGCGCGGGTGAAATATCGGGGTGAGTGCATGGCCGCTGCTGCAAACACGCGAACTGCGGCGAAATTCGGCAGTTTGCCTGCCGAGCAAGGTAGGGTATTATGCCTGCTCCCCGATCTTTATTAAAGTTTGGGCTTAGAAAATAAATCGTTCATAAAGCATAAAGACAGTGCCCAGAAAAGAACCATAACCGTGACATCAAGCACAAGCTTACTCAAGACGCTCGGCACGACTCTGCTGCTTTCGCTGCTAACTGCATGTAGTGGTATTGGCTCTTTGGAATTCCCGGGTGTGTACAAGATTTCCATTCCGCAAGGCAATATCATCACTCAGGAAATGGTGGATCAATTGCGTCCGGGCATGACCAAGCGCCAGGTAATTTTCGTGATGGGCACGCCACTGGTGCGCGATCCCTTCCATCAGGATCGCTGGGATTACATCTACAGCTTCCAGCCCGGCGGCGGCATTCGCGGACAAGAGCGCGTCACTATAAATTTTGTCGATGATCAGCTGGTAAGCTTCACGGGTGATTTCGTGCCCAGCACCGCAAGCGATAACCAGGCACTCATCGAGACACCTCCAAGCCAGGATTCTGTCAACTAGTCCTCAGAATTCCCAGCGCAGACCCACCTCGATTGCACGCCCTGCAGCAGGCGCAACATCTTTCAGCAATGAGGTGTGGTGCCGGATAGTTTCATCCAGCAAGTTTGAACCTTTCAAAAACAGAAAGGCTTCGTCGTCGCCAAGATCCAGATGATAGTCCGCATAGAAACCAATCAGTACGTAGCCATTCGTATCGATTTCGTGGATAGCGGTTTTGTTTTGGTCAGCAATACTGGTAATGCGAAGCTTCGCTTGCCAGTGTGTGTGTGAATGGCGCAATTCCGCACCGTAACTGAGCGGAGGAATCTGCGGGACATTGCCAGCACTGTTGAATTTCGCACGCACATAATCACTGAACAGGCCAAGCTCGGTCAGATGCGCACCGCTTTGTAGCAATGGCACACTCAGTTCAGCTTCGAAGCCGTTGAATACCGCATCCTGCTGCTCATAGCGGGAAATCTTGATGTCATCCACAAACTGATCGGTGTCATTCAAATAAATAAAATCGGCGATGTCGTTGTGATAGAGCGTGATCTCACCAGTTACCGCGCCGAGATGTTTGCGCAGTGCCAGTTCGATATTGGTGGATTGCTCTTGGTCAGCATTCGGGTTGCCTATTTCGAGCCGTTGCGTCGCTGCGTGCGCAACCAACGCAGTTACATCCTGCGGGTTACACGCACTGTCGATATTGGAAAAACGCTCCTCTACTGTGGCAGAGCGCTGGGAATGGGCGAGCGACATCACCAGATTGGTGTCGTCGCGAACACGCCAGATTGAGGCAGCACTAGCGCTAAAGTTGGTATCAGCTTCATCACAACCACCACCGGTCTGCTGCAATGATTGTCGCTCACCACGCAGCCCGAATTCATAGATGCGATTATCAACTTCGATACTCTGAACTGCAAACAGGCCAAGCGTGTCAATGTCCGTTGCCGGGATAAACGCCTCTGCACCAACGGCAGAAAATTTGCGCTGGCTCACCTGCAGACCAAGCACTCCCTCGGCATCTGAACTCGTGTTGAAGTGCAGCGCAAAACGCCCTTCACTGCCATCCTGTTCGAAGACCGTACCGATTTCACCATTGCCTTCCACTTCACTGTGCTGGTACTCGACATTACTGATCCTGCCATGTATTTCATTGAAGACGCCAAGATCTGTGAGTGCCAGCCTGGTCTCAAAATCAACCCGCTCCTGTTCCATAACTAAGCGTATACCGTCTTCAGCTTCCTCGAGTTCCTCATCCTCATGATCATCATCTGCGTGCTCATGCTGCGCATGGGCGGCAGCGGGTATTCCGTAGTTGTTATCCAGTTTGTTCACAGCCAATCCAACATAACCCTGCTCCAGCATCCAGGACGCTCCCAGAGTTTTCGCTGCGGCCTTCATGCTGGAATTGTCCAGACGACCACGACTATCCAGGAGTTGCTCCAGCGCTTCACTGTCACCTACATCAACGTTGTCCGGATTGATCGCGAAGCCATTGATCTCTACATCATTGCTGTCGCGGCGCACACCATCCACATGCCATGCCATCCGGCCGGCGGCACCTTCCAATTTCATAACATGTACTTGCTGATCAGAAGCACTGTCGTGGCGCGTCTCCAGCAAACCGTCAATTCCATCTGGCAGGGACGTCGGGATGCGATTATCGATCACATTCACAACGCCGCCGATGGCGCCATTGCCATATAACAAAGTTGCTGGACCACGCAGCACTTCGATACGTTCCGCCAGAGCGGGCTCCAGGCTGTTGGCATGATCGGCGCTAACCGAGGAGGCATCGATATTGCCAATGCCTCCCTGTAATACCTGCACACGATTTGCTCCCTGCCCTCGAATCACGGGTGAACCAACCCCTGCTCCAAACGATGCCGTGGTCACACCAATCTGATCCTGCAAGGTATCACCCAGCGTGGCGCCAATGCGTTCACGCAAAGCTTCGCCGAACAGCACATTGACAGGCAGCGTTGTGTCTGCCTGGCTGCGATGCAAGGTTGAGGTGACGATGATTTCTTCAAGGGTTGAATTGTTGTGGTCAAGTTCAACAGCATCGGCGTCAGCTGCGTGAACAGAATTATTGGCCACACCCAACGAAATTCCCAAAAATATGAGTTTCCGGTACATAAATACGCTCTCTTTCTTTATTCATTTGATTACGAGTCCATCAGCGCTGATGCCGCGATTTGAAAATCGAAGCACTCGCAACAGATCGGTGAGGTGGAGCAATGAACTAGATCAGAGCAGGTGGAGCGCGGGCCCGAAAGGCAGGTAAGACAGGAGTGGCGATATGGTATTGCGGCGCCACATAAGAGACAGCAGATCTGGCGAGGTCAAAATCAAATGAACTGCTGGCAATGGCGTGATCAGACGAATTTACCTTGAGGCATATATCGCAATCGAACTGACGCTGTAAGTCACCATCATGGCTGTGCAGCAGGGTAGCGCTTTGCGCGAATACCAGAAAGAAGCACAGCAACAGACGAACTGGTATCAGCCTGAAGCGTTGCAGCGCTGCCTTGTATGGTAGTTTTGTGGAAAGAAAACTGAACATGCATCACCCAGAAGTGTCGATCGCAATCTACCCAACTAGACCGTTGCACGTCAAGATTATTTCAAGGGCCTCGAAATTTCTTGTTTTCGCTTGTCAGCTGATTACTAAAGCAACTCAGTAAATTGCGTCAGCGCTTCCAGCCCAACGACATCTTGTTGCCATAGAAACAACTCCGCGCGTGCTAGCTTCGGCAATGCCATCAGCCGTGCCGTGTGTCCGGAAGGAGCCGTATCAAATACGATATGGTCATAGTCCTGCACCCCCCGGCTCCATTACCTCGGCCATCTTTTCCAGCATCGCCGCTTCCTGCCTACCAGGGGCATCACGCGACAGCGCCATGTGCTTGTCTACCTCGCTGCGCAGATTCACCGGCATCAGCTGATGCAGCGCATGCTCGATGCGCTGCAACAAACCAGGCTGTTTCGGCTGATTGCCTTTTCTCAGGTGTTTGATTTTGTCTTGGTCTTTATTCGACATATTGGGTCCGTCGTTTATAGCTGGCTTGCATTTTGCGCCAAGCTATCAGCAGATAAAAGTTGCGTTGTTACGGGCGGTCAGGATTTTGCTTTGACAACGCGTTTTAATCGAGCCTGTTTCGGGTCCAGTAGTAACGGTCGGTAAATTTCAACCCGGTCCCGGCTTTGCAACACATACTCTGTCGGTGTCGGTCGTGTTTTCCCATCCAGCAATTTCGAAAAAATGCCCATCGCATTTTTGGCTGGATCAATATCGTCGAATTCCTGCTGGATGCCAGACAGGAGCACGGCTTCATAGGCGGTAGTGCCCAGGGGAACGCTGACAGCAATGATCAATTGTTTTGCAGGAGTGGCGTAGGCCACTTCCACAGCAATCAATTCGACGTCTTCATCAGATTCAATCATTTGATTTTTAATTTTCACTATTTGTATACGACACCAGCACGAGCCACCAGCGCGTCCACCAGACTGTTGGCCGAACTGCTGAACAGTTTTTCGGCAGCAAATTCCACCAATCCGGTTTTAAATTCGAACTCCATGTTGAGGACGACTTTACAGGCGGTGTCAGTCAAGGCCGTAAAAGTCCAGCAGGCATGAAATGCCGCAAAATTGCCCTCCACGAGTTGCAGTTCTATTTGCGTCGGTCGGGTGAGCGTATTGCGTGTGGTGAAGCGATGACTGATACCAGCCTTGGCCAGACACAATTCGCCCACCAGTTCGGTATCAGTGCGGCTGAACACAGTTGCCGATTTGCAACCCTGCATAAATCTTGGGTACTGCTCGACATCATTCACGAGATCAAACATCTGATTGACAGAATAGCCCACCAGAGCGCTACGTTCCAGCTTCACCATGCTCTGACAATCACTGTGTAATTCTCATTGATCATTAACCGAAGTAAATCTGGTTCACCGTGCTAATGAACACTGCCAACAATACCAGCGGAATAATAGTGCCCATGGACAGGTTGATATATTTCTGCAACAGAGATTTCCGGGAATGCCCCAACTGGATTACGCTGGGTGCGCCGACCCGTGGCGATTTCCGCCAACATCACCGGATAACAAATGAATGCGACCAAAAACAGATACACGACCAGAAAGGCAGCTCCGCCATTCCTGGATGCCATAACGGGAAATGCCACGAGGTTTTCGAGACCAATCGCGGAGCCCGCAGCAACCAGGATATAGCCCAATTTCGAACTAAACTGCCGTCTTTCCTCAGACATGGAAATCCAGTTTATTATCAACGTGTTATCTTTATTTTGGACGGATGCGTCGGCGGCCTGAACCCGTGGCATTACCCTAGTACAAAGCGCCTCCAATTGCACCTGCCAGTCAAACAAAATCCCGCTCGCCAACACATACCGGCTATAATCGCAGCCTATGGCAAAATCCAAATCTGCAAAACTTCCTGATACAACCATCGTCGTAAACAAAAAAGCCAAACACGATTTTTTTATCGAGGACAAATTCGAAGCTGGCATCGCCTTGTTGGGATGGGAAGTGAAATCCATGCGCCAGAAAAAAGTGCAGCTGATCGACAGCTATGTGGTGATCAAGGACGGCGAAGCCATCCTGCTCGGCTGCAACGTGACGCCACTGGACACCGCCAGCACACACGTTATCTGTGAACCCGACCGCACCAAAAAATTGCTGCTTCACAGTAAAGAGCTGTCAAGACTGTGGATTGCCACGCAACAAAAAGGCCACACCTGTGTTGCCACGAAAATGTACTGGAAGAGTCATCTGATAAAAGTGCAGATCGCACTGGCGAAGGGCAAACAGGATCATGACAAACGTGTTACGGTGAAAGACCGGGAATGGGCGGTGAACAAGCAACGTATCGTGCGCGCGCACAACCGCTAGTGCAGAGCGCTCTCTTTTCGGGGCTTTTTTTCAAGGTCCTCTTTGTTGCCTGATTAACTTTTTATCAGGGCAGCAGGCGATCCGTCGCAATAGCGGTGCCCGAACCCTCAATTTGCAATGCCCCGCGTTCACGAAAACGCCGCGCCGACTCTGGATCTGTGGTGTTATTACGCGTCGCCAGCCAACCTGGATAACTGGGATACCAGACGATACGATTGAGATTTACATGATCTGCTGCAACGGGTATTTCACGGAATAATCCAATCACTTTCACGCCGAATGCCGGCTCCCAGGTTACCCAGGCCTCCTCACTCAGACGCACGGCTGCGCTTACATCAGCAGGTCCGTATTGCTCCTCGCGATGCACATAAAACCCTGCATCAGTTGGAATATTCAATCCATCCACCAGATACACCGGCTGGAACATTCTGGTAACGACAGCAGTCACCCCGCTGTGTGCGCCGAGCACGCGATCCAATGCAGCGCCTTCCGGTTCGGCAAGAGCCGGCCAGGCAAGCATCAACCCAATCTGATTCGACGCCAATCCAGCAAACGACGCATCGTCAGGTTTTTCCACAAGCAGCCAGATCGCAAACACTTTTTCTGCAGGCTCCAGAATGGCAGTGAGCACGTCACGCTGCAGGGACTGCACGAGTACATCGGTGCTTATATCAGTGTCAATTATGGAGTAGCTGAACGTGTAGCTCAGCGGTCCCTGATCAGACAGTGAAATTTGCGCCTGCCCCAGTACCGGCAGACACAGGCACAGACACGCAGTAGCCATAATCAATCGAACTGCACGCAATCATGATCGCATTATTCATTCCTCAATTCATTACCCAATTCATTACTCTAAATGACCAATGATTGCGCCCACTATGCAGAATCCAGCCAGTCTATTGCAACAGCAATCAGACGCAATTTGGCCCTGCATACTTGATTATTCGAGTATTGTCTCCATAAAGGGGTTGCGCGCGTCACGGAGAGCCACCAGCTCCACGAGCCGGGCGCAACAGGGCAGCACAGCTATACTCCGCGACGTATGCTACACTGCCCGAACATCATTGGGGGCGCTTTGGATTCGACGCCGGTATCAACACCAAAGGTGCATGTCGAGAGGGTAGTAACTCTCGTAAATCAATTACTGCAACTTAATAGTTGCCAACGACGATACGTACGCTCTAGCAGCTTAATTGCTTGCTAGCGATTGCCTCAGGGATGCCTGTAAACCGGAGTTTTGCAATCGTCATCTAGAACAGGATCGCTGTGCGGTGCGTCTGGCGCCAAGCAGCTAAAAAACACCAGACTCGCCCTATTCGCCCTGCCCGTCGGGTAGATGCAGGCTAACTCAATAGACGAAGCTAAACATGTAGATCCGATGGCCGCGAACTGACGGACGGGGGTTCAAATCCCCCCGCCTCCACCAAATTCCGTTTCACACAACTCCACAGAAGTCTTTAATGCCCTGTTATACAGAGCATTTTTCTATATAATACATCCATCTCAGTCCACGCAAATCCATCAAGATACCAATATAACGTTGGTACTTTGCAAGTCCTCAAATGAGATACCAACAATTGGGGGTGTAACTTCATATGCAAAAATTAACTGCCTTAGCAGTAAAGCAAGCTAAGTCAAAAGATAGGAACTACAGCATGGTTGATGGCGGCGGGCTTTATTTGCTCGTTAAGCCCCAGGGAAAATATTGGCGCTATAACTATCGATTCGGAGGGAAACAG
>SHZK01000011.1 GCA_009692305.1 Gammaproteobacteria bacterium | reverse complement strand
GCCACCGCCCCAAAGATTATCCCTGCCTGCCCCGCCGCTTATAAAATCATCGCCCTGTCTACCCCAGACAGCATCATCATCATCCTCTCCGTAGATCACATCGTTACCATCTTTACCCCCAATAACGTCATTGCCAGGACCTCCATAAGCTATGAGCGTCCCAGCAGCGCTCCAGTAATAAGGTATTCCAGACTCATCCTTATATCCGTTCAGTCCATCATCGCCAGCTAATCCGTATACAGTGTCGTATCCATCACCCGGAGAAATGACGTCATTCTGGTCAGTACCGAGTATGGTCTCAGAGGCGTTTGTACCGTTAATAACTGGCATCGTTGCGATATTTTCCAGATGGATAGTCATACAACTTTAGCATTTGAATCGTACCTGCTCAATTAACGAGGCGATAACATCACCTCTAATTAAGTGGCCAAAATTACTGAGCCACTACAGTCAATTAACGGCAATCACATCTGCCAACGTGACAGTGCGTAAAGCGCCCGACGACCTTGGCTGCTATGTACTGCATAAGAACAGAACTGAGGCCGGGATTGCCAAGGAGCGCCTACGCAGCTATTGGGAAAGCTAGTGGCGGGTGATGACCCAGAACAGGAAATCGTTCGAGTGGAATAGTATGTAGTGGGGAGATGGGACTCCTTTCTGACAAAGTGGGGGTACCCGGGTGGGTGGGGCGTCGCTGGCTGGAGTTTTGAAAAGTAAGGGGTAGGGTCTGTGTCGCTTTACTGGCAGGGGTACAATTAATGAATCCGATCAGAACATTTAAAATTTTTAACGACTCTGATGGGAACTATAAAAGAGAAAGATGGAGAGGCAAACCGGGGCACGAACAGCCTTTTTTGGGAGATTGTTGTGGGAGCGAGCCCTGCTCGCAAATTGTTTGTGGGCAAGCCCTCTTAGCTACAACAAAAGCAACATCTATTATTTTTATATACTTCTTATCTTATATTTTTCAATATTATATTGGTTTTTAAAGAGTCCTCTCCTGGCACCATCTATCCTGCTTCAATCAACTCCACCCCGGTATGGCGCAGTCTGCCACATCCCAAATAGCATTCCTTAACGGTCGCTGCATTCTGCCGCGCGCATCTAAATCCCGGAGTTGATGAGGTGCCAGATTGCATCTATGCTCCTTAACACCGTGGCAGTTTTATCCAGAAACTGCGGCACAGAGCAGGCAAAACAAATGCTAAAAAAAATCGCCCAATGGTTCGGAATTACTTTTGTCGCTTTACTGGCTTTACTGGCCGCCAGCTATGGCTTTTTGCGCCTCAACGATGGCCCCATAGAATTCTTCCCCTGGTTTACGATCAGTATCGGCGGGCCATTTCGCAGCGGTGAAATAGCGGCTTCACCAGCGAACTGGGATTTCATCAAGGAACGAGCCGAGATCGAGTTTCAGACGCTCAACCCGGCCACCTCACGCACCGTTTGGGTGCCCGTGGTCGATGGCAAACTCTTTATCGTAAGTGGCTACATGAATTCAGCCATCGGCAAGTTATGGAAACAATGGCCAGCCGCTATGCAGGATGACAATCGCGTACTCATTCGCATCGATGGCAAAATTTATGAGCAGCGCCTGAATCGCGTTATGGACGGACCCTATATCGCGCCGGTAATGGCGCAAATCACCCGAAAATATTTTGGTGGCTCAGGTCAGCCGATACCGGGCAGCGAAATCGCCGTAACCGGTGGTTCCGTGTGGATGTTTGAAGTTGTCGATATGTAAGAAGCAAATATCTGGAAAAGGTGTCTGAGCGCGGCAATGGATGATCGCAATGTCATCAGATTCATGCTGCGATAGTTCGCTGCCGGTTCTGTCATTAAGCACCGGGCCGGTTTCGCTACGCAGTTCAGCAGCCCTGCTTAGTAGCCTTTCATTTCAGCTTCCGTAAACGGCAGCGGCGGAGCTTTTCCCAGAATCCGTTTCAGGATTGCATTCATGGTGTGCACATCATTATCAAAGCCACCATGAGTCTGGCTGCGGGTGATTCCGGTTGCACCATCCGAGTAATGCAGTTTCAGTGCGGAGTGGGCGCTCAGTTTCTCTGAATACATTTGCATGCCAAGAATAGGTTTGTTGATTTCGCGCTTGAACGCTTTTGACACCATATACAGCAGCGATTTTCTGTATACGCCGGCCACTTGGTCTGAAAGTTCCAACTTCTTGTTCAGGTT
Organism: Gammaproteobacteria bacterium; assembly: GCA_009692305.1. Lineage (GTDB taxonomy): Bacteria > Pseudomonadota > Gammaproteobacteria > Pseudomonadales > Pseudohongiellaceae > UBA9145. The sequence goes on along the minus strand of SHZK01000011.1, from coordinate 83,029 downwards.
ATAGATATCCAGCGCCGGCAGCGCGACCTTGTCTTCAGTATTCTGGCCGAGACGAGGCAGGTAGTGAGTCTTGTAGAAATCGACGGTGCACGCCGGGGCCATCAGACTGCAACTGGCAATCAGATCGACGCTGCCTAGTTGATCCAGCGCTTCCAGCAAATGTCCAAGCAGCACGCCGCCCGTGCTGTGTCCGGCCAGATGAAATTTCAGTCCGCTTGCCTGCAGCGCCACGGCAAAAGTGTGCATGACAAAAGTACCGTCGTTGACTTTGGTGCCGCTGGCTTTTTCAAAAGGCAGGCGCGCATCCCGTTTCATCTCGTCCCAAATCGGAGTGACAGGTTTGCGCACCAGATCTTCGATCATTATATCGGTACGCTCGACCATCTTGTCGCGCAAATCACTCAATAGCCCTTGCGTACGCTGATGCCTGAATGCGCGCAGCACAGAGTCTTTTACCTCTTCTCCCAGTCCCGTGTCGTACATGATATGAAATGGGTAAATACCATTGCGTTGAAAGCCGGCTTTCAATTTCGAAATTCTGGTAGCGGATGCTTTCGGACTGTTCAGCCCACCATGAGCGTAGATCATTACGTGCTGATACTTGCCGCCATGGTTCTTGAGCAGTTTGGTAGTCAGCTGGATATCTTCCGCCGTGCTCCAGTAATCGCCCCGGGGACTAAAACTGCCATCATCGAAGTGGGCATAGTGTCCAGCGATCTCCATCCGTTTCGGCGCAGCCTTGCCAGTTTCGTTGTCGGCTTCCACGCGCGAGCGGGCGGTATAACCGAAGATCTGTGGTGTGGGAACTGCCATGCGAAATACCCAGCCGTCACAGATATTTTCGATCCAGTCTTCGTAGAGACCTTGTGAGCCCCAAGCCTTACTCCAGCTGTTTTGCACGATAAAACCATCGGCGTTATAACCGACGAGAGAGAACGCGTGGCCACCGGTAGGCTTGTCACTTGGCTGGATTACCGCGAGCGCTGTTTTCGCCTGCGTTTTTGCCTGCGGGTCCCACCATCCATCATGCACATCAGCGGAGACATAGATTGCATCCACCTCATTGAGCGCAGCGTGGTAATCATTTATTTCCGGTCGCAATCGATAATAGGAGCCGAGTGCATTTTTGCGCGCTTCTCAGGCTCGGTCGATTGTCAGCACGCCGGTTTTTTTCGGATCGAAACGCCAGTCGGTTTCAGCGCACACTCCCATATTTTTCCAACCCCTGATGGCGCCGCGGCAACTGGAACCGGAGTAACGTTCCCCCGGCCACTCGTCATGCTTCTTCGCCATTTCGTACAACATGCGCGCGCTGGGTTTGAACGCACCCAATTTGTTCTTGCGATTGATCACATCGATGGCGACAGCCAGTCCGAAACCGGTACAGACACCCTCTTCGCCCTGATCCCGAATAAAACCGAACTTGCGATTGTCGATTGGGTGTTTTAGCTGCATCAGTGAGCGTTCATAGTGGCGGTCGCGTAAATCCGGGACATCCTTTACCGCGTTGAGCAGGCGTTTCTTGCCGGCAGCTTTGGCCGCTTGAAAATTGGAACTGGTAACCATGTCTCACTCCTTGCCTGATTTTTGTTGATTGGATTAACCGCGATAAAAACTCAATACCATGCCCGTCAATATCCTTGCAGGCATTAGAGTATGCTGGCCGAATCGGCATTCTGTAAATATCTATGTACTGTGAATTTGTATCGTTAAAACGCAGCGCGAGCCTTTTCGATTAGTTCGGCAGAGCGCTAGTTGCAGGCATCAGACAATCACAATTGGGGGAAATAAAAAACGGAGGGATTGGTCTGCAATCCCTCCGTTTTGAGATTACAATTTCAGTGCTTATTCTTCGGTATCGACCTTGCCAGAAGATCCGAGCGGGCTACCGTCGCCATTCATACCCATGGACTCATAGCGTCTCCATCCAGCAAGAATACCAGCCAGACCGTGATTGCCTTCGTGGCAGGCATATTCATAAAGCGGCATGTCAGTTATGCGCAGCGGCACTCTGGCAGACCAGCTTTGATCCCAGGACAGCGGATCTTCGATGGTGAAGTCGTAATCCAGCGTATTCTCATCAAGTCGGGTAATGCGTTCCTGCAACTGCATTTTTTCTGATGTGCCGCGGCTGTTATACGCATAGTAGAAGTCTTTCGTATCAATCACGAGCGTGTCACCATCCCAGTGCGCGATGGAATCACCATCCCACTTCAGTTGCTTCGTGGAATGCTCAGTTGCGAACGGGATAATACGTGCGCGATGAATCATCTCACTCACAATCATCACATGATTTTTGGTCTGCACGATCTGGATATTGTTATTATAAGAACCAGGAATTAATGGTGGCCCACCGCCTCCGCTCATCAGGCAGCGATCCGCCAGCGTGCGCGCTTCCGGTCCGGCACTCATCCGTACTTCTTCTTCTCGAAGAGCGGCGCGCTCCTTTCCGACCGCGTTGAGTGCTGGCATCCTGCCATTGGCAGGATCATAGATCAGGGACGTGCGCAGGTCAGCGATCGTGTCAACGCCACGTTCGTACCAGAATTCATTATAGGAAATTACACCAGGTGGATAACCGGCGCCGCCTACCGAATCTATAATCAGGTCGCGATTCTGGCGCTGACGCTCATAAGCTGCCCATTCTTCCGCTTCCTGGGCAGTCAGTGTAGGTTTGTCGGCCAGCTCAGGCGGTCGATTCAAGGGCGTCAGTGTACGGTAAGTATAGGTGCCCTGAATGTCAGGATGCCCGTACTCAGTGCGGGGTATGCTGGTGGATTGCGCCGTTAGCGCTGTTGCAACGCAGAGGCTTGATAGTGTCAGACATAGGGTGGACAAAACGCGAAATTGCATGACTTTCTCCATTTTCCTGGATTCGTTCTAATTATTAATTGCTATCGGATTAAAGCTTCTGATACGTGCTTTCTTGTACTACAGTACTGCTGTCTAGGCAAACTACTCCATTTTAGGGTTTTTTCAAGCTAAAAATAGGAACAACAGCTGCGGCAAAGACAACTGCAATCGCTACACTTAAACGCCGATTCGCCATCACCACAGCACAGTTTTTTTATGTAAACGAATGGGTTATCTATGATTTTTTATTACGCACCAAAAACCATTGCCGTCACGGCGCACATTGCACTGGAAGAAGCCGGCGCTAAATATGAGGCGCGGCGACTGAATTTCGCTGTAACAGAGCAGCGCTCGAATAATTATCTGAAGGTAAATCCGAAGGGTCGCGTGCCAGCGCTGGTGACAGACGAAGGAATTATTACCGAGACACCAGCCATTCTGGTTTACGTTGCACAGCTATTTCCCGAACGCAAACTGGCGCCGCTAAACAATCCATTTCAGTTCGCCAAGATGCAGGAATTTAATTGCTACCTTTGTGCCACCGTGCATGTGGCGCATGCTCACCGGGTGCGCGGTGCGCGCTGGGCGGATGATCCGGCAGCCATCGAGGCCATGAAGAAAAAAGTACCACAGAACATGAGCGACTATTTTCGGCTGATTGAAGACGGTATGTTGCAAACGCCTTGGGTACTGGGCGCTAACTACTCGGTCGCTGATATTTACCTCTACAGCGTTTCACAATGGCTGGAAGGTGATGGCGTAGATATTAACGACTTCCCCAGAGTGGCTGAACATGCGCGTCGCATGCAGGAGAATGCATCGGTGAAAAAGGTATTGGCACTGTATCAGGCTCCAGCCTGATGCCAGGCGCCTGCCAAAATTTGCGGCACCAATCAATGCGAAAGCTGGAGGCAGAACTAACAGCCAGACAGAATATCGAAACAGAATACTGAGAGGTGGCGGATCGACTTTTGCCAGTTCACGGAAAGCAACTTGCGGTTGGTATAAAGATCTGAACAGAAGATAGGAGTAGATGCTTTGACTCATGGCGCTGTTGTCTGTTGAATACTTATCTGGCTCGATTTTGCATTGGCCATTCTAGTGGTAACAAACAATGATTAACTTGATCTGTCGCAATATCTGCGTAGAGCGCTGTAACGCCAGTCTTTGATCGATGTCTTATTCAGCTTGCACGATGAAATCGATGGAGCCGCTGTATATGGTTGGATCTGCTCCGACCACAGTTGACCACTGCACCGAATAGTTACCGCTGGGAATCGACGGATTCACTATTTCAACCATTAGATCGTCTGCGGCCATTGTATGCATGCCGCGTAATGGGTATTCCCCATCGGGGCCATGCAGAGTCAAGCTGCTCAGCTCGACATCTGGCAATGCATTAAAAAAAAGTCGCAAAGTGCGCGGGGGTCGTTGCAGAACTGCGCCACTTTCTGGCTCTGCATTTAACAGGGGGATATAGCTGCTGGTGTTGGTGCACGCGCTCAGTACACTCGTCAGTACTGCGCTCAGTGCGATTGCTCGAAAGGCTGCATGAATTCTCATAGGAGTTTTTTAACCCTGAACTGGATCGCTTAGATAGCCACCATAGTACCTGATTTTCGGTGCCAGTTGCGGTGCGACGGCAAAATGTCGCGCTGGGGATGCGAGAGCAACATAGTGGTAACGGCAGATCGTGGTGAGAAGTTGGTGCGAGGATAAATGTGAGAGTGTGGTGTCAGCTGCTGGCCAGAAAGGCCAGCAACCCGGTAATGCAGTTTGTCAGTGTGTTTTGTGCAATTGCTTAAGTTGTTCCATCTCGCGGGCGAACTCTGCCAATTGGGTGCGGATGCTCTCTTCTTTTTGTTGCTTGAGTTGCAGCGCATCTGCGTTGCTGCGATTCTGGTGGTCAGTTTCAGTCAGCGGTGCTCTTGCCACCGCTTGAGCTTGTTTATTCATTCGTTCGGACTCCAGCTTCTGCCCACAGCAGTGTATTCGTCAGTTTTTATTTTGCAGAGCGCGCTAAATTTTCGAGTTGATTGTGCGCCAATTAAGTACTTTCTGTGCATCCAGTCCGTTTTTGCCAACTTTCAACCCGACTGATTACTATTCAGACCTGGTTGGCAGCCGTGCTTGCTACCGAACTTTGAAAGCCTGCGCTTGCCCCGAAAAATCAATAGCTTAGCAAACACTCTGCACCGCAACATATAGTGTAAATTCGGCAAAGTCAAACAATATGTAGTAATGCGCCTCTCCATTCCCTGCACTTTAACTGTCCACAAAATTTAAAATTTTTCCTCAGTTAAAAAAATTGTCTCGAAAATTCCGATAGTTAGCCAACACTCCGAACAACTTCCGATCCATAAATAAAGGACATCCAATTAAAAAACAAAGGACACCCAATTAGTATTACAAACAATAGAAGGCATTTAATGACGCGCCTTGATCTCAGGCAGCGGACCTATTGGTTTTTATTTTGGTTAAAATTTGATCGCTTACCGGATCGAATTTGAAAATGGAAAACGGCGATGCATCGATTGTTTAAAAAATCGATGAGATTTTGAGTGAATAGACAGATTAAGTTTGATCAGGTGACGAATAGCAACCTGGAGGAATGAACCCCGCGGATCCATTTATGGGGATGTTTGAATTTCACCCCCGATTTGATCCGGCTCTCCTGGAAATTGACCAGAGCAGATTCAGATCCAACTGCGATACCGTAGTATTTGTGAAATGCGCTCACACTATCTAACCAGCCCTCCGCATGTATTCCGAGGTCATGTAATAAATATTGCTTATCAACCAGTGACGTCAGGTACTTGCTCCGTTCAGCACGCTCCAGTTGCAGTGACTTACAGGTTATTTCCAGCAAATCGAAATAGTTTTGCTGACTTATTGGCAAAGTCGCTGCAGTTGTTTCCGCAGGGTTCGCCAGTGGCATTAACTGCGCCTGCCGCACGGACTGTCGACCTATCAGATGTTTGCTCGAGCGCCGCGTTAGCAAGCGATGTTGTCTATAACTGCGGCTCTTGGATTTTTTCGCGTGTTGTATCAGTCGTTCCTGGATAGACGTAAAGTCACTGGTTTCCAGAGAATCAGTCGCATGCGCGCGGATCGGATTGAGATCAACGTACGCCATGCAAGTGACGAGAGCTTTTTCATCCAGCAAGGCCTGGCTCTTGAAGCGCCCTTCCCAGAAACGACCACTGCAATCATCTTCACGATTTGCCTGACGTGCCATAGTTTCATTCAGACACCGCATAAACCAGCTAATGTCCGTTAACCGCTCACGCCACAGTGCAATGTTTTGTACCAACAACTTTTGTGCAGCGCGACTCGAATTGTTTTTCATCAGTGTTTCAATCAACACACCATTGCGTGGAAACACTTCACGCCAACGTTTCAACACTTCATCATCATTCCACGCATCCGCTTGTATCTTGTCCACATGCAACACCAGGTGATAGTGATTGCTCATTACGGCATAGGCACAAATATCGATTGAAAAATTCGTCGCCAATTGTTTGATGCGAGTAACCAGCCATTGCTTGCGATGATCAAAATTTTTGCCGGTCAGGGGGTCGTCGCCGCACAGGTAAGCTCGGCGCACACATCGAGAAATGCAGTGGTAATACGGTGTATCTTGCAGAGATACTTGTTGATATCGAGCTCGAGTCACTGGGTCTGCTGCTTTTATTTTTGGAAAATCGAGCGCGTCGAAAAATCAGAGAATGCGGTAAACAGTGCATACAATAAATCGAGGCCGACCGTGGATTCTAGAGGGTTTGTAGTACTATGCAAGGCAAAATTGGCAGGCCAATTACGTGGCACTGACACAAACAGAATAAGTGTGCAGATGAACATCACATTGAGATTGAAGAGAGGGCGGTGAATGAGAATCGGCATTGATCTCGGCGGTACCAAGATTGAGGGTATCTTGCTCGCCGATGATGGTTCAATCGTGGAAAAAATCCGAAAGCCAACGCCAGCTCTCGATTATGTGGCGACCGTGTCTACAGTTTGTGAAATTGTCCGAACTTTACAGGACAAATCTGGTACTCAGGTAAGTGTAGGAGTTGGGACTCCTGGCGCCCTTTCATTGTCCACGGGACTTATGAAGAATAGTAATTCCGTGCGCCTGATTGGGAGACCTCTGCAACACGATATTGAAGCTCTGCTCGGATTCGAGGTAAGACTCGAGAACGATGCCAATTGCTTCGCACTTTCAGAGGCACATCTTGGTGCGGCGAAACATGCTGACAGCGTATTCGGTGTAATTCTCGGGACTGGCACGGGGGGCGGGATTGTTATCCACAAAAAACTGGTTAAAGGACCTAACAGCATCAGCGGTGAATGGGGCCATAACTCGTTGCCCTGTTCGGCGCGCGAATTAGTCAAGGCTGATAGACAATGTTATTGCGGGCGAATCAATTGCATCGAAACTGTTTTGTCTGGCAGGGGCCTTAGTGCCACATATCGTGAGCAATACGATGAGAATAAATCCGCTGCCGATATTGCCCAGCTGGCCCAGCAGGGTGATGCAGCTGCCACGGCGTGTATAGAAATGTATTGTCAGCAACTGGCTCGTTGTCTGGCCACAGTCGTTAATATTGTCGATCCGGATATGATTGTACTTGGTGGCGGGTTATCCAACATTCCACAACTATACATTGCGGTCATCGATCTGATGCGACCTTATGTATTCACCGACGATTTGCAGACTATCCTGTCAAGACCAAGCTTTGGAGATGCGAGCGGCGCGCTCGGTGCCGCGTGTTTATGGCCAACTAATGCTGCAGAGTGATCACACGTCGAATGGATGCCGCAGAACGATGGTTTCGGCACGGTCGGGCCCTGTAGAAATAATATCAACCGGCACTTCCACGGCATGCTCAATATACTTGATATAGGCCTGTGCGTTTGCCGGCAAATCATTTACACGCTTTACGCCAACAGTTGATTCTTTCCAACCCGGCAACTCCTCATATATTGGCTGCAAATTCTTATAGCTGTCGATATCCATCAAACTGCCTGACGGATTCTCGCTGCCACCAAGGTAGCCAGTACACACTTTTATTGATTCGAGGCCATCCAATACATCAAGCTTGGTCAGACAGATTCCAGACACACTATTGATTCGCATCGCCAGTCTGACTGCTGCTGCATCAAACCATCCGCAACGACGTACGCGTCCAGTAGTTGCACCACGCTCGTGGCCCACAGTTTGCAAATGTACACCAATGTCGTCGAATAATTCTGTCGGAAAAGGTCCTGATCCAACTCGCGTTGTATATGCCTTGGTAATACCTAACACATAGTCAAGGTAAAGCGGTCCATAACCACTGCCAGTTGCCGTGCCACCCGCGGTGGTATTTGATGAAGTGACATAGGGATAGGTGCCATGATCAATGTCGAGCAATGAGCCCTGCGCGCCTTCGAACAGGATATTGTTACCAGCCTTTCGATGTTTGTGCAGAATGTCGATGGTATCGGCAATCATCGGTTTAACCTGCAGCGCCTGCTCCAAACACGTGTCGAAGGTATGCTGGAAATCAACCTCATCAACTTTGTAATAATGCTTAAGCAGGAAGTTGTGATATTCCAGAAGTTCTTTCAGTTTTTCGCCGAACAGAGTCGGGTTCAGCGTTTCCGCAAGACGAATCCCGCGCCGGCCTGCCTTGTCTTCATAGGCTGGTCCAATGCCGCGCCCGGTTGTGCCGATTTTATTACTGCCTTTACTTATTTCCCTGGCCTTATCCAAAGCTACGTGTGATGGCAGAATCAACGGACAGGCGCCGCTAATTTTTAATTGCTGGCGTACGCTTATACCACGAGCTTCCAATTCACCAATCTCGTGCAACAGCGCTTCAAGGCTTAGCACCACTCCGTTGCCGATGACGCAACTCACGCCTTCGCGCAGGATTCCAGATGGCAGTAAATGCAATACAGTCTTTACCCCTTCGATTACCAGTGTATGCCCCGCGTTGTGACCACCCTGGAATCGCACAACAACGGATGCCTGATCAGTTAACAGATCAACTATCTTGCCCTTGCCTTCGTCACCCCATTGGGTGCCCAGTACTACAACTGATCTTGACATTATTTTTTGCTCAAGCTCGAATAGTCACATAACACTCTGATGCTGCCATCAAAGCTGTTTTACAATCCATTTGCCGGCCTCAAGTACCAGCTGACGGTCACAACCTAACTCCGCTGCGGTTTGTCCGTTACCCGGTTTATCCTGGAGGTCGCTTATAACGATTTCGCCTGCATCGCGAAGTTTGGTAATCGCCACCAACAATTTGACGCTGTCTATTACTGGCGCGAGTATTGCGGCGGGTCTTGTAAATTTTTTATTGGTTAAGCGGGCAAGCGTTTTCAGATCGCAGTCAAATCCGGAAGCCGGTCGGGCCCGACCAAACACCTCGCCTATATGATCATAACGACCACCCATGGCAACCGCTCTGCCATAATTTGAGGTGTACGCGGCGAAGACTATACCTGTGTGATATTCAAATCCGCGCAATTCGCACAGATCGAAACACAACTCAACATCGGGAATCCTCTGTTGCACTCCTGCGACTATGGCTACCAGATCCGCCAATTCGCGTTTCACGCTTGCCGGGGCATTCGCGAACACCAGCTTCGCTTCATCGAGTACACTGGCGTCCCCGCTCAACCTTGCCAGTTTTTTTAGCAGGTCGGCCAGGTTGCCGTCACTGACCGCCGCATTCACTACGGAATCAATTTCATCATATGCTTTGCGTTGCACTGCTGCGAACAGCACATTTTGTGTTTCGGGATTGAGCTTGGCTTCATTGACCAACGAGCGAAACAGTCCCACGTGTCCAAGTACGATGTGCAAGTCACCAATTTGTGCAGCTTGCAGTGTCGCGTGCATGAGGCATACCAGCTCAATATCACACTCCACTCCGGCATGCCCATAGAGTTCGGCACCTACTTTTATCGGTACGCGCGAAGTCAGCAACCCTTGTGGTTTGGTGTGAACCACACTGTCGGCGTAACAGAGCCGCACAGGTCCGTCCTTGTTCAGGCAATGCGCATCTATGCGGGCAGCCTGTGGCGTAATATCTGCCCGAATGCCCATCATACGGCCACTCATTTGATCAATAATTTTGAATGTATGCAGTTCAAGATCTTGTGACGAACCGACGAGTAATGACTCGAGATATTCGATCAGCGGCGTAATTACTAATTGATAGCCCCAAGATGCATACAGATCGAGTAACTGACGACGCATAGACTCGAGCTTGTAGGCCTCATCGGGTAGTATTTCTTCTACTCCGTCAGGCAATATCCAGCGTTTGGCAGAAGTCATGATTTCCGCTCTTGTTCCGGTTTGGTTAATTGATCATTAAAAGAACTGCAGTTCCCGTAAGCATGCTCGCCAGGCCAATAACGCGCATAGTGTTGTCATCGATCTGATCAAGCATGAGCAACATCTTGCGCCAGCGCTGCGGAGCCAGGAAGGGAATGATGCCTTCTATAACCAGCATCAGGCAGCCAGTCACCGCAAGATCATGCCACATATCAAAAATCAATTTCCCGTTTATTGCTTTGGCTAATTTCACAAAAATAAACCTGAATCGCTTTGCAACAACCGATTCAGGTTTTACTTAATGCCAGGGTTAATTAAACAGTTCGGTTGCCTGGAAACCGATCAACAGCTCTATTGCGCCAGATTCTCGTTTTTCAAATATTTGAAATACTCGCTATTCGGGTCTAGCAGCAGAACATCCCCTTTCGAATTAAACGTGGAGCGATAGGCGTTCAGGCTGCGAGTGAACGAGAAGAACTCAGGATCTTTAGTGTAAACATCCGCATAGATAGCTGTTGCCTGCGCATCGCCTTCGCCGCGAATGCGTTCAGAATCGCGATATGCCTCGGCGCGAAATATGGTCGACTGACGATCAGCATCGGCTCGAATACCAATAGCCAATTCCTCGCCGCGTGAACGCAATTGCTGCGCTTCGCGATTACGCTCAGTAATCATTCGTTCGTATACAGAGGAGCGCACGTCATCTGGCAAATCGATGCGCTTTACCCGCACATCAATTACTTCTATACCCAAATCCAACGCTGTTGATTCGTTTAGATCAGTGCGGAGATCAGCCGATAATTGATCGCGCTCGCCTGCGACGACTTCTTGCAAATTGCGCGCACCAATCTGGTCACGCAGACCATCATTGATACGATCAGCAAGCAGGTTACCTGCAGTTGCTTCATTGCCGTTCGTGGATACATAAAATTGCCTAACATCGACAATGCGCCATTTCGCGTAGGAATTTACCTCAAGCGCCTTCTGCTCAAGCGTCAGAAATCGCTCCGGTGTAGTGTCCTGGGTTTGAATTCGCGCATCAAACTTGCGCACCGTGTTCACCCATGGAATCTTCACATGCAGTCCGGACGCAATGTCCGCCTGTACCAATTCACCAAACTGAAGCAGAACTGCGCGTTCAGTTTCTTTGACCACAAACAAGGAATTGCCGACAACAATTAATATCAGGAACACAAGCCCCGCTAATATATAGCTTTTCATTATTGGACAGCTCCTCTTGCAGTAGTAGCCGGTACGCGGCTGCGATCTACAGCGCTCGTATTACTTATATCTGGCAAATAGGGTGCTAACTGCGTCGCCAGCTCTCGCAGATCTTGTGTGGAAGCCGCGCCAGTTCTGTTGAGCAGGGAGGAAGCGTTGCTCTGCTCCATGATCTTATCCAGCGGCAAATACAGCATATTGTTCCCGCCTTCCACATCAATCATGATTTTGCTGCTTGCCGTCATCACATCTTGCAGTGCGTCGATATACAGGCGCTGCCGAGTGACTTCCGGAGCTTTTTTATACTCAACCAGTAATTGATCGAAGCGCGATGCGTCACCTGTCGATCTCGCTATAACTTCCGCCCTATAGGCATTCGCTCGTTCGATTTGCTGTTGAGCTTCACCGCGTGCTTCAGGAATAATCTGGTTGGAGTATTGCTGCGCCTGGTTCTGTGCTCGTTGCTCGTCTTCACGCGCTCTGATCACATCGTCAAACGCCGGTCGTACAGCATCTGGTGGCTGCGCATCCACCACGTTTACCTGGCTGATAAAAATCCCGGTGTTATATAAATCCATATACTCTTGCAGACGATCTTCAACGTCTCCTGCGAGCGCGCTACGGCCGGTTGTTAGAATCTGATCCATAAAATTACCACCGACCACATGTCGAATGGCTGACTCGGCGGAATTGTCGAGGCTGCGCTTCGGATCATCTACCGCAATAACATACTTCACAGGATCTTGAATTCGATATTGCACAGTGACATCGATGTCGATGATATTTTCATCGGTAGTAAGCATTGCCCGATTCTGATACGTCTCTGTATTCAAAGCGGAGACATTCACCAGACTGACTTCGTCTATCATAGGAGGATTCCAGCGCAATCCTGGCAATACCTGTGTTGGTTCCACCTTGCCGAAGCGCAACACAACCCCACGCTCGGCTTCGTCGACGATATAGAAACCCATGAAGGCCCATACCACAACGATGACAACAGCAAGTCCTGCCAACAGGCCTGCCGACAGACCACCACCAGCTGTTCCAGTAGATGAACTGGATCCACTTCCGGAGCCACCACCTGATGCACCGAACAGACTATTGAATTTTTTCGTCAGGTTTCTGATAACTTCATCAATATCAGGCGGTCCCTGGTCACCACCACGTTTACCACCACCCCAAGCATCCTTGTCGTTACCACTTCCATTATTACCGGGTTCATTCCAAGCCATTGGTTTCTCCAAAGCTTTTTTAAAAGACACAAGCGGTTGATTCTAGCTAATTATGCGTGCATTTACACAGTATTTTGACCTGACTGAGTCAGACGACTCATGCATTCGAGACGGTTTGCACCCCTGCCGCAATATTCGAGTCAGCAACCTGTTCCTGAGCCACGTTTGCAGTAAGAACTGAAATTCCATCTTGCAGCAGGATTCTGGTCAAATCCTGTTGCGGTAAGCGTACTTGCAGATGATAGAAACCCAAATCATCAATTGACTCTGCCTCAACGAATCCTTTCGCATAGAGCTGACTTCGCAAGCGCGTATTTTGCGGAGCAACGAGCAGAGTCGTCGAAGTTAAAATCCCCGCGAGCAACTCGGTAATTACCGTTAATAGCAAGTCGAGACCAGCTCCGGTTTTTGCTGACAACCAAACCCGTAGCGGCCTGCCTTCAGCATCACGCTGCAGATGCGGCTCGCAATCCGCAATCAAGTCGATCTTGTTAAACACTTGCAACTGCGGCACTGCGCCGGCATCAATTTCAGTCAATACCTTGTTCACTTCCAGCATGAATTCAGGATGTTGCGGATTGGCGGCATCTACTACGTGCAACAACAAATTCGCTGCCGCCGTTTCTTCCAGAGTGGCGCGAAACGCTTCCACCAACTGATGCGGCAAATGACTGATAAAGCCTACCGTATCAGCAATTATCGCAGGGCCGTAATTTGGTAATTCAATTCTTCGCAGCGTTGAGTCCAGCGTCGCGAACAATTTGTCGGCGGCGTAAGCACCGGCGCTGGTCAGAGCATTGAACAACGACGACTTGCCCGCATTGGTATAACCCACCAGCGAAATCGTACACACTTCGGCGCGTACGCGCGACTTGCGGCCTTGTTCCCGTTGCCCGCGCACTTTCGCGAGCCCCTTGTTAATCGCCTTGATCCGCTGGGCGATGATACGTTGGTCCAGTTCCAGCTGGGTTTCACCGGCTCCGCGCATGCCGATACCACCTTTCTGTCTGTCGAGATGGGTCCAGCCGCGTTTCAAGCGCGTGCTCGAATGTTGTAACTGCGCCAGTTCTACCTGCAATTTGCCTTCGTGACTGCGCGCACGTTGCGCAAAAATATCCAGAATCAGCCCGGTACGATCCAGCACCCGGCAGTTCAGATACTTTTCAAGATTTCTTTCCTGACTGGGTGACAGCGAGTGATTGAACAGCACCAGTTCGGCGCCGTGGGCACGAACTGCTTCTGCAACTTCTTCCAGCTTGCCGGTACCAATAAAATAGTTAGCCGTAGGCTGCCGCCTGCTGCCTTGAATGTAGGCAACAGGCATAGCACCTGCAGACAGGGCGAGCTCTTCAAATTCAGCTGCGTCCTCTCGTTCAGTTTCCGAATCTATCGAAATATGAACGAGTATGCACGCCTCGCCAGACTCTGGTCGATCAAAAAACAATCACTGACCTCTCGGGCGAATTCGCATCATTTAGACACTATTGCCGGGCCCACCTGCATCTATATCATCATCTGCAAGATCGCCGGATGAAGACATGGGTATTTTCACCATGCGCGCCGGAACCACGGTTGATATGGCATGTTTATATACCATCTGACTGACCGCGTTCTTCAGCAGAATGACAAACTGGTCAAATGACTCAATCTGTCCCTGCAATTTAATGCCACTAACCAAGTAGATCGACACTGGAATGCGTTCCTTGCGAAGTACATTCAGGAAAGGGTCCTGTAACGTGTGTCCTTTGGACATTGTTGTTCTCCTTAAGCAATCTAAAATTCGAAAAATTTGCCGACGTTTTATTCTACCGAGCACCATCGCCAAGGAGGCACCGTCGATCTAATGCCATTACTGCCGAATTCGATACAAAGTTCTAGATGGAGATTAAATCGACTAATTCAAGATGTCTGCGATGGTATTACGTATCGATGCAGTCATCGTAGTAGTGAGATTACTTGCGGTCGAATCGTGGAATTGCCGCAGGTCTTGCCAGCTACGCAACCATGTTAACTGGCGCTTGGCGAGTTGTCTGGTGGCGATAATACTCTTTTCTACCATGTCATCATAGTCTATTTCGCCACTCAAATATTGCCAAATCTGCCTGTAACCTACTGATTTTATTGATGGAAGCAGTGGGTTCAGGTCCTCCCGCTGAAACATCGCGGCGACTTCCTGCTCCAGTCCTTGCGCCAGCATCTGATGAAACCTTTCAGCAATCCTTGCATGCAACACGCTGCGATCAGTGGGTTGGATTGCCAGGAAATGAAAACGATACGGCACGTTCGCCACGCCCTGTTGTTTTTCTTTGCTATGCAAAGCGGTCAGCGTGCGCCCGCTAACGAGAAATACTTCCAGGGCCCTTTGCAGTCGCTGCGGGTCATTGGGATGGATACGGCGCGCTGAATCGGGATCAACACGCTGCAGTTGCCCATGCACAGCTTGCCAGCCT
Organism: Gammaproteobacteria bacterium; assembly: GCA_009692305.1. Classification (GTDB taxonomy): domain Bacteria; phylum Pseudomonadota; class Gammaproteobacteria; order Pseudomonadales; family Pseudohongiellaceae; genus UBA9145. Next base: position 67,937 of record SHZK01000011.1, on the reverse strand, counting down.
TGCTGCGCAGCCAGCTGCTCGATTTCCAGGCGCACTTGCCGATCAGCCCGTGGCAACTCCGCCAACCCATCGCGCAATGCCTTGAAGTACAACATGGTGCCACCCACCAGCAACGGCGTCCTGTCGGCGGCAAGAATGGCGTCGATCTCAAGGATCGCGTCGCGGCGAAAATCGGAAACAGAGTAAACCTGAGCCGCATCGAGGATATTGATCAGACGATGTGGTGCAGCCAGCAGGGTTGCTGCATCCGGCTTGCCCGTGCCGATATTCAGATCTTTATATATCTGCGCGGAATCCACGCTGATTATTTCCAGCGGCAGTTGCTGTACCAGTTCTACCGCAACTGCGGTTTTGCCCGAAGCCGTGGGTCCCATCAGACAAATGACATCTGGACTGGTTTTGGATTTACCCATCTGCCCGCCCCTGTTGCCGCTTACTGTCCACGCAGGAACAGCTTGTCCAATTCATCCAGACTTTGATACACCCAGGTAGGTCGACCATGGTTGCATTGCCCGCTGCGTTCAGTCGCTTCCATGTCTCGAAGTAGCGCGTTCATCTCTGGAACAGTGAGCTGCCGATTGGCGCGAACCGAGCCATGACAGGCCATGGTCGACAACAGTTCGTCCTGATGCGCCTGGATGCGATCACTGCTGCCGTACTCAATAACATCGGACAACACGTCGCGTACCAGTTGTTCGATATTCGCATCGCGCAGTATCGACGGAATCTGCCTGACGATTAGCGCCTCCGTCGAGACGCGCTCCAGCTCAAGACCGAACTGCAACAGGGCATCATGCTGAGTCTCGGCATACACGGCCTCGGCTGCACTCACCGCAATTGATAGGGGCACCAATAACGGCTGCATCTTCAGTGCTTCGTTGGCGCAGGCCGTCTTCAGCCGCTCATAGGTAATGCGCTCATGTGCCGCGTGCATATCAACGATGATCAACCCCTGTTTATTCTGCGCGAGAATAAAAATGCCGTGTAACTGAGCTATGGCATAACCCAGTGGTGGTATCTCGGTGTCATCGGCATTGAGACGCGCGAATGCTACCAGTTGTTGGTTGATGCGCTCTGCATCTGGTGCTGAATTCCGGTAGTTGGAGCGAAATGGCGTAATCGAATCGCGCAGCGATAATGCACTTTGGCTGCCACCGAATGCGTAACGGTTGTCCAACCCATCATTACCGAATCCTGTATATAAAGTGTTAGCATCTGCTGCTGTCGAATGCTGGGATTCGAGCTGACCGGCGGGCGTGACTTTAGCCAGCGCTTTGCTCAGCGAACTGAACAGGAAATCATGCACCAGGCGACTGTCGCGAAATCTTACTTCATGCTTGGTAGGATGCACATTCACATCGACTGCAGATGGCGCAAGCTCCAGGTAGAGTACATAAGCCGGGTGACGTCCATGAAACAATACATCCCGATATGATTGTTTTACGGCGTGGGCCACCAGCTTGTCGCGAATGATCCTGCCATTCACATAGAAATACTGCAGATCCGGCTGACTCCGTGAAAATGTCGGCAGGCTCACCCAACCCCACAAGCGCAATCCCGGCCCTTCGATGTCCACCTTCACCGCGTTTTCTACAAACGCCGGCCCACACACGAGTGCGACTCGTCGTTGTTGCTCCTGCTCGCTTAATGCCGGCAGCAGTTTGTGAATGACGCGCTGGTTGTGACTTAGCGTGAACTGTGCGTCGAAGCGACTGAGTGCGATGCGTTTCAGAACTTCATCGATACGGGAAAATTCGGTTTTCTCGGACCGCAAGAATTTTTTTCGCGCTGGCGTGTTGAAGAACAGATCGCGCACTTCCACCGTGGTTCCTTGGGGATGTGCAGCCGGTGCCAGCTGCGCCGTCATATCCTGACCCTCGACGGCCACTTTCCAGGCATTGGCCGCGGTGCCATTTGCAAATCGTGAAGTCATGCTCAGGCGTGAAACTGAACTGATGCTGGCTAGCGCCTCGCCGCGAAAACCGAGGCTGGCAATATTTTCCAGATCTTCCAACTCCGCGATCTTGCTGGTCGCGTGACGGCTCAGCGCGAGCGCCATATCATCCTTGTGAATACCGCTGCCATTGTCACGAATGCGAAGTAATTTCACACCACCCTGTTCAACATCAATTTCAATGCGGTCAGCGCCGGCATCCAGACTATTCTCCAGTAGTTCCTTGACCACGGATGCAGGTCGTTCTACCACTTCGCCAGCGGCAATCTGGTTGGCGAGTCGCTGACTGAGCAGGTTGATTCGGTTCATGCGGGTATTGTTATAAAAGTCGCTGGCCTGGGAAAGCCGGCATTGTAGCACTATAAATCTGCGCTGTTCCGTTGCGGAATAGTGCCTGCAAACGAAGGCGGTATCAGAGCGAGGGAATCTGCAACACTTGCCCAACCATGATGCGGTCACCGGACAATTTATTCGCTGTGCGCAGACTGGACAAACTCACCTGATAGCGCTGGGCGATCTCCGACAGTGTTTCACCACGCCGGATGGTATGCGCAGCTGCAGCGCTTACCGGCCCGCCCGGCAATGCCAGCACCTGACCCACGTGGATGGTATTCGAAGTCAGCTGGTTGCTGGCCTTGAGCTCGGCCAATGAGGTGCCAAAGCGCTGGGCAATTTCCGAGAGACTATCACCGCGTTTTACGGCATACGAAGTGGGAGCAGCGGGCTTTATGCCATTTTCTTTCTGCCACGCCACCAAGGTCCCGACCGGTGGCGCATCATGAAAATAGTTCATCACGCCATCGACGATGGCCGCAGCGAGTTGCTCCTGGTAGCTGCGCGTCGCCAGTTTCTGCGCCTCATCCGGGTTAGACAAATACCCCGTTTCTATCAATAAAGAGGGAATATCAGGAGATCGCAATTCCCAGAAGTTGCCCGCCTGAACCTTGTCGCGTCGTAACTTTGCCACGCTGTCGAGCGACGCAAGAATCTTGCTGCCGAGAATTACACTCTGTTCAATGCTCCAGGCCATGGATAAATCCAGTAACGTAAGCGCCAGATCGTCATCGACATCAGCGATATTGGTGTCACCTTCAATTCCACCCAACAAGTCAGCGCGGTTTTCTTTCTGGGCGATGCGTCTGGCGTTTTCCCGATCCGCGGTTTCGCCTGACAAGGCATAGATGGTTACACCCTGCGCCGAACGTCCGGATGCCGAGTCGGCGTGAATAGACAGATAAATGTCGACACGGCTTTCGCGCCCAATATTCGGCCGATCCTGCAGCTTTACTGTGTAATCGCCATCCCGAATCATCATTGGTTTATAACCAGGCGTACTATTCAGTCGATCGCGAATGGCGCGCGCGATCGCCAGGGTGACATCTTTCTCCATAATCTTGCGGTCGTAACTGAGCGCGCCCGGGTCTTCGCCACCATGCCCGGCCACTATCGCTACTACCAGATCGCGCTTGTCTTCAAGCTGCACGGCCGGCGTAGTGCGCGCAGTAACCAGCGGGCGAGTTTCAAGATCGTACAGATCTACGACCAAGCGGTCGCGATACTCGCCGTTAGCGCCGAGGGTAAACGCGGATGGATTCACTTTGGCAGACAGGTCGAGTACTACCCGGATGCCGTTATCGTCCAGTGGCGCCGCGCGCAAGCTCAGCACTGGACTGTCGGCAAAATCGAGGTCGGTCACGTCACCCAGTGAAGACGCATTTTCAATGTCGATGACGATGCGCTCCGGATCAGCGAGCGAGAACAGGTCATATTCAGTTGCCGCACTCAGGTCAAATACGAGTCGTGTGTGATCGGGAGCGCGCCACACCCGCACAGCCTCCACGTCGGCGGTGACGAAACTGGAGAAAATCACTGCGAGGGACAGTGTTATGAGAATTGTTAGCTGTTTGCTGCGGGAGTTCATGGCTGCTTTTGAATGACATAATTCGCGTTATCTATAGGTTTCGGCCTTTGGCCCACATTCTTTGAGAAATTTGCCGCCCCCGGACGCTAATAGCCTCGCATTCGAGTTGGCGGCCGTTGCCCACGGTCGCTAGATGCAGGATCAAGTCGGCCGCAGGAATGTGGCCAAGGCCCTTCTCTGCCCATTCAATTACGCACAGATTGGGCGCAGAGAAATAGTCTTCCGTACCCAGGTAGCTGACTTCTTCTGACGCCGAAAGTCTATATAAATCAAAATGATAAACATTGCAAAGAGTGAATTCGTAGGGTTCCACCAGTGTATAGGTAGGGCTCTTTACCGTGCCCTGATAGCCGAAGCCACGCATAATGCCCCGGGTCATCGTAGTTTTGCCTGCCCCCAGATCACCCTGCAGATAAATGATGGCGCCTTGCGTGCGCGCCCCGGTCCCAGCTACAGGCTCCAAATCTGGCGGGTATTCCTCCACAAAAGTAGCTCGCGCCAGCGCCTTGCCGAAATTGATCGTAGCCGCTTCATTGCGCAGTAATTTGCTGAAATGCTGTTGCATTGAACTTACGTCACTGCCTTAGATCGGATTGACGAGTTGCTGGATATGCCGGAACAAGTCTGAGGCTAACAGACCTCTCGGACCATGCTGCTGTGCGGCGAGATCGCCCGCTTCGCCATGAATCACCACTGCGCAGCGCAGACTATCGGCAAGCGAGAGTCCCTGTGCCACCAGGCTGGCCGTGATGCCACTCAGCACATCGCCCATGCCTGCGGTTGCCATGCCGGAATTGCCTTCTGTTGAGAGAAACACTTGTTGCCCGTCGGCCTCCTCGCAGCAGATCAGGCTGCCACTGCCCTTCAACAGGCAGCAGCCACCCCACTTTGCCTGCAGGGCGCGCACGGCGGCGAATCGGTCAGATTGGATTGCCTCAGTACTGCTATCCAGCAACTGTGCAGCTTCACCCGGGTGCGGAGTGAGAATCCAGAGGGAGCGCTTCACCCCAGTACTCGCTACTGGTTTCTCTGCCAGCAAGCGCAGCCCATCGGCATCGATTACCAGCGGTATCCGCCGCGCGCTCTGTGTACTTAACACCAATTGCAGCAGATGCCGCGACCATTGCCCCTGGCCGAGACCGGGGCCAATGACAATTACCGATGCCTTGTCGAGCAGGGCCTGCAGTGGCGCCTGCTCATCTTCAGTGCCGAGCACCATAAGTTCGGGCGTATGCGCGATCAGTGCCGGCCGGTGCAGCGAGCGCGTGATGACGCTCACCAGCCCCGCGCCTGCGCGCAGCGCCGCCGTGGCGGCCAACATCACGGCGCCGCCGTAACCAGCATCGCCGCCAACTACTACCACATGACCATGGTCGCCCTTGTGGGATGCTGGGTTGCGTGGCAACAGGTGCCGGGTCGCCTCATTTATATCGATACGCTGCGCGGCGACTGCCGGAGATTTGCTGCCAGCATAGACCGCTGCAGGTACATCGAGGTTATTGAACGAGATGCTGCCGGCAAATTCGCGGCCGCGACCAGTGAGCAGCCCTTGCTTCATGCCAATAAATGTAACCGTGAGATCGGCTTTTACCGTTGCGCCCAGCGGGCAACCAGTATCCGCGCTCAGTCCGGATGGAATGTCGATCGCTACCACTGCGGCCGCGGTTTTGTTTTTAGTGCAGTGATTGATATGGTCGATCGCCTGCGCAAATACACCTTCCACCTTGCACGTAATACCGGTACCAAGCAGACCATCAACCACTACCGTATGTGCAGACGCGGCAGCTGTGTTGCTCGCAACAGCTGCCAGATAATCTTCGAAACTCAGCATGTGTACTTGCTTTTGGGTGGCCCATTCCCAGGCCTTGCGCGCATCACCTTGCAGTGCCGCGGGGGCGCTTACCTGCACGACTTCGGCGTGCAAGCCCTGCGCTTGGGCGAGACCCGCGACAATATAGCCATCACCGCCGTTGTTACCGCTGCCGACGAATACCCGCAGCAGTCGGGTTTGCGGCCAGTATTCCAGCAATGCGTTAAGGGTGACCGCGCCTGCGCGCTGCATTAACTTGAAACTATCAATGCCGCAATCTGTGATCGCGATCTGGTCCAGTTTTTGTACATCCTGCGCTCGATACAGAGCATGGGGCAGGCGTGACAGGGGTTCGCTCATCATTTGTCGAATTTCTGAATTAGTCGCCGCACCAGGCGCAGCGCTGTTTCCAGCTCCTCAATAGGAATGTCATCGGTATTTCGAAGCGCCCAAGGATCTTGCACATCACGCAAGGCATGGTAGGCATCCTTGCCTGCATCAGTGAGGATAACCAGTACTGAACGTTTGTGCTTGGGGTTTGCCTGATACTGCACCAGTCCATCAGCCATCATCACGTCGGTGAGGCGTTGCACCGCCTGCCGCGATTGCCCCAGTACCCGAGCTATGCCCGGCACGGTGAGCCCGGCATTTGACAAGGCAATGACCCCTATGACTTTCCAGCGTGCGCTGGTCAGCCCCAGCTGGTCAGTCATCGTATCGCCTTCGGCTATTAACAACCCGTTCAAGCGAAATACAGACAGCACCAGGTCCAGAAAAAGCATGCGTTTGGGTGAATGCAAAGCTACCGGCCCTCATATAGCGTAGTTGTGCCAGTATGTTGTCATTGTCATCAGCTTGCGTCAATCGCGCTGTGACAAGTTCGGGGCAACGGACTAAAACCGTGTTGCGAGTTCTGGTGTATCTCTGCATGCTGAACGCCGATAATCAGCTGCCTGCTGTGCCTGCTCTTAATTTGCAGTTACAAATGTATCTGAACCGTTTACCAGGAATCCTCTATGAACATGTCTCCACTTGTTGCCGCCTGCACCGGTTTCGCCCTGCTGCTTGCTGCTGCCACCAATGCTCAACCGCAACTATCTGGCAACCCAGATGAGTTGCGGGAATTTCTCATGCCGCAACCCAATCTAGTTAATATTAGTGGCAACGGGGAATTGACTGCGTTCAAGGATATGGCAAAAGTCAGTCTGCTGGTTACCACGGAAGCACGCACGCTCAATGAAGCTATGAGTGTCAATCAAGCCCTGCGCCTGAGCATGATCGATGACTTCGTGAACGCCGGTATTCCTGCCACCGCTATCAATAATTCAAAGTTTTCCTCCTCACCTCAATTTGGTGTATTCGGGCGCACCCCGAATCGTTTCGAAGTGGTCGCTCGTATGGAGGTGAAAGTAATTACTGAAGAGCACTTGCTGCTGCTTGCGGCTGCAGCCGATGCAAATCCGGAAGTAAAATTCGAGGCCACCGAATTTGAGCACAGCCTCGAAGATGATTTCGATGATCAGGTGCGCGAACTGGCAATGCAAGATGTTATGGAACAGAAAACCTATTACGAATCCAACCTGAGATTGCAGCTGCGCGCTGTCAACTTTTACTACGGCGGAGTAATTCGTACGCCGCGCCCCATGCCGATGGCTACCATGCAACAGGAAATGGCAGTAGATGCTCTGGGCACCCGCAGTGCGTCCTCGATGGTCGACGCAGCTGCAACTATTGCTCCCACATTTGATGAAGTAGACTATCAGACCTCTGTCACGGTGGTATTTGAAATTGTCGACGAAAACTAACTCTACATTCCGCTGCGTTACCTGCATTGGCATTATTTGTGTAGCACTGAGTACTGAGCGAGCTATTGCCGATTCATTGGAGCTTGCACATCAATTGTTGCGCGTCGCTGCCGTGCAACGTCATTACGAAGCTCGAACTAAACAGCAGACTCGTTCCATCATGCGCTCTTATTCCAGTATCGTAAGCATATCTGCTGCGGTGGAATTACCCAGCACTGTTTTGCAACAAATCAGTAATTGTTATCAGGAAGAATATGCCTGGGAAAAGTTCGAAGAAGGACTGGCACTGATTCTGGCGGAAAATTTATCATTGCATGAACTGCAGTTGCTCATCGATTTCTATGGCAATCTCGGACTGGCGCCCTTCGAAATTCAGAATTTCAAAGACACGATTGCGAAATCCGGTCAGATCCAAAATATCAGTATGGAATTCATGTTGACCAATAGTGCGGACTGCACGGGGCGCGACGCCGCGCTAATCCGTGCCTATCTGGCCACGCAGACTGCGCCGAAGTCGTCGGCGCTCGCAATTGATTAATAAAATATCTGAAAGAAACTCGCCTGTGGCGCGCTAATTCTCCGTTCGAGCATGATATAGATTCACCGGCGACGGTCCATACGACAACCAGGTCTGATTCGTCTGTTGTTGTACTCCAGGCTTACTCCAGTCACACACTCCTTCCGGAAAGATATTGGTCAGGCGCTCCTGTTCGGCAGCAGTGAATTTCACCGCGTAGTCAGCAGCATCAATCTCTTTCAATTGGCATTTTAATATATCGTTTGTTAGCGGCCCGCCAGCTACCAGGCGCAATCCAGCGTGGGGTGGAAATAGACCGTTGCACGGACTGCCTGTGTTATCGAATAGTCTGCTCATGTCGAAACTCGCTTGTTCAACGATGCGCTCACCATTCGCTGCAAAACAATCGTCCTGCAGATCAGCCGGTCTGGCGCGAACAATTTTTTCCAGTGTGGAAATTTGGGATTGGTCGGCCTTGATGCCCGCCAACCAACGATCCATAAGAGCCAGATTGTCATCAGCAATATCCATATCACGATTATGGCGCCGCACAACGTAGTTGTTGGCGTGTCCATTGTCTCGCTCCATGCGTGCTCGCATTACGAACGAGTACACGCTCGCATGAAAATTGCCAATGTCATCCAGATAACTGCGATCATCTATGATTGGCACCTGGGAAAGGCCAGCGCTGCCATTCGTGATACGCCCAGTCTGGTAGGCAATTCTGATTGCATCTTCATCCGCTTCGGTACGCTGGGCCTGGGGCTGCACGTCGATATTCCACCCGCCAATGTTTTCATTGAGATCGAGAAACAGGTCGATGTCGATAAGCCCTTCGTTAAGCGCGGCGAGACCATATTGCACACCCACATTGTCATGGGGAGCCCGCGCGAACTCCCTGCCTGTGGTCACATCGGTATACAGCTTTTCACCGAAAATATTGCGCATGCCATCATAAATTGAGCAGCGAATGCCATTCGGGCTTGTTTGCGGGTGATACTGCAGCGTCGCTGGAATCTCGGCTGAGCAGTCGTCGGGAGCAATTCGCTTCGGTCTTTCACCCAGTGACTGCTCACAGGTCGACCACATCGACCAGCCACCGATTATATTTTTCGTTGTCTCGTCCAGGTTGCGTGCTGGATCATTTACAAAATCCCGCAGCAGGCTGGCACATTCCTGCGAGTCGGTAAGGTAACTCACGGCGTCAGGAAAAGTCATACTGGGCAATAAGCCATCCAGAATGCCAGGGTAAGAACCAGCTATTAAAAGCTGTTGCATGGCGCCGCCGGAGCCGCCGTTACCGATCGTATAATCAGGCTCACCATAGGATTCGATGAAGTGCTCCTTCACCATCATGGTAGTCTCGGCAGACAGCACATCGTTACAACCACCCTGGGCATTCACATTGAGCGTTGATGATGCGACCGCATAGCCTTTGGCCAGCATCGAGTCACGCAGCACACCACCCGTGCTCGCGCCCTGGAAATAGCCTGCCTCGCAGCCGCCACCAAAAGTGTAGACCAGGCGGCCATTCCATTGCGGCGAAGGCGCGAGCGCGCTCGGTGCATTGGCAACGGGATCGTGCAATATGACTATCTGATAGATTGCGCGATTAATCGTGCCAGTTTCGATGCGCACGATATAGGGAACATTCTGGTTCTCATTAGTCGTAGTAAAAGCGAGGTCTTGTGGACGCGAATCCAGACTCGGCAGTGGCTTGAATTCCGCATCGGTGTCAGTTGAACGATAAACGTAGTCCGTGCGGGTAGCTACGCCGCAATTGGCATCCATATTGCTATCATCGAGATACTCGCCGTTACCGATGGCAAAGCGACGCTTTTCGCCATCGCGACCCGGTGCCAGTTCGTGCAAACACAAATAGGGTTGTTGTTGTTCGCCGGAGAAGATCGGCCCGGTTATAGGGTAATTCACCAACGACAAGGCAGCAGCAGCTTCACCAGTTTCAACCCTCACCAGATTATTGCCAGGCTGTAATTCCCTCAGCAGCATACGATAGTGGTGCACTCCGTCTGCGAAAGCATGTTCGGCAATCTGCGCCGAGGCCGGCTGATCATTTACTGTTATCACAAAACTGTCCGGGTTGGTGGCATCACTGGTGATTTCCACCAGCGCATTATTGCCACTGATCAGGTGCGCCAGATTGGACACAGGTGACACTGCCAGAAACCCGACGCGGGGAATTGATACAGTGGTTGGCGGCTCCGGACTGCAAGCAGCCAGAGACAGGTAAATAGCAGATGCGAGCAAGGCTGAAGCAAGCGCTTTCATTTTAGTCACCTTTTTTAATTTGGGTTCAATTGCGTAGCGACTAGACCACACTAGCTTGATTGAGTCCAGCGAGCCTTTATTCGCAATGCCTGTGGTTCAGCAAGTAATGTAGAATTTTATAAGTTGACCTGTCCAAGAGTATTTCCGGCATTTAATATGCCTGCTTTTGTATTTATTCTTATTATTATTGCTCAATTGCAAATTATATTAGCAGCGTTGGCAATTCAATTGTCGGCGGCTTGAGTATAATGAAGCCATTCCAAAGCCCTATGCTCGAATCCGGGAATTCAATCTGAACTGCGCGGCCTGCAGCCAAGGATCACTGTGACTACTCCAAAACCCCATGCAGCAGCACTCGAGTCTGATCTGCAGGAATGGCTGGAAGCACTGGAAGATATCTACACCAATCATGGGCCGGACGGTGTGCAAGCTATCCTCGCCGAACTCAACCAATGGAGCGCAGGTCGGCAAATACCGGTAGCAACGGTCACAGTCAACTCTCCATATCTCAATACCATCGCCGCCTCGGAACAACCGAGTTATCCCGGTAATATTGAACTTGAACAGCGCATCGAGAACATCTTGCGCTGGAATGCCATGGCGATGGTGTTGCAAGGGCAGGATGCTGGCACAGGAGTCGGTGGTCACATCGCCACTTATGCTTCTGCTGCCACTTTAATGGAAGTCGGCTTCAATCATTTTTTTCGCAAGCGCACTGCAGACTACGGTGGCGACCTTGTCATATTACAGCCCCATGCCTCACCAGGCGTCTATGCCCGCTCCTGGCTTGAAGATCGCTTTACGCTCGAGCAAATTCAAAACTATCGGCGCGAACTGCAACCAGCCGGTGGTCTGACCTCGTATCCCCATCCACGCTCCATGCCAGACTATTGGCAGGTCGCTAATGCCTCCATGGGATTGTCTACACCGACGGCCATTTACCAGGCGCGCTTCGCCAAGTATCTGGAGAATCGCGGTCTGAAACCGAAACTCGGTGGCAAGGTCTGGTGCTTTATCGGAGATGGCGAGACCGATGAACCGGAAGTGCTAGGCACGATTAATATCGCCTCGCGGGAAAATCTCGACAATTTAATTCTCGTGGTGAATTGCAACCTGCAGCGACTGGACGGACCCGTACGTGGCAATGGCAAGATCATCCAGGAGTTGGAAGCAGCCTTTAACGGTGCCGGGTGGAATGTGATCAAGGTGATCTGGGGCAGCGGCTGGGACAAATTGCTGACCGCCGACGTCAAAGGTGCGTTGCGCCGGCGCATGGAAGAATGCGTAGACGGTGACTATCAACGCTATTCAGTATTGCCGGGGGATCGTCAACGTGAACATTGGGTAGGCGGTGACCCTGAGCTGGAAGCCGTGATGAACACCCTGAGCGATGATGAAGTAGACCGCATCAAGCGCGGTGGCCAGGATGTAAAGAAAATTTATGCTGCCTATCTCCGCGCGATCCATAGCACAGGCAAACCTACGGTCATTCTGATAAAAACCGTAAAGGGTGACGGCATAATTGGTGCAGAGGGTAGTAATACGGCGCATCAGAAAAAGAATCTTGATGGTGATCAACGCTTACAAATTGCGAAAAATTTCGGCATTCCGCTTTCTGATGACGAGATCAAGCGTGCCGCATTCTACAAGCCAGCGAAGAACAGCCCCGAACTTGAATATTTGCGCACCAGACGACAGGAGTTAGGCGGCGTGATTCCTGAACGGGAAAACAACTGTATAAAACTGTCGCCTCCGCAGCTGGAAGCATTCGCAGCCCTGCTCGAAGGCTCCAGTTCCAGAGCCATGTCCACAACGATGGCGCTGGTAAGAATTCTTTCTGTGCTGTTGCGAGACAAAGCCCTGAATCGGTATATCGTACCAATTGTGCCGGATGAGGCGCGTACTTTCGGTCTGGAAGCCCTGTTCAATATTGCGGGAATTTTCTCCTTACAGGGACAAAACTACACCCCTGTTGATGCGGACACGCTCGGTGCCTATCGCGAAGCAGAGGATGGCCAGATTCTGCAGGAAGGCATCTGTGAGACAGGCGCACTGGCTTCGTTCCTCGCTGCGGGAACCGCATACTCGATACATGGCTTGCCGATGATTCCCTTCTATTTTTTCTATTCCATTTTCGGATTTCAGCGTGTCGGTGACATGATCTGGACGTGCGGCGACATGATGTGCCGGGGATTTCTCATTGGCGGCACTGCCGGTCGTACTACTTTAAACGGTGAGGGAATCCAGCATCAGGACGGGCATTCCCAGGTGGTCGCAAATACCTATCCTAATCTCAAGAGTTATGATCCGGCCTTTGCCTATGAATTGGTGGTAATCGTCAGGGAAGGAATTCGCAGGATGTACGAATTGCGGGAAAACATCTTCTATTACATCACGGCGTACAATGAAAATTACCTGATGCCAGCGATGCCAAAACAGGAAGACCTGGCTGGCTCGATTATCTCAGGAGCCTACTTGTTCCAAAATTCAGCGCCATTAAAAGACTGCACAATCCACCTGCTCGGCAGTGGCTCGATCCTGCAACAGGCACTATCTGCCTATGAAAAACTGCTGCAGATGGGTTTTAGCGTGAGCCTCTGGAGCATAACGAGTTATAACGAACTCCTGCGCGAAGCACAGGAGTGTGAGCGGTTTAACCGGCTGCATCCCTTGGACCAACAGAAGACGCCTTATGTGCGTGAGTTGTTCAGCGGCACCCGCGGTGTCTATGTTGCCGCATCGGATTATATGCAGGCACTGCCGGCCGGCATTGCCAGCTGGATGCCTGCCAACTATCTGGTGCTTGGCACTGACGGTTACGGATTGAGCGAGACCCGCGCGGCATTACGCGACTATTTTGAAGTTAGCGCCGACTATATTTGTCATGCGGCATTGGTCGGTCTGTTGCGCGACAAGCAATTGAGCACTGCAAAATTCAAGCAGTTAGCGAAGGGTTTGAAGATAGATCCAGAGAAAGCCGATCCGATGTTGCACTAGCAGATTGATTTACAAAGGTACTAATTCAGCACGACGCCGTCAGTGCGTCATCGCATACATCAGATAGTTTATGCCCAGTTGATAGGCTGAATTGGCGTAGCGAGTTGGATAGGCTGGATGGTAAGTGTGTTCCCAGCCGTCCCCCATATCCGAATTCCAGTTGATCAGGACCATCACGCGTCCGTTGTCATCTAGTATGGCGTGGTTGCTGGCATGGTCGATGCCGCGCTCGCCGTATTCGTCGGTGCGATACAGCGCTGGAATCATGGTGGGGCCATCGATGTCATAGTACACATGGAATATTTCATGGTCGGCGCTCAACTCAACTATTTCCCGATCCGGAAACACCTGGCTGAAAGACGCGTAGAAATTATCCCACTCTTCCTGTCCCCAGAAATCGTCAATGAGCAGGAATCCGCCCCTGAGCAGGTACTCGCGCAGGTTCATGGTCTCCTGAGCGTCGAGGCCAATGCCGCCGCCCTGACCCACTTCCAGCATATATAGAAACGGATAGTCATAGATTTGTTCATCATCGAGCCGCAATACAATCGGATCACTCATCACGCGAACATTGGTCAGGCGCGAAACGCCTCTCAGAAAATTCTGGTCAGCATCCGGAAAATCGATAGACCAGGGCCCATAACCATAGCCGCCGCGGCCGCCAAAATAGCTGTCGTATTGCACACGCACGAAATTGAACTCACCGCCTACATCGTAGTCGGGTTTGAAGTCAGTGCCTGATTGTGCGCTGGCGACAGCGCCGGCGAGCAGCAGATTGAGGACAATGCAGGCTTTGATGACGGGTTTCACGGGTAGTATTTCGCTTCCATTTAGATACAACAATAATTGCTGCACTCGTTACTGAATTTAATTACCGCGACCAGTGTGGCTTGGTTTATGGGTTAATTCAATCGCGAATCGGATTGAATTATTGCTCCTGCTGCAACGAGGCACAGTAATCTTCATCCGATATCGCTGGCGTGAACCAGATGTAGTCATAGGCATTGGTCTCGGAAAAGCGCTGCAGATAATCTGCAGGATCAACCGATGCCGGGTCCACTTCGCTGAATGAGATTACGACGATGTCTGCAGCGCCCAGGTTTGGCTGCAAACTCAGCAGATAATTGGGCACACCAAGATCTTTGCGCACGTGATAATTGCCGGCGATCAACACCTGCATACTGCCGGCTGCAATTGCATCAGCCTTGTTCCCGAGCGCAACGGCCATCTGGTGGTCGCGGCTCTGTTGCACCCGCACCATGGCCGGGAATTGCGATTCCGGTAGCAAGCCACAGTGACTCTCATCGATATCCAGATTCAACCTGTCCATCACTGCCGGGGGCAAAACCTCACCGATCTCTGGATTCAACTCGCCGCCGTAGACCTCCATCATTTTACTGTCATCAATATTGGCCGCCAGCAGCGCTACACGAGCGCCGTAGCCGTCTTTTACCAGAGGACCATAAAATGCCCAATCCCATCCTGCCTCGTCCCACTGCAGATAGGTTTTCAGTTGTTCCAGAGTGGTAAAGCGCTGCTCCTGAATTGCATCCAGCTTTTCCTGCGACTCACTGGTCAGCATTTCAAAAGCGATTGATCCTACCAGATTCTTTGGCAAAAGATCTTGCAGGATCAAGCCTTGCAAGTGGTGATGATCCGGGTTGTCATGCTTTTCGCCTAACAAGAGATATTTGGATCTTGCCACAGCGTCAAGCAGTTGCTCTTGCTCGATAAAGCGGTTGTCAGAACTGGACCATATCTTGCCAACCAATGCATGCTCGGCATGCAGCTTTGAGGTCCATTCTGATGTATTGACAGACTGGGCGCTGCTGCAAGCTGGTAAACACACAGACAGGAATAAACATATCTGGATATTTCGTGTCGATTTAATTGGTACCACCCATTTGCATCCACTGTGCATAGATTTCATCTGTCCAATAGCTCTGAAAAAACGCGATTGCCGCCAGCTTCTGTGCCTCATCGAGAACAGCTGCGAAGCCCGGCATCTTGCCTCCAAACTCTGCCCCGCCCCCATTGATCACTTGCAACAGCACTGACTTGGGATGATGCCAGGCATGAGCCGTACCATTAAGAGGCGGCGGTGGCAGCGAACCGTCTTCGAGCCGGACACGCCACTCGCTGACCAAACCTTGAGCCTGCTCGCCATGACATTGCGCACAATTTTGTTGAAACACAATGTTGCCGCTTGCAACCTGCTCAACAGTGTACCAGCGATGGAATTCTTCATCGCCAGCAATTACCGGGTCAGCTTTACTGCAACCAGACATCAGTAGCGGACACAGAAGCAGTAATAATGATTGCCGCATAAGATCTCAATATGGGTGCTCAATAACGCAGGCGTTCAATTTGTATCATGCATGCTTTTTCGGGTAGTCATAATCGATCAGGGTGGCAATGCCCATCTTGGTGTCGGACCAGCTGCCAATCGGCAGACTTAATTCCACCAGTCCGCAGGTGGGGATATTTTTAATATCAGTCCCTGCGATCTCGTTTACAAATTCAGTGATTGCCGGATTATGACCAATCAGCATCGCTGAATCGAAGTCATCGTCGACCAGACGTGCCGCTTTCAGGAACATGGGCGCGCCAGCAAAATACAGCTCGGGATTGCTGACGATGTCATCTAGAGGATACTTGATGTGTTTCGCGAACAGCTTGGCCGTGGTCTTGGTGCGAGTGGCAGGACTGCAAATGATGCAATCGACAGATGCATGTCGCAGCAAGAAGTGCGCAGCCATGGCCAGGACATCTTTGGAGCCACGCGCACTGAGTGGCCTCTCGAAATCTTTCAGATCCGGATCTGCCCAGCTGGACTTAGCATGGCGCAGCAGAAAAAGCGTTTTCATCAGGTAGTGATGTGCTCTGTGCTAGCTCAAGGTATGGGTGCCGATTGTACCTACAGATGAATAGCGGCATCCAGCTTAATCGGACGCTTGTGTGTGAGAATTGCCTGGATAGTCGTAATGTGACGTGAGCCTAACCTATGACTCCTGTTGTACGCTTATATTGGGCAATTATCCTGATTCTGTTACCGCTTGACCGGTTCTGGCTGCTGAACTGTATGAACGGCGCCATTCCATTACAGGATACGCAATTGCTAAGCCCATCGATTCCTGAATTCTATCTTGATGACTGGATCAGGGCCTCAAGGGAGACGTTTTAGTCGCCGTTAAATTCCAGACCATAGCCAGCTGACTGCTACTACAGCTATACTGAAACGCTTAAGACTCTTGCATTATTGCATTATTCCCGCCACTTATTTTTGGTAGATTCGCATGCGCAGATGGACTGCTTTTATGGTGGCCGGTCTACTTGGGGCTGGCTCTTTGTTGGGTACTGGCACCCTGTTGGCCGATCAGACCGATGCTCGGCTCGACGGTTTGTTTGAAGTGTTACTGCAGACGAAAAATGGCAACACGATTCGCGCAACTGAAAACGAGATCTGGAAACTCTGGCTGCAACATCCAAATACAGATGTAGTGCAACTCATGACTCTGGGCACAGAGCGCATGAATTTCCAGCGTTACGATGATGCCTTGCTGATATTATCCCAGGTGATAGACAGATTTCCAGAATTCGCCGAGGCCTGGAACAAGCGCGCCACCCTGTACTATATCGTCGGTAACTACGACGCGTCTCTAGCCGATATCGAACGAACTCTGCTGCTGGAGCCAAGACATTTCGGTGCATTGTCAGGTATGGGGTTGGTGTATTTACAGCGGCGGGAATTGACTAAAGCGCGGCAAGCATTCGAGGATTTGATCCGGATTCATCCCAATAGTCCGAACGCCCAGGAGAACCTGAAACTGATCGTGGAATCCCAGCGTCTGCAAATCATCTGAAAAAAATCTCTGTTATAAAAGCAATAAAAAAGGGATCCGAAGATCCCTTTTTTTGGTGATGCTGAACTGAGGTCAGCAAAACACTTTATTTGTTGCATCTTATTGGCGTGTACCAGTCACACCAAACGCACCAAAATCACTACCGAATTCGCCAGTAATTGCGTCACCTGCAACAGTTCCAGTAAATTCGAGAACCAGTGTTTGGCCTTGGGCGTCCACTTCAGCACTGAAGTTTACCGCGTCGCCATCTACCAGGATTCCAGACAGTGGAGCTTCGCCGAGGCCATCAGCTGACATGTTGCCAGTACCATCAGCATTGATAGTCAGAACCGCTGGCATAGCACCCAGTGGTGTATTCATTTCGATATTCCATGCACCTACTGCAGGATTGGTGCCAGCAACACACCCAACGAGAAACGCCAGAGATACGACCAGCAATCCGCTTACTAGATTTTTCATATTTAACTCCACCTTATTTTGTATATAGCCCGAACGGTTTAACAACGGAAGCATGGCGTTTTTAAAAGTGTTGAACTTACAGTCCAACGACAGCAAATTGCTTGGCAGCTTGCGCCCCCTAGTCCCGCTTTTAATGAGACTAGCCCCTGTTGCAAAACAGTGTGCCTATTGTCCGGTTAAAAGGACGCTAGTCAACCGAAATAACCGTCCGTAGAGCCCATTTTGTCTCAACTGGTCTCCGCTGTGCCACCAAATGAACTCATTGCCACCGTCAATGTTGCTGGCCTGCGACTCGAGGCAAGATAAGTGGCAATTTTCGGTCGCGCAGCAATGCTTTCCCTGAATCGGGCAAGTGGCACAAATTTATCCAGCGTTTTCCGGGAAAGTGCCCGCACATAATCCAGCGTATGCCAGGCCATGAAATCCACATAACTGAGCTGATCTCCAGCCTAGTAACCACTGTTAGAACTATTCAGTTTATAGAGCTTGAGCAAGCGCTCCAGCAACGCTGGCAATTCAACCGCTTCATAATTGTCGCGCAGCTTCGCGAATTCTGGATTCCAGAAAAATCCACCAATGTTCTGCTGCGCCTCGACGAAGGTCTCTTGCACGATATCGCAGCGCGTTCGTTCCTGTTCGTTGCTCCCGTACAGATTAAATTTTCGAGCGAGATGACGATAGATAGCCTGACTTTGATTCAGTACCAGATCACCTTCTTCATAGAGTGGCAGCTGACCAAATGCCAGGGTTGGTTTAAGCACTGGCCACTCTTCCAGACTCACTCGGTGCTCTGTATATTCGGTGCCGGTTTCCTCAAGCAAAAGCCGTATTACCTCTGCCCTGCCTCTCACGGCAAAATACGTTAATTTTGGAATTGCGGATTTATTGTGCTTGTTCATTTCCATGGCTCGCATTATTTAAAGTTTTTGTTACCACGCCAATTGCAGTATTTCCTCGATTTGTGCGGCACTTTCCAGCCGACGCGGGTTGCTGCGCACAACCGGATGTTTGATGGCGCGCATGGCTATTTCCGGCAGCATGTCTGCCGAAACTCCTACGGCCCGCAATGTCGTCGGCATTCCCAGTGCGGTCACCAGATCACGCACTGCTATAGCTGCAGATGCGCCCGGTCGCCCCAGTGCGGTGGCGATCGCAGTCTGTCGTTGCGCATTCTCATGGCTATTCCATTCCAGCACCGCTGGCAGCATGACACAGGACGTATAGCCGTGGGGCACGCCACATAAACTGCCGAGAATGTAGCCAATACCGTGACTCGCGCCATGCGCAACTGTGCCCAGTCCGCAACCTGCCAACCAAACTGCTTGCTGATTCAAACTGCGACTTCGGGCATCCTGCGGGTGTTGACGCGTCTGCGGCAACGATTCGGCGAAGAGCCGCATCGCATGCAAAAAATGTCCATCGAGGAACGCATTGGTGGCGGCCGAGCAGTAGCCTTCAATGGCATGATCCAGTGAACGAATGGCAGTGGACAGCCACAACCATTCCGGTGTGTGCATTGCCAGCTGTGGATCATAGATAATGTTGCGCGGGCATAAATTCATGCCACGATAACTTTCCTTGGCCAATTTGCGCGTATCCAGAACGCCGGCGTTGTTGCTGAATTCGGCGCCCGACAGGGTTGTTGGTACGGCTATCTGCCGAATCCGGGCCGGCTTGCCGAACAGGCTCATGTCGCCCGCTTTGGAGCCGCGCAGCCCGTCACTGAACTGTGCATAATCCAGCAACTGCGCTGCCGTTTCGATGCCCTGATCAAGTGCCAATTGCACAACTTTGACGGCATCGATTATCGACCCGCCTCCCAGGCTTACGAGCAAATCCGCGTTGGCGGTGCGCACCGCCGCGAGCGCTTGCAATACCTGTTCGCGAGGACTGTGCGCGGTAATGCCATCGAATAAACCGGCGCAACGCCCGCCGAGCGCGGCCTGCAATTCTTCAAACTGGTCGGTAGCACGGCTCAAGCTGCCCGTGGCCAATAGAAATACTCGTTGCGCGGCGTATTTCTCCATAAGCGCGGGCAATACCTGCTCTACCCGCTCCCCGACACTGACACTCTCCAACCCGGCATAGTTGAATTGAAATACTGCCGCTGTAGAGATTTGCGACATGACGCTCCGTGAGGCTATGAATATTGCAAGCTTGCCATTCTCCCATAACACCGGGGAATGAACTATGTCGGCTCAAAAGCATGACGAAGCGACATCGCAATGAGGCCTGCGCCGCGCTAAACTAGCGGCCGTTAATACTCATCAAAATTGTTCCAAGGGGAAGGCACATGGCAAGTTTCAAAGTTAATGGCGTCGAGCGGACACTGGATGTAGAACCAGAAATGCCCTTGCTGTGGGCACTGCGCGATGAACTCGGACTCACTGGCACCAAATTCGGTTGCGGCATTGCCTCCTGTGGCGCCTGCACCGTGCATGTGAATGGCATGGCTGTGCGCAGCTGCGTGACCCCCGTCAGCACGGTCGAGGGTCAGGAAATTACTACGATCGAAGGTCTGGCCATGGTCGCCGCCGGTGCCAATCCATCGGCACCTGCTCTTACCGCGGTGCAACAAGCCTGGATCGATCACCAGGTACCGCAGTGTGGTTATTGCCAGGCTGGCATGATCATGGCGGTATCCGCCCTGTTAGCCAGCAATCCAAATCCAACTGTTGCTGAGGTGGACAGCAGCATCACCAACGTCTGTCGCTGCGGCTCTTATCCCAGAGTTCGCAACGCCATTCGATCACTGACAGCTTAGGAGATGGCCATGAAAATCAGCAGAAGACGCTTTATTGTAAGTACCGCACTGGTTGGTGGTGGGGTATTGATTGGTTATGCCGCGACGCGCCCCAGCCGTCATCGCCGCGCCAACACTGAACTGGCGCAGAATGGCGAACGCTATGTCACTTCCTTCATCAAAATAAATCCAGACAATCGCGTCACCATCTATGTGCCCCATTCTGAAATGGGACAGGGCGTACACACTTCCTTGTCGATGATGGCCGCCGATGAACTGGACGCGAATTGGGAACTGGTTGATATCGAACAGGCACCGGCGATTGATCTGTTTGCCAATGGCGATCTGGTGAAGGGTTTCGCGAAAGAGTTTGGTGTACCCAGTTTTCTCGAAGGCTTGATTGGTGCTGCCGCGTTCAAGGTCGCTGAAGTCATGAACCTGCAAATTACTGGCGGCAGTTCTTCCGTGCGCTATACCGGTGACGTCGCCATGCGTACTGCCGGTGCCGCTGCCCGCGAAATGTTAATCGCATGTGCCGCAGCCCGTTGGGGCGTGTCGGCTACGGAATGCACCACCGCATTAAGCCATGTGCAACATAACGCCAGCGGCCGCTCCATCGCTTACGGTGAATTAGCAGCGGATGCTGCTTTGCTGGAACCACCAGAGGCTCCGGTATTGAAGACACCAGACCAGTGGCAAATCATGGGCAAGGCGATTTCCCGCAACGATATTCCAGCCAAGGTCGATGGCACAGCGCCGTACGGCATTGATGCCCACAGCGAAGATATGCTGTACGCCGCGATTCAGTTCGCGCCCGTGTTCGGCACCAAGCTGGTCTCTGTAGATGGCAGCGCAGCCCTCGCCCGCCGCGGTGTCAAACGCGTTATCGAACTGGAAGATGCTGTAGCCGTGGTTGCCGACAATTACTGGCGCGCGAAAGAAGCGCTCAAACTGGTAAATGCCGTATTCGAAACTTCCGAATTCGACAACGTCTCCAGCGTTGATATTTTCGCCGGCTTCGATCGCAGTCTCGCCGCCAGTGACGGCGATACCGACAAGGAACAGGGTGATGCCGAGTCCGCAATGGCGACTGCTGCCGACGTCATCGAAGGCAACTATCGCGTACCATTTCTCGCTCACGCGGCAATGGAACCGATGAACTGCACAGTGCACATCCAGAATGGCAAGGCCGATCTTTGGACCAGCACCCAGGATGCGCTTGGCATCAAGGGCCGCGTTGCCAGCATCGCCGGGCTGCCGGAAACTGCAGTAAATTTTCATCACTCCTATCTGGGCGGCGGCTTTGGTCGACGTCTTCCGTTCAACTGGAACGTTATCGATCACGCCACATTGATTGCGATGGAATTTGATGTGCCGGTCAAAACTGTGTTGAGCCGCGAAGACGATATGCAGCAGGACTATTATCGCCCAGCCGTCAGCAGCAATTTCAAAGCTGCCTTCGACGGCGCCGGCAATGTGCTGGCCTGGCACAATCGTTTCACTGGCCCGATCCAGGTGCCAGGTGCCTCACACATTCCATATGCCATTGAGAATCAGTCTATTCGCGTGGTAGATGGACCAACTCACGTGCCTATTGCGGCATGGCGCAGTGTTGACTATTCACAGCAAACCTTCTTCACTGAATCTTTCATTGACGAGATTGCACACCGAGCCGGCAAGAATCCTTATCAGCTGCGCATGGAACTGCTGCAGGATCATCCACGGCATCGCAAGGTACTGGAAGTAGCGGCTGCAGCGGCGGGCTACGGCAACGATCTGCCAGAAGGGCGCGCGCTGGGCATTGCCGTGCAGGAGAGTTTCGGCAGCATCGTGGCAGAAGTCGTGGAAGTGTCACTGGATGCAAACAATCGTGCAGTCGTTCACAAGGTAACTTGTGCCATCGATTGTGGCCGCGCCATTAATCCTGACACCGTTGAATCGCAGGTTGAGAGTGGCATCATCTTTGGTTTGACCGCGGCGCTCTACGGCGAGATCTCAATCGAGAAGGGCCGGGTGGCACAGAATAACTTCCCTGACTATGAAATGGTACGCATGGCAACCTCACCCGAGATTGAAGTGCATATCGTTGAATCTGGGGAAGCTCTGGGTGGTCTCGGCGAACCAGCTACTCCACCTATCGCTGCAGCGGTCACCAATGCGCTGTATATTCTGACCGGTCAACGAGTGCGGGAACTGCCAATCAGGAAGCATGACTTCGCACGCGCGAATTCGCTCGCCAAGGTGTAACTCTGACACCGGGGAGTAGCGCTCGCTGCTCCCTGGCTGTTTCTCTCCCCCTCCATTAGCTCCGTATCAATCCAGTCGCTTGCGGAAACGCAAGATTGCGAGGCTCAGAGCCACGATAAAAACCAGACCAGCGCGAGTACTTCGTCCCGCATGCTGCTCATGTCGGCACCGCGCAGGACGATGCCGCGAATCAGGCGATTGAAATGGGTTAAAGGTAACGCCTCGGCAATGTCCTGGGCGAGCTGGGGCATGCCTGGCCTTGCGATCCAGAGGTTCGCGCACGGCGGTGAAAATGACCTGGTATGACGGGGGCTTGCTGCCGGAGCGCCCGGAGCTTATCGAGCATGGTCGTCAGCTCGGGGACACTGACGGTGGCGTGCTAATCGTTGGCAGCAAGAACTCCCTCATGCATGGCGTCTATGGTCGTGACCCGCGTCTCATTCCCGAAACAAAGCATTTGGCTTATCGCCAGCCGGTACCCACAATGTCCAGGTCTCCTGGGATTTATCAGGAGTGGATCGATGCGATCAAGGATCGCAGCAAGAAGACCACGTCCAATTTCGAGTATGCGGCCCGCCTCACCGAGACTATGCTGTTAGGCAATATCACGGTAAACTGTCCGGCGAACACAAGGTGTTGGAATACGATGGCGCAGCGATGCGATTCACCAATGGCGAGGCCGCCAATGCTTATCTGGACAAGAATTACCGGCCGGGCTTTGGTTTGATGTAAACCTTTTTCGATTTGACACGTTTGGATCCATAAGCAACCGCTAAACCTGCGGTTCTCTCGACAACGTCAATAATAGGAAGGAAGAATAGCCGGGGCAGCCCGGTTAGTCTCAGCAAAATGAATACACATCTACATTCGATGTCCCGTAACACCACAGCCACGATCATCACAGTGGCCTTGTGGTTTTTCTCCTCCACTCTCTCTGCACAGGTGCCGCAGTTGGCGCAAGCGAGTACCGCTACCGGTCAGACGACCACGGCTAAATTTCATGCCGGGACTACCAGTAACGCTGGCAGCAGCTACGGCACCAGTTTCGCCGCCAGCGTGCCGATCAGCATTCTCGCTGAAATACGACCCGAATCCAGCCATGTCAACCGGGTAGGTAATCTCTATCTGTTGGTGGTTCTAGGTTCACAGACCTACATGCAGGTTACGTCCGGCAATTTTGAGTTATGGGATGGCACGGTTGCAAAACTGAAGCCTTTAAAAGCCGGCAAAACCTTATTGGCTATCGAACCTATTACGGTAGTCCAGAATGTGGCCTTCGGCACTGTCGGGATGGCTGGCACCAGTCTCGCGATGTATCTGGCCTATGACACGGTGGCCGCGCCCGGCCAGTTGTATTACAGCGGCGCGCCGATGAGCCTTACCGTCCAGACGGCGGTGTCTGCCAGCTTTCAATTATTTAGCGCGAGTATTGCCACTCCCATTATTCAGAACCGTTGTATCGCGTGCCATGTGAGCGGTGGTCGTGCTGCCGGCACACCCCTGGTTTATGTGCCATCTGCAACAGCAAATAGTCTGCAGATCAACTACGACACGATAATTAACTACCTGAAGACGGCACCGAATGCGGCATCACTGATTCTCAGCAAACCAAAGGGCCTGAGTTCTCACCTTGGTGGCACGGTATTATCGGCATCGAGTAGTGACTTTGCCTCGTGGTCCCAGTTTGTAAGCAGCAGCCTGACGGATATAGCCGCTCTTGGTAGCTCCAGTTCCAGCGCTAACATTTTCAGCGCCATTGTCAAAACCAATGCGCAGGAGACTCTACGCAAGGCAGCACTGTTGTTTGCGGGCCGCCTGCCCACTACCGCCGAACTGGCTACCGTGGCCAATGCCAATGATACTTCCCTGGCGGTGGCGATTCGCAAGTTGATGACTGGCACCAGTTTTGAAAAATTTCTGATGGAGAGTGCCAATAATCATCTGCTCACCAAAGCCCTCAGCACCAACCTGTTCTCAATCGTTGATCAGCTGCGCTATCCGGGTTCGCTTCAGTATTACCAAACCACAAATAACCGCACCGAACGTACCTTGGTCGCTGAAGCATTGGCCGATGAACCGCTGCGCCTGATAACCAACGTGGTCACGAACGAACGTCCCTACACGGAAGTACTTACTGCCGACTACATTATGCTTAATCCCTATTCGGCAAAAGTGTACGGTGGCAATCTTACCTTTACCAATCCGACTGATGTGAATGAATGGCGCCAAGGCAAGATCACGGAATATTACCGCTGCACCATCTGCGGCCAGGCCGCGAATGCCAGTTATAATCTGGCGACGGTATATCCCCACGCTGGCCTGCTCAGCTCGCCGGCGGTTTTGGCTCGATTCCCCTCTACCTCAACCAATCGCAATCGCGCCCGCGCGCGTTGGGCCTATTATTTCTTCCTTAGTGTCGATATCGAAGGCCTTGCAGACCGCACGACCGATCCGGCTGCGCTGGCGGATACCAACAACCCGACTATGAATAATGCCAATTGCACTGGCTGCCATGACATCATGGACCCGGTGGCCGGCGCTTTTCAGAATCATGGCGATCGCGGCTTCTATCGCGATCAACCCGGTGGATTGAACTCGCTGCCAGGCTCTTATCGCAACGCCACGCCGAAGTTGTTCCAGAACGGTGACACCTGGTATGCGGATATGTTGGACCCGGGATTTGGCACCAAGCTGGCGCCTAACGCGGATACTTCCTTGCAGTGGTTGGCGCAGGAGTTTATCAATGACCCGCGCTTTGGCTACGGCACAGTCTATTTTTGGTACTCCTCTGTTATTGGCCGCGATCCCTATGCGGCACCAGAAAATCCCGAGGACGCGGACTACTCTTCCAAGCTTGCCGCCTATTCAACCGAACAGACCATGCTGCAATCCGTGGCTCAACGCTTCGTAGCTGGCAGCGCTGGAAACGGCAAGCACAACCTCAAAGACTTGTTGGTTGACCTGGTAATGAGCGAGCATTTCCGAGCCAATTCAGTGACCCAGATGACTTCGATACAAGCAGTGGAGCTGGAAGAAATTGGTACCGGAAAATTATTAACACCCGAACAACTGAATCGAAAAATGATTGATGTTACTGGCTTTAATTGGAGATACGGCACTGTAAGTGCTTTGGAAAGTACCTATGGCTTGATCTACGGTGGTATCGATTCGTTAGGAATCACAATTCGTGCTACTGACTTGACGACACTGATGTCCAGTGTCGTATCGGCCATGGCCAATGAAGTGTCTTGCTCAATGGTAGCGCAAGATTTTGGTCGAACTCAGAGCCAGCGCAAGTTGTTTCCCAATGTCGAGCTCACTACCTTGCCCACCACCAACCCGACGGCGATTCGCACTAACATTCAGCATCTGCATCGCCAACTGCTCGGCGAGGAACTGGCCGCCACTGATGCGGAAATCAATGCGACTTTTACTCTGTTCCAGACAGTTTGGAACGCTCGCATAGCGGCGAAAAAAGGCAGCGCAGTCAACACGACTACAGAAGTCTGCATTTTTGAGGGTTTGGTGGCCCCAGTGCGAACGGATGCGAACCAGACCCTGCGCAGTTGGGCGGCGGTTGTGAATTATTTGATTCGCGACTATAAATTTATTCATGAATAGAACGGTGTAATGTAACCACTATGAATCGTCGAGAATTTACCAAACTTTTGAGTATGGCTGGCCTGAGTACTGTTGCCCCATGGTCACTGCAGAGCGCGGCGGCTGCTGAACCCTATAAAGGCACGTTTTACGTCAATCTGGCGGCGATGGGTGGATGGGATGTCACCAGCTTTTGTGATCCGAAGACCAACACACTCGGACAGCGCACCATCAATAACTGGGCAAATACCGGCACCATCCAGCAGATTGGCAATCTTCGTTACGCGCCGGTGGCGGATAACAAAGCCTTTTTCGAACGCTTCTATCGCGACATCATGGTGATCAATGGCATCAACACGAAAACCAATTCCCACGACGACGGCGTGCGCCATACCTGGAGTGGACGTCTCGGCTTTGGTTATCCGAGTTTTGGCGCGATTGCCTCCAGTACCCTCGCGCCCGGTCTGCCCTTGGCACTGGTGCATGCAAACGGTTACAGCGAAACGGCAGGTATAGTGCGCTTCAGCCGTCTGCAGAATCCGGATGTGATTCGAAATCTGGTTAATACCCCTGAGGTAGTGGTGGGTAAAAATGTCTACACCTTATATGAACCGAGCGAATTGGGTCTGATTAATCAGTATCAGTCGGCGCGTCTCGATCGACTGAAGGGTAGCAATAAGCTGTTGCCACGCCAGTCCGAGAATCTGAATGCCCTGCAACTGGCCAACGCGAGTCGCGATCAGTTGATTTTATTTTCCGACCTGTTGCCAGCAACATTTGAATCCGATAATGATTTCCGTGCTACGCAGCTGGCATTACTGGCTTATCAAGCCGGTCTCTGTGTGTCTTGCCAGATTGGCTTTGGTGGTTTCGACACACACCAGAATCATGACGCCACGCATTATGGTTTTATAACCAAACTGACCGATCTGGTGACCTATATTTTCGATAAGGCGGAACTCGGTGGTTATGCGAACAAAGTGGTAATCACGGTCGGGTCAGATTTTGGTCGCACACCCTATTACAACACGGGCGGCGGTAAAGACCATTGGCCGATCGGTAGCGCGCTCTTGATTCAAAAAGGAGCGACCTGGGGTAATCGGGTAGTCGGTGCCACTGATGGCGTGCACAATGCCCTGAAAATCAATCCCACAACTTTGAAAGTGGATAGCTCCTCGGCGGGAATTAAACTAGAACCAAAACATCTGCAACAGGCTATTCGCCAGTTGGCGGGTGTGGATAAATCGGCAGCGGCGCTGGAGTTTCCCCTGAATGCTGAGGCGGTAGATTTCTTCAATCCAGCGAAACAGACCAGTTAACAAATTGATTTGTTGAAGCACAAATAAAATTTTCAAGCAGGCAATAAACAGGGCATACCAGGTGTGCCCTTTTTATTTTTCGGTTGATCGATTGATCGATCCGGAAGTGAAATCCGGATCGATCAGATCCAGCTGACTTAGAAGTCGACTCTGAAACGAGCGTAGTAAAACGCGCCTTCAATTTCCCCAGTGCGAAGAACCGGCGTAGGTAGTGCGCTGTATATTCTGACCGGTCAACGGGTGCGGGAACTGCCAATCAGGAAGCATGACTTCGCACGCGCGAATTCGCTCGCCAAGGTGTAACTCTGACACCGGGGAGTAGCGCTCGCTGCTCCCTGGCTGTTTCTCTCCCCCCTCCATTAGCTCCGTATCAATCCAGTCGTTTGCGGAAACGCAAGATAGCCAGGCTCAGAGCCACGATAAAAAACCAGACCAGCGCGAGTACTTCGTCCCGCATGCTGCTCATGTCGGCACCGCGCAGGACGATGCCGCGAATCAGGCGATTGAAATGGGTTAAAGGCAACGCCTCGGCAATGTTCTGGGCGAGCTGTGGCATGCCATCAAACGGGAACATAAAGCCCGACAGCAGGATGGAAGGCAGAAAAAAGAAGAATGTCATCTGCATGGCCTGAAACTGGGTAGCAGCCAGCGTCGAAAACAACAGCCCGAGTGCGAGATTGGTGGCTATGAAGATGAGTGACGCGAACAGCACGTCCAGTTCACTGCCACGAATTGGAACCTGGAAAAAATACCAGCCAAGCGCGAAGATGATCACGAGCTGGATCAAGCCAATGAGTATGTAAGGAATAATTTTTCCTAACATTAATTCACTGATTTTTACCGGCGTGTTGATCAGCAGCTCCATATTGCCGCGTTCTTTCTCGCGCACAATCGCCACTGCCGTAAACAACACCATCGTCATAGTCAATATCACGCCCACCAGTCCCGGCACGATGTTTACTGCGGAGCGTCGCTCAGGATTGTAGTAATTACGCACTTCAAACACATTGTTAGGCGCGTGCATCGGTAACTGTGAATCGAAATGCACCTGAATCGCGGTCAATTGCCGTGCCACCCCAAGAATTATAGAGTCGCTGCCGTCAACCAATATTTGTCCCACTTCGCGCTCGCGTTGCTGCACCCGACGATCGAAATCATCCGGCAAATAAATGCCAATGGATATCTGGCCCGAGTCCAGCAACTCTATCAGCTCGGCTGCACTCGCCACTCGCCTGTTTAGTGCGATGACCTGTGATGTCGCCATATCCGCCAGCAGTTGCCTGGACAGGTGCGTGTCGGCCTCATCGGCATAAGCGGCAGACAAGTTACGCACGTCGGTGTTTATTGCGTAACCGAACATCAACAGCTGTATCAGCGGAATAGCTGAGATCATGGCGAATGTGAGTCGATCCCGGCTCATCTGCAGGAATTCCTTATGCATGACGGCGAAGATTCGCGTTAGTGATTGCATCAGGCTGCCTGCTTTGTGTGCAACTGGGTTACGGCCACGAACACATCTTCCAGATCCGGAAATACTTCGGCAGCAACGCCTTTGATGGAAGCCCTTTGCAGATTTGCTGTCACCAGCTGCAAGGCATCAGGAATACGTTTCGGAATCAGCACCCGCAGCTTGATTCCCAGCTGCGTGATACTGAATATTTCCGGCTCTTTGGCCAGACTCTGGCGAGCGCTATTCGGGTCTTCAGCTTGCACTTCGATTACGGTCGTGTCGATATTTTCACCGAGACTACGCGGCGTACCATCCGCCACCTTCACGCCCCTATCCAGAATAGCCAGGCTGTGACAACGCGCGGCTTCGTCCATGTAATGCGTGGACACGAGAATGGTGGTGCCCTGATCGGCGAGTTCGAACAGCGTCTCCCAAAAATCACGCCGGCTCTGCGGATCCACCGCGCTGGTTGGTTCGTCCAATAACAAAATCTTGGGCTTATGCAACGTCGCCGCTGCTAGGGCCAGACGCTGTCTCTGGCCACCACTCAGGGTTCCAGCACGTTGTTTGATTTGATCTGACAGGCGGAATTCGCTGAGCAGTTCCAGCACTCTGGTTTTGCGTGTAGCGCGTGGCACTGCATAGACTTCGCTGATGAACTGCAGGTTCTCCTTTACCGTCAGGTCTTCGAACAGAGAGAAGCGTTGGGTCATATAGCCTATCTGCTGCTTCAGTGCTTCTGCCTCCTTGCGTGTATCCTTACCGAGAACCGTTGCCGAGCCCGCACTGGGCAACAGTAATCCGCATAACATCCGTATTGTGGTTGATTTGCCTGAGCCGTTTGGACCCAGAAATCCGTAAATTCTTCCTGTTGGAACTTCCAGGTCAACGTTGTTTACCGCCACAAGACTGCCAAACTTGCGGGTAAGCCCATGGGCTGAAATGGCTATAGTGGATGGCAACATGGATTCAGTCCCTAATTAGACGCTGGCTGCATGAATTCAACCTGAACCGGCAAGCCTTCCGGCAAGCGGGTTGCCTGCGCGGGCAGATCTACCTCCGCCACATAAGACAGACGACCACGATCGCGCTCGGTGAGTGCGAAATACGGGGTAAAACTTGGCTCATTGGCTATACGTCGCACCGTACCTTCGATCACGCCCTCGATACCGTCCACGCTCACTGCCAGGCTGGATCCGGGTTGAATGGAGGCGCGTACATTTTCCGGAATATAAATACGCGCATAGGGTTGTGTCCCCGTGAGTAGAACTGCCACCACATCACCCTGACGCGGCCGCTCGCCGATCTCGAAAGGCAATGAGTCTACGATTGCCGTAACCGGTGCCAGTATTTGCAGACGATTCCGATTCAACATCAGCGCGGCAACCTGTGCTTGTGCCTGCTGAATCTGGCTCTGAGTTTGAGCTATCTGTTCCGGGCGTGTGCCGGCCCGAAGTTCAGCCAGTTGCGCAGCGAAATTTTCCACACGCGCAGCGGCCATATCCAACAAGCGCTTTGCATTATCCACACTCTCCACCGAAGTCAGGTCGCGAGCGCGCAGACTCGCAAGCCGCTCCAGATCGCGAACACGAAAGTCACGCTCAACTACCGCCTCATTCAGTGACGTATCTATGACGGCGAAGCGCTCGGGTCGCGGACCATTTACTTGTTCCTGCAACAACGCTTGCAGACGCTGCACATTCGCAGCAGCGTCAGCGAGTTGTATATCTACCCGCTCGGTGGTCTGACTCAGTACCGGAACGCCTTGCTGCAACACATCGCCTTCTGCAACCAGAATTGCGGTAATTGGTTCGGCATATTCTGCAACCAGTTCGATCCGATCTGATTCCAGTTGACCTACTGCAATCAGTGGCTGCTGCTCACAGCTAATTAACATAGTGCACGCGGTGATCGTGAACAGAGTGTGTGGTTTCATACCTTGCCTCCTCTGGTTGAAATAGCAGTAACCGCAGGGGAAGGAATTTGTGCCCCATGCAAGAACAGTTGCGTGTTGTGTGTGGACAGCGCGACCGCGAAAGCTGCATCCACTTTTATCTTAAGCACTTGCTCGATCATCGGCTTGGCGATAAACGGAAACACGGTCATACCCATGATTGCCAGCAGCGTTAGCCGAGGATCCAGGTCCGTCCGAAAATGCTTCTGCGTGATCTCGCGTTGAATGGATTGCAGCAGTTTCGGCGCAAACATGGTCCCCATTTTTTCAATGATCGCCGCACGTATCTTGCCGTCACTGAATAACACTTCCCTCACCATGAAATTTGGCCACCATGGATTCGCCGCCAGCAAGCGGCAGTAGGTGGAACTGAATCCGGTGATCGTCATGGCAGAACCTGGCTGCAATTCCTGCAACCCTTGCTGCAGGGACTGCAACAACTCCTCTACCATCGCCAGATACAAACCCTGTTTGTCGCCAAAGTAATAACTCACCATGGCGCCATTGACTCCAGCACAGTCCGCAATCTGGCGAATCGATACGGCCTTGAATTCATTGCTGAGGAACAGACTCCGCGCAGCCTGCAGCAGCTCCGCACGCACTCGCTCACTGTCGCCACCACTGGGTCGCCCAAGACCGGACCTGGTTTTTACGCCTGCTGCCGTTTTGCTGGCATGTTTGGTGGTGTTGGCTGGCTTCGCCTTCATCAAAGTATTGGTCCTGCAGTTCTGGCTCGCTGGTCAATCCTGAGCGTCCATTAGTTATTAATTAAACATTTAATTAATTATGCGTCAAGCCAGCAATGCAAATTTCTCCAGTAGCTGCTCGCGCCAGGTACATGCAAAGGAACGAGTTCGCTCCGTGCTACACTTCTGCCTCAGACAACATCGGGGCAGAGCTCACATGTGGATATTGATTACCGGACTGGTGTTATTCACGGTCCCTCACATGCTGCGAGAGATGGGGCTACGCGATGCCCTGATCCGCGCCCTGCCTTCGATCGGAGCCTATAAGGGTATTTATAGTGTGGTGGCTCTGGCCGGCCTTGCACTCATTATTCTCGGCAAGTCACAGGCACCTTTCAGCATGGTGTGGCAGCCACTTTATGAATGGCGTTATATCAGCCACGGGTTGATGATCCCAGCACTAATCCTGGTAGTAGCTGGCAACCTGCCCATGAGCCATCTGCGCAGACAACTGCGCAATCCCATGTTGTTGGGAGTGACTCTATGGGGATTGTCCCATCTATGGTCCAATGGCGATCTGGCCTCCATGCTGTTGTTTGGCACAATCACTCTATGGTCAGGTTGCAAATTTGTGGTGCGCGGGTTTACCGTACCGGTAGTGGACCGGCCAGTTTCAATCTTGTGGGACGGTGTTGCTCTGGCAACGGGTCTGGTATTTTACGTGGTGATCAGCATTTATCACGGTCAGCTTTTTGGAGTGGGTTTGAACTTTGAATAATTCGATGCGATTGTTTACCCGTTGGCGCAGCCTCTGCCTGCTCTGCTTGCTCGCGACAGCCACGCCCACTCATGCGCAGGAA
Source organism: Gammaproteobacteria bacterium (assembly GCA_009692305.1). Lineage (GTDB taxonomy): Bacteria > Pseudomonadota > Gammaproteobacteria > Pseudomonadales > Pseudohongiellaceae > UBA9145. Next base: position 35,463 of record SHZK01000011.1, on the reverse strand, counting down.
GATCTGTCGCAGCATTGGAATGGGGTGTGGAACTCGGAAGGTACGCTGTTCGCGATTGGGGTGCAGGTCGCGGACGGCATCCTGCAAGTGACGCAGATAGAATCCATGGGTTTCGAATGGAGTAACCAGGACGGCAAGGTGGATGGCAATATCGTTACTGTTGCCGTGGAATATGCAGGTGTCACCGGCATCATTCAGGCTGAGCTGGTGGATGCGAACACCGCTGTCGCGTTCGCCGCCACCTGCATACCAGAGTTCATGGTGGTGTGTGCACTTGCGAAAGGCCGTCAGGCGGTTTTTCGCAGAGTCGAACCGGACTAGGTCAAGCAAGTCAAATTTCGGATATCGAGCGCACTACCTTGCTGACAATGCCATACTCAATCGCTTCTTCCACTGTCATCCAATAATCCCGATCAGTGTCTTTCGCGACTCGCTCCAGTGGCTGTCCGGTTTCCATGGCAATCAACTTGTTGATGCGAGTACGCATCTTCACAATCTGTTGCGCCTGAATGGCGATATCGGTCGCATCACCCATAGATCCACCGGAAGGCTGATGCACAAGGAAACGGGTATTCGGTAACGAGAATCGATTCTCTTTGGCGGCCGCGAGATAAATCGTCGTGGCGGCACTGGCGACCCAGCCCGTACCAATAACTTTCACTGTCGGTTTTATAAATTTGATCATGTCATACACTACGTCACCGGATTCAACATGCCCACCTGGAGAGCTGACATAAATTGAAATCGGGGCATCACTTTCAGCGGACAGGGCCAACAACTTTTCAGTTACCGATCGCGCCAGCTTGTCATTGATCTCACCGAAGATGGTAATGGAGCGAGACTTGAACAACTTCTCATCCATGAATGCAGATGGAGCTGGTGACTTTGTGTCTTTTTCGTCTTTTTCGTTTTGTGCTGGAGCATTTACGAGCATTACAAACCTCTACTGTACTGAATGAGAATTACTGAATTAATTTAATGCGTCTGGCTAATGCTGAATTGATTGCCCCGGTGACTGCTTAAGCGCAAGGCGTCTGATTGACGCGCAAATATGCAATCAGCTTCCAGAGATCAGCATCTCCTTCTGGAAAATTCGAGCCGAATCCTACCATGCGTGTATTCGGAATGCCGCTCCTAATCGTTTCTGCTATGGCTGCGTTATCAGTTTCCTGCAGCCATTCACACGCGAACAAAAAGCTGGCATCTGTCTCAATGGGTAATACATTGTGGCAATACTCGGCGCAACTTCCCTTGAACAGCGCCTCGCCCCTGGCTACCGCTTGTGGGCTCGCCATATAGGCTGCAACTACAGTTAATTCCGCGTCCGCAATCACCTCGACCACCGGTTCTTCAGTGCAAGCTGTCAGGACACATAGCGCAATCGCAAGTAACCGAGCTAGCTTCATTGAGAATGCTCGCCAACAATTAATCTACTTTTGTTTCGCCACCCAGCGGTTTGAATGCTATGAGCAGTTGCGGCAACAGGGTAAGCGCCCCTACGAGCGCAACCATCATAGCCATGCTGGTTAATAGCCCAAACACGATTGTGGGAATAAAATTCGACAGCGCCAGAATCGAAAATCCGGCAACTATCGTCAGAGTGGTGAAGTACATGGCACGACCAATGCTGTTATGACAGAAATACATAGTGTTGCGATAATTGCCGAAACGCGGGAATTCGCGCTTGAAACGATGCATATAGTGAATCGTATTGTCGACACCGATGCCGACGGAAATCGAAGCAATCGTGATTGTCATGATATCCAGAGGCAGTCCAAGCCATCCCATGACACCGAGCACGAATGCTGCCGCAATGGCATTCGGGGTAATGCAGATGACGGCGATCTTGAATGATTGAAACAGTGTCAGGAACATCAACATGATGACAAACATGACCACTCCCAGTGTCAAAATCTGGGAGTTGTAGAGACTCTGCAGCACATTGTTATATAACACCAGAATACCAGTAACCTGCACCTGCTCGTCGCTAAAACCGAATTGCTGTTCCACTCCGGTTTCAAGTCTTTCCAGCAACTCGTTGCGGCGCAGAGTAGGATCAGACTCGGGCACACGCACATTGAAACGCAATTGGTTATATTCTATGGAGACGAATGGATTCAGTACTGAAACTTTAAGAGTTTCCGGAATTCGTGAATACAGCAAAGCCCACAGCAAGCCATCAATGGGCTCATAACTATTGAGTTTTTCCGCCAGTTGAACGACCGCGCCGAAAGAAAGCACCTTGCCGGTTTGGGGGTCATTATCGAGATAACTGTGGATGTCTTCGATCAGATTCATCTTAGGCGCTGTGAACCAATACGCTTCGTCACTGGTACTGTCGCCAAAGTCATCACCAAAACCATCATCAAAACCGTCATCGCTCTCCGCGGCTGCTTCCGGCAGATCCACGATCATGTCGAATGACAGTGTCCCGCCCAATTTTTCGTCAAACAGGGTCATGCCCTGATAGATCTCGGTCTTTTCCCTAAAATAGTCAATGAAGCTGTTTTCAACTTCCAGTCGTGCCAGTCCAATAATGCTCAGCAGGAGAATCGCTGCGTAAATGTAGAGCGTGCCATTTTTGAGTTTGTCGGTGAGTGCCGCCAGCGCGGCAGTCAGGTTCATCTTCACCTTTGCCGGTGCCTTTGTCGGTGCCGGTGCCGCAATCACTGGCAGCATGGTCACAACTGCGGGAAACATCAGGAATACAACAGTTAGCGCCACGGTTACTCCCATTACCATCATCCAGCCAAAAGAAATGATGGGAGAAATGCCACTGATTACCAGCGACCCGAACGCGACTGCGGTGGTGAGTGCGGTATACAGGCAAGGTTTGTACATACTGAGCACACTGTGCCGCAGCAGTTTGCTATGGTTGCTGTAGTGGCGAGTGGCGCGCAACTCGCGATAACGCACGGTGAGATGGACAGTGAGTGAAATAGTAATAATCAAAAGCAAGGAAATGAAATTGGAGGAGACAACCGTTACTCGCCAGTCCATGTAGCCAAGAAAGCCGATCATGATAATGGCCGCGACGGCGCAGCACGCGAGCGGCAATACGACCCATCTTACTCTGCGAAAGATAAAGCCAAGCGCAATGATAATGAACGCCAGCACACCGTAACTGAAACTGCTGAGATCGCCACGCACAAAGGTGACCAGATCGTCTGCTATCATCGGTGCGCCACCGAGATAAATCTGGGCGTCAGCACGATAATTATCCAGAATGCCGCGGATGCGCGCGATGGTTTGGGTCTGGCGCTCGCCGGTCTCGACTGTATACGCCGAATAATCTGTTTCTACCTGACGCAACTCGCTGCGCTCCGCCGCAGTCAACGTGCCTGCAGCTTCTCCATTACGTAATTCGGTGCGACGCAGCAGGAGCGCTTTAAGTCGCTCGTCGGGCGCGAAGCTGACGAGCATGCCGGCGGTCTTGCCATCGGGACTTACCACAGCATTACTGAACACCGGGCTGGCAACGAGCTCAGCTTGCGCCACTGCCAAATCCAATTCTGAATCCAGCAGTGAGAGGTAATCCTCGGAGATGCCCGTCAACGGCGTATCCAGAAAGACTGGCACATTAAGAATGCTGTCCACTGCTTCCACCCGTTCCACCGCCAGCAGGTCATTACGCAACAGGGTGAGCCGGTCCACTACTTCCCTGGAAAACAGTTCCCCCTGGAGCGGCGTGTAGGCAACAATTACTGAATCCCGGACACCGAAGCGATTATTGATAAAGCGCGAATACTCCAGGTCGACGTCGCCTTCGAGCAGCAGTGAATCAGCGGACGCATCCAGTCGGAAATATTGTGCCTGATAGGAAAAAACGGCGGCAACTGCGAATAGCAGCAGTAGCACCAGGATGGGTTTGCCAAAGACGAGGTTGGTGTAGATTCGGGTGAGTTGCGCGAGCATTTAAAGTCCTGAGAATGAATGTTGAAGTGCCGTCAGTATTGACCAGACGAGGCACTCACTATACGTGTTTCAAGTTTGATTTTCGATCTCGGCCGCTCGCTCAACCACATTACCAGGGTAATTAAATCCGGAACCAGCTGCTGCCCAGGTGGCCTTAAGTGCCTGGGCATTGCGGTCTCAATATCTGCAATTGACCCAGCTCGGGGCAGAATTTATTAGTTACTAATTCCTCGCCTGCTGATATCGTGTAACTCTCTGTTTTCATGTAACTTTAATTGAGCTATGCGAACTTCAAGCGGCGCCGCTTTCATTGCAATTTTCTGTGACAACTGGAACGTCGTGCTGGGCGACTAACGACTATGCTGCTACTATTCTTCCCAGATACGGCATTGTCCCACTGCAAGAAGTTTGCAATACGACGGGCACAATCCGAACAGTCAGGATAAATCGAAGTCGGTGTGATCAGTTTGATCCGGACCACAAAGTTCAAGCGAAGGAGTCATTAGATGAAATTACCAGGCCAATTACTCGTTGCTACCGTTATTACCTTGCTATCGATGAGTGCGACTGCAGACGAATGGTTGCGCTCGATGCCGGAATTTGAGCTCACTGATCAATCAGGCAAGACACATTCGCTGGCGCAATATGCCGATAAGGACCTGCTTGTATTTTATGTACAGGGTGTCGGCTGCCCAATCGCACGCATCGCCTTACCCAATTACCGTGAAGTGCGCGACGAATTCAGCGACAACAATGTCGGCTTTCTGATGTTCAATTCCAATATTCAGGACAACCCAAAGCGGATTGCCGAGGAAGCGGAAGAGTTTGGTATCGACTTCCCGATTCTAAAGGACGAAGGTCAGGTGTTGGCGAAGGCGCTGGGCGCGGAACGTACCGCCGAAGTTTTTATTGTTGATCCAGAAACCAGAGCAGTGTTATTCCGCGGACCTATCAACGATCAATTGGGCTACGAAACACAACGAGTCAATGCCAGCGCGCACTATCTTAAAGATGCGCTAAATACCGTGTTGGCGGGTGGTACCGTGGATATGTCGAATGTACCTGACTCCAAAGGCTGTCTGGTTGCAATCTTTGATACCTGATTGATGCAGTTCGCGTGTCGTTATCCCGATCATCCAACCGGTTGCTAAATTGCAGTGTCTCTGCGCTACTCGACGAAAGCCCGCTCTATTACATAATGTGCTTTCTGTCCGTGACGGGATTCTTCGAATCCCCACCCATCCAGAATCTGGCAGGTGTCTTTCAACATGCTGGGACTGCCGCAAATCATGAAGCGGTCGTGTTCCGGATTGGCTTGTGGCAAGCCGACATCTTTGAACAATTCTCTAGATGCCATCAAATCAGTCAGGCGTCCTGTAGTGCTGTACGCTTCACGCGTGACGGTTGGGTAATAGATCAGCTGCTGCTGCACCTGCTCACCGAAGAATTCGTTCTGTGGCAGTTGTCGCTTGATCAGATCCTGATACGCCAACTCCGAACTGAAGCGGACCCCGTGCGTCAGAATGATCTTGTCGAAGCGCTCATACACAGTCGGGTCCTGGATGATGCTGATAAATGGGGCAAGGCCGGTGCCGGTGCTGATCAGGTACAGATTGCGACCTTCCAGCAGATGGTCAGTGAGGATAGTGCCGGTGGGTTTGCTGCTGACTAACACCTCGTCGCCTACCTTGATGTTCTGCAGGCGGGATGTCAGCGCCCCATCGGCAACCTTGATGCTGAGGAATTCCAACTCATTCTCGTAGTTAGGGCTGGCGATGGAGTAGGCACGCAGCAGCGGTTTGCCGTCGATCGGCAGACCCACCATCACGAAGTGTCCATTCTCGAAGCGCAGCGAGCTGTCGCGGGTAGTTTTGAAGCTGAACAGTGACTCATTCCAGTGATGGACTTCGGTTACGCTCTGGGTGGAAATGCTGGCCACGTGTTGCTCTCCTGCTAAAAACCTGAAATTTTGATTGCCGCGAGTCTATGAGTTCCCTACTATATCTGTAAAATTGATTATCCTTATATATGTTATCTATTTTACAGATATGTACTTCACCCTGAAGCAATTACAGGTATTTTTGGCAGTCGCCAACCACCAGAACGTGAGCCGTGCCGCTGACGAGCTGGCCATGTCCCAATCTGCCGCCAGCACTGCATTGAAAGAACTGGAGCTACGCTTCAACGTCTCCCTGTTCGATCGCATTGGCAAACGCCTGCAATTAAATGAACAGGGTCTGGCACTGCGCCCCAAAGCCGCCGCCCTCATATCGCGCGCCGAGGAACTGGAATCCAGCCTTATCCAGCAAAGCGACATCGGTGAGCTTAAAGTCGGCGCCACCCTGACCATTGGCAACTATCTGGCTATAAACATCATGGCCAACTTCATGCACGAGCATCCGCAAGCGAAGATTGAACTCAACGTGGAAAACACGTCGGCGATAGCCGCCAAGGTGCGCAATTTCGAGCTGGACATTGGCTTGATTGAGGGGGAGTTGCAGGAGCCGGAGTTGCAAGTGAGTTACTGGCGCGATGATGAGTTGGCGATTTTCTGCGCTCCAGAGCACCCGTTTGCCAAGCAGCAGATATTGACTGACGACGATCTGCTGGCCGCGCGCTGGATTGTGCGCGAAAGCGGATCTGGTACCCGCCAGGCGTTCGACCGCGGCATGAGTGGCATACTCTCCAATATCGACCTGCGCCTTGAATTACAGCACACTGAAGGTATTAAACGCGCAGTAGAGGCCGGACTTGGAATTGGCTGTCTTTCAAAGCTAACATTGGTCGAGGCTTTTCAACGTAAATCACTGGTGCAATTGCACGCACTGCATCGTAATTGGACAAGGAAGTTTTATTTCATCCTGCATCGACAGAAATTCCTCACGACCGGAATCAAGAGCTGGATGGAACATTGCCGCCGCATCGAGAATCGCAACTATTGAAAACTCTACAACTCTTCTCTGGTAATTTCAGAAAAAATTTTTCGACATTCTGCATAGCGCAACGAGTCGCTTTGTTTGCAGTAAGCGTATGTGCCAGCGTGCTCATAACTTTTGGCATTCTGCGCGCGAGTTTCGATACGTCGTTGAGTGCATTACTTACACGTAGCGATCCTTATTTGGCCGAACTAGAGACATTGGAAGCCGAGTTTTCCAATCCACTGGTACTGAACTTCGTTTTCATTCCGGCAGAGGGCATCGATGTATTCCATCCTTCGGTCCTGAATGCCATAGAGGATCTCACAGACAGTTATTCCGTGATTCCATTCAATGACCGGCTGACTTCTCTGGTGGACTATTTTTCCCCGGAGACCCAGTTGCGCTTGTTTACCAGACCGATAACAGAATATTCCCTGGATGAATTGAAAATTTTGCGCGAGGGTGCGGTTGCAGATCGCTTGCTCACGAATAATCTGTTGGCTAAAGACGCTTCGCTGACTTTCGCTAATGTGATTATTCAGGACATTCCTCTAGAGGACGAACAGCACTTGCAGATTGCCGAAGCTGCACTGCAGCTGCGTGATGCGCTGCGGGCGCGGAATCCCGATGTCGATATCTACGTCAATAGTGAGGTAATTCTCGAACAATCCAGCCAACAAGCGATGGTGGATGATATCACCCTACTGCTGCCCTTCGTGGTTCTTGCGTGCGTGTTGGTCATCTGCTATTGCTTTCGCTCACTCACACTGGGCATCTGTATACTTGGACACACTTTCTTCACCTTGTTATGCACCGTGGGCAGTCTTGGTTGGTCAGGTCTGACCTTTAACAGTATCTCCATCATTGCGCCCCTGGTGGTCGTCATCATATCCGTGGCAAGTAGCGTCCACCTCATTTCGATTTGCCGGCAGGCACAACATCGAGGCGAGGACCAAGCCGCCGCAATGCGGACCAGCGTTGCCGTTAACCTGCAACCCATTGCACTATCCGCGCTCACTACCGCGATCGGCTTCTACTCACTCAATATGTGTTCGTCACCTGCAATCCAGGATTTCGGTACAATAGTTGCGGTCGGTATCGGCTTTTCGTTCATCCTCACTCTGACCATACTGCCGGCATTACTGCTCTGGTCCGCCAGTACGAATACCGGCATTGATCCCTCGCAGTCGCCTTTTCTGCAACAAAGCCTGCAACAGTTGGTCATATTTACGACAAACAATGACCGCAGTCTGTTCTGGGGATTTACCGGCCTCTCATTCTTTACGCTGTTATTGTTGCCCCTGAACGAGACCGACTTCAATCGTCTCGATTTCATTGCTACCGACGCGGAAATAAAACAGTTTTACGACGAGGTTGGCACCCGCATGAATCGCGGCCCTGCGCTTACCTATGGGATAGATTCAAACCTGCTCGATGGCGCCATCGAGCCGCTGTTCCTCGCCCAGGTTGAAGAACTGCATGACTGGCTGCTGGCCCGCGGTGATGTCGAGTCTGTGGCCAGCGTGATTGATCTGGTAAAGACCGTGAATCGGGTCCAGCATCAGGAGAATCCGCTTTATTATGCCTTACCGGAAGATATCGATAGCGTGGCCGCATATCTCAATGGTTATGAAACCGTGCAGAGCGAGGATTTCCCGCTGTCCAGCTTCATCAACCCGGATTTTTCCATGATTACGCTGTTTGTTAATGCGATACCCATGTCGAATCAGGAACTGATTGACCTCGACGAGGACCTGACCGGATATTTTGCCGAGCATTTCACTGCACAGTTTCCTGCCGCTACGCTGATACATGGCAGCGGCATCTTGCTGTTTTCGCGCATGGACGAACTCGTCACAGTTGAACTATTGCAGGGCTACGCAGTCAGCCTACTGCTCATCACCCTGAGCCTCATTATCGGATTGCGCAGTGTGTATTTCGGCTTGCTCAGCATGCTGCCAAACCTGTTTCCAGCGACGATTGTGTTTGGTTTCTGGGGATTGTTTGTGGGACAACTCGATCCGTTCGTAATGATGCTGTTCAGCATCAGTGTCGGACTCGTAGTGGATGACACTGTGCATATCCTGAGTCATTATCTGGAAGCACGGGACGCCGGCATGGATCAACCGGATGCTATCAGCCACTCGATCAAGACTGCCGGTGCTGCAGTTTGCATCACCACCTTGATAATCGCGCTCGGCACTACAATTCTGATCGACGCCAACACAATTTATTTCCAGCAGGCGGCGAAACTGCTGGTACCGATTGTGATATTGGCACTTGTACTCGACCTGCTCTATTTTCCATCAATATTAAAACGCTTTGACAAACGCATAACTTGATTTTTAAGGTCTGGCCATCAACGTCTAACAATCAATGTCAGGTATCTCAACATGCAAAGCAGCAATGAAAACAGCAAACGCATCAGCCGCCGAGAGTTCGCCCGCATAGGCGCCACTACCCTGGCTGGCATAACCCTCGGAGCAAGTCACATGGCAAACGCACAAACCGCAGCAAGCACACTAGAATCCGAATTTTTAATGGAACTGTCGCTGGACGTCGCCGCCCAACTCGACACCGGCCATACCCGTATCGCGCCGGTAACCGGCGGCACCTTCGGCGGGCCACGTCTGCGTGGGACCGTACACAATGGCGGCGCCGACTGGATCACCCAGGTTGCAGGCCACAGTAGCCTCGACGTGCGCATTACGCTCGAAACCGACGACGGCGCACTCATCTACATGACCTACAAAGGCGTAGTCGCACGGGGAGACGCCGGGCTCTATTGGCGCGTCACTCCCGTATTCAACACTGCCTCGGAAAAATACGACTGGCTGAACCACATAGTGAGCGTGGGGAAGAGCAAGCAGATCGAAGGCAAAGTCGCCTACGATATATTTCAGATTCTTTGACTGTGGAGATAAGTGTTCGTTGATTCTGGAGGTGCGCACTTGCGCAAGAGATTGTGTTGGCTCAGCAGCTTGCCCCCCTCCGGGGTTCCCTCACTCGGTCGGAAGCCCTGTAAAGCGGTCTTCCTCGGTCACTCGGTGCTTCGCTTTGATTGCTGAGCCAACACAATCTCTTGCTCCAGTGCTTGCAGTTCCGATTGTACTTCGTGCATCTCGAAACGAAGTTTAATTTCGACTGTTGCATAGTGCGAAAATCGAAAATTTATCGCAAATATTTCGTCTAGCGATGTGCAATGGGAACTTCTAGCTCTGGATCGAAGGGTATTGTTAGCTCAGCAATCAAAGCGAAGCACCGAGTGACCGAGGGAGACCGCTTTACAGGGCTCCCGACCGAGTGAGGGCACCCCGGAGGGGGGGCGAGCTGCTGAGATAACAAAACCCTTTGAGCAAGACCGTTCTATTCGTCATCACTAACCTGAGTTTCTAGAAATTCTCCACTAAAGAGCAATGTACAACCCATAAAAAACCCGACCACTTCGCGGTGATCGGGTTTTTGGTTTACCTAAATATCAGATCGGTTTAATCACCGCCCTGATCAGCATACTTCCAGTTAACTGCACCGAAGAACATCTCATCCCAACTCTGCTGTCCCCATGGCACTGAACGTGCAGGATCAGGATTCGCAGAATTCTGTGCAGAGTTGTCGAACGCGCCCACTGCCTTGATTACCGTACCAGCCGGCACGAATTTGGGCTGTTTATAGGTATAAGACAACTGCCAGTTGTAATTGTAGTTGGCAATGTTGATCAGCTCTTCGCTGGTGCCATCAGGATAGTTCGCATAGAAGCGCATGTATTTGCCGCGGAAATGCATATGCGGCAGCATGCTGTGGATATATGCATCCTTGGCAATGGTAATGGATTCAGTCTGCTCGAAATTAGGATCGTTCGGCGGAATGTTGGTCCAGGTTGGAGTGAAGATACAGGCGCAGCCACCGGACATTCTTTCCTCGGGCACGACGCCTTCCGGATAGAACCACAGGCCAATCTCGCTGTTATCCACGGTTTCCTTGCCATTGGTGGTGTAGTGCAGTTGCAGGTTCAGGATCGAACCGGCCTTTAACAAACCACCAGTATTTTCTGGGTCCATGATAGGAGTTGCGCCCGGAATATAGGCAGAGATAGTCGCCTGATCCGGATTGCCGCCACCCAGGAAACCACCACGCCGACTTGCACCTGGCTCTACCAGTCCATTCAGTGTGTGGTGTAACACGGTGCGATCACCAGCAACGTACTGGCTACCGCGAACCCAACGATCTGTCGGGATATCAATCGGCACTGACACCTGACGATAATCCAGCACACCAGTAGCTGGAATCGATTGCTCAGGCACTTTGATAATGTAGTCAGGTTCACCGAAGGCCCACTTGGTATCCAGCCAGGTCAGCTGCGCCAGTGGGTCAGTGCTACCGTCATTCGGCGCGCCGGCTTCAGCCCAATGCACAAGCTTCTGCATCTCTTCATTGCTGATCAGCATGTCGTTGATAAATTCACCGATGTGACCATCGATCTGACCCGGCGGCATGCGCTTGGTCATCAATACTTCACGAATCATCGGCGACCAGCCCTGAACCATGGCATGACTGTCCATCGCGAACGGGGCAATGCCGCCCTGGCGGTGACAGCTGGCGCAATTCTCAGCGATGATTGGCGCGATATCATTCACGTAGGACGGAGTTGCCTTGGCATGCATTTCGGCAACCGGGTAGCTCACTGACGAACCCGTAGTGGCAACTAGCGGCGTGCTGATTTCCTTGCCAGCCAGCAATTCGGTCAGCGCCTGCTCGGCGGCAGCTACCGGACCACGAAAGTCCACCATGAAGGATTTCGGATTGAACAGAAACACTTCACCGGTCTTGTCGATGCCCAAGGCTGCGGACGCGATGCGGGAATCATCCATCAATACCGGAATGTCGACGCCGTATTCAGCCAGCTTGGCTTTGACTTCGGCACGATCACCGAGACCCATGGGATTGATCATCATGAACTCAACGCCCTGATCGGCGAATTTGGCTTGCAGTGCGGTGAAAGCAGGTACTGCCGCTGCCGTATCCTGGCTGTCATTGGCTTGCACCAGCAGAGCGATGGTGACGTGATCGTCATACCAGCTCATATTGTGGAAATAGCCATCTTGATCCAGCAATGAAAAATCACCGACTCGGTCTGCCGCACCAGCTGCCACCGGCAACATGAGCACAGATAAAACTGCTACTTTCAAGAAATTCAATTTATTCACTGTATGCTCCTGATCTCTATAAGAAGATCGATGTACGAAATTTAACCGGGGTAACTTACGCACTCAGCCACGCAAGGTCAATTGCAATGCCGTCCACACCGCTAATTTTAGCGGCGAGCCGAAGCAGAGTAAGGCCTTATATAACAAGGAAAAATCAGCTGCCGGTGGGTGCATGCAACAGGTCCAACAACTGGGGATACAACGCCGGATTGGCGACGAGGATATCCTGGCCCCAGAATTGCGGATTGGCGCCGACCGGGACGGCACTGAAATGACCAAATCTGGCTCCGGCTTCGGTGGCCACCAATTGCGCCGCCGCGAAGTCCCAAACGCTCAGGCTCTCGTAATACCCATCCAGGCGCCCGGCTGCCAGCCAGCATATGTCCAGCGCTGCCGATCCCAGACGGCGGATATCCGCGCAATGGGCAAGAATCGCCTGCAAGCGCGCCACCAGCGGCGCAATATTCGACTTGTCATATGGAAATCCAGTCGCTATCAGGGCTCGACTCAGTTCAGTCTGCTGCGCCACATTGATCACTCTGCCATTAAGTGTCGCGCCTTTGCCCAACTCGGCTGCAAACATCTCGTCGGTGAAAGGATTGTAGACAACCCCTACCTGCACTTGCTGTTGATTCACGAATGCCACCGACACCGCTGACTGAATATGGCCATGGGCGAAATTCACTGTGCCGTCGATGGGATCGATAATCCATAACGGACCCTTGATGTCTTCCACCCGGCCCAGATCCGGAGACGACTCTTCAGACAGGATTAAATGCGCAGGGAATCTTTGTGTGATGCGATCACACAGCAACCGGTCCGCTTGCAGATCAGCATTCGTCACCAACTCATTGTCATGCTTGAAGGTGTGGGTGAGGTTGGCACGCTTGCGCTCATCACGAATGTAAATGCCAGCTTCTCTGGCTATATCGAGCGTGAAACCCAATATTTCGGTGTGGCTAGTTTCAGTCATCAGTCATATTTTTCGCAGTGAACCCCAGGCAGTAAACCCAGTACAAGACGATGCAATATACAGGGAACTGCATCGGTTTGGCATGCTGTTGTGTTATAAAGTATGCGCTCGATAAACGGTTTAATTTCGATTGAGTAAAATTGTTTAATGAATTTCGAATTGTGGAAATAGCGCCATGGAAATAACTGGCTGGGGTCGCTTTCCAAAAGTCACTGCAGACGTGCATGAGCCGGTTGACTTTTCTTCCCTGCAAATGCTTTTGACCAACAACAATCCGGCAACGAAACTGGTAGCCAGAGGCGCCGGCCGCAGTTATGGCGACAGCGCCCTTGCCCAGTGCGTTATCAGCAGTCGGTTTATGGACAATTTCTCGACGCTTGATGAGAGCAATCTCACCATTCGTTGCGGCGCCGGTGTCACCCTCGATGCAATCCTGCGCGTCTGTGTCCCGCGCGGCTGGTTTCTGCCGGTTGTACCTGGCACCAGTCACGTCAGCGTCGGTGGCGCCATCGCCGCCGATGTGCACGGCAAGAACCACCATGTCGATGGCACCTTCTGCGATCACCTAACGGCGATTACACTCTTGCTCGCGAATGGTGACCTGCTCAGTTGCAGCCCAAGCAAGAATCAGGAAATATTTCATGCGACCTGCGGCGGCATGGGATTAACCGGGATTATTATCGATGCCACCATTCAACTGCGAGCGGTGCCCGGTGCGTTTATTCAAAGCCATTCGCTGGTGGCCAACAATCTGCGGGAATGTTTCGAGCTGTTTGAGAACAACCAGGGCAATCACTATTCTGTAGCCTGGCTCGACTGCCTCGCGCGTGGCCCCGCATTGGGAAGGTCTATACTATTTCTTGGCGATCACATCGCGGACCGGCACAAGCGACCAGCTGCCTATCAAACTCGCCTCGGTATTACCGTGCCCTTCAACACTCCAGGTTTTTTGCTGAATCGTCAGAGCATGACCTTGTTCAACAACACGTACTTCAAATTGAAACGGCGCGCATCGAAGCCAGCAACGGTGAAGTACAACTCTTTTTTCTTTCCGCTCGATAATATCGCCAACTGGAATCGCTTGTACGGCGCCAAAGGTTTTCTGCAGTATCAATTTTTGGTGCCTAAAGACAGTGCCTATGAAGCCATTGCCGCTGTGTTGCACAAGGTCGCGAAGTCGGGCAAAGGATCCTTCCTGTCGGTGCTCAAGAAAATGGGTCCGGCGAACAAGAATTACCTGTCGTTCCCCGCATCTGGTTTCACGCTCGCCCTGGATTTCAAATTTGAGCGTAGCCTGTTGCCCTTGCTGGAACAGCTGGACGAAATCGTGCTCGCCTATTCCGGCAGGCTATATTTGGCCAAGGATGCGCGCATGAATGAAAAAGTATTCAAGGCGGGTTATCCTCAATGGGAAAAATTCGCCGAAATCAAACGTAAGGTGGACCCTAAGGGGCTCTTTGCGTCGCTCCAATCAGACCGCATCGGGCTCACCGATGCGCTTTACTAAGCCCGGTCGCCTAAACAGGTTAAAATAACAAGATGAATATAATGATTGTTGGTGCTACTTCGGCAATTGCCACTGCCACGGCGCGACTGTTCGCGGAACGCCGCGATCATTTGTTCCTGATTGCACGCAATGGTGAACGTTTATCGGATCTGGTAGCTGACCTGAAAGTCAGGGGCGCCCAATCTGTTGGCACCCTAACACTCGATTTCGACGATTTCAGCACACACCTCAGTGCAGTAACCGAGGCGGCCAATTTTTTGCAGCAAATTGACGTTGCACTTTTGTGCCATGGCGTATTGCCGGACCAGGCGGCTGGCGAGGAAAATTTCAAGTTGGCGCTAAATGCGATTAACACAAATGGCATTAGTGTCATTTCACTATTGACCGCAATTGCCCAGCGCCTGCGCACACAGGGCACAGGCACCATCGCCGTAATCACTTCCGTAGCGGGAATGCGCGGACGACAACCGAATTTTATCTACGGTGCAGCCAAGGCGCTCGTCTCCACTTACTTGCAAGGCATGCGTGGCCGCTTGTATGAACACAACGTACACGTCATCGACATCAGACCAGGATTGGTTGATTCACCCATGACTGCGCGATTCGAGAAAGGCTTGCTGTGGACAACTCCTGAAGTGGTCGCGAAAACCATTGTCAGCAGTATTACCAAGAAGAAACATACTGTGTATGTCCCGGGTTACTGGCGCTATATCATGCTGCTGGTAAATGCGATTCCTGAATTTATTTTCAAACGATTGAAGTTTTGACCACTTCAGGCGCACAGCTACCTCTATTCGTTGATCTGGACGGCACACTGATCAAGACTGATGTGCTGCTGGAATCAATCCTGCTGCTGCTGCAGAAAAATCCACTCTATCTTTGCATGCTGCCATTCTGGTTACTGCGCGGTCGTGCCAACCTGAAATACCAGGTCGCGCAGCGAGTGGCCATTCCCTGTGACTTACTGCCGCTGAATCCGGAATTGCTCGCATACCTGCACCAGCAGCGCGCATTGGGCAGATCGCTCACGTTAATTTCAGCATCAAACCATAAACTAGTCGCGGCCATCGGAGCCCACCTGGCATTATTTGATGCCGCTGTCGGCAGCGACCAGCAGACCAATCTTCGCGGTGACGCCAAACTTCGACGCATCTTGCAATTAAGTCCTGGCGCTGCTTTTGCATACGCCGGCAACTCCCACGTCGATCTACCGATTTGGGCCGAGGCACATGAAATACTGCTGGTAAACTGCCCACCCTCGCTCAGTGCCAAGCTCGAGCACCGGGCAAGGAGTATTCTCCAACTTGACATGGTCTCCTCCCATATCCCGGATTTCATCACTGCGCTGCGCTTGCATCAGTGGCTGAAGAATGGCCTTCTTTTCTTGCCCCTGTTGTTGTCCCACGAACTCGCGAATTTCGATTTGGCAGTGCAGGCTGGAATTGGCTTTATCAGTTTCTCGCTGTGTGCTTCCAGCGTATATCTGATGAACGACCTGCTGGATCTGAATAGTGATCGCCAGCATCGCAGCAAGCGGCTGCGGCCGTTTGCCTCGGGGAATCTGCCATTGCTTTACGGATTATTTGGGGCGCCAGCACTATTGCTAGCCGCCGCGTTGGTAGCGCTGCTGCTGCCTCTTGAGTTTTTCCTGGTACTTGCCGCGTACTGGATTATTACCTGCCTGTATAGTTTCTGGTTGAAGCGTTTGTTTCTCCTCGACGTGGTTACGCTCGCGGTGTTGTACACGCTGCGAATCATCGCCGGTTCTGCCGCCATAGGTGTGATTACCACGAAATGGTTGTTAGCATTTTCACTATGCATATTTTTCGGTCTCGCGCTGCTGAAGCGATTTACTGAGCTGAGTAATTTGTTGGCTGAGGGAGGTTCGGAGATCAGCGGCCGCGCCTATACCACTGCGAGCCTGCGTGCAATTTCAGTAGCAGGCGCGCTGAGCAGTCTGCTGGCAGTGGCGGTATTCGCCATGTATATCAATGCACCGGATATCACCCGACTCTACAGCATGCCGGAATTATTGTGGATGATCTGTCCACTGCTGCTCTATTTGCTGGCGCGCATCTGGTCCAAAGCCCATCGGGGTCAATTGCACGAAGACCCGATACTGTTTGCTATAACCGATCATCGCAGCCAGTTGGTGGTTCTGCTGTGCGCTGGCATTGTCTGGGTGGCGATATAGCTACACCGAAAAGAACATCTGTTGCTTCTTTCAATAGGTAATTACTGGCACAAAGAGATAATTGCGATGATAATTCTGACATGTTAAATTTGTGGGTGACTGGCTTGCTGACAATGTTAAATTTGTGGTCGTCTGGCTTACTGGTACTGAGCAGCTGAAGCATGCACCCGGCCGGCCAATTATTTCTCAGCCCGGGTCACACTTTTTCGCGCGCCTGTCGCGAGATGTCTTTTGAAACTCCCCTGGGTCGCTGGAATCTGGTTGAAGCACAACCCGCTCCCGACCTCGCCGATGCAGTGGAATGCTACTGGGAAGGCTGGGGCGACATTCAGCCCTTGGTCGAAAAAATCCTGCCCAGCACCAACATCGAATTGATGTTCAATCTTAAGGGCCGCCACAGCGTACTGGAATTGAATGGCAAACCGCTGAACAGCAATCACACCGGTGGATGGATGTCCGGTCTGCAGCGACGTTATCTGCTGATCGAAACCCGTGAAGGTTCACATTTCGTGGCCGCACGACTGAAACCCTGGGGCGCCTGGCGACTATTGCGCGAACCCATGCACGAAAGGATAGCGTTCGCGCCAAACTGAGAGTGATCGTCAAACGTATCCTGCGGCAGTTTGGTTATCCGCCAGACATGCAATTGCTGGCTACCGAGACAGTACTGAAACAGGCCGAGATGATTGCGAATGAGTTGGTAGGTTAAATGTAAGGGGAAAAGGTGCCAGAAGGATTAAAAATTAATCCTCTCGTCACCTTTAATTGGCTTCAATTCAGTTTGATCTCGGGCTTCTGTATTTTGAGTGCTTCCCGGCTGGATCTGAGAATTGCCCATAGTTCACGGTTGTCACTAGATCTGTCCCAGGCAATGCCCTGGCCATTCAAGCCGGCTACCTGCACGGTAGCGACCCAGCTCAATACGGCAGAATCCAGGGGAGCTCGCATCACATAGATTTCCGGATGGTCATGGCCGGTTAAATAGAGGAGACCATCCTCACCCCAACTACCCCCTGAATTGCTCATCGGGGTAACGCGCGCAATAATTTCGTCTGGCAGTCGCCACTGCTGCACTACCTTGAACTGCTCATCAAATTTGACCACCGAGGTATTGCGCGTCTCACCATAGGGTTTGATCATGCCGACTTGAACGATGTCGTAATTGGCGAAAGCACCCCACCAGGTTTCTTCATACCGATCCAGCCAGGTCATCGATCCCAGCAAAACTCCAAACTCGTGACTGCGTATGTGCTGCCTCGTTGCCGTCTCCCAAAATTCAATCGAGCTGCGCATCGGCCAGCGCGGGAAGTTCGAGTGGGCGGCGATTAATTTTCCGTCTGTCACGACGCCACTATCCAGATGGATCAGGGCAGCATTCATTTTGTCAGCTTCATCCCAGCGGGCAACCAACTCTCCGTTGCGCTTAAGATGTTGGCTGATCTGCGTATTATTGATGGTATAGAAATACTCAGCATCGACGGCTATGGCTTGATAGGCGTCAGCGCTTGGGAAGTTTTGCAGAATGCTGGCGTCAAACCGCGGCGGTTCGGCGAACAGTGAATGCTGTAGCAAGCTGACGATCAGCAGCAGCAGAAAGTGACGGCAATTCTTTGACGCGCTCATTTTCCGCTCCTGTTTGATACTTGGATACTTGGGGTCAGAGTAAAAATACAGTACTGTATTTTTACTCTGACCCCATTACTACCCCGCCACGAGCAGATGTTCGGCATGAAAGCGAAGATGCTCTTCGATGAAACTCTCGATAAAGAAATAACCATGATCATAGCCTTCACGAACTTGATAAATCAGTGGGTAATTGGCTTGAGTGCACGCTTCTATAAAACGCGTCGGCTGTAATTGCACCTCCAGAAACTGATCGTTCGAACCTTGATCAACCAACATGGGTAGCTTGCCTTTGGCTTTTTTCACCAGACTCACTGAATCATATTCTTCCCAGGCTTTTTTGTTCTCACCCAGATAGAGCCGAAATGCCTTCTGTCCCCAAGGACAATTGACAGGCGCGACAATCGGGGCGAATGCAGATACTGATCGATACAGCGACGGATTTTTCAGGGCAATACTGAGCGCGCCATGACCGCCCATGGAATGTCCACTGATCGCCTGCCGTGTCGGCTCAATTGGAAAATTGGCATATAGCAGTTGCGGCAACTCGCGGATGATGTAGTCATACATGTGGTAGTGGCGGGACCAGGGTGACTCAGTCGCATTCAGGTAGAAGCCGGCGCCCAGGCCGAAGTCGTACGCCGCCTCTGCATCATCTGGCACTTCCGCTCCGCGCGGACTGGTGTCGGGCGTGACCAGGATCATACCCAGTTCAGCGGCTATGCGCTGGGCTGCGGACTTCTGCATGAAATTTTCGTCGGTTGCGGTGAGTCCGGACAACCAATACAGGACCGGAAATTTTTTCGTCGGTATCGCGGCGGCAAGCGCTACCGCGGGCGGCAGGTAGATAGAGAAGTGCATGTCACAGTGCAACACTGCTGACTGATGTTTGAAACGCAGTTGCTCGCCCCCAAAACATCTACTGCTCGCTACCTGCTCCATTTATTGGCCTTCCCCCAGTTCAATTTTTGCCAGCGCGATACCGCTCTCTCCACCCACTGCATAGAACAGGTAAATGGCATCGCCCTCGACGAAGATCGCGGGATCACGCAGCTGATTGACCAGGCCATAGGCAGTGCTGCGCATGGAAGGTAGCAGAGGTGCGTTGGCACCTTCCCATTCGAATTCCGGTTTCAGCACAATTCTTTCACCGACATTTTTCCATTGTTGCCAATCGCCACTGATATCGATGGTGCTTACCATGATGCTCTCAGGAACGTCGCCGACCCTGGTCCAGAACACATACAGCGTATCTCCCCGCTGCAACAGTCCCGCATGACGCATGTTAGATTGAAACAGCAGCGGCCCGGTCTCGAAATCAGTAAACCCGCCCCGAGATCGGTAGAACTGACCAGGCATGGACATGACATAAGTCATGTCGTCATGGGCAAATGCCCGCATATAAGTGCGACCCAAATTTTGCGGCTGCGCGTCGAAGTGAATGCCGTCAGTAGACGTTGCCACTCGGGAATGCTGGCTGCCAAGTCCTGCAAGACCATGGTAGTACATGACAATGCGCTGGTTGGCGTTATCGACGTGCACATCCGGTGAGGCGATATGCGTGGAGGTGATTTCGGTGCGCAGGTCATGAGTATATTGAACTGTATCCGAGCGCCGCTCTGCTTCCAGTTCGCGTATGCGCTCATCGGAGACTTCAGGCGGGGATGTCAGAAAATGCGATTGCTCGAGTTGCAAGGATCCCGGGGCATAAATTTGCCACGGGCCCGTAATCACATCGGCATAGGCAAGCCGGATGTAGTCGCCCTTGTGATCTGCGAAATACAAGTAATAGGCGCCGAGTTGATTTGCCACCCACTCCGGTACCTTGATTACCGATGGCCCCTGGATATTGACGCCGATGCTGGGATCGATGCCAGGTGTGATTATTGGCTGATCCAGCAAACGCGTCACCTGTACTTGACTCAAATCAGGAATCTGCGCGTGGGTGCTTGTAACTGGAGCAAATACGCTCAGCAACAACAGCACCAGCGTGGCCAACTTCTGTTTTGCCAAGTTACTGAATAGAACATTGAATTGAAAATTGATTCGAAAATTAAAAGGCGTGCTGCTCATGCTTCGGTCCTCAATGCTGAATACCTGTTTTTATTACGTAGGTTTAATACGTGTGTTTAATACCTGCGCTATCTACCCAGACTATATATCAATACTACGTTACCTGATGCCTGACCGTAAATTCCGCTGACTCATAGCTTTTGCTGGCAAGGATTGCGGCGAGTGTCGCGACGCTGTCCCACACATCCCGGTAACGCACATATAAGGGTGCGAAGCCGAGCCGCAGGATGTCAGGCGCCCGGAAATCACAAATCACCCCCTGTGCAACCAGCGCCTGACAAATTGCATAGGCTTGTGGATGGGAGAAGGCGAGATGGCTGCCACGCTGTGCACTGGCGCGGGGTGAGACCAGTGGCAGTGCGGCCGTGTCCTTCGCCAAGGTCAGGAACAGTTCCGTGAGTGCGACAGACTTGCGCCGCACTGCGTGCATGTCCACAGCGTCGAATACATCCAGTGCGGCATCGAGCACACTCATGCTAATTATCGCTGGCGTGCCACACAGAAACTGTCGCACGCCGTCGAATGGCACATATTCCGCAGCAAACTCAAACGGATCTGTGTGTCCCATCCATCCCGTCAGCGGTTGCCGAATTGACCCGTGATGGCGCGTCGCCGCATAGATGAAAGCCGGTGCGCCGGGCCCGCCATTCAAATATTTATAAGTACAACCAACAGCGAAATCCACCTGCCACGCATCCAGCTGCAGCGGCACCGCGCCTGCACTGTGGGACAGATCCCAGAGCACCAATATGCCGTGCTGGTGCGCGCGCGCAGTGAGCCGCTGCATAGCGTGCATGGCGGCAGACTTGTAGTTCACGTGGGTCAACAACAACACCGCCACGCTCGAATCCAGGTGCTGCTCCAGTTCCGCCGCTGCCACTGCTTTTACCACACAATTTTCTGGTCCGCAGTGAGCGCCGAGGCCCTGCGCTATATACAGATCTGCTGGAAAATTATCGATTTGAGTTAGCACTACGCTACGACCCTGTTGCAGATGCAGCGCACAGCTGAGCAGCTTGAATAAATTTACTGAGGTGGAATCGCAGCAGATCGTCTGCCCCGGTGCCGCGCCTAACAACCGCGCTATTTTTTCCCCTACTTTGACCGGCAGATTGATCCAGTCATGTTGATTCCAGCTCGAGATCAGATCCTTCCCCCACTCGCGTTCTACTACCTGCTGTGCGCGTTGACGTGCGCTCAGCGGCAATGCGCCCAGCGAATTACCATCGAGGTAGATGATTTTTTCCGGCAGCTGAAACGCGGCGCGCGAGGGAGCCAGCGCATCCTGTCGATCCAGCTCGATAATTTCTGACAGGGTCGGCGCGGACTTCACGGTGAGAACACTGTAGCCAGCAATTGTAGAAGTTGTGCGAAGGCCGGTGTACCCGGGTGTGCCCAGTCGAAGTGCCCCGCGTCGTTGGCCAGCAACTGGCTGGTTCCTGCGATTGGCGTGGCGGACATGGGCACAATCTCATCTGCAGTACCTTCCAACGAATATGACTTGTTATGCAATTGCAACTGGGCAGGATTCGCTTGTGCGAACAGCTCTGGATCGGAAGCGGGGTCAGTTCCCATAAAGCTGTTCGCGGCGGCCTGACAAGTTCCCTCTGCCTGCGCATACTGCACGAGATCAGCAATAGCGGCGAGACCGATAACGGCGCGCGTGTCACTGCTTCTGGTTCCAGCCAACAGGGCCAGATGCCAGCCGGCGGAATGTCCCATGATTACGTAGTTGTCAGTGGCAATTGGATAGTCTTGCAAATTCGCGCGCCACTGAATGCCCGCAAGTACATCATCGAAGGTGCCAGGCCAGCCACCGCCAGCATCGCCAGTGCGACGATATTCCAGGGACCACACGGGATAACCCGCCTGTGCCAATGCCGTGCTGAAGGCAAAGGTATGTGATACGTCGAAGGAATTCAGCCAGCAGCCGCCATGGATAAATATGAGCAGTGGCAACTTTTGTGCAGAGTCTCGCTGCGCCGCGTTCGCAGTCGCGGGTAACCACAACAAACCGGATTGCAGCTCAGGCTGTTCGGAGCCGTAGGCTAGTTTCACATCTGCCTCGGCATACTCCAATGCCCATACATCAGCGAATGTGACATTGGCACTCACCTGTGGATACTGAATTGACTCGGCCCCGGCTGCGCTCGAAATGGAGCCAACAAAAATCAGCTGGAGCAAAATTATTTGAGCATGTCGTTTTACAAATAAACTATTCATCTACTGTTCTGCTCTTATGCAATTTAATTTAGAAAATATTTATTAGTGATGATCAGTATGTAACCTGCTTTGCTGAATGCGCAGTCACGCCACGATCATAAAGCTTGCCTCAATCGGGTTCCATTTGCTTGGTTTATCGATGCGCGTGATCTTCATTGGCTTTTGCACTCTTGGCTGCAGCAGCTCTGCAAACTCCTCGACCGCGGTAAATTTTGGGTCCAGCCACTTGGCCATCAGCGCTGCATTCTCAAAGTCGATTATCAAAGGCATGGAGTCAGGATGAATATGCTCCCACTGCGGTAATAAAGGTGGCAATGTAATAATCGAAGCCGAGTACACGAGTTCTCCAGTCTCCCGCCTAAAATGTTCCTTGTACACGCCGCCAAAGGTGATTGCGGAATTCTCCAGTTCGATCTTGTGGTAGGTCTTCTTGTCACCGAGCCCTTCCACAAAAGCGCTGGCCGGTATCAGGCAACGGGACTCCCGATAGGGGTGATAGGCAAGTGATCGTTTCAGATCCAGCTTGTCGGAACGGGAATTGAAACTGGCATATTTGTAATTGGGCTTGAGCGTCTCACTGTCGAGAAACAACCACCAGGTCGCCGCCGACACTTTGCGCTCACCAGCGACATCGTGCGCGATCGCAATGCTGCCGCCAGGAGCGATATCACCTTTGAATGAGTCCGGGAACAGACTGATTCCAAGGGTCTGGCACAGCCATTGGATCTCAGGGCTATCAATTATGTTGAAGCGTCCGCACATAGCAGGTTCTCTTGGGTTGACAGGATTACCGAAATCTAGCTGTGATTCGGCAGATTCTCAATCATTTGAAGAAAAAGTAATAAATGGGGTCAGAATTAATTACCAATTACGAAATTGGACAACCCATCGCTGCGGAGATACCTTTAATCCTTACCATACCCCCATTTTCACATGGAGAATCATATGCGCGTTGCGATCATCCTTCTTCTTATATACATCGCTGGCTTGCAGACTGTCAGCTTGGGCCAGAATGCTGTCGATACTTTCGGCGGCGTCACCAACGAACCACGCCCTGCTGAGTACCTGCTCTGGAATGCCGAAACCGTCGCGCGCATCAAGAGTGAGCTGCAGCAGGGACTGGCCGACGGCAACGGCATCTGGGGTACTGACTTTATTTTTGAACGCGTGCTGGAAGAAGCCGACCACCGGCCACACAGCATGTCCATCGTACATCGCAGTGGTTATACGCAGCCGGAGATTCATGAGAGAAAGTGGGACATGTACGTGATCCTGGATGGCAGCGGCACCGTCCGCATTGGCGGCGAGCGGGTGAACTGGATCAGCGGCCTGCCGCCGGAGCAGCAGCGACCACAACTGGAAGGTTATGAGGAATTCAGCGTGACCAAGGGTGACATACTGCACGTACCAGCCAGGTCATGGCATCAGATACTGACGGCGCCGGAGGCGTCGATTACCTATGCGCTGATCAATATTTTTGAAGAAGAGTGACAAGTGAATAAATGGGATCAGGGTGGGGATCAGGGTGACAGAGGGATTATTTTTTAATTCCTCCGTCACCTTTTCTCCTCCTATCTCGTTAGGTGTCATAGTGAGCACCTTACGCGTTGTTAGCGTATTTGCGAACCTGTCGTATGTCTTACCAGATTGAGTACTTCCATCCACGCGTTCTGCTATCGGCCGTGCCCTTTACTGCTTCCAGCTTGGAAAACGCAAGAGACTCCTGACAAGGAGCTCAAACTAGCTCGTAAACGAGTTAAGGAGTTGCAACATGGCTAATCTCAACTACAAGCCTGTGATACATGATCATCAGAGCTTTCTGGCTCGCGCGTCCAAGCGCAAGGGCTTCGCTGAGGCTTATGATGCTCTGGAGTTGGAGTATCAACTTGCCAGCCAAATGCTCAAGGCTCGCTCGCGGGCGGGTCTCACTCAGGATGTCGTCGCGGAGCGCATGGGCACTACAAAAAGCGCCATTTCCCGGCTTGAATCTGCCGGTAAAAAGCATGCCCCGTCCATCGCTACGCTGCAGCGTTATGCGCAGGCGGTCGGCTGCGATCTGCAGGTCAAGCTGGTTCCGCAGAAGTGACGCCTAACAAGCAAATCAATTTGACCTCTGCCAGCTGTCACTTTTTTTGCAAGGCAAAATTAAAGGTGACGGAGGGATTATTTTTTAATCCCTCCGTCACCTTTTCTAACTCCTTGTCCAACCAAAAGTAGTGCGCTTTCGTCCAATGACTTTTGAAGCGAGTCTGTTCTTTAAAGTGCAGACCATTGCGGCGCAACAGTGAGTGGATATGCCGACGTACGTCTGATTGATGAACCATTATTTTATGACGTGAGCGCAGCAAATCTTGATCCTGTTCTTGTTCCCGTTCTGGCACAGCGACCAGTGTGAGCAGGTCATTGGCGTAGCAGCGGGCCAGGTCAATGGCATCCAATCTATCTGTCTTGATCTGCTTCCCTTGCAAGCGGGGAATACTGTTGGGAGCCACCACCTCGCAATGAAAGCCTTTTTCGGTCAAGTCTCGCTGCAACGTAAAGCCTATGTAGGACGCTTCATAACACAGCTTGATGACATGCTCGGCGAAATGCTTTCGCAGCTTGTCCAATTGATTCAACAGACCTTTGAGTGTGGGTCGGCATTGAAAGTCAATCACTTCGCCAGTGGCCTGATTAAATGCAGAGCCATGATAGTTGCTGTCATCGACATCAAGGCCAACATGAATTACATTGTCTTGCATAGACGTTTCTCCATTTTCTGTGGTTAGCTATCAGTGAACCTGCCTCGCGGTATTGGTCCTGATGCTAGCGCTGAAAGTGGGTGGGGCGTCTATATCTTCTGACCATGTTTCCTATCTTTTGAGGCTCGCGGGCACAACGAGGAATAATCTATGACCAATGGATCAGACATCGACTGGAATGCGGTCATCGCAGATCCGCGCTTCCAGACGCTGCACCGAAGAAAGCAGTCCTTCCTCACAGGACTGATGGTTTTCTCGGTGGTCTTCTATTTCCTGCTGCCGATCGGCGCCGCTTACTTTCAGGAACTGTTCAAGACCAAGGTCTGGGGCGTCGTGAACTTCGGCCTGCTGTTCGCTCTGCTCCAGTTCGTCGTCGCCTGGAGCGTGGCGTTCTACTACTCCCAAGTCGCCAATCGCGTCTTCGACCGCATGGCCCGCGAAATCGCAGCTGACTTCGAAACGACCAGGAGCTAAGCCATGCAGAACACATACCGTCGCTGGGCGGCCCTAGGAATCGCGGGCGTTCTGAGCCTGTCGAGCAGTGCGGCCTTCGCGCAGGGCGCCGTCTCCGAGCAGTACCGCTGGCTCACCTTCGCGGTATTCGCCGCGATCATTTCCCTGACGATGTACGTCACCTACATGGCCGCGAAGCGCGTCAAGTCGGCAGCGGACTTCTACACGGCTGGCGGCGGGGTGACAGGCCTGCAGAACGGCTGGGCAATTGCCGGAGATTACCTGTCTGCCGCGTCGTTTCTCGGCATCGCGGGATTGATCTCGCAGTATGGCTATGACGGCTTCATGTACTCGGTCGGCTGGCTCGTCGCCTACATCACCGTATTACTGTTGATCGCCGAGCCCTGCAGGAACATCGGCCGCTACACGCTGCCGGACATCCTCGCCTACCGCAACAACGCGAAAGCGATGAGGATCGTCGGCGCGATCTCGGTAATCACCGTTTCGACGTTCTACCTGACGGCACAGATGGTCGGCGGCGGTGTTCTCGTGAATACTCTAATCGGTATCGACTACGAGATATCAGTGATTGCTGTGGGCGTGCTGATGCTGGCCTATGTGCTGTTCGGCGGCATGGTAGCAACCACATGGGTGCAGATCATCAAGGCGGTCCTGCTCGTGATCGCCTCGCTGGTGCTCGTGATACTGGTGTGGATGCCCTACGGCTTCTCGCTGCCGGGGTTCCTGCAGGACGTGGTCGGCGACCCCAAGGTGCAGGCGAAGGTTGCGTCACTGCTCGGCGACTCGTCCAATAATATGTCGCCGACCGAGCTCGGCCAACGCTTCCTGGAGCCGGGGCTCTACTTCAAGAACCCGATTGACCAGATCTCGCTGGGCATGGCGCTGGTGTTCGGCACAGCCGGCCTGCCGCATATCCTGATGCGGTTCTTCACGGTTCCGACGGCGCAGCAGGCGCGCAAGTCCGTGGTCTGGGCCATGGCTATCATCGGCGGGTTCTACCTGCTGACCCTGTTCCTCGGCTTCGGTGCCGCGAGGCACGTAGGTCCGGCCGAAATTGCGGCGGTAGATGCCGGCGGCAACATGGCAGGCCCGCTGCTTGCGCAGTACCTCGGCGGTGGACCAGAGTCGTTCCTTGGCAACTTCATGCTGGCGTTCGTTTCCGCGGTCGCCTTCGCGACGATCGTGGCCGTAGTCGCGGGGCTCGTGCTCGCGGCAGCGTCGGCCATCGCACACGACCTGTACGTGGGCGTGTACCACGGTGGCGATGTCGTGCCGCAGCAGCAGCAGGTTCGCGCGGCGCGTATCGCCACCGTGGTTGTCGGTGCGATGGCCATCACGATCGGTATCGCAGCCAAGGGCCAGAACGTCGCTCACCTTGTCGCGCTGGCTTTCGCGGTGGCCGCCTCGGCGAATTTCCCCTGCGTGCTCCTGACGCTTTACTGGAAGCGTTGCAACACCGGCGGCATCGTGCTCGGCATGATCGTCGGCACAGTGGTCGCAGTTGGCCTCACTCTGGTGTCGCCCAATGTGACCTACCCGCAGGCGGTGCGCGCGGCAGCGGTCACTGTGCTGGACGGCGAAGCCGCGAAGCGATCCATCATCGAGGCGACACTGATTTCGTCGGATGCGCTTGTCGCCGACCAGGCCAGGCTCGACCTCGCCGCGCTCGACAAAGCCGTGAATCAGGCGCAGAGCGATCTCGCCAGGATCGGGGACCGGGAGCGATCCATCATGGGACTCGAGGAGCCGCTGTTCACTCTGCGGAATCCGGGCATCATCTCGATCCCGCTCGGGTTCCTCGCAGTGTTGTTGGGGTCGTTGCTGTTCCGCGACAAGCGTTCTTTGGCCATGTGGCCTGAGGTGTATGCGCGGCAGAACACCGGCATCGTGGTGTCCAAGGCCTCGTCACACTGAGGCCGACTTGTCACGGCGGCAGGTTTACTTCTTCAGACTGGGAAAGTAGCGATTTTGCGCCCTGTCGCGGAAGAATTCAGAGGTAAATCGGGAAATTCCGGTGCGTCTGGCTTTGCGGAAATCAAGGGGTCAGGTTACTTGATTCTTGATTCCCCTGAATCGCTGACCCTTTGATTCGAAATCAAGTTACCTGACCCCTTGATTTCCGCAATGGGTGAGCTGGTACCGATTCTCGCTTTTCGGAATCATGTCCGCGCCCTTCCGGTGTGGCCGTTCAATCTCGGCCTGTTGGGTCGCTGGCTGTTCTACGTCGTCATTCCGCCACTGACCTAGGTAATGGCGGCGCTGATGGAAAACCTTATCGACATTCTCGTCGTGTAAGGTCCGACGTTCCCCGCTGATTGAGTAGCGCAACGATTTAGAGTCCAATAGCCGGCACAGAATAATTCAAATCCCAAAGGTGATCCCATGATACGCAATTCCATGATCGGTGCAGTGTGTTTAGCTTGTTTGCTGACAGCCAGCATGGCACTGGCCCAGGACCGGTCGACACAGGAACAGGCATGTCGGGCGCTGCTGGAGATGACTGATCTCACGATCACCTCGGCGACAATCCGCGACAACGAACAAGCCACGCAACCCTATTGTTATGTACGCGGCGTTATCGCACCGGCGATTCATTTTCACGCCCAGCTGCCGCTGCCGGAAAACTGGAATGGTCGCTACCTGCAGTGGGGTGACGGCGGCAAGGATGGCGATCTGGATTTCGCCAATCAACGTGTCGCTGAAGGCTATGCCGTAACCAACAGCAATACCGGACACGACAGTGCCACGGAGCCCGGCTCAGCTTTTGGTTTCAATAATCGCCAGTCGGAAATCGATTTTGGTTACCGCGCTGTGCATCTGACCACCCTCGCTGGCAAGGCACTGGTGAACAACTATTACAGCCGCCCTCCGCAGTATTCATACTTTGAAGGTTGTTCCACTGGTGGTCGCCAGGGGCTGATGCAAGCGCAGCGTTATCCTGATGACTTCGATGGCATCGTGGCGGGCGCCCCGGTGAATTTTTATCAGGCGATGAATGCCGCCGGCGTCTGGCATCTGCAACAAATGGCACAGAACAATTATGCCGGCAATCTCGCCGTGGACGCCGACGGCGACGGCAGCCGTGAAAATGTCGAACTGGTTGGCATCCTCAACAACGTTGTTATGCAGAAGTGCGATGCCACTGATAGCATCCGCGACGGCGTCATCAACGACGCCCTGGCATGTCACATCGATCCGGCCGTGGATCTTGCCGACTACAAATGCCCAGCGACTGGCAGCACTGGCGTTTGCTTTACTGACACGCAAATCCAGACCATCGCCAATTTTTATCGCGGCCCCACCGACAGTGCCGGCAACATCATCTATCCGGGCAAGTTGCCGGGCTCGGAACCGGATTGGGTAAACCTGTTTATGCCCACGGCGCGCAATCGCATGACGCCGAGTATGCTCAGCGGACCTGCCGGCGATCACGTCAACTATCTGTTTTATGAACAGGACCCGGGCGTCACCATTCCAAATCTGGCGGAGATTGATTATCAGGCGCGCCGCACCGGCATGAACCCGGAATTTCATTGGCTCGAATTTGATGTGCAGGATGTCGCCGACGGCAAGGCCGCACTTATGAGTGAAATCATGGATGCCACCGATCCCGACCTCTCGGCTTTTTTACTGGATCGTGGTGGCAAACTCATCGTCTATCACGGCCTCACCGATGCGCTATCGGTTGCCGCTGCCACGGTGGATTATTTCAGTGACATGGTAGAGACGACATTTGCCGGCAGCTTTGCCGCAGCCGATGCGCATGCTCGCCTGTTCCTCGCCCCGGGCATGGGTCACTGCGGTGGCGGTGCTGGTCCCAATAGCTGGGACAAATTGCTGCCGCTGGTGGACTGGGTGGAAAACGGCGTGGCACCACAAGCGCTGACTGCGACCCATAGCAGCAATGGCGTCGTCGATAATGAGCGACCATTGTGTAGCTTTCCGCAACGGGCTCGTTACACCGGACCCGCAGCTGGCGAGAATGATCGCGCCAACTGGATTGCCAGCAACTTTCAGTGTCAGTGATTTAGCGGCTTGCGCTTACTGATATTCCCGACTGCACGCTGTAACTGGCGTGCTAGCGCGGCTGACTGCCAATTGCATTAACCCGGTATTTGCGGCATGTTAGCCAGCACGTTGTATATAACTAGAGGCCCTTATGAAACCCGGCTCAAAAGCATTACTTTTACTCTGCACTCTGTTGCTCACCACTGCTCTCCAGGCCCAAACCGAAACCTACCGCGCACGGTTGTCACCGATGCCGGTGTCTCCGCAGACCGTCGACACCATCACCGGCCAGGGCGAAGTTATCCTGACCCTCAGCGGTACTGCCCTCACTGTGAGTGGCAATTTTTCCGGCATGAGTTCTGCTGCCAGCCTGGCACATTTGCACAATGGACCTCCCGCGCAGCCCGGTCCGGTGGTACATAGTTTAGAGATCACCGCCGCTGCTGCGGGTGAAATTACTGGCACGCTGGAACTCACTGCCGAACAGGTTGCTGCCCTGCGCAATAACGAACTCTATGTGCAAGTACACAGTGCCAATAATCCTGATGGCGAATTGCGCGGCTGGATTTTCCTGCGCTGAGCTGACCAGGCTGCGTTAAAACCGACATGCACCAGTAGACCGCAGTTATAGGTAAACCAAGGTCATACATAAACCGAAGTCTTAACCAAACCGAAGTCTTAACTTAAATAGACAGACACAAAATAATAAAGAGGCACGCGTAATGCAGTTCAGCTACGAGAGCAAAACAAGATTGGTCGGTCTGGGTCTGTTATTGAGCCTGAGTGTCAGCGCCTGTGGTAGCGACAACAGCTCTACTCCGGCAACTACTGCTTCCGCCATCAGCGATTTGGCTGGTTTCGAGACGCAGGCTGCTGCCGGCGCCACCGCCTTCGCGACCAACTGTGCCGCCTGCCATGGCGCTAACCTGGAAGGCACCACACTTGGACCGTTGTTGTCCGGGTTCGATTTTGTGCAGCGGTTTGGCAGCCAATCACCAAGCCTGTTACTCGGCAACATCCAGACCAATATGCCGCCGGGCGGCAATTCCAGCATCACTGCTACTGACTACCTGAACATCGTCGCCCATATCCTCAAGGTCAATGGCGTCGATACCGTGAACGAGGCGCTCACCGCCGAATCCAGTTTCACCATCAGCGATTCAATTTCCCGTGTGGTCGCCCAACGGCAACGCGCAGAGCCACCCGCACCGGTCGGCGTTACTTTCAGTGGTAACGTCGCCAACTTCGTACCGGTTACCGATGCCATGCTGGAAGCTCCGGCGGCTGGTGATTGGCCGATGCTTCGGCGCACCTACGATGCCCACAGCTATAGCCCGTTGAGTGAGATCAATGTCGACAACGTTGGCAACCTGTCGCTGGCATGGGTGTGGAACATGCATGAAGGCGACTCCGAACCGGCACCGCTGGTGTACGGCGGCATCATGTACCTGATCAATCCGGGCAATGTCATCCAGGCGCTCGATGCGCAAACCGGAGAATTAATCTGGGAACGCTGGTCCGGTCCAGCCAATCGGCAGGACATGCGCAATATTGCGATTTACAACGACAAGATTATTCAGGCCACCACCGATGCGCGCCTGCTCGCCCTCGATGCCCGCACCGGCGAACTGGTGTGGGAAACCGTAGTAGCCGATGCCAGCAAGGGTTTCGCCAATTCCAGTGGACCGATCGTGGCTGACGGCAAGGTGATTCTCGGACTGGCGGGTTGCGCGCGTTACATACCTGAAGACTGTTACATCAGTGCCCATGATGCCAATACTGGCGAGCTCGAATGGCGCTTTAACACCATCGCCAAGGCCGGCGAACCCGGTGGCGATACCTGGGGCGAGCTGGATGATATCTTTCGTGCCGGCGGCGAAACCTGGATTACCGGCAGCTATGACCCCGAACTGAAACTCACTTACTGGGGCACTGCGCAGCAGAAACCCTGGGTGCCGGTGAGCCGTCACCTCACTATTTTTGATGTGGGTCTATTTACCAATTCCACCGTTGCCGTGAACACGGATACTGGCGAACTCGACTGGTTTTTCCAGCACGTGCCGGCAGAGGCGCTGGACCTGGACGAAGTATTCGAGCGTGTACTGGTAAACCGCGGTGACGAGAAACTGGTGTTCTCGCTCGGTAAATACGGCATCTTGTGGAAAAACGATCGCGTCAGCGGTCAGTTCAAAGGCTTTAAGGAAACCGTGTTCCAGAATGCGTTTACCAACATTAATCCTGAAACCGGGGAAGTCACTTACCGCGAAGATATCCAGAACGCGAAATTGAACGAGTGGACTTCAGCCTGTCCCAGCAGCACCGGCGGCAAGGACTGGCATTCCATGACTTATCACGAGCCAACCGGCACCATGATTGCTCCGCTCAGCCAGACCTGTCTGGAAAATGCCGCGCGCGAAGTGGCGCTGGTGCAAGGCAGTGGTGGCACTGCAGCCAGCCGTCTATTCTTCGAGATGCCAGGCACGGACGGTAACATGGGCAAGCTCGGCGCTTATAACGTTGATACTATGGAAGAAGTGTGGAATTACCAGCAACGTGCCTCATTTCATACCGGCACCATATCTACGGCGGGCAATCTCGTGTTCGTCGGCGATCTCGACCGCCGCTTCATGGCCTTCGATGTGCGCACTGGCGAAAAAGTGTGGCAGACCAGACTCGGAACTTCCGTGCAGGGCCATCCGCTGGCATTCGCCGTTGATGGCAAGCAATACATCGCCGTGACCACGGCGCTGGGCGGTACCAGCCCACGTCAGGTACCGGCACTGGTAGCACCGGAAATCACCTATCCACAAACCGGCAATGCAGTCTACGTGTTCAGCTTGCCCGACTAGGGCAGTAGAAAAATACCATGGGACAACGAACGCTTTTCTTCTGCACGGCAACGGCTCTTATACTCGGCGCCTGTTCTGGCGAGAGCACTGATAGGTCATCGTCAGCGGTCGCTTCATTCAGTACACAAGCGGACCTCGGCGCTGCCGCCTATGGGAATAATTGCGCTGCCTGCCATGGGGCCGCGCTGGAAGGCACTGCCCTCGCTCCAGTTTTAAGTGGTGACAGTTTTCTCGCCCGCTGGGGAACTGAATCGCCAGCTAATTTCTACAACACGATCAAGGCGAACATGCCGCCAGGTGGCACTGCTGAACTCAGCGATGCCGATTACCTGTATATCGTGGCGCACATCATGCGCAGCAATGGCATCGCCGACAGCAATCCGGCCTTGACCAGCACTGCCGCATATCCACTCGCTGCCAACCGCACCGCTGGCGCCACCGCGCCGGTTGCCCAGCAACAGCAGACTCAGGCTCCGCTTGGTGTGACCGTTGCCGGCACTGTGGAAAATTTCGTTCCCGTAACGAACGCTATGCTAAGCAATCCTGCCGCTGGCGATTGGCCCATGCTCCGGCGCAATTACCAGGCCTGGAGCTACAGCCCGCTGGACCAGATCAACACTGACAACGTGCAAGACCTGGAATTGGAATGGGTATGGAGCATGCATGACGGCGATTCCGAGCCGGCACCTCTGGTCTACAACGGCGTCATCTATCTGATCAACTCGGGCAATATCGTGCAGGCTCTGGATGCTGTCAGTGGCGAATTGATCTGGGAACATCGCGCCGGTCCAGCCAATGGCCAGGACATGCGCAATATCGCCATCTATAACGACAAGATTATTCATGCCACAACCGATGCACGTCTGCTCGGCCTGGATGCCCGCACCGGGGAAAAAATCTGGGAAACGCAAATCGCGGACAACAGCAAAGGCTTCGAAAATTCCAGTGGACCCATCGTCGCTGACGGCAAGGTCATACAGGGATTGGCCGGCTGTTCACGCTACATTGCCGAACCGTGTTTCATCAGCGCCTATGATGCCGACACAGGAGCACTGTTATGGCGCTTTAATACAGTCGCCGAATCAGGCGAACCTGGTGGCGATACATGGGGAGATATAGCTGATCTGTTTCGCGCTGGCGGCGAAACCTGGATAACTGGTACCTATGACCCCGAATCGAAGCTGACATACTGGGGTACAGCACAGCAGAAACCCTGGATGCCAGCCAGTCGCGGCCTTAGCATTTATGATGCTGGTCTGTTTACCAACTCTACCGTCGCCATTAATGTGGACAACGGTGCACTCGACTGGTTCTTCCAGCACGTGCCAGCCGAGGCGCTGGATCTGGATGAAGTGTTCGAACGGGTGCTGATCGATCGCGGTGACGACAAGCTGGTGTTCTCTATAGGCAAACACGGCATCCTCTGGAAACACAATCGCGAGACTGGACAATTCGTCTCCCACCTCGAAACCATTTTCCAGAATGCGTTTACCGACATTGATGCCAGCACCGGAGCGGTGACCTACCGCGATGACATCGCTAACGCTCAAGTAGACCAGTGGGTTTCCGTGTGCCCCAGCACGGCCGGCGGCAAAGACTGGCATTCCATGTCCTATCATCCACCATCTGGTCGACTGATCATCCCGCTCAGTCAGTCCTGTCTCGAGATTGCGGCACGGGAAGTGCCACTGACTGAAGGTGCCGGTGGTACGGCGGCGAATCGACGCTGGTTCGAGATGCCGGGTTCGGATGGCAACATGGGCAAGCTCGCGGCATTTGATGTAGACAATATGCAGGAGGTGTGGAGTTACGAACAAAGAGCGGCGTTCCTTACCGGCACCATATCTACCGCGGGCAATCTGGTCTTCGTCGGTGATCTCGATCGCCGCTTTCGCGCGTTTGATGCGCGCACCGGTGCGATACTGTGGGAGACGCGTCTGGGCACTTCAGTGCAGGGTCACCCGGTGAGCTTTGCCATAAATGGCAAGCAATACATTGCGGTGACGACTGCGACAGGCGCAGCGGGAGTGAGTCCGCGCACCGTACCTCGAGTGGTAACGCCAGACATAAGCCCTCCTGACAATGGTAATGCGCTCTACGTCTTCAGCCTTGCGGACTAGTTTATACCCCGCTGTTCCTGCTCCAAAAGCAACCACGCCAGTTAACTGAGTAGCATTTGTCATGAATAACAATGAAAAACCTGCACTTGACGCTGCCAACGCGCAGCCAGTGGCACCAGAACCGCAGGAAAAACCCGCAAATGTCGGCCGCATCGAATGGATCGACCTGACAGTGGACGATGCCAGTCGCTTGCGCAATTTTTACAAAGCAGTTGTAGGCTGGACCAGTTCCGATGTGCCGATGGGCTCCTATGATGACTTTAATATGAACGCGCCGGGAACCCAGGATGCCGTAGCGGGTGTGTGTCATGCCCGTGGCATGAATCGCAATGTACCCAGCCAATGGCTGATCTACGTGCGCGTAGCCAGTGCCGCTGAAAGTGCAGCGCAATGCACGAAAATGGGGGGCAAAGTTCTGGATGGCCCTCGCCGCATGGGTGGTCGCAATTTTTGTGTTATTCAGGATCCTGCCGGTGCCGTCATGGCAGTAATGTCCGACAAGTAAACCAGTACCCAATTGCAGCGTGATCTGCCTAACATTTTGCCAAGCAGAATATGTAATGCTTTAGCGCAATGGGCTACACTGATTTCCTCTCTACGTTGCCCGCTCGCTGTACTTGCAGCATGAGGCCAGATTCGTA
>SHZK01000026.1 GCA_009692305.1 Gammaproteobacteria bacterium | reverse complement strand
GGCTGCCGGCCGGATTCATCAGCTCAACCTTGCAGCCCAAGCCGCCAAAAATTGATGCATATTCACAACCGATTACACCCGCTCCGATCACCGTAACCTTGCGTGGCGTGAAATTCATGTCCAGGATGGTATCGCTGTCGAACACACGCGGATCAGCAAAGTCTACCTGGGGTGGATGATAGGGACTGGAGCCGGTCGCAATAATGAAATGATCGGCCGTGAACTGCTGGCGCTTGCCAATGAGCTTGATGGTTTTCCTGTCGACGAATGCCGCCCTGCCCTTGATAACCGGTACACGGTTGCGCTGGTAAAAATCCGTACGCATGTGCACCTGTTCATAGATGACACGATGGGCATGTTTCATGATTTGCTGGTAACTTAGTTTGCGCACCTCACCAAGATCGCGGAACATCGGATTGGTATTGAACTGCATCTGCTCTTTGACAATATGCCGCAGCGCCTTTGAAGGAATCGTGCCAAGGTGGGTACAACTGCCACCTACGTTGGCCAGATCACTGACCACGGCAATCAGCCGTCCTTTCTTCTTCGAGTTCATCGCGGCGGCTTCGCCGGCAGGGCCGCTGCCTATAACTATTAGGCCGTAATGCTGCTTTCGCTTCACAGTCTTGCGCTTTTTGCAGGGCCCTTGCCGGAGGTGTCGCCGTCTTCGCACTTGCTCATGTCACCACCGCAAATACCGCATTCGCCCATTCCA
Organism: Gammaproteobacteria bacterium; assembly: GCA_009692305.1. GTDB lineage: Bacteria > Pseudomonadota > Gammaproteobacteria > Pseudomonadales > Pseudohongiellaceae > UBA9145. Next base: position 26,283 of record SHZK01000026.1, on the reverse strand, counting down.
TCGATCTGGTTAATCCCGCCGCAAGAGCCCTGCACGGGTTTGCGCCCCATCAGCACACCAACGGACATGTTTAATATCACAACTGCTATGAGGAGAAAACTGATAACTAGTAGCTGCATAACTGGTTCACTATGGTTCCAGGAAGCGGGAAAATTCGCTTGATATATAATCGGCAAACCCAGCGTCGGCTGTCTTGTAAATGAAGTAAACGGCCAGATTCTCGCGCTCAGCCAATTCGGCACCGGCATCAGTACCGAGTACCATGAAGGCTGTGGCCAGGGCATCGGCCAGAGCAGTTTCAGCCGCTATCACATAAACAGCCGCCAGGTTGTGGCTGATGGGCCGACCGGTATGCGGATCGATCTCATGGGAATAGCGTATACCGTCTGCTTCAAAGAAATTGCGGTAATCACCGGACCCGGCGACACCAATCGTTTCGCCACGGTTAGAGAAGATCTCGTACACACGTGACTCGCCATCAATCGGCGCCTCAATCGCTGGCACCCAGTTCGCACCGCCCGGCTTCGTTCCCTTGATCTTTAGCTCACCGCCAATCTCAAGAAAATAGTTGGCCACACCAAGCGCATCGAAATACGCTGCCACTTGGTCCACAGCATAGCCCTTGGCAATGCCGCTCAGGTCCACATAGCTCGGCTTCGTCTTGCGAATCTCGGAACGGGCCGGGATTATTTCTAGGTTTTGATAACCGACGGTAGCCAATAATTCATCAATACGGGATTGGGTCGGTACTTTGTCCTGAATACCGTCCTGACTATCTACTGGTGGTCCAAACCCCCAGGCGTTCACCAGTGGTCCCACTGTTACATCAAATGCACCATTGGAGAGTACGGCTACTGACTGTGCCAGTTGTAGCACCTCCAACAGTTGTCGCGAAGCGGTGAAAGGCACATCGACAGCATGTCGATTGAACCGGGACAGTTCCGAATCAGCCGCATAGGTGGAGAATATGCCTGTATCCAGTTCCGCCAATAATGCCGTCACTTCTGCAGCAATCTGTTCCGGCGCTATGCCTTCCGGCATATCCACGATTTGCAATTCATAGGTGGTACCCATCGTATAGCCGGACAGCTGTTGAATATCGCCTTCGCCATCCCTTGAGAGAAAAACAAAAACAAGGAAGATGGCGAGGAAGGATATGGAAACAACATGCCTGCGCAACAATTCGATCATAAGAACTCATCCAGCGCTATATTCTCATCCTCGACACCCAGATCCTTGAGCATCTTGATGACGGCTGCATTCATCATGGGCGGGCCGCACATATAATACTCGCAGTCTTCTGGGGCCGGGAGCAGTGTAGTTTATGGCGGGATATTTCTTGTCGGTGAAGAGTACTTGGCCCAGTTTGACGCGGTCGCCGGCCTTAACTGCCATGGTAGGCTGCATGCCCACATAGTCACGACCCAGCAATGCTACTGAACGAACAGCCTGACAATCGCCAATTTTTTGTTCCGGCGCACCGGAAATTGGCAGGTCCAAGCCGCGTTTAATTCTGATCATCGGTCCAGTCTAACTCAATGCACAGAGAGCCGCCTCGCAGCGCTGCAGAACAAACGAATTGCGCCGGCCGTCATGTGCACTCCCATGACAGCACTCAGTCAATAAAACAAGGAAAAAGACACTTTTAGGAACCGCTGAACGCTTGTAGGTCTACTGGATTCGTCAGCTATTTCCGATATCGAGTCGCAATTATAGCGGCGCGAATTGTTGGTCTGAACCATTAAAATTGCTACCAAAAATTCGGCAATTCAGCTGCACCGTGCCTGACCGTTAACAACTTCCGAGCCAAACTAACCGCGCAGCGGATAATAGTTGTTTTTCACACCAGCCATCTTGTACACCGTACGACCCACCTGACAACAATAACCAAATTCGTTGTCGTACCATAAATACAACACGCAGTGCTTGCCATTGGCGATGGTGGCATTGGAATCGACGATACATGCCTCGCGGCTGCCGACGAAATCGCTGGATACGGCATCCGGAGCTTCGGTATAACTGATCTGGTTCTGCAACTCCGAATGCAGGGCAATCTGGCGCAGGAATTCGTTCAACTCTTCCCTGGAAGTTTCCCGCGACAGGGTCAGGTTCAAAATTGCCATCGATACGTTCGGGATCGGCACGCGCACTGCGTTGCCTGTAAGTTTGCCCGCCAACTCCGGTATCGCTTTTACCACCGCCTTGGCGGCACCCGTTTCTGTGATCACCATATTCAATGCCGCACTACGACCCCGACGACTACCCTTGTGATAATTATCAATCAGGTTCTGGTCATTGGTGTAGGCGTGCACGGTTTCCACGTGTCCGTGCTCAATACCGTATTTGTCATTGAGCACTTTCAGCACCGGGGCAATCGCATTGGTGGTGCAGGATGCAGCGGTGATAATTGTGTCCTCAGTGGTAATCTGCTCATGGTTAATGCCGTAGACGATATTCTTCAAATCGCCTTTGCCAGGAGCAGTCAGAATCACCTTGGCTGCGCCTTTCGACCGCAAATGACGCGACAGGCCCTCGCGATCACGCCATACCCCGGTGTTGTCGATAATCAGGGCATCACTGATGCCATATTTGGTGTAATCGATTTCTTCCGGATTGTTGGCGTAGATCACCTTCATCTCATTGCCATTGGCGATCAGCGAGTTATTCTCCTCATCCACACGCAAAGTGCCCTGAAACGCACCGTGCACTGAATCATTCGAGAACAGGCTGGCACGTTTGTGCAGATCACCCTCACCTCCCGGTCGCACGACGATCGCCTTCAGTCGCATCACTTCGCCAGTACTGGTACGTTCTATCAACAAGCGTGCCATCAGGCGGCCAATACGCCCGAATCCATACAACACCACGTCCTGGGATTTTGCGATCGGCTTTTCCCGCACACCATCCAGATACCCGACTTCGGCTCTTACGAACTCATTCACCCCCATCGCTGCCTTGCCCTTTTCCTCCAGGTGCTCCATGAAGCGCACCGTGAGTTTGCCAAGGTCGATCTGGGCATGCCACAAATCCAGGTCTTTCAGCGCCATCAGCACCGGGTGCGACTCAAATTCCGACATCTCATTGCGTTCGATCTGGCGCACATAGCGGTGCGACTTCATGATGAAAGTCACGGAGCGGTTATGCAGCGGGCGACCGTAGATTAGCACACCCACATTGCGTTGGCTGAATAAGCGGCCAATCACCGGAATCATCTCCTGCACCAGGGCCTCGCGCTGTTTCCAGTCAGCAAAGTAATCATCTACGCTAGGACGAACCACAAATACCCCTTATCAAGTGCCAATTTTCACAAGGCCGGTATTATGTTGCGAAAGGAATGCATGTGCAACCGACTGAATCATGCGTCGCACGCGCTCAAGCGGGCTAATTGCGTTACAATCCCGCGTTAATTTTTCCAATGAGCCAATAACTTAAGCTCCAACAATTTCGATAGCGACTCAATACCACTGCATGATCAGCATCTTTAATCCACCATTGCCTACTGATAACTCGTTCGCGACTTACTGGACCGATACCCATGGCTCGGCCCAGAGTCTGGCCATCGCCAATGCTGCTGCAAAGTGTGCTGGTCCATTGTTGCTGGTTTGTGAAAACAATGAGCAGGTGGAGCAATTCAAGCGCGAACTGAAATATTTTTGTGCCGCCCACGCTGGTCTCGATGTATTCAGCCTGTCGGATTGGGAAACACTGCCCTATGACAGCTTCTCTCCACACCAGGATATTATTTCCGATCGCCTGAGCGCGCTGTACCACTTGCCTCTGCTGCGACAGGGCATTGTGGTGCTGTCGGTCAGCAGCTTGATGCACAAACTGCCACCCCATAAATACATTGCGACCAATAGTCTGGACTTGAGCGTGGGACAGACTCTGCACGTTGACCAGGTTCGGCAACAATTGGTGAATGCAGGTTATCAGGCGGTCGACAGTGTGCATGAGCATGGCGAGTTCGCCGTGCGGGGGTCAATCATCGATTTATTCCCCATGGGCAGTCTGCTGCCCTATCGCATCGATTTGCTGGATGAGGAGATCGAAACGCTGCGCAGTTTTGACCCGGAGAGCCAGCGTTCTGCCAAACTCGTGCAGCTCATCAAATTATTACCCGGGCACGAGTATCCGCTGGATGCCGCTGGTATCAAACAGTTCCGGCAGCGCTTTCGCGAGACCTTCGATATCGACGTGCGCACCTGCCCTCTCTATCAGGATGTCAGCGAGGGCATTAATTCGCCGGGCCTCGAATACTACCTTGCACTGTTCTTTACCCAGCTCGATTCACTGTTCAGTTTCCTGCCCGCTACCACCACCGTGTGTACCGTGGGAAACCTCAAGCTGGCGGGTGATCAATTCTGGAAGGACATCAATACTCGTTATCAGGATCGCAAAGTGGACAGATTCCGTCCCATTCTGGCACCGGACCAGATTTTCATAGCGATCGACTTCGTGTTCGCCGCTTTGCATCGCTATCCCCAAATCAATTTCCGGGACAGTAAAGCCGCCTTCAGTTTTGCGACGCGCGAGTTACCAAACCTCAGCGGCAACTCCAAACTCAGCAATGCCTTCGGTGTGCTGCAAAAATTCATGGGGGAGCAACCCGGGCGCATCCTGTTTTGCGCTGAAAGCGCAGGCCGGCGTGAGACCCTGCTGGAAATATTGAAGCAGATCGGAGTACAACCACGCCAATTTGAGCACTGGCAGGACTTCATCAACACGGATGAGCGCTGCGGTATTATCGTGGCGCCTATCGATCAGGGTATGTGGCTGCCGGCCGAGCAACTCGTGATGATCACGGAAGCCCAACTATTCGGCGACCGGGTCGCGCAGCGCCGGCGCCGGCGGCGTACCCAGAGCAATACTGACTTCATCATCAAGAGCCTGACCGAATTGCATCTTGCCGACGCTGTAGTCCACATCGATCACGGCATCGGCCGCTATCTCGGCCTGCAGACGCTGACGACCGATGGCCAGACCAATGAATTTTTAATGCTCGAATATGCGAACCAGGCAAAATTGTATGTGCCGGTGACATCCCTGCACCTGATCAGTCGCTACAGCGGCGGAGAACAGGAGCAGGCACCACTCAACAGCCTTGGCACAGACACATGGCAGAAGACCAAGCGCAAGGCCGCCGAGAAGATTCACGATGTGGCAGCCGAATTGCTGGAAATCTATGCGCGTCGCGAAGCAAAAAAAGGTTTCCAGTACAATTGCGAGGGCATCGAATACGAGAAGTTTGCCGCCAGCTTTCCTTTCGAGGAAACGGCTGATCAGGAAATGGCCATTGAATCTGTGTTAGGTGACATGCAAGCTGGCCGCTCCATGGACAGACTGATATGCGGTGATGTGGGGTTCGGCAAGACCGAAGTAGCAATGCGCGCCGCGTTCGTCGCCGTGCAGAATAACAAACAAGTCGCCCTGCTGGTTCCCACCACGCTGCTTGCCCAGCAACATTTCGAAAGCTTCAAGGACCGTTTCGCCGACTGGCCGATTGCCGTTGACGTGATCTCCCGTTTCTGCTCGAGCAGCGAGCAAAGCGAAAGTCTCAAGCGAGTGGCATCGGGCAAGATCGACATCCTGATTGGCACGCACAAACTACTGTACGCCGATATTAACTACAGCAACCTCGGGCTGCTCATTATCGATGAGGAGCATCGTTTCGGCGTGCGCCAAAAGGAGCAACTGAAAGCGCTGCGCGCCAACGTTGACATTTTAACCCTCACCGCAACACCAATTCCGCGCACACTGAATATGGCGCTGTCGAATATTCGTGACTTGTCCCTGATAGTCACACCGCCTGCGCGCCGCCTGTCAATAAAGACATTTATTCGCGAACAGCAGGACAGCCTAGTGCAGGAAGCTGTATCGCGCGAGTTGCTGCGCGGGGGCCAGGTGTTCTATCTGCACAATGAAGTAAAGTCCATCGACCGTGCCGCCGAACATTTGCAGGAGATCGTGCCGCAGGCGCGCATCTGTGTCGCACATGGCCAGATGGCCGAACGCGATCTGGAAAAGGCCATGGCGGATTTTTATCACAAGCGTTACAACATTCTGGTTTGCACCACGATTATCGAAACCGGTATCGACATTCCCAGCGCGAACACGATCCTGATTCATCGTGCGGACAAATTTGGTCTGGCGCAACTGCACCAGTTGCGCGGGCGGGTCGGCCGTTCCCATCATCAGGCCTACGCCTACCTGTTGCTGCCGAGTCCCGGACGACTGGCACCGGATGCCCAGAAACGTATTGATGCCATACAAGCCGCCAGTTCACTCGGCGCCGGTTTTACGCTCGCAAGCCACGACCTGGAAATTCGCGGCGCCGGTGAGCTGTTGGGTGATGAACAGAGCGGCCACATGCAGAAGATCGGCTTTTCACTGTATACGGAGATGCTGGAAGAAACTGTGAAAGCGATAAAGTCAGGGCGCACACCGAACCTTGAGTCGGATATGGACAAGTCCATCGATATCAATCTTCGCATTCCGGCACTGATACCCGAAAATTATTTGCCTGACGTGCACACGCGCCTGATAATGTACAAGCGTATCTCGGCCGCCGGCTCGCAAGATGAATTAAATGAATTGCAGGTAGAAATGATTGATCGTTTCGGTTTGCTGCCAGAATCCTTGCAACTCCTGTTCAGGCTGACACAGCTGAAACTGCGTGCTGCCGGCTTCGGCATCAAGAAGATCGATGCCAATATCAACAGCGGTCGTATCGAATTTGGCCAGCACACTCTGGTCGACCCCATGTCATTGGTAAAGTTGATTCAGAATAATCCCAAACAGTACAAACTCGGCAGCGCTAACCAGCTGCAATTTATCCATGACAGCAAGGATGCCCGCATGAAACTGCAGGTCGTGAATGAACTGCTGGACCGCTTCAAACTGGCACAACCAGAGGCGGCCTGATGTCGAACTCCAGCTCCGGTCTGCTATGATAAGTGGTTATATGACAATGCCATCCCCCAATCTGCGCCTACTCACTGTCCTGCTATCCGGCATGCTGGCCAGCACCATGGTGTTGGCTCAATCCAGTGAGCGCTGGTTCCAGATTGAGGTCAGCATCTTCACCAATGAAGACCCCGCTGACCGGGAATCCGAATACTGGAGGCCAGCCACCGCGCCGCTGAGCTATCCGGGAACCATGCAGAGACTGCAGAGCTTGATGGACCTGCTGATTATCGATGACTTGTTGATCGCGGATGCACCGGTACCTGAACCAGCGAACCTGACTCTGGCAAACACGCCATCTGTTACGACTGTTACAGAGTCAATCCTTGCCACTGGTCCGTTTCCAGCTGATAGTAGTAACGAGTTTCGTTTCTACGATTTTGCACGGGATGCTTTGGTTGAACTCCCTGCCTCTGCCGGCAATTTTCTGCAAACGAATCAAGCTATCGAAAGCTCCCCCGCACACCGTCTGCTCTACCACACACTCTGGCGCCAGCCAGTTTCGGCCTCCACCAATTCCATCCCGCTCTATATCAGCGGTGGCCAGCAATTTGGAGGGACATCGGAATTGAATGGCAACCTGACGCTGCGCTTTAACGCCATTGCCGATCGGGTGAATGTGGATGCGGACTTGTGGCTGAGTGAATTCAGCATCCTGGGTGATGACTCGATGAACTGGGAATTGCCTGCAGTGCCGACACGCGTGCAGCGCAATCATGAACAATATAACGACGACAATGGACTGGATTTCCGCATTAATCGCATTTACAAGCTAAAACAGAGCCGTGATATGCGCAGTACTGAGTTTCATTATCTGGACCACCCCGCATTTGGCGTCGTGATTGCTGTAGACTCGTATACAGTACCGCCGCCTGCACTAGTCGATACGGAAACTGCTGCTCAGCAATGAGCTCAGACAGCGCTGCTCAAGATGAGCTTCTGCAAAATCAGTTTTATCGACACGACACCCTTTGCCAACACGCGCTGAATCGCATCCATGGTGATTACATCAGCACCGATGCCTGCTGCCCAGTTTACTGACAGCGCCAGACAGGCATAGGCGATGCCAGCCTCGCGCGCCAGAGCAGCCTCAGGCATTCCTGTCATACCTATCATGTCACTGCCATCGCGCTGCATTCGCACCACCTCAGCCGCCGTTTCGAGCCGCGGGCCATTGGTGCAGGCATAGACCCCACCATCCATCACTTTTATTCCATGGATACCAGCTGCCTTACAGGCGCTGAGCAGGGATTTTCTGAGCGCATGGTCATAAGGATAGGTGAAATCGATATGACGCACTCCCGAATCAGCTTCTTCATGATATGTAGCTGCGCGGCCTGAAGTGTAGTCAATGATTTGGTCAGGAACAGCAAACTGACCGGGCGCCAGTTCGCTGTGGATACCGCCAACCGCATTCACCGCGACGATTTCAGTCACACTCAACTGCTGCAGCGCCCAGATGTTAGCGCGATAGTTTATCTGGTGTGGTGGCACACTGTGGGATACGCCGTGACGCGGCAGGAATGCAAGCTTGCGCGATTCATATTGGTACAACAAAACCATGACGTCATGGCTGGAATATGGCGTGGGGATCGCCTCTTCCCCGAGTAATTCAAAGTTGGCAATGCTTGACAGCCCGGTACCACCGATAATTCCTAACATACGCGCTCTCTAATCGACCCAGATGATAACGATCACTGCTTTAACCAGCACCCCCAACATAAACCACCCACTGGAACTTGGCAACGTTCTGTGGCAGCCTCCCCGCTTGCTTGTCTCTATACGAGCACTGCGATTGGCATTGAAAAATCACGGTGCTGCAGCTGAAACCTTATATGAATCTTGAACACGCTATCTACAGAACACTCTGGCAACAATCGTGGCTGCCATTGCGTTCGAAAAAATCCATTTACAAAAAGCTGTGCAAATTTGAAACCGCACCAGATGCACCGTTCGTCACGTATTTTTTCGGATTACAGTACCAGGGTAATCTGAACAACAGCATCGAGTTCAACATTTATTATCATGCGGCGTTCGAGAAGCCCCTGCTGTTTTTCCTGCGCGATACGATGCAGGCATTGCGCAGTAGCGAACAAGCTGTGGCAACTTTAACTTTCGCTGACATTGGCGCCAACATTGGCCAACACTCTTTGTTCATGTCGCACTATGCGGATCAGGTTTATGCATTTGAACCCTATGCGCCAGTGCGGGATCGACTGCAATTTCATATCGAACTGAACCAGATTCAGAATATCCAGGTGCATGGGGTGGGCTTGAGCGAACTTGATGAAAAATTACCATTCTTCGCTCCTACCGGGCGCAATCAGGGCATTGGCTCATTCGATGCGAGCACCGTGAGCAAAGGCAACCAGCTTGCAGGAGCGTTGCAACTGGTCAACGGTGACAGCTATTTCGCGACGGCCGGGATAATAGCGCCGACACTGATCAAGATTGACGTGGAAGGGTTTGAAAAAAACGTGCTCGTCGGCCTGCGCCAGACATTGCGGTCCGCGCGACCAGTGCTGGTAACAGAGATTACTTACGGCAAGGAGCTGTCATTCAAGTCAATTACCGAATTGCAGGCGACACTGCCACCTGATTACCAGCTGTTTGCCTTTGATACGCGCAAGGCTGACGGCAGCAAGGCCCGCAAACGTGGTGCCAAAGCCAGGCGCAGCGGCGAGTATCGCTTACTCGAATTGCAGCGCTGGCGCACGAGTGGTCAGGATGATGTGGTCGCCTGTCCGGCGGAGAAGATCGCACTGCTGCCCCGAACCGGACCAATAGCAGCGGGTTGAAGTTATTTGCCAGCAGGAAATCAATTCGCTGCTGGCTTGACCGCACTCGCTTCCGGCGCTTCGACAAATTCCTGCAAGCGCGCCAGCGCCAAATCCCATTGGGTGCTGACGTAGTCCAGATATGACTGCACCGGCAGGATGGCGCCCGGGGCGAAAGCGAAGTGAGTTTCCCGACCACGGCGCGCGGATTTAACGATCCCGGCTCGTTCCAGCACCAGCAGATGCTTCGTTATGCCCTGCCGCGACAATGCAGTACCCGCACAGAGTTGCGAGATCGAGTAGTACTGCCCATCACAAAGCCGCTGCACGAGTTGCAACCGGGTAGTGTCACCCAGCGCGGCAAATACCGGTGCACTGCTGCGCGCCAGAGCTACCGCGTCACGCTTCAACATAAGCCGCAATATTGACTGCCTGTATGTCCCAACCACTAGTGTTCATTCGGTAGGCCTGTTCGCGCCGCGCGTCATCCGGAAGTGCCAGAAAACCAGACTCGATAATTATAAGTTGCGTAGCAGCGCCGACTGCCTCGAGCTTGAATTCCACCAAGGTCTCCCGTTCCTTGCCCTCTGCCTCGCCATCCGAATAAGGGCACCACGCGAAAGCAAAATACGTCTCCGGGTCCAGCTGACGCGGGATAAGCTGCATTTCCATGTGTTCGTAACCCGGACAGGTAATTTTGCCTTGCAGCGGCCGGCCGAGCTGGAAGGGACCGCTGAATTTGACTTTGAACCATGTGCCGAATTGGTTGGAGTCGGTGATGGCATTCCAGACTCGGGTTATGGGGGATTTGAGAATGATGGTCTTTACGATGCGGTCTTGCATATTGGCAACCTCTTGGTTGCGGGTAGTGAGGCATGGCTTCGGGAGTTTAGGAAACTGGGTGGTTGCGGGATTGCGGGATGCGGTTGTGGAAGCAGTGCCAATTTGAAGAATGCTTGCTCACGGATAGCTCGGCAGGACTGATTCGGAATTTGGCTTAGCCAAATTCCTCACCATTGCGTGATGCTTTCACATGCAGTATTGCTGTTGGGATAAATGCTGATAAGGAACGCTGATGGCGGCGCTGTACCGCGCGCCGTCTGCGGAGCTGCGCTCCTTTCGAACCGGCAGGTTCGCGTCTGCCGCCGAGCGGGCGATTTTGATAAATGGGGTCCGCTGGACCCCTTTTTTCAAAATGGCGCGCCCGGCAGGACTCGAACCTGCTACCACCAACTTAGAAGGCTGGTGCTCTATCCAGATGAGCTACGGGCGCGGAAAAAGGCGTGTATTTTACACCATTATGGGAAACAGCCTAATGCGGACAGCTGGCGCCAGCTGCGGCCTATCATGTACGCGGCGGTTTGCGGTCCTGCGGGTAGGTGTGGTGACCGTGGGGTGTGCCGCCGCAGCGCACTCCGGTGTACATCCCAGCCATGAACAGATTCAAATTCTTGTAAAATTCCACGAGACGCTGCCGGCGCTCTGGCTGCAACGCAGTCCCTCCTCCGATATTGAGTGCTGACAACGGCGTCGGCGTCCCATCAAGAGTCCCATCAAGAGTCGCCACAGGTTTCGACGCTGTAGTTGCGGCTGCTGTGATTGTCGATGAAGTTGTTGTCGGTATAGTCATTAACGAAGTCTGGCGAAATAGTGAACGACGCAATTCAGGCTGACGGTGATGCTCTAAAAATGCACTGGTTTAATTTCAGGTACAGAGAAAATGCAGCAACGGAGAATGGGGTGACTGACGGGATTCGAACCCGCGACCACCGGAGTCACAGTCCAGGGCTCTACCAGCTGAGCTACAGTCACCATCGAGCGGTTCGGGAATTTTCAGAGGCGCCGATAGGCCGCAACCGTCTTACCAACTCCATGTATCAGTCTAGCGCATTGCCAAGACCGTATACATTATAAAAGTGGTCGGGGTAGAGAGATTTGAACTCCCGACATCTTGCTCCCAAAGCAAGCGCGCTACCAGACTGCGCTATACCCCGATTGGGTCTTTCTATGGCCTTTCTGAGAGGCGGCATAATACTCAGGTGGCTTGGGCCAGTCAATGCTCAGCGTTACTGCTTAATTCGACCAAGTGCCTATTCCTGACCTTTCCTAACGCTCAATTCGCCAGCGACTGCCACCACTGCCGTCTTCCACTATTACTTTCAATGCAGTGAGCTGTGCCCGGATTTGATCCGCCTTCTGCCAGTCTTTATCGGCACGAGCCTGCTCCCTTGCAGCGATTAATTGCTCGATTTGCGCAGCATCGACCGCAGCTTCTTCGTAGCCAAGAAACAGCCCGGGGTCGGACTGCAGGATACCCAGTTGTCCGCCCAGACGCACCAGCAACGCACCCAGCTGGTTGGCCAGATCAGGATTCGCCGCTTTCTCCTTGTTGATTTCCTTCACCATATCAAACAAAACACTGAATGCTTCCGGTGTATTGAAGTCATCGTCCATCGCCACATTGAAGGCTTTCTCAAAACGACTGTTCGTCAGTGACTTCGCTTTGCGGATGTCCAGACCATTGAGTGCGTTATACAGCCGCGTCAATGCCTTGCTGGATTGCTCCAGACTCTGCTCGGAATAATTAATGGCACTGCGGTAATGACTGGCAATCAACAGGTGGCGAATCACTTCGGCTGGGTACTTCGCCAATACTTCACGCACGGTAAAGAAATTGCCGAGCGACTTCGACATTTTTTCGTTATCGACTCGCAACGGGCCATTGTGCATCCAGATATTGGCGAACGTCTCACCGGTAGCGGCCTCAGTCTGCGCCACTTCATTTTCGTGGTGCGGAAACAATAAGTCAGAACCGCCACCGTGAATGTCAAAATGATTGCCCAGGCAGCAGGTAGACATGGCGGAACATTCAATATGCCAGCCTGGTCGTCCATAACCCCAGGGCGAATCCCAGCCCACACCATCGTCCGGTGATGCTTTCCATAACACGAAATCTCTGGGATCACGCTTTAACTCGCTGATTTCGACACGCGCACCGTCCAGCAACTCATCCAGCTTCTTCTTGGATAGCTTGCCGTAGTGTGGGAAATTCTTGACGGAGAAATACACGTCACCATTGTCAGCCTTGTAGGCCGAGTCATTTTTGATCAAGATCTCAATCATGCTGACGATCTCATCGATATGCCCGGTAGCGCGCGGCTCCTGATCTGGCGGCAAAATTGACAGCGCCTGCTCATCTTCGTGTGCAGCCTTGATAAAGCGCTCAGTCAAATCAGAAAACAGCTCGCCGTTTTCTTTTGCACGGTTGAGAATTTTGTCATCGATGTCGGTAATATTCCGCACGTATTTGACTTTATATCCGCGCCAGCGCAGATGTCGCACGATGACATCAAACGCTACCAGCATGCGTGCGTGCCCAACATGACAATAGTCATAGGTGGTAATTCCGCACACATAAATGCCCACCTTGCCCGGTTCGATAGGGGTGAAAGTTTCCTTGCGCTGGGTGAGACTGTTATAGATTGTTATCATGGCTTCTCTGCTATTTGTTATCGCTGTCACTTTTCTCTGACATTAATCGTTACAATTCTATTTCGAGTCGCGCAGGTTAATGGTGCGATTGAACACGATGCGCTCCGGGGTTGAATCCACCGTATCGTTGCAAAAATAACCTTCCCGCTCAAACTGGTAATGCCGCAACCCCAGTCCATTGCCTATGGACGGCTCTGCCAGGCAGCCGTGCAACTCATGCAAGGAATCGGGATTGAGGACATCGCCATAATCGGTAATGTCCTTGCTGTCCGGCTTCTCCACACTGAACAGGCGATCGTACAAGCGCACCGTTACCGGCAGGCCCAATTCTGCCGACACCCAGTGAATAACCCCTTTCACCTTGCGCCCTTCGGGGTTCTTGCCCAGCGTGGCGAGGTCTACGCTGCAATGCAATTCCTGGATATTGCCACTGCTATCCTTGATGACCTGGTCACAGCGGATCACATAAGCTCCGCGCAAGCGCACCTCGCCACCGGGGAGCAAGCGCTTGAATCCTGCTGGCGCCACTTCCTCGAAGTCACTGCGGTCAATGCAAATTTCACGGGTAAGTGGCACGTCACGACGCCCCATGCTGTCGTCCTTGGGATGGCTGGGGAGGCTCAACTGTTCGACATGACCCACTGCCAGATTGCTCAACACTACTTTCAGAGGCCGCAACACACACATTACCCGCGCGGCTTCCTGGTCGAGATCTTCCCGCACCGCGTGCTCCAGCATGCCCAGATCCACCATGCTTTCGCTGCGACTCACCCCAACGCTTTCGCAGAAGTTACGGATCGCAGCAGCTGTGAACCCACGCCGCCGCATGCCTGCCAGTGTTGGCATGCGCGGATCATCCCAGCTCAGAACCACACCGGTATCTACCATTGTTTTCAGGTTGCGCTTGCCCATCATCGTGTAATTGAGCTTTAGCTTGGCAAACTCGGTTTGCTCTGGCAGTACATACTTGACGCCGGATTTGAAACCACTGGCAGCCAGATCACTCGCCTCCCTCAGGCTATCGATATCCAGGTTGTGCAGAATCCAGTCATATAAAGGACGATGATCTTCGAATTCCAGTGTGCACAACGAATGGGTGATGTTTTCAATCGCATCGGAAATGCAATGGGTATAGTCATAGGTGGGGTAGATGCACCATGCAGAACTTGTCTGGTGATGCTCGATGTGACGAATGCGGTACAGCACCGGGTCACGCATATTAATATTGGGCGAGGCCATGTCGATTTTCGCGCGCAGACTATATGCGCCATCGGCGAACTCACCCGCACGCATGCGCTCAAATAGCGCGAGATTGTCGGCGACACTGCGATTTCGATCCGGGCTATTTTTGCCAGGCTCGGTCAGGGTGCCGCGATATTCCCGCGCCTGATCCGCACTCAAACTACAGACATAGGCCAATTGCTTGGTAATTAGTTGCATGGCAAAAGCATACAGCTTGCCAAAATAGTTCGACGAATAGCGCACATCCCCATGCCAGGCAAACCCCAGCCAGGTGATGTTGTCCTTGATTGCATCCACATACTCCTGACTTTCCTTTGCAGGATTGGTATCGTCGAAACGCAGGTTGCAGTGGCCGTTGTGGTCCGCTGCTACTGAAAAATTCAGACAGATGGATTTCGCATGACCAATGTGTAAATAGCCATTCGGTTCCGGTGGAAACCGGGTATGCACACGCCCACCATGTTTGTTCTGCGCCAGATCCTGGGCAATCATATGGCGAATAAAATTTGATGGACTGGCAGTGACGGACGCCTCATTAGAGTCCGATGTGTTGTCTGACATTAGGAGCAATCTGCGTTATTACTGCGGTTAAATGGAGAGGGAACCTCTGTATCGGTACTCGCAAAGGTCGTATTATAGCGATTCGTGAACGATCCCATAAGGAAATCTTTGCATGGTTCACGCACAGGCAAGATAAACACAACGAAACAACAAGCTGCAGGGAATCAGATGATCGTATTAAATACCAATTACGGCCCGATAAAAATTGAACTGGATTTTGTCAAGGCACCAATATCCGCCGCAAACTTTCAGCAATATGCCAGTGATGGCTTTTATGACGGCACCATATTCCATCGCGTAATCGATAACTTCATGATTCAGGGTGGTGGTTTTACCAGCGACATGCGGCAGAAGTCAGCTCGCAAACAAATTACCAACGAAGCTGATAACGGCCTGCCCAATGTCATCGGGTCACTCGCCATGGCGCGTACTTCCGATCCGCACTCTGCCAGTTCGCAATTTTTTATCAACGTCGGCGAAAACACTTTCCTGAATCATCGCAGCAAGACCGAGCAGGGCTGGGGCTATGCTGTATTCGGCCAGGTCATAGACGGCATGGATGTGGTGAACAAGATCAAGCAGTGCAAAACCGGTTCCAGGGCCGGCCATTCCGATGTGCCGATAACTGAAGTCGTGATTGAATCGACCGAAGTTATTGCCGCCGACTAGGCACAAGGGCTCCCACTTGTCGGCCAGGCTGCTCTTCATATCCGACCTCCATCTCGAGGCCTCCCGTCCGGACATTACCCGTACGCTGCTCCAGTTCCTGGCAGACAATCGCGGCAACTGCACCGCGTTGTATATTCTGGGTGACCTGTTCGAAGTGTGGATTGGCGATGATGATCCCTCGCCGCTGGCAGCTGCGGTAGCGCAAGCCCTGCACCAGTTCAGTGCGGCGGGGCCACAAGTGTATCTGATGCATGGCAATCGCGATTTTTTGCTGGGAACTGACTTTGCCAATCGCTGCGGCGCCAAACTGCTCAATGGGCCTTATACATTGGCGAGTCCGGCTGGTTCAACTCTGCTGCTGCTGCACGGCGACTCACTGTGTACTGACGATATCGATTACCAGCAATTCCGTTTACTGGTGCGCACCCCCCATTGGCAACAGGAATTTTTGGCACAATCACTGGCAGCGCGCCACGCCTTCGCGGCCAAGGCCAGAGCGCAGTCAAAATCTGCTACTGCGAACAAGCACATGGACATCATGGATGTGAATTCACAAACGGTGCTGGAAATTCTGCAGAGCAATGCACCGGTCACATTGTTGCACGGCCATACCCACCGCCCGGCCATACACTATATTGATGTGGCAGCAGGTGCAGGCGGGGCGCGCTCGGCGCAGCGCATCGTGCTTGGGGCGTGGGACACTGAACCCTGGTATGCCGAGAGCGACGGCGCGGGGATTCGGTTGCAGAAATTGGCGCTATTGGACGCCTGACCAACAGGTCATTTGCCAGCACTTCACCTGCGCTGGGTAACCCCAATCAATTCAACCCGCGTCCCGCTCCAGACCCGCGGCATAGTAACGTTCATGATGGGCCTGGGTGAGCAGCAAGATTTCCGTATCCAGCAACTCGCACAACTGAGCCAGTGGCAGCTGCTGGTATTCCGGTAATACATAGGCCCCGTACTCGGCCAGGTTAGTGATATCCCGGTGACATTTCTTCAACAAATTGTGCAACCAGCAATATGGCGACAGGGTCGGATCATACTGCACCGCAAACTGCTCCAGCCCGGCCTGTAAATTCGGCACAGAAAAAATCCGCAGCTTGTTCTCCAGAATTTGGCAGATCAGTTTTTCGATGCGATGCAATACCGCTTGCTTTGCCACCGCGTCATAGCTGTTCCAACCAATCACTTCGAAGGCATAGCGCTTGCAACCACGACACACCGCATCCCCAAAAGATGTGGTTGAGCAGATGCCAATACAGGGTGTTTTAACGCCACTCATAGAATTCGCAGGACTTCGTTGTGTTGCAGGCAGGATAGCTGCCAGTGCGCAACTAATGCTGGCGACTTTACCAATTATTTGCGGCAGCAAACAACCACCGATTGTACGGCAAACGCGCATGCTATGCGCATGCCAACTGGATATTTTCCATGCTATCCAATAGACTATGCTCGTGCTTTAACTATCTGCCCGAACCCTTGCACCCAGTAAAAAGTGTGTAGTCAAAACCCGGTCCGAGCCAGATCAAAATACTACTCTGCCTGAAAGTGATTCAAGCAATGCCCCCGGGCAAATGCTGGAAAAATATTCCTGAAGATTCACTGACAGCTCAGCATCACGAGGAAACTACCTTGTTAGAAGCCTATCGAAATCATGTTGCAGAACGCACCAAAGACGGCGTGGTACCAAAACCACTGTCCGCGGAACAAGTTGTCGGGCTGATTGAACTGTTAAAAAATCCGCCAGCCGGAGAAGCAGAATTCCTGCTCGACCTGATTTCCAATCGCGTACCAGCAGGTGTGGACGAAGCCGCTTATGTGAAAGCTGGTTTCCTGTCTGCCATAGCCAGAGGTGAAACCAGTTCCCCGCTGGTCAGCAGGCCATTGGCAGTCAAACTGCTGGGCACGATGCTCGGCGGCTACAACATCACCACACTGAGTGGCTTGCTGGACGACAAGCAACTTAGCGCCGCAGCGGCCACGGAACTGAAGCATACACTGTTGATGTTTGACGCTTTCCATGACGTGGCTGCGAAGTCCCGCAACGGCAATGAGCATGCCCGGCATGTGCTGCAGTCATGGGCTGACGCCGAGTGGTTCACTTCGAAACCGGAGCTGCCCCAAAAACTGACAGTTGCCGTGTTCAAGGTCCCTGGCGAGACCAACACCGATGATCTCTCCCCTGCACAGGATGCCTGGTCACGCCCTGACATTCCCTTGCACGCGCAAGCGATGTACAAGAATGCGCGCGAAGGAGTGACGAACGCACAGGCGCAGATTGAAGAACTAAAGGCTACCGGCTTTCCGGTAGCTCTCGTTGGCGATGTAATGGGCACTGGCTCTTCCAGAAAATCGGCTACGAACTCTGTGTTGTGGTTTATAGGAAATGATATCCCCCATATTCCTAACAAGCGCGATGGGGGAGTTTGTATTGGCGGCAAGATTGCACCGATTTTCTTCAACACGATGGAAGATGCAGGCGCCCTGCCATTTGAATGCGACGTGGATAATTTGAATACTGGCGACATCATCGACATCGATGTCTACGCTGGCAAAATCACCCGTCACAAAAGCAATGAGCTCGTGTGCGAATTTGAATTGAAGACAGATGTTCTGTTGGATGAAGTTCGCGCCGGCGGTCGCATACCATTAATTATCGGGCGCGGCCTGACGCAGCGGGCGCGCGAAGAACTCGCCCTGCCACCATCAAAGATATTCCGCTCGCTGATCGTTGGCGCAGAATCCAGCAAAGGCTTCACGCTGGCGCAAAAAGTTGTCGGTCGTGCCTGTGGCGTGGCTGGCGTGCGCCCTGGCAGTTATTGCGAGCCGAAAATGACTACTGTCGGTAGCCAGGACACGACCGGCCCAATGACGCGTGATGAATTGAAAGACTTGGCCTGCCTCGGTTTTTCTGCCGATCTCGTCATGCAGTCGTTTTGTCATACTGCCGCCTATCCGAAGCCGGTAGACATAGAAACCCAACACTCGCTGCCTGATTTCTTCCAGACTCGCGGCGGCGTGGCACTGCGACCCGGTGATGGCATCATTCATTCCTGGCTCAATCGCATGCTGCTGCCTGACACCGTCGGCACTGGTGGCGACTCGCACACGCGCTTCCCAATCGGCATATCCTTTCCTGCTGGTTCCGGTCTGGTCGCTTTCGCTGCCGCCACTGGCGTAATGCCACTGGATATGCCTGAATCTGTGCTGGTACGCTTTAAAGGCAAGATGCAACCCGGCATCACGCTGCGTGACCTGGTAAATGCCATTCCGTATGCCGCGTTGCAATCTGGCGACCTCACCCTGGCGAAGAAAGGCAAAGTAAATATCTTTTCGGGCCGCATCCTCGAGATTGAGGGTCTGCCGGATCTGAAGGTAGAACAGGCCTTCGAGCTTTCCGATGCTTCGGCCGAGCGTTCCGCTGGCGGTTGTACCATCCGCCTCAGCAAGGAACCGATCATCGAATACTTCAAGTCGAATGTAACTCTGCTGCGCTGGATGATCGCAAACGGCTACGGCGATGCCCGCACTCTGGAACGTCGTGCGCAAGCCATGGAAGAATGGTTAGCGAATCCCGTATTGCTGGAAGCAGATGCGAATGCAGATTACTACAAGGTTATTGAAATCGATTTGAACGAAATCAAGGAGCCCCTGCTCGCCTGCCCGAACGACCCCGACGACATCAAGCCATTGTCTGCAGTCCAGGGTACCAAAATCGACGAGGTATTTATCGGCTCTTGCATGACGAACATCGGCCATTTTCGTGCAGCAAGTGAGGTGCTGAAACAAGTTGATGGCACCATTCCAACCCGCCTCTGGATTGCGCCACCCACCAAGATGGACAAGCATCAACTTTCCGAGGAAGGTATATACAATATTTTCGGTGTCTCCGGTGCCCGCACCGAAATGCCAGGATGCTCCCTGTGCATGGGCAACCAGGCGCGGGTCGCTCCGAATTCCACTGTGGTCTCCACCTCAACCCGCAACTTCCCCAACCGCCTCGGTCAGGGTGCCAATGTGTTCCTCGCCTCGTCCGAACTTGCTGCAGTATGCTCTGCCCTTGGCAAGATTCCGACGATGTCTGAATACATGTCTTATATGGGTAATATCAACACCATGGCAGACAGCATCTACCGCTATCTCAACTTTAACGAGATCGCCAGTTATATGCAGACAGCTGAGCGCGCGAAGAATATTCCGCTGACGAATATTCAGGAAGTGGCTTGATTGGTCTAATCTGCTGAAATCTGGATCTCATCCAACAGGGTAAATGGAGATCCAGAGCTGTAATCAGGCCGTGCTCTTTTCAACAACTTCAAACGCATCTTTTGAAAGCGTCGGTTCGGCTTTGATGCGGGTGAGTTGTGCCTTCATCAACTGTTGTCGAGCTTCGCCGAATTTGTGCCAGCGCGTTAATGGCGTGATGAGACGCGAGGCGATCTGGGGGTTGAGTTTGTCGAGAGCGAGGATCTGGTCAGCGAGAAATTCGTAACCGGCACCACTCTTGTCATGGAAGGCGATGTGATTCTGGCCTGCGAAGACACCGATAAGAGAACGTACCTTGTTCGGGTTTTTGATATTGAAAGCCGGATGGTGCATCAGCTTCTTGACGTGATCCAGGGTGTTCGGCAGCTGACATGTTGCTTGCACGATGAACCACTGATCCATAACAAGTGGTTCATGCTGCCATTGCTGGCAGAAAATGTCGAGTACGCTCGCTGCCAGAACGGCCGCAGCAGCCGCATCGCAATTTACCAGAATCCGCAAGGCGGCCAGCTGATCAGTCATATTAGTCGCAGCTTTGAATTGATCGTAACAGCGCTGTATCCACTGCTCTTTACCGGTTCGAACGAGATAGACTAGCGCCAGGTTTTTCAGGGCCCGTTGCGCGATAGCCTGCGCATCAACCTTGAACTCCTCTCTTGAAAGGTTTGCCATATACAGCCGGCCAAATTTATCTTCAAATTTGACTGCCAGCGAATTTACGAGAAATTCCCGCGCCGCGTGAATGCCGTCAACGTCGGCAACGTCGGCGGTCTCTATCAGGAAACCTTCATTCGGAAGATTCAACAGATGGGCAAGCATGGCCTTGTCCAGCTTGGTATCAGCCAGGGCGGAGTCAAGTACTCCAGCATAAGCCTGCAGCAGATTTTCCGGTAACGTGAGTGGCCTGCCATGCTCGATCTGGCTCTTAACTTCTGCGATGACACTGATCCCCAACTGCTGCGAAGCGTTCCAGCGGTTAAATCCATCGGTGTCATGCACCATGAGGAAATACAAGTGCTCGCGACTGTAAGCAAAATGCAGATGCACTGGCGCGCTGAAACCACGCAGAAGTGATGGTATCGGCTGCGTCGGTACGGCGTCGAAGATGAATTGCTGACTACATTTCGTCACTGACAATACGCAATCCGTTGTTTCGTTATCCGAATGCTGCAGATTGCCACCATGTAACAACAGTGGAAATTCCTTGCCTTTGCTATCCAGCAAGCCAACTCGCAGCGGTATATGAAATGGCAGTTTATCTTTTGCTGACTGACCAGGTGTGTCAGGACACGACTGCTCCACAGTCAGCGTGTACTGGCGCGCGCTTTCGTTATAGTCACCCTTGATATGCAATGCTGGTGTGCCCGCCTGGCTGTACCAGTTACGGAACTGAACCAGATCGACGCCGCTGGCATCTTCCATGGCTTTCACGAAATCTTCGGTAGTGACAGCCTGGCCATCATGCCGATCAAAGTACAGATCGCTGCCGGCGCGGAACTTTTCAGGTCCTAACAACAGACTGAGCATTCGCACTACTTCTGAGCCTTTCTCGTAGATAGTTACTGTATAAAAATTGGAGATTTGCATATAGGAGTCGGGCCGCACCGAATGCGCCATCGGTCCTGCATCTTCGGCGAATTGCACGGTGCGCAAAAAACCGACCTCCTCGATCCGTTTCACCGTAGGCGAACCAAAGTCTTTGGAAAATTCGGCATCGCGAAACACAGTAAAGCCTTCTTTCAGACTCAATTGAAACCAATCACGGCAAGTTACGCGATTGCCCGACCAATTGTGAAAATATTCATGAGCAACCACCGCTTCGACTCGCAGAAAGGCGAAATCTGTAGTTGTTTTTGGGTTGGCCAACACACAGGATGTGTTGAATATATTGAGACCCTTGTTCTCCATCGCGCCCATATTGAAATCATCGACGGCAACGATCATGAAGATATCTAGGTCGTACTCGCGACCATAAACCTTTTCATCCCAGCCCATCGCATTCTTCAATGAACGGATTGCGTGATCACATTTATCCAGATCCTTTGGCTCCACAAATATTTGCAGGCTAATCTTGCGCCCACTGCCGGTAGTGTATTCATCCTTGATACAAGCCAGATCACCTGCCACCAGCGCAAACAAATAGCTGGGCTTTTTGAAAGGATCTTCCCAACTGACCCAATGTCGATTCGCATCCCTGTCATCGATGCCGCTGGCAACGTTATTGCCATTGGATAGCAAAATTGGATAGCGGGACCTGTCTGCACATATCGTTGTGGTGAACTTTGCCATCACGTCGGGTCGATCCAGATAATAAGTGATACGTCGAAACCCTTCAGCTTCGCATTGTGTGCAAAACATTGCACCGGACTTGAACAATCCTTCCAGCGCAGTATTTTTCTGTGGCTCCAGACGAGTGTGACACTCCAGCGTGAACTCGTCTGGCGTCCTGCCAAGCAGTGCAGTCAAACCGCTGATGGTTAGCTCATCCTCATCCAGGATATAATTCGCGCTCAGCAACTGCGTATTATCAAGTAGTAATTTTTCCAGATGCAGCTGCCTGCCATTGAGAATCAGATTATCCGATTTCGGCGCGCCCGGCTGTCGATTGCGTTTGAATAGCAGGCGCGCAGTCACCAGCGCAAACTCCTCATGCAAATCGAAATGCAGATCAGTGGTTTCAATCAAAAATGCAGGCGGTTGGTAATCCTTTAGATAAGTCGTCCTGGCCTGTGCGTTTCTCATAGCGATACTGCCTCAAAAATAAATCTAATAACTGAACTGTATTTCGTAACCGGAAAAACTGCGCATATTGATCACCCCGGTGTCAAACAGCAGGTATTGTCCTTTAATGCCAAGCAAGGTGCCTCCCACTTCCGGTGTCTTGTCGAAATTAAGCGACGAAATTTTTTCCGGATAGTTGATGACGGGATATTTAATGTTAACCGTATCAATGCCATTCAATATGCTGATCGCGAAAAAACCGAAATGCTCTTCCAATTCCTTGATTGCAGCGCCGCATTTTTGCAGCAAACGCCGCGCTTCAGCCTCCATATCCAGCTCTGTCGCATCTCCTTTCAACATCTCGCGCCAATTAGTCTTGTCGGCGACATGTTGTTTGAACATGATTTCGATCGAGCCGGACTGCAGACGAGTGCGCACACGCATGATGGCGAGTGCCTGTGTGGCGCCCTGATCAATCCAGCGTGTTGGTACTTGTGTGGCACGAGTAATGCCCACTTTCAATCCGGATGAATTGGCGAGATAGACGATGTGATCCTGCATGCAATAGCGCTCACCCCACGCAGGTTCGCGGCAAGTGCCTTGATCAAAATGACACTTCTCAGGGTGAATGATACAGGAATCGCATTGCGCCAGTTGCTGAAAACAAGGATAACAGTAACCCTGATTAAAACTCTTTGCCGTCTTGCGACCGCAGTGAACACAGTTGATTGTGCCGGAGTAGAGTAACCGAATGGGCTTTCCCAGATAGGGATTCAACTCTACCTGACTCTCTCCGAGGGACATTGCATACGTCACCGGATTGTCGAGACGCGCCTGCATCTTGCGCAGAGTGCCTGTTGCAACATTTTTCATGCTTGATCCTTACCCCAGAATTGCACGAAGCCACTTTCCGTCTTGCGTGCCGCAGTGCTTTCCTGATTCTTGCAACTGGTTGGAAAATCAAACCCTGTGCGTTGGTTCTCTGGCAAAAATCTGCTCTCATAGAGAATGACAAGTTGCAGACAGTTTTCCAGCTGTTCAGCGCTCAACCTCGTGCCATCACTGAACTTGCGTAATTCCACCGCGCAGCGCAGTTCCCCGTGGATAGCTGGCGTGATCTGCGCGGTCAGCTCGTCAAGTGACTCAGGTCTGCGTTGTAAAAGCGTATCGATTGTTGCGGTAGTTACAGTCAAGCGCCGATTCCTTCGTTTTTGCCGATCAGGTCACGGCGCAGGAAATAGCGATAATACACTACTATGACTACGCCCAGCAGCAGGCCCATGATCAGGCCCCCAACATGCGCCGCCGTTGCGATCCAGGAGGATGCCACCAGTTCCATAGCAATCAGGGCGACGATAAACACGGCAAACATACTGTTACTCAGCTGCAGACGTGAGCGCGGCATGCCAACGTGAATAATCCATGTGTATCCCACCAACCCATACACGACACCAGACATACCGCCGAAATTGCTGGAATTGCTATACAGATATTGTGTGGTGTTGCTCGCAAATGAGGTCAACACTATAACGAGTACAAACAACCAACGCGGATGTATCGGCTCAAGCTGCCTGCCGAAATACCACAGCCATAACATGTTGAATAGAAGGTGCAGTTCCCCGAAATGCAAAAACATCGGGGTCAGCAAACGCGCGCTTGCGCTCAAACTTAAGAGATCACCGAGCAGTGGCAACAAACCATCGGTCGCGACGCGAGGGTAGAACAGGAAAGCCACGCGATCTGAATGTGCACCCAATGCGCTGATCAAGGCCACAGCAAGGCAGACGCTGATCAGACTCACGCTGACGGGACTCTCGCTATAGACGCGTCCGGCTGTGCGCATAAAACTATTTATTGAAAAGTTTTGTCGCGGGCGGGATATCGGCGCAGGCTCTGGCCTGTTGAATTGCCAATCCTGCAAAGCGCGCCAGATGAACTCTGCTGCGCGCTCACTATCGACCCACACAACCTGCTGTCCAGATTCCTCATTAATCCGATGACGAATTCCCTGAGTTTGCAAAAACGCGCTGAACTCTCTCAAATCTGTCTCGAGAGTCAGACTGGCAGCTTTAATCATCAACCCGAACCAGTCGATTTCCCCAGCCAAGTTTACTCCGGCAAGCCTGGTAAAAACTGTGCTCCGAGGGATGCAATAATTGCAAAGAAACAGATTTCTTCGATACTAATATTTCATCTCCGGCAGCAGCCGTATGCACCACCACACCATCACAACTGAGTTGTGGATGCAACCTGCCCTCTGCCGCGACCACGATGCGAATCTCGCTATCACCATCCACCACCAGTGGACGACTGTTAAGTGAATGTGGATACATGGGCACCAGTACCACAGCATTCAGGCCCGGATGCATGATCGGACCTCCGGCAGACAAGGCATAGGCTGTGGACCCGGTAGGTGTGGCCACGATCAGCCCATCAGACTCCTGACTGTATACAAATTTGTCATCTATAAACAACTCGAATTCGATCATCTGCGCCGCTTTGCCTGGATGGAGGACTACATCATTCAATGCCGACCCAAGTTGGTGTACCTTGCCGTCCTTCCTGACAGAGGCATCCAGCAGAAAGCGTGACTCAACAACAAATTTATTGCTCAGGACTTCAGTAATCCGCGCTTCGAGTTCGCCCGGCAGAATATCCGTCAAAAAACCCAAGCGTCCGCGATTGATACCAATAACCGGAATCTTGCTGGATGCAATGTATTTCGCCACATTCAACATTGTGCCATCGCCACCGACTACCATGACCACATCGCAGAACTTTGACAATTCAGCGCGACTGTAATTCGGCAAATCGTGTTCTTTAAGCAGACGCGCAGTATCTGTATCCAGTACCACCGCCAGTTTGCGCTCAGCCAGCATCGCCAGCATGCGTCGCAATGTGTCCAGCACACCGGCATGCCCGGGCCGTCCCACCAAACCAATTGTCTTGAATTTCACCATAGTTAAACCGAGCCTTTCAATTAGGTGCTCGAGACCCTGTTACCCAGGGCCTGCCTTAGCAAAGCGGCGCCAGTATAACACGGGCTGAGCCCCGCATTCATTCGAGTTGCGGCTGGTTTTCGTGCTTGCTCCCCGGCCTGTTCCGGGTTCGCATTGAACGAGGTAAATCGGGTAGAATCAACCCCACGCCAATGCTCTCGCTCTACCTTTGACAGCGGTTATAAAAACCAGTAAAAAATCCGAATATGAATCACATCACATGGACAGGAGCTTGCAATTGAAACATCTCAGCCCACAGTCGCGTATTGCTGTACTAGGATTGGGCTATGTTGGATTGCCATTGGCCCATGCGCTGGGACAGAAGTATCCAACAGTCGGATTTGACATCAATCGGGAACGCGTTGTAGCCATTTGCCAGGGTAAGGATGCCAATCTGGCACTTACCCAAGAACAACTGCAGGCTCCGACGCAAGCACGCTATACACCAGAACCGTCTGATCTCGCCGGTTGCGAAATCTACATTGTTACAGCGCCGACACGGTAATCATCCCTTTTTTAACTAATTTCAAAAGCAGAAGTCATGCTGCCGTCAGCATTTGTTTCGGTGGAAAACCACCATTAGCCTTGTT
>SHZK01000010.1 GCA_009692305.1 Gammaproteobacteria bacterium | reverse complement strand
CTGTTTCCCTCCGAATCGATAGTTATAGCGCCAATATTTTCCCTGGGGCTTAACGAGCAAATAAAGCCCGCCGCCATCAACCATGCTGTAGTTCCTATCTTTTGACTTAGCTTGCTTTACTGCTAAGGCAGTTAATTTTTGCATATGAATTTACACCCCCAATTGTTGGTATCTCATTTGAGGACTTGCAAAGTACCAACAGAAGTACCAACGTTATATTGGTATCTTGATGGATTTGCGTGGGCTGAGATGGATGTATTATATAAAAAAATGCTCTGTATAACAGGGCATTAAAGACTTCTGTGGAGTTGTGTGAAACGAAATTTGGTGGAAGCGGGGGGATTTGAACCCCCGTCGAATTGAGCGCCAACCTGAACATCTACCCCGACGCCAAATTTGGCTTGAGTCTGCTCGCAAAATTTTCCAACGATGACTTTCCGGAATCAAAAATAGGCCTGCGTGAATCTGACAAGCGTCACTTTGCCGCCGACCTGTCCTACAGTCCCCAACAAGCGCTGCAGGCCAGCCTTTATTACAACTATGAAACCTATGTAAACAAGCAACCGGGGTACTCCCGCTCTGGCGGTGCCAATTCAACTCCGTTCTATCCGGAGTCAGTGAGAATTGCGAGCAGGAATTGGCTCATGGATAGCGAAGACAATATTCACACTATTGGGGGGGGTGGCGTGGATTGGCTGCTGCTTGATGACAGGCTCGATCTGTCCATGGACTTTTCAGTCTCCAGGGCAACAACCGAGACTTCGCCTTTTAGTTCTGCGCTGGCGTATTTACCCTTACCGGATGTGAGCACTGACATTAATGATTTTTCCCTTAGCGGGAAGTACATGGTGCAGGAAGGCAAGCACTTGCAGCTGCGTTATCAATATCAACGCTACGATGCAGATGACTTTGCGCTCGACGGGATCAATGTGGCCACGCTGGCCAATGTTCTGTTACCCGGCAATCAGAGTCCCAAGTATGCAGGGCATTTATTGTGGCTCGCCTTGTCCCTGGATTTCTAGGCAACCCATTTGTCTCACCTGATTTAAGGCAACACCAACAGGATAAGTTTTTATTGGAGTTTCCGACTAGGCCGGTGCCCGCTCGAAATCTGCCTTGATGGTTCGAGTACACCAGTAGTAGTGCATGGCACACCAGATATTCACCAGCACCGTGATCGCCATGGCATAGCGCAACGCATCGTCACCGAAACTGGGTGTTAGCCAGTCACTCACAAATCCAGTGAGCATCGGACCAAAGCCGAGGCCGATCAGATTCAACACGAAGAACAGCACCGCCGAGCCCATCGCCCGCATGCGCAGCCCTACCAGGAAATGCGTGGATGCAATACAGGGCGCCAGATACCAGGCACCACAGAACGCCGCGAAGAAATAGAACCAGGCGGCAGAGACAGCGCTGGGCATGACCAGGAAAGTTATTAGCGCAAATGGAATTGCCAGCAGGGTGGAGATAAACGGAATCCATATATACCAGACTCTGTCGCCGGTGCGGTTGACCATGCGATCAGACATCCAGCCGCCAAAGTAAGTACCGAGGAGTCCGCCGCCACCTCCAATCAAGCCGTAATACAGACCCACATCGAGAATCGGCATGCCGTGGACGCGTCCGAGAAACAGCGGCATGAAATTACCAATCCCATAAGTCACAAAAGCATGCAGCGCGCAGGCGAAAGAAAGATGTCGAAAAGATTTTCGCTGCCACAGAAATCCTACTACCTTAAGAAAGCCAGGCGGTGCGGCATCCTTGCGTGCCTCCGCCATGCCCCGTGGTGGTTCCTTGACAACCAGGCGCACCAACAAGGCCAGCAACAGTCCTGGCAGACCCACTACGATGAAGGCCGTGCGCCAATCGAAATACTGCACCAAATAGGCACCGCCCACGGTGCCGACCAGGATGCCGCCATAGACGCCGAAGGAATAAATGGATAGGGCTGTGGCTCTTTGATTAGCGGGAAAAATATCTGACACGATGGAATGTGAAGGGGGTGAAGCGCCCGCCTCACCGACTCCAACACCGAAGCGAGCCAGGAATAACTGGCCAAAATTTTGCGCCAAACCACATACCGCCGTCATCAAGCTCCAGACGGCTACGGAGATGGCGATGATGTTACGTCGATTGCCGAGATCAGCCCAGCGGGCGATTGGTATGCCCAGGGTGGTATAGATGCAGGCGAATGCGAGGCCCGACAGCATGCCAAACTGTCCATCAGTGAGCTGCAGATCGGCGATGATGTATTGCGCCAGCACATTGATAACCTGGCGATCAATAAAATTCGAGACATAGACAATAGTGAGAATGCCAAGGACGAG
Organism: Gammaproteobacteria bacterium; assembly: GCA_009692305.1. Classification (GTDB taxonomy): domain Bacteria; phylum Pseudomonadota; class Gammaproteobacteria; order Pseudomonadales; family Pseudohongiellaceae; genus UBA9145. The sequence goes on along the minus strand of SHZK01000010.1, from coordinate 83,783 downwards.
ATAGCGGTAATAGGGATTCTGGTAGGCCTTGACAATAGCGGCGGCTTCTTTCTGTTTCTGGTCCGCAATTGCAGGGGGATCAATACTCGCACGCACTCCAATAACTTTACTCATTACCCGTCCCCAGCTTTGATTCCATTATTATTTTTCGGATTAGTCTCATCGCTATGTCAGCCGTTGCATGAAAGCACTTATTGTCCTGCCCTTCTAGGACCAGGTATTTTGAAAAAGGGGGACGCTCGCGAGATGCCCTCTTTGTTGCAAGTGAGCGTGCAATATTGCAAAGGCGTTTTACTCAACAATCCCCAGTTTCCTTGACCACCAGGGAGTAATGGCTGGCAGGATGGTCAGTGTCCAGACCACAACCCATGCAGTCAACGGCATGAGCTGGGTCAATTCAGGGAACTGTGCCACGGTTATCACCGCGAGCACCACGGGAATGACCCCAGTCTCCCTGATGGCACTCAGGAACAGTTTGTCCTTCATGTTCAGGTTGGTAGGCAACATGGAAATCATTACCGCCACTGGACGCGCCACAAGCATGAACAGCACCGATATCACGAAACCCAGGCCCGCCGTCGCCCACAAATCGTCCAGCGATACGAAGGGCCCCACCATCATGAAAATCATCGGCTTGGCGATACTCTCGATCTTGATCTCCATAGTGATCAGGGTCTTCTGGAAAGCCTGATTGTTGTGGTTGTAATTCGCGAGTAGACCGGCAATGAACGCGGCCAGGAAACCATTGCCGTGGATGGCCTGCGCCAGTACGAAGGTGACCAGTGGAACAGCGAGAACAATAGCGAAATCGTAGGCAGCCTCGGCCTCACCGGTATTCTGGTGATGCGTGGATTTATACCTCTCGTAGCTGTACATGAAAGCCCAACCGATCACACCCGCGACCGTACCGAACAGGAACTGACGCCCCAGACTCAGCATGTTTTCAGCGCTGAACAACCCGGAAGTCAGGGCAGCGGTAGTTTCCACCGAGGTGCCGGCTAGAATCATGGTGGCGAGCGCGCCAACGAAGATAGCACCAACTGCATCATTCACGGCGCTCTCGGCAATCGAAAGTCCAGCCAGACGCTTGTACTGGTCCTTGAAGACAATTTTTTTCAAGGTCGGGATTAATGCCGCCGGGTCAGTGGAGCCGATGATGGCGGCGAGCAAGGCAGAGGTCTTGCCGTCCAGTCCCAGCAACAGCATCAATGGGAACATGACGAAGAAGGTAATCAGATAGCCGAGCACAGCAATCAACATGGTCGGATAGGCGATCTTCAGGAAGTCCAGTCGCTCTACCTCGTCGCCGCCTCCCTTGAGGATGATCGCCGCCAGCGCGGTACACACCACCACTGGAATCATGATCTCCGGGGCAATTGGCGCCAGCGCATCATGCAGCACGATACCGACCAGCAGTTGCAGCGTGAAATTCGGGAACACTGTACCTTCAGCGAGTTTGCTGCAGGCCCAGCCAAACACCAGAAAAAGCCCAAGACACCAGAGCGTTTGAGCAATGGCAGCTTCGGTGCCCGGAAGGTGAGCAAGACGCTCCAGAATCTGCGGAGCAATCATGTTCAGCAGGAAGGCACCAACAAACAGACCAACAATTTTTGCGTAATTCATAGCTGCGATTCTTCTTGTTAAAATATTTTGACGTTTAACTACCTGAGCAAAAGCCCCCGAACGTTAGCCATTTCCGCCAGCATCGTCAACAGAATCTACACCGATTCCGCGCAGCAAGTAATGCTCTTGCCCCCTGTCGAACAACAGGGTAGGCAAAGATTCAAAATGTCAGCGTAATTAATGAAAGAATAATTGGCGGCCTTGGCTACCTAAACCGTTCTGCACTTCGGAGTTGAGTCCACCACAGAAGTAATAGTGAGAAGTAATGAAAATGCAGCGTTAACGATCAGCTTCCAGTTGTAACCACAGACAACCTTTCTCCGCAGTGGTCTGTATTTCCTCCAGGCGTTGACGATGCAACAGCAACTCCGTCGAATTCGCGTGACGAACAGCTAACGGTTTACGTGTTGGATCGAGTTTGGGTTTGCGTGTCTCCTTCCCTGCTACTTTAGTTTGCTCATCCTTAAGCAATAAACTGGACTGTCCGCTGGTCATCAGCAGATATACATCGGCGAGAATTTCGGCGTCCAGCAGCGCCCCATGAAGACGCCGCTGCGTATTAGCAACTCCATAGCGTTTGCACAGCGCATCCAGACTATTTCGTTGCCCCGGCTGCTTCCAGAATGGTGGCGTACTCTGCAGATTTTCTGTGTTGTAAAACAAGTTGGAGAAAGGTGCTGCCATCTGCAAGTTTCACATTGATGTCATGCCCGGCATCAACATACAGCTTGATAAAGCGCGCAAACAGCGATGCTGTCATGCCGCGATAGGCTTTCAACAGAATATTGTAATCAGCCGGCAGACTCGCCGGTGGTAGCAGCTCCAGAAAAGCGGCGAGACGTGCGTCGCTCCACTCTTCATCGCGCACCTCGGCCTGGGTTCTGGCTGATCCTGTTTTCTTTTCCTCTGACATGGCTATGTACCTTTTTATTTTCAGAAAGTTCGTCCTGAACTTTCTTCATGTCGCTTGAAATTGCTGGCGATTTATTTTGCTTTCATCTTGTTGCGGAGTAATTCATTTACCTGCGCTGGATTGGCCTTGCCTTTGGAGAGCTGCATCGCCTGTCCGACCAGAAATCCGATAACTTGTTCCTTGCCTGCGCGGAACTGCTGCACCTGATCAGGATTGTTGCTGATTACCGTATCCACCAGTTGTTCGATGGCGCCAGTATCAGTCACCTGCTGCAAGCCCTTGGCCGCGATGATTGCATCCACAGATGCAGTGTCATGCAGCATGGACTCGAATACAGTCTTCGCGATCTTGCCCGAAATCGTGCCGTCCTTGATGCGTTTGATCAGGTCAGCCAGTCGTTGCGCCTGAATGGGCGATTGGGAAATCTCCCAGTTGTGCTTGTTGAGCAGACCCAGCAAATCCTGGCTCACCCAGTTCGCCGCGAGCTTGGCATCGCCCGAACCGTTGGCGACGGTTTCGAAATAGTCGGCCATTTCACGTGTTGCTACCAGCACGCCTGCGTCGTATTCGCTGAGTTTGTATTCGCTGACGAAGCGGGCGCCGCGTGCATCCGGTAATTCCGGCAAGGTGGCCTTGATGGCAGCGATATACGCCTCGTCGATAACCACCGGCAACAAGTCTGGCTCCGGAAAGTAGCGATAATCGTTCGCCACTTCCTTGCTGCGCATTGAGCGGGTCTCATCTTTGTCGGCGTCGTAGAGCCGGGTTTCCTGCACCACGCGGCCGCCATCCTCAATCAGTTCCTGCTGTCGCCGCACTTCGAAGTTGATGGCTTTTTCGACAAACTTGAACGAGTTGATATTCTTGATTTCAGTGCGCGTACCAAATTCCTTGGTGCCGCGGCGCCGAATCGACACGTTGGCATCACAACGCATCGAACCCTGGGCCATGATCGCGTCCGAGATATCCAGGTAACGAATGATAGAGTGCAGTTTCTTCAGGTAGGCCACGGCTTCTTTGGCACTGCGTAGATCGGGATCGGAGACAATCTCGAGCAAGGGCGTTCCGGCGCGATTGAGGTCGATGCCAGTCATACCATGAAAATCTTCGTGCAGGGATTTACCGGCGTCTTCTTCCATGTGCGCGCGGGTAATACCAATGACTTTTTCACTGCCATCGTCCATGGTAATCATGAGCGAGCCCTTGCCGACGATGGGGAAGTCGAGTTGACTCACCTGATAGCCTTTCGGCAGGTCAGGATAAAAATAATTCTTGCGGTCAAACACCGAACGCCTGCCGATCTCGGCGCCGATGCCGAGTCCGAACTTCACTGCCATGCCCAGTGCCGCGGCATTTAATACGGGCAGGGTGCCGGGCAGGGCAAGGTCGTAGATATTTGCCTGGGAGTTCGGTTCGGCACCGAATTTCGTTGCCGATCCGGAGAATAATTTGGATACGGTTGACAGTTGTACGTGCACTTCCAGGCCGATGACAGTTTCCCAATTCATGCTTATGCCCCCTTGCCGAGCGCAACAGGTTTACGCTTGTGCCAGTCAGTCTCGCGTTGGAATTGGTGCGCCACATTCAGCAACTTCGCCTCGGCGAAATCGTTGCCGACAATCTGCATGCCGATAGGCAGGCCATTGGCGATGCCGGCCGGAATTGAAATTCCTGGTAATCCAGCGAGATTGACCGCAATCGTATAAATATCTTCCAGATACATTGTCACGGGGTCCGTCTTGGCGCCGAGCTTGAATGCGGTGTGGGGTGAGGTTGGCCCGATGATTACATCCACAGTATCAAACGCGCGGGTGAAGTCGTCCTTGATCAGGCGTCGAATTTTTTGCGCCTTACGATAATAGGCATCGTAAAAACCAGCGGAAAGCGCATAAGTGCCTACCAAGATGCGCCGTTTGACTTCGTCGCCAAAGCCTTCGCTGCGGCTTCTCTTATACATGTCTTCCAGATTGACTGGATCAGCACAGCGATAGCCGTAACGCACGCCGTCAAACCGGGACAGGTTGGCGGAGGCTTCCGCCGGCGCCACCACATAGTAGGCAGAGACGGACAGGTGGTTGTTGGGCAGGTCGATCTCTTTGACAGTGGCGCCGAGTCTTTCGTATTCCACTAACGCCGCGCGCACCGCTGTTTCCACATCGGCAGACAGACCTTTGGCGAAATGCTGGCGCGGAATGCCGATGCGCAATCCAGCGAGCGAGTCATTCAGTGTGGCGGTGTAGTCTTCGGCAGGTTTATCTATGCTGGTGGAGTCTTTTTCATCCAGGCCAGCCATCACATTTAACATAAGGGCGGCATCTTCCGCGCTTTTCGCGAGTGGTCCTGCCTGGTCCAGGCTGGAAGCGAACGCAATCATGCCCCAGCGTGAAATGCGACCATAACTGGGTTTCAGTCCAGTAATACCGGTGAAAGCTGCCGGTTGCCGAATGGAGCCACCAGTGTCGGTGCCGGTGGCCATGGCGCACAGGTCGGCCGCCAACGCGGCAGCGGAACCGCCGGAAGAGCCGCCGGGGACGTATTCGGTATTCCAGGGATTACGCACCGGTCCGAAATGACTGGTTTCATTTGATGAGCCCATCGCGAACTCATCCATATTGGTCTTGCCTAGCATCACCGCACCTGCGGCGTTGAATTTTTCCACGACGGTGGCGTTATAGGGTGCAATGAAATTGTGCAGCATCTTTGAGCCGCAGGTAGTCTTGACCCCGGCGGTGCAGAAGATGTCCTTGTGCGCCAACGGCATGCCCAATAAGGGATTGATATTTTTGCCTTTGGCACGAGCCGCATCTGCGGCCTGGGCCTGTTGCAGGGCGGATTCATCACAAATGGTGATGAATGCATTTAGTGTGGGGTTGTAGCGATTGATGCGATTCAGGTATGCCTGGGTCAATTCCACACTGGATATGTCGCCCGACGCGAGTGCGGCGGCGAGTTCGGCGACTGTCTTCTCAATCATGATCGGTTTCCATCGGGGTCAAAGGAACTGGAGGAGTGCATAGCACAAAGCAAGTGTGCCAATTCAAGGCTTCGGCACCTCATTCAAGGACAACAGGTACCAGATACAGTCCGTCTTCACTGGCGGGAGCCAATTGCTGCAAAAGCTGACGTTGATCAGTTGCCGTGGCCACATCGGCTCGCAATCTCTGCACCACGTCCAGTGGATGCGCCAGTGGTGCCACATTATCAGTATCCACTGACTGCATCTGGTCGATCAGGGCAAGAATATCAGTGATGCGATTGGCTACTTCGACGGCTTCTGAGTCGTTGACATGCAAGCGCGCCAGATGCGCAATTTTTGCTACTTCAGACTTGTCTAAAGCCATGCGTAAACTCCGCGGAATCCAGTATCAGGAATGAAATAATCGTAATTCGTGCGGCACATCAAATAAATCAGGATAGCCACTTGCTCAATCTCGGCGCCGTTGCTAGAGTGCCCGCTAGTCGCGCCGAGGCGGGATTATACTTGAATTTCACCGGTTTAGGTCAAACGCTGAAGTCTTGCAAAGATTCATTTTCAGTCAAGCTCACTATCCTTGCTGCCTGGTCTACCAAATCCGTAATTGGCATCCGTAAATTGTATTGTTTGGCTAAATCATTTCGCCAACGTGCCGCCTTTATAACAATGCATGCCGGCACCGGAACACATTGAGGTAAACGAACTACATGTTTAAAAGAATTCGAGGTTTGTTCTCCAACGACCTATCCATCGACTTAGGAACTGCCAACACACTTATTTATGTTCGCGACCGGGGCATCGTCCTGAATGAACCATCCGTGGTCGCCATCCGCACCCACAACGGCCAAAAAACCGTCACCGCAGTAGGTGCCGATGCCAAACGCATGCTCGGACGCACTCCGGGAAATATCACCGCGATCCGTCCTCTGAAGGATGGTGTGATTGCCGACTTTCAGGTTACCGAGAAGATGCTGCAGTACTTTATCAACAAAGTGCACGAAAACAGTTTCTTCCCGCCCAGCCCCCGGGTTCTGGTGTGTGTACCCTGCAAATCCACCCAGGTGGAGCGGCGTGCTATTCGTGAATCAGTGGCCAGTGCCGGGGCACGGGATGTAAGACTTATAGAAGAGCCCATGGCCGCTGCCATCGGCGCCGGTCTGCCGGTAGAGCAGGCCAGTGGTTCCATGGTCGTGGATATCGGCGGTGGTACTACTGAAATCGCCATCATCTCCCTCAATGGTGTGGTGTATTCCGAATCAGTCCGCGTCGGCGGTGATCGTTTCGACGAAGCCATTATTACCCACGTGCGCCGCAACTACGGCAGCCTGATTGGTGACGCCACAGCAGAACGCATCAAGAAAGAGATTGGCTGCGCCTGGCGCGGCAGCAGCCGCGAGCTTAGAGAAATCGACGTGCGCGGTCGCAATCTGGCAGAAGGGGTGCCGCGCAGTTTTACCCTGAACAGTGACGAAATCCTGGAAGCTCTGCAGGAGCCCTTGTCTGCAATTGTGCAGGCGGTGAAGAGTGCGCTGGAACAGTCGCCGCCGGAACTGGCGTCTGACATCGCCGAAAGTGGCCTGGTGCTGACCGGTGGTGGCGCTTTATTGCGCGACCTGGACAAGCTGCTCGCGGAAGAGACCGGACTGCCGGTGATCGTGGCCGACGACCCGCTCTCTTGTGTGGCACGCGGGGGTGGACGCGCCATGGAACTGATGGACGCCTACGATATCGACCTGTTGACTATCGACTAGTCTGACCCTGCCAGCGAGATTCCGCAGCGTGTCGCTGCTATACTCCTTCAGCTATTGAGAACGAGGTAGGCAGTCATCGATAAGACCCTCTTTACCAAAGGCGTGGCGCTTGAGTATCGGGCGCTCGCCTTCATTTTATTGTCAGTGTGCAGCATGGTTGCCGACAACCGTTTCGAATACCTCGAAAAAGTCCGCTATGCCGTCGGTTTCGCCACCACACCCATTTACTGGGTAGCCGATATTCCCACCCGCGTTTCATTCTGGATCGACGATGTATTTGTCTCCCGCACCGACCTGCTGGGAGAGAACGCCCAATTGCGCGAGCAATTACTGGTTGCCCAGCGCGAATTACAGCTCATGCAGAGCCTTGCCAGTGAAAACAATCGTCTGTTGCAGTTGCAGGCAGCCAGTGAAGTAATCACTGGTGAGGTGTTGCCCGCCGAAATTATCAATGTGTCACCCGATCCTTACTCCAAGCGCGTGCTGGTGAATAAAGGAGCCAGCGCAGGGGTGTTCCTCGGGCAGCCCTTGCTGGATGCCAACGGTTTGATGGGACAGGTGGATGAGGTATTGCCATTTACCAGCTGGGTACTGCTTATTACCGACTCGCATCACGTTACTCCGATAGAAGTTAACCGCAACGGTGAACGGGCGCTGGCCCGAGGTTCGCGCACCACGGCGACGGAACTGGAGCTGGAGTACGTTACCCAAACCCAGGACATGAAGGCCGGCGATTTGCTGGTGAGTTCGGGCATGGGCCAGGTCTATCCCAAGAACTACCCGGTCGCCGAAATTATCAGTGTCTTTGCCGACCCGGGCCAACCGTTTGCCACAGTGCGGGCGCGTCCGCTGGCGAATCTTGGCAGTACACGTCACGTCATGCTGGTGTTTGAAAAACCGGCCAGTGATGTCAATACTGCGATCGCGCTGAGTGCAGAGCAGTTGCAGGACGAGACTGCGGCTAGCAGCGAATCCATGCTCACGCCAGACGCAGCAGCCACTGCTGTCCCAGCAATTGCGGCTCCAATTTCAACCCCAAGCCCAACCCCGGACCAGTAGGCAGTCTATGCAGAAAAAGACCAATGCTACCTGGGTAATTGTACTCAGCTTTTTTATTGCGTATCTGCTTGCTATCGTGCCGTTCCCCGCCTGGGCTATGAACTATCGACCGGAATGGATCCCGATGGTGATGATCTACTGGTCGATGGCATTGCCATACCGAATCGGTATTGGTTGGGCGTTTGTCCTGGGCTTGTTTCTGGATATTCTGGAAGGGTCGATCCTCGGCTTGAACGCGATGGCTCTGGTCATCATTGCCTATGTCACGCTGAGTGTGCATCAGCGACTGCGTATGTTTTCCAGTGTGCAACAAGCGGGTCTGGTACTGACACTGGTGGGCCTGAATCTGCTGATTTGCAACTGGCTGCAGATCGTCACCGGGCAGTCCGTCGCTTCGAACATGATGTTTCTGATGGCGGCATTGACCAGTGCGGTGATCTGGCCTTCGATCTTCCAGTTATTGCGTCAGACTCGCCGCAGTTTTGACGTACGCTGAAACGCGGCGGTTCTGAGTCATGTCCCCATCGCCACTCATTCTTGCCTCTGCCTCCCCGCGCCGCCGCGCTTTGCTCGAGCAATTGGGCATAGAGTGCACGGTAGTGCAACAAGACATTGATGAGACGAGACGCAAGGGTGAGTTGCCAGTAGCTTACGTGCGCCGCATGGCACAGGGAAAAGCCGCTGCCGCGCTTGGCTCTTGCCGGCAGCCCCACGCGCTTATTCTTGGTGCCGATACGATCGTGGTACTGGACGGGGAAGTAATGGGCAAGCCCCGCGATGAACTGGATGCGCGCCGCATGCTGCTGCAATTATCCAACCGTGAGCACGAGGTCTTGTCCGCCGTCACCGTCTGTTCGCAGGCGGATTCAGAGACAGCATTGTCGGTCTCGCACGTAAAATTCAGGGTGATCAGCCCGCTTGAAGTCGCCGCTTACTGGTCCACCGGTGAACCTGCTGGCAAAGCGGGCGCATATGCAATACAGGGCCGCGCCGCGGTATTCATCGAACATCTGTCAGGCAGTTACAGTGGCGTGATGGGGTTGCCATTATTCGAAACGGCACAGCTGCTGGACGCATTCGGTATTCATTGTCTGGCCAGACACGCGGAGCAATAGTGAGCGAAGAAATTCTCATCAATGTCACGCCAATGGAGACGCGGGTCGCCCTGATCGAAAATGGCCAGCTGCAGGAACTCATCATTGAACGCAGCAACCATCGCGGTTACGTAGGGGACATCTTCTGCGGCAAGGTGGTGCGGGTAATGCCCGGAATGGAAGCCGCCTTTGTTGATATTGGCCTGGACCGGGCAGCGTTCATTCACAATTCAGATATCTCACCAATTGATCCCGAAGGCATAGAAGTACGCTCGCCCGATCCGCCAGCCATACAAGCTTTGTTACGCGAAGGTCAGTATCTCGTGGTGCAAGTTGCGAAGGATGCTATCAGTACCAAAGGCGCCCGACTGACAACACATCTGACCCTGCCGTCCCGCAATCTGGTGTACCTGCCGCGCAGCAAACACCGGGGCATTTCCCAACGCCTGGAAGATGAGGTTGAGCGTGAACGCCTGTTGTCACAGCTCGATCTCGCGCTGCAGCAGGAAGCGTGGGACCAACCGGGTGGATTTATTGTGCGCACCGCCGCCGAAGGCAATGGTGTGGAGGATTTCAAGGAAGATATACGCTACCTGAAGCGCTTATGGAACAAGGTCAATCGGCGCATTGCCGCCAGTGTTGGCATCAACATTGTGTATCGAGAGGTGCCGCTATATCTGCGTACAGTGCGCGACCTGATTAATCCGCAGATCGAAAAAATTCGTGTAGACAACAAGCGCTCATTTGATGAAATCGTGCAATTCATCGATGACTTCGTGCCCGAACTCAATACCGTTATCGAATTGTATGAGGGTGATCGACCTATATTCGATTTGTATGCGCTGGAAGATGAAATCAACAAGGCGCTGAGTCGGCGTGTGAAGTTAAAGTCAGGTGGCGATTTGATCATCGACCAAACTGAGGCGATGACTACGATTGACGTGAATACCGGCGGTTACCTCGGATTGCGCAACCACGCCGAAACAGTATTGAAGACCAATCTGGAAGCGGCCACTGCCATCGCGCGCCAGCTGCGAATCCGCAACCTCGGCGGAATCATTATTCTCGATTTTATCGACATGCTGGATCCGGAACATCAGCGGCAGTTACAACGCACACTGGCCAAGGCGTTGGAGAAAGATCACGCACGTACCACCATCACCGGCATCTCTCAGCTGGGTTTAATTGAAATGACGCGCAAGCGCACGCGCGAGAGTCTGGGACAAGTGTTGAACAGCAATTGTCCGGCTTGCGACGGGCGTGGCACCCAAAAATCAGCCGAGACGGTCTGTTACGAAATCTTCCGGGAAATTATGCGCATCGCCCAGGCCTATGAGAATGACGTGTTGCTGGTAATGGCGTCGCAACTGGTAGTGGATCGTCTGCTGGATGAAGAGTCCGATATGCTGGCTGGTTTGCAAGAATTAGTCGGCAAGACGATCAAATTCGAAGTAGAACCCATGTATACTCAAGAGCAGTTTGACGTGGTTTTATCTTAGGCAGTTCTGTATTCAGAAGGAATCACAATAACAGTCAAAATGCGGTCCCGATTAGCCGGTACGCGGCTAAATTTCAGTTCCGGTTAAGGCAATTTGCGTTATACAGAAATCCGGCGGTATTGAATTACTGCAATGCTATCCTGAGGCAAGTGCGTTACTGAGTCTATGTTCATCAGGTTTCTAAAAAAGTTGCGGCAGCAGGTAATGTGGGTGCTGGTAGTGGCACTGGTATTACTCGCTACCTACGTCAGCATCGGTCGTGAATTCATGCCGGTGGTGTCGCGCTATACTAATTTTTTCGAGACGCAAATTTCCAGTATCACTGGCCTGCCGCTTAATGTGGATTCACTCACTGGCAGTTTCCAGGGATTTAACCCTTCCATCCGTATTAACGGTCTGCAACTACTGGTAGATGCTGGCACTGCACCGGCAACATCCAGGACAACCGGTGCCTTCGAGTTTGCACAAGCCACACTGGTAATCGATGTGCCGCGCAGTATCTGGCAACGGCGCTGGGTATTTAGCGAGTTTCTCGTGGAAGGACTGGCCATCGAGGCGGAGCAAACGGAATCCGGCAGTTGGCAGTTGCACGACATCAGCATGAGCGGGGCCGGCGATGTGGATGCCGCTGCCGTCTATCAGGCGTTTCTGCAAGTCGCACGGCTGAACCTGCGCAATGTGCAAGTCAATCTGACCACGCAAAACCAGAATACGATTCAAATCACCAACGGTACTGCGGAGATTCAGAATCGCGCAGGCAACCATTTCTTGCACGTAAGTGCCAATCTGGGCAACAGCATTGAGCAGTTGCTGCTTTCAGTAGAAGTGCGCGGAGGCACCCTGGAGGATATTTCCGGACGCGCGCATGTAAGCATTCCTGCTGCCGATTATTCGAGCCTGTTGCGTGGCGAAAAGCTGGGTGAAGTTGCCGTGCAGGAGTTGATCGGGGGCGGGGATTTCTGGCTGCAGCTTGAGCAGGGGCGAGCGCAACAGATCACGGCAAATATTGCGGTTGCGAGTACCGCATTGTTGACCACCACCGGCGATACCCTCGCCTTGCAAGACATTGGCGGCGATCTGCAAATAACCCAGGGTGAACAGGCCGGCAATCTCGATTTCGTGTTTTCTGACATGGCGCTCAGCTCGGGCGACTTGCAATGGACACCCTTCAATGCACGTTTATCTGTAGCAGGTGAGCAGAGCATCAGTTTGGATGCCGATCTCATCGACCTGTCTTTGCTGAACCAGTTGGCGCGCAACAGCGGGTTGTTGAGTGCGGCTGCCACTGCCCAGTTGGCGGCATATAACCCGCAAGGCGAACTCACCAATCTGACACTGTACTGGCCACTCGCGGGCAAGGCAGATGAAGCGGCGACTGTGCGCACCAATTTGCGGGGTGTTGAGTTGGGTTCAGTCAATAACTCGCCGAGCATGTGGGGTCTGGATGGTTATCTGGAGGCGAGTTACAGCGGCACTACCCGAATTGCTACAGGCTTTGGTGAAATCGAGTCAAACCGGTTTCGTATCAATATTCCCAGTGTGTTCGTGGATACGTGGGACTATGACTACGTAAATGGACGCCTCGATTTCCGTGCTGACCTGAATGCCGGGCAACATATATCGATGGTGAGTAATCCGGTAGTGGCAAGGTCGGCGAGCATGGATGGGCGCGTACAGTTTGCTTCCAGCCTCAATCGACATGCCGATGGTCGCCGCGATTCAAATCTCGATCTGCTGGTTGGTGTGCTCGAAGCAGATGGATCTCTCATAGCCCACTACCTGCCAAACGCGCCGAATGTTGCGCCGGCCCTGAAACAAACTATGGAGTGGCTCAATGGTGCAGTGCTCGGTGGCAGTGTGCGAAACAGCGGGGTGATTTATCGAGGTTCCACTGTGCCGGGTGCGCCCGCGGTGACGAAGACCTTCCAGAGTTTTTATGAAGTTGAAGAAGGGGTAGTTGCATTCAGTCCGGAATGGCCGCAGCTCTCCCAAGTAGCCGCGCTGGTTTTGACCAATGACGACAAGATAGATGTCGGTGTAACTCATGCCAGCAGTATGAATGTGACAGCAAGCGATGTCGCTGCCAGCGTGCGACGCAATGCCAAGGGTGAGAATTGGGTCGAAATTGCTGGCGTCGCCACCGCGCCTACTGCGGCTGGACTCGCCTATTTACAGGCGGCACCTGTGGGTGAAGGATTGCGCAATGCCATGAATAACTGGCAGGCAGAGGGGAATTTTAACGCTGACATCGAGGTGCGCGTGCCACTGAGTCAGCCGGAGGCTGCTACTGATGTAAGAGTCGAAATTTCCATTGAAGATAATGCATTGACTCTGCCGGACTATGCTCTGAACATAACAGGCCTATCCGGGCCTGTGGTATTCGATACTCGCACTGGACTGGAAGCCAGCACTTTATCCGGACAGTTATTCCAGCAGCCTGCCACAATTGCATTAGAGTCGGCACAGGTCGGGCGGCAACTTCAGAACATCACCGTAACTGCTGCGGGAGTCGCGACGCCTGCAACGCTGATTGAATGGCCACTGCAGAGCCAGTTTGTGCGCCAAATACTTGCGGAAATGGACGGCCAATTTAATTTCACGGCCAAGGTAGGCGTATCGGTGTCAGGTGCCGGCGCTACAAGTCTGAGGATTGATACCAGCTTGCAGGGTGCCGCGCTAACTCTGCCTGCCCCATTCGCCAAAACTGCTGCAGCACAACAGCCACTGCATCTGGAAATTTTGTTCGATGACAGCAGCCAGAGAATTGCCGGCACCCTCGGTGTGGATACTGCGTTTCAGTTACGTCTCGAACAGGGTGAATTCCAGGGCGGATTGCTGGCGCTGGGCAAAAATTACACCGATGTGGACGCGCCAATAAACACCGAGAGCAGTGGGTTGGCAGTAGTGGGTCAAGTGGATCATCTGGAAGTGGAACAGTGGATGGCTTTTTTAGCTGCTCAGTCAGGTGCTGGAGCTGCATTGGATGACAGCATCGCATTTATCGATATCAATGTAGCTTCCTTGCAGGTGTATGCACAGCAATTACCCGATGTGGGAGTGCGGATCGAGAGCAATGCCAGCACCGGGTACTGGGACATCGCACTGAGTGGCGCTGCGGTAACTGGCATGGTCAATGTACCGTTTTCCAGCACCGATTATTTGCAGCTGCAACTGGCGCATTTGCACTTGCCTGGCGCTGATCCAAAAACAGAAACAGAAACGGCGACAGCAACGGCAGAGATCGAGGCTGCAGTGACAGCTGATCCCGTTGTTGTTGCCGACCCTGTGCCGAGAATTGATGCCCTCGTCGGCATCGATCCCCGTACCCTGCCGAAGCTGCGCTTTGGAGCCGATGCGGTAACGATCGGTGAGCGTGACTTCGGGGCCTGGCGTTTCACGCTGGATCCGAATGCTACCGGTGCCGAATTTAGTGATCTGGCGTTTGATTTTCGCGGACTGCGACTCGGTGATCTGAATGCAGAGGCGGTCGACCCCGCCGCAGTGGCGCCGCACTTCAGTTGGCGCTATGACGGCGCTAATCACAGCAGCGCACTGAGTGGAATATTACTGGCTACCAACATGGCTGATGTGCTCACGGCCAATGCGATTGCGCCAAGTCTCAACAGCACCTCGGCCAAATTCGAGGCGAATATCTCCTGGCCGGGTTCACCAGCATTCTTTGCCGGCGCACACCTGAGCGGGGATATTTTGCTGGATATAGATGACGGCAGATTCGAACAGGTTGCCGGTAGTTCAGGCGCGCTGAAGCTGATCAGCATTATTAATTTCGATGCCATAATGCGCCGGCTGCGCTTCAGTGACGATCTGCTCAGGCGCGGTCTGGCCTATGACAGTATCGATGGCAATCTGAAACTTGATGATGGCAAGGTGACAATACTGGACCGGCTGGTTATTTCCGGGCCGTCCAGTCTCTATCAGATTACCGGGGAAATAAATCTTACTGATCAAACCATCAATGGTGAGATGTACCTTACCCTTCCGGTCAGCGCCAACATTCCCTGGTTGGGATTATTGACGGCGAATATTCCTCTGGCAGTAGGCGCCTATCTGTTTGATCGCATTTTCGGCGCGCAGGTAAACAATCTTACCAGCGCGGTTTACACCTTGCAGGGACCCTGGGAAGGATTGCAACCGCAATTCAAACAGGCATTTGGTTCACCTGGCACGCCACCGCAAGCCACTACCCCGGCGACGGTGCAATAGAAAGTCCACTGCGACTAGGGAATCGAAAACTGCACCACGTTAGAAAATGTGTTGCTCGCGCCTGCGGCATTGTAAGCTTGCACGGCCACATAGAACGCGGTGCCTGAAGGCAGTGGGCCAGCCAGATTGGTGAGCGCTCCGACATCCAGACTACCGATCGGTGCTTGCGCCGGAAATGCTGCGTAATACGGGATGTAACCAGTGGCACCGGTAACCGCTGTCCAGCTGATGGTCACAGTCGAGCCGGTGACCGTAGCGCTCAATACCGGCGTGCTGGAGGTTGCGGCCAGTGTGGTAGAAGTAGCGTCCGTTGCGTGCTGCTTGATGAAACCAGCCAATACCGAAACGTTCGCATACACCCCAGGCGTTTTGGGATCGCCACAGCTGGGGCCGTCGCCGCCGCCGAAACTGACAACTCCGACCTGCACAAAGCTGTTGCCTTTGGCGATTGACAAAGGACCGCCACTGTCGCCCTGACAAGTGTCGGTAGTATCAGTGGCCGTGAGCCCGCCTGCGCAAAGCATATTGCCGGTCAATGTGCTGCCATAACTGGCGCTACATGCAGCATGGCTTACGATTTTCTGGATGGCTTTGAGCAACACGTTGGACGCATTAATACCCTTACCCTCACTATCAGTTGCCGTAGTACCCCACCCGAGAATCAATGCCTCAGTGCCGGCTGTAATTTCAGGAGCACCGGCAGCCAGCAGTGCTATCGGTTGCAAGCTCATGGCGGCAGTCAGCTCGATCAAGGCGATATCATAATCTTCGGTGTTGGAGCTCTTTGCTTTGTCAGGAGCATAGCTTGGATGAATGATGATGCGCCCGATAGCGCCCCTGATCGCGTTCGCTGCCAGTGGTGCAACTGTATTGCTATTGAGGATGACGTTGGATTGGGCGCCGACCGCGATATCGACCGCATCCTCAGCGTCGTTGAGGAAGCAGTGTGCTGCTGTGAGCGCCCAGGTTGGAGATATCAGGCTGGCGCCACAATATTGTTGTCCATCGGGGGATGCCAGAAACGCCACCCAGGGATAGGTGGCGGTTGAGCTGGCGCTGCCATTAATGATGGCCGCCGTTTCCTGTGACTGTACTGCAGCCGGTTTATCTTCCCGAGCAGAGATGCTGGTGGTCATAACAATTGCAATGAGTAAACCGGCGGCGCTTTTATAAAAGGTTTGCATGAGTTGTTAATCTCGAATTCTGAATGCTGGATTATTGATCGCCGCATATAGAGTAACTGACAGAGCAATTGGTAGGGTAGTCTCCACTTATGCCGATGTCCAACCAATCTCCATGAGGGGATTTAGCGAATTTATAACACCATGGACGCATTGCAGTGCGGAGTCTATGCTATGACCTGCGGCGAGACCAACCAGCATGCAATAGGGTGAATGCTGCCAACAAAAAACACGGGAATTTTATGGGCAATAAAGTAGCCGCCATCCAGATGGTGAGTAGTGCCAGGCTTGACGAAAATCTCGCCAGCGCCGCACGCCTGATCGCAGCAGCAGCAGTCGAGGGTGCCAAACTGGTACTCCTGCCAGAGGTGTTTGCGGTACTCGAAGGTGGTCCCATGCGGCAGTATGGCGAAATCGAAGGTGATCCAACGGCACCGATTCAGACGTTTCTGGCGGAGCAGGCAAGGTCACACCAGCTGATTGTGGTCGGCGGCACCATTCCCCTGCTGTCTCGCCCCGGCAAATTGCGTGGTGACAGCGAATTCCTGCTGCAGGATGGGCGCATCCGACCTGCATGCCTGGTCTATGACAGCAGCGGCAAGCAAATCGCCCGCTATGACAAGATGCACCTGTTCGATGTCCTGGTCGATGATCGCCAGTCACAATATTCCGAATCACGCAGCTATGAAGCAGGAACTGAAGTCGTCACTGTTGCTACCGCCATTGGTAATCTGGGACTCAGCGTCTGCTATGACATGCGTTTTCCAGAACTGTATCGCGACTTGTTCCAGCGTGGTGCCGAATTCGTCACTGTACCTGCCGCTTTTACCAAGGTCACCGGCCAGGCCCACTGGGAAATCTTGTTGCGCGCGCGTGCGATCGAAAACCAGTGCTACATCATTGCCGCGGGGCAGGGTGGTCAACACTCCCCAACCCGGGAAACCTGGGGTCATTCCATGATCATTGATCCATGGGGAACGGTACTCGACCAGATCGCATACGGAGAGGGCTACGCCATCGCCGAAATCGATCTGGAGTTGTTAGCCAGTATCCGACAACGCATGCCTATCGCTCAGCACATCAAGTTGCAAGAGCGTATATCATGCGACCTGTTTTAATGCTTACGAATAGAACGAGGTGTGGTTATTAACAAAAGTCTGGTCAGTAATCTATTGGCACTGCTGCTGGTATTGATAGCACTGGTGTTGCAAGCGCCCTTTCAAAGTTATGTGATGAATACGGGTTTGTATGCGCTGTCGGGGGGCATTACCAATTGGCTCGCGGTGCATATGCTGTTCGAGAAAGTGCCAGGATTCTATGGATCCGGCGTGATTCCGCTGCGTTTCGAAGAGTTCAAGCTTGGTATTCGCGCGCTTATCATGGAGCAGTTCTTTAACAAGGCAGATCTGGATACTTTTCTGCATGAGACCAGCAATATCTCCGGCAAGCTCACAGAGAAACTCAAAGACGAAATTGAAAATCTGGATCTGGCAGCGGCATTTGAGTCATTGCTGGACGTAATCATGGCCTCATCCTTCGCGGGTATGCTGGGCATGCTGGGCGGGCGGGAAGCCTTGAAATCGCTGAAACCTCCGTTCATCCACAAGATGCGTGACTACTTCCAGCAGCAGTTTGATGCTGATGGCTTCGAGCGGCAGGTTCAGGATGCATTGGACAGTGCGCTGAATGATGAAGCGATTCGAACGCGGCTGGAATTCCTGATCGACCAGCGGCTAAATGAAATGACACCGCAGCATGTCAAGGAAATCATCCAGAACATGATTCGCAAACATCTCGGGTGGTTGGTGGTATGGGGAACGGTGTTTGGCGGAGCCATCGGACTCCTGGTTTCATTTCTGGATTAGCCCATCCAACCCTTCCATTAGTTGAATTTATATTCAATTTGGCCAAGTAACCTCGCAGTTGCGCGAACACAGCGCTTTTACTTTGTGCACAGCATCACACATTGGTGGCACACACGGCACTAGCAGCTTTTTATCTTGCAAGCAGTTTTTCAGTGTTAAACAGGGTTAATTTTTGGTTTTTGCAGGTGTAAAAGCAAAGCGCATGTACTACAATGCCCCCTCTCAAAGTAAGGCCACAATTCACTGCCAGTCAGTGATTTTTTTTGTAAATTAATCGGTACATTAAATCTGAGTAGGTAAATATGGCACGACCAGTTGAATTCGATGAACAGAAAGTTTTAACAAATGCAATGGAGCAGTTTTGGCGGGAAGGATACGAAGCGAGTTCTGTGCAGAAACTGTTGGATTGCACCGGAATCAATCGCGGTACTCTCTACAATTCTTTTGGTGACAAGGATACCTTCTTCAAATCCTGCGTTGATCAATACAACAAGCTGATGGACCAGCAGATCACGGCGACGTTAAAAAATTCAAATCTGAATCCCTGGGACGCAATCGGCGCCTATGTTGAAGAGACGCTGGTCAATGTCAGCAACAAGCACCGCAGCATGGGGTGTCTGCTGGTAAATTCAGTGTGCGAAAGCATCAATTACGACAAGGAAATGAAGAAAGTGGTCAGGGCTTCCCTGGGTAGCATCCGCAAAGCGGTGTTGGGTCGCATGAAAGAAGCGCAAAAGAAAGGTGGCCTGAGGAAAGGTCTCAGCGCCGAGTTCGCCACTGAGTTGTTGATCAATAGTCTTCAGGGTGCGCGGGTAAATGCGCGGGATGGCAAGACGGGGAATCAATTGAAGGATTTGGTGAAATTCACGATTGAATCGCTGAAAAAGTAATTAAATTTATTAAAAACAATAAGTTAGACCATTCACAACAGGGGAGGCTGAGGCCTCCCCTGTTGCGTTCAGGCATCTTCAACATGCAGGACGAGGTTAATTTTTGCTTCTTCAAAAAGGATTGATATACTCAGCGCCTGTTTCAGGATTTACCAACTGGTCTGGGCACAGACAGCTCCGAAATCAGCACCTAAGCTAGCCAAACGACGACAGGATATTACAATGAAAAAACTTGCCGGAAAAAAGAAAGCAGACACTCTCGCTATCGACCTGACCCCGATGCTGGATGTGGTCTTCATTCTGTTAATCTTCTTCGTAGTAACCGCAACGTTCTTGTCTGAAACTTCGATCAGTGCAGCGAGCAGTGAGAACAACGAAAATCAGCCGCCGCCGCAAGAAGAAGATGACAAGAAAAACATCCTGTTCGAAATTGGACAGAATGACGAAATTATTCTTAACGGCAATCCACGTCCACTCATCCAGACCCAGGTTCGTTCCAACATCGACCAGCTGAAAGCAGAGAACCCTGACGCTTCGGTTATTATTCAGCCGCACATCACTTCCAAGGTCACCACCCTGGTGATGGTCATGGATGCAGCACGTCAGGCAGGCATGGCAAATATTTCTATTGTTGAACCACGCTAGTTTCTGCTTCATCCGCAGTCTGCATTAATGCGCCAACCAAAACGCACCATTTTTCCATGGTGCGTTTTGCGTTATGCAGGTTTAATTTTCCCAGTGACACCGCCATCACTAGCAGCAAGCTGATACACTCACCTTACTATGCAAAACTGCTGGGACACCACCACCGCAACAGCTCATGCACGTGACTCGAAAACGGGGCTGCGTGTCTACAGCTCCCGCCTGTTGGGTGCCGAGCCTGATCTGGTATTGCACGGCGGCGGCAACACTTCGGTAAAAGCGGCTGGCACTGATGTGTTCGGTGTCCAAGGGCGGGTGCTGTACGTAAAGGGCTCTGGTTGGGACCTGCGCACTATCGAAGCGCCTGGATTTCCACCTGTAGGTCTGGATTATCTGCTGCGGCTGGGTGCATTACCCGCACTGAGTGACAGCGAGATGATGCGGCAATTGCGTCTGGCATTACTCGATCCGGCAGCGCCTACACCTTCGGTTGAGGCGATTCTCCACGCCCTGATTCCCCACACCTATGTCGATCACAGCCACGCGGACGCGGTGGTTGCCATCAGTAATACCCTCGATGGCGAAGCCAGCTTGCGCGCCATTTACGGGGCTGAGGTATTGATACTGCCTTACATCATGCCGGGCTTTATTCTGGCAAGGCAGGTGGCGGAGGCAACCCGCAATCTGGACTGGAACAAGATTCGCGGCATTGTGCTGATGCATCACGGCATCTTCACCTTTCATGACGATGCCAAAACCAGCTATGACACGATGATTGAGCTGGTCAGCAAGGCTGAAGACTATCTGCAACTGGCTGGCGGCAAGCAATTGGCGGCGGCGGACTACTCACCCACGGTTGCAGATGGTCTCGCGTTGTGTGCCTTGCGCCGCGAAGCGGGCAAACTAATGGCGCAACCAGTGCTGCTGCGGCTGGATTGCACGCCAGCGGTAACCGGTTTCGCGAAATTGCAGAATTGCGGTGAGCTCATCTCCCGCGGACCGCTGACACCGGATCACAGTATTCACACCAAGCCTTTTGGCGCGGTATTCGACGCGGTAAATGCGCCGGGTCTGGGCGCTGGCCTGCAGGAGTTTGTCAGCAGTTACAAAAATTATTACAACGAGCATGCACAGGCACAGCACCAGATGCTGGATGTCATGCCGCGGTTTGGTGTGTGGAAAAACAAGGGCATGCTTTATCTTGCCGCCAATTTGTCACGACTGCAGATAGTGCAGGACATAAGCGAGCACACCATCAGGGCAATCCAGTGGGGTGAATTACTGGGTGGCTGGGATGCATTGCCGAGGCGCGATCTGTTCGATGTGGAATACTGGGAACTGGAGCAGGCCAAACTGAAAAAAGCCGGCACGCGGGCCGAATTTGAAGGCAAGGTAGTAGTTGTGTCGGGGGCGGCATCGGGTATTGGTAAGGCGACGGTGGAACATTTTCAGCAACTGGGTGCAGCAGTTGTGGCGCTGGATATTGCACCAGCTATTACCACGTTATTCGACTCTGCAGCCGTGCTGCCATTGCAGTGCGATGTGACCAACGCCGCGGCGATTGAGGCGGCGCTGCAGCGGGCCGTGCTGCATTTCGGTGGCATTGATGTGCTGGTGAGCAATGCCGGTAATTTTCCCCCAAGCGCACGCCTGGAGGCGATGACGGATGCAGCCTGGGAGCAATCCCTGAGCCTCAATCTCAGCTCCCACATGAAACTGTTGCGGGCCTGCATTCCCTATCTGCAAAACGGCTTCGATCCGGCAGTGGTGATAGTGGGCTCCAAGAATGTACCGGCACCTGGTCCTGGCGCTGCCGCCTACTCGGCCGCGAAGGCCGGACTGACGCAGATGGCAAGGGTAGCGGCGCTGGAATTGGGCGCCAACGGTATCCGGGTGAACACTTTGCACCCGAACGCGGTATACGACACTGGCATCTGGACCGACGCCGTGTTGCAGGCCCGTGCCGCGCATTACGGTCAATCGGTGCAGGAATATAAGACAGCGAATGTATTAAAGACTGAAGTATTTGCGGCAGACGTCGCCAGGGCGGTAAGCCTGTTCGCCGGCACACGTCTGGCCAAAACCACTGGCGCGCAACTACCAGTGGATGGTGGTAATGACCGGGTCATCTAGCACCACCGCACCCCACCGCAATTGGAATATATCCCTGTGAAGAATCCCCTCGACATGCAACCACGCCAACAGAGTATCTGCTATGACGCAGACCAGGACGCGGTCATCATTATTGATCAGACGCGTCTGCCCCATGAGTTTGTGCTCAGCACACTGGATTCACTGGACGCGGTCTGTGGGGCAATCATCTCCATGCAGGTGCGTGGTGCACCGTTGATCGGTGTAACGGCTGCTTATGGGGTATATCTGGCACTGCGTGAAGATCCGCAACAATTGCAGACCGCACTGGACCGACTGGGAGCTACCCGTCCCACCGCCGTCAATCTGCGCTGGGCCCTGCAGCGAATGCAGCACGGCCTTAAGAAAGTTTCTGGTTCACAACGGGTCGCAGCAGCACTGCAAATTGCCAGGACAATGGAACGGGAAGACGTGGCCATATGCGCGGCCATAGGCGAACACGGTGCCAATCTGCTGGTCGATCTATGGCAGCAGAAAGCGGCGCGCGCCAACTCCGATGCAACAGTTCTCAATGTGTTGACGCACTGCAATGCCGGGGCCTTGGCTACCGTGGATTGGGGTACGGCTCTGGCCGTTGTTTACAAGGCGGTGGCACGGGGCGTACCGGTGCATGTCTGGGTGGACGAGACGCGGCCGCGCAATCAGGGTGCGGCGCTCACCTGTTGGGAATTGGCACAAAATAAAATTCCCCACACGCTCATCGTCGACAATGCCGGCGGACATCTCATGCAAGAGGGCAAGGTGGATGTGTGTGTGGTCGGTAGCGATCGCACCGCAATCAATGGCGATGTCTGTAACAAGATCGGCACTTACCTGAAGGCGTTGGCGGCCTTTGACAATGACATTCCGTTCTATGCCGCACTGCCGCTGTCTACCATTGATTTCACCCTGGCAGCGGGAGTAGGACAGATTCCAATTGAGCAACGCAGTGCCGAGGAAGTGTCCCACATCAGCGGAGTAGATGCCGCTGGCGAATTACACACAGTCAGAGTCACGCTGCCAGGCGTCGCCATCAATAATTGCGGATTCGACGTAACGCCGGCGCGGCTGATCTGCGGCATTATTACTGAAGCTGGCGTCTATGCCGCGACGCGCATGGCGCTGGCACCATTGGCGCTGCCACCAGTCTGAGCATGCTTAGCCTGGTGGCCAGTGCATGCGTCTGCCACCAAGAATATGCAGGTGTAGATGGAACACTGTCTGGCCGCCATCAGCTCCGGTATTGATGACATAACGGAAGCCTGACTCATGCAAGCCAGCCTCTGTCGCAATCCCATTGGCCTTTAACAGCAGCTTGCCCAACAATGCCTCATCCGCCGCGTTGGCCGCGGCAATGTTGCTGATGTGTTTGCGGGGAATAAGCAGGATATGTTGCGGGGCCGCGGGGTTAATGTCGCGAAAGGCATAGACATCCGCGTCTGAATAAACCTTGTTCGAGGGTATCTGCCCTGCGATAATTTTGCAGAACAAGCAGTCTTCTGCCATTTTCTTCTCCATTTGTCAGATTGTTTACCGGTGGCTGCCGGTCATTCTAGCAGGCTAACAGACAGGACGATAAACCGGGAAATGCAATTGAATACAAACTTGCCACGACTCTTGTTACCAGTATTCCTGCTGTTCTTGCTGGCGCCAGCTACGTCAGTGCTCGGCCAGGAACGGGTGGTGTTCGGCTACAAAGTCATCAATACCTTTCCCCACGACATCAACCTGTTTACCCAGGGGCTGCTGTTCCACGACGGGCACTTGTTCGAGGGCTCTGGCCAACTCGGTCTGTCATCGCTCAGCAAGCGCACGCTTGAAGACCCTGCACCACTCATGAGCAAGCGTATGAGTGATCGATATTTTGGTGAGGGAATCGAGGTGGTCGGTGACAAGATTTTCCAGATCACCTGGCAATCCCATATAGTGTTTGTGTATGACATCAACAACTTTGAACAACTCGGCACACATTACAATGCCACCGAAGGCTGGGGACTTGCGTTCGATGGTGAGCGGCTGATTTTGAGCGACGGCACCGCCACCCTGCAATTCATGGATCCGGAAACGTTTGCGCCGGTTGGCAAGATCAACGTCACGCTCGATGGCAATCCGATCAATATGTTGAATGAACTGGAATACATCGATGGTGAAGTCTGGGCCAATGTGTGGATGACCGATTATATCGTGCGCATCGATCCTGTTACTGGTCTGGTAAAATCCTACATCGATCTCACCGGGCTTGCGGCGCTCACCAAACTCGGCAGTTCCGGAGCCGTGCTTAACGGCATCGCCTGGGATGCTGAGAAGCGCAGGTTATTCGTCACCGGCAAGCACTGGGCCAATCTGTTCGAGATCGAACTGGTCCCACAGTAAGCAGCGCATGAATAGCCTGCAGTGCAATACTCTGAAGTTGACTTTGGCAGTGGCCATTGCTGGCCTGCTCCTGTCCTGCGAAACGATCGGCTATTACACCCAGGCCGCACGTGGCCAACTGTCTATATTGCGTGGGCGCGAAGCCATCGAGCAATTGTTGGAAGACCCCAATCTGGCACCGCAGCTGCGGGAGAAATTCACTGCCGTCTTGTCGATACGCGAATTTGCCGAGGCGCAGTTACAACTACCGGTTGGCGAAAATTATCTGACCTATGTCGATGTCTCGCGTCAACATGTCGTGTGGAACGTATTCGCCGCGCCTGAATTCGCCATTGATCCGATGAACTGGTGCTATCCACTTGCGGGCTGCGTGTCATATCGTGGCTATTTTTCTGAGACGGCAGCGCTGCGTTATGCCGAAGATCTGTCTGCGCGCGACCTGGATGTCTATGTCGGCGGTGTCGATGCCTATTCCACGCTGGGATGGTTTAACGATTCCCTGTTGAGCACCGTGAGTGAGCGCGCCGATTATCAGCTGGCATCCCTGATATTTCACGAACTCGCGCACCAGATTGCCTATGTTCCAGGTGACACTGTATTTAACGAGAGCTTCGCCACCACCTTAGAAAGAGCCGGACTGCGGCAGTGGTTATTATTGGAACAGCATACTGACTTGCTGGCGTTGGCAGAAACGGAACGCGTGCGGCAAGAACAGTTTGTCGCTTTGGTGTCTCAGTATCGCGCGCGACTCGCTGATCTGTATCAGCAAGAACTGGCTGCCGCTGACATGCGCGAGCGCAAGGGGCAGATTCAGGCTGATTTGCGCGCCGAATACACGGCACTGCAACTGCAGTGGGATGGTTATTCAGGTTACGACAACTGGTTTGCCGGTGCGCTCAATAATGCGCAGTTGTCTACGGTGAGTTCCTACAATGAGCTGGTGCCGTTTTTTACAGATTTGCTGGAAAGTGTGGACGGGGATTTTCCACGGTTCTACGCAGAAGTGAATCGAATCGCGGCAATGGATGCCGATACGCGCGCACAATTAACCAACAGCACTACGCAATAGACAATTTCACCATATGATAAATATATGGCTTCGAGTCGCGTTGTGTCCGGTTAGCGCTATGCGAAAAACATTCAACGGTTCAAGCGGCTGCGGGTCGCGCTGACCAGGTCGGCGTAGAATTGGGAATCCGGGTCTTTGGCGGCGGCAGCTTCGTAGGCAGCCAGGGCTTCCTGCAGTCGATTCTCCTGCTCCAGCAGACGTCCGAGGCTGCGATCGAAGAACGCATTATTCGGCATGGCGGCGATTCCGGCCTGATAGATCTGGATTGCCTTGTCAGTCTCGCCGGCATTATTGTAGGTGTTAGCCATGATATGCACCTGCGAATCATTGTCTGAACTCAATTCAATGGCGCGTAAATCATAGGCAATGCTGGCCTCATAGTTTTCGTCTTTACGTTCCAGTTCCCCCAGCGTAGCAACGGACGCAATTAATGCCGCCGTAGTTTCTGTTTGCAAGGCGATAAAGCGCGCGAGCAGTGGTTTCGCTTGATCGAAGCGTTCGAGAAAATAATAAGTATTGGCGAGATTGCGCAGCGCCTCGCCAAAATTCGGATCGGCGCTTAGCGCCTTGCGATACTCGGCGATGGCATCGTCGTAGCGCTCCAGATTGCTGTAGGTGTTGCCGCGACGAACCATTTTCTGGGCAAGCTCGTTGTCGATAGTCGGACCGGTACGTTCTATGTCCAGATTGCCATAGCGGTCCAGCAGATTGGTCGAGGTGTTGGCGTCCTGCGCCAGGCTGGAATTGGCAAGCATCAATAAAAGTACAAGCGGCAACATTGGAGTGGCGCGGCGCATTGCAGTCAGCAACTTCATAGTAAATCCTGCGTTAATAAAAATGGTCAGAAAAATGTTCATATTCTATTTTAATATTAGCGCCGGCGCGCGGGATTTTGAGCTTGCTACCCGGCCGATTATGCGGGCAGCAGTACAGCCGGCCCCATGCAATTGTTGCAGACAGGCCGCGGCATTCTGCGCCGGCACACTGGCCACCAGCCCTCCGGAAGTCTGCGGATCGAATAACAGGTCGTAGCGACGATCATCGCGAAAGGCTTCACTGTTATAGATTGATGTGGACTTCTGCGCATTGTCTTGATGCAGAGAACTGAAAATGCCCTGCTGCAGGCATGCCAGCGCACCCTCCATGGCCGGTACTTGTTCCAGCTCAATTTCCACTTCGACCCTTTCGAATTCCAGCATCTCCAGCAAATGTCCGGCGAGACCGAAGCCCGTGATATCGGTACATGCGGTGGCACCATTTTGCTGGAAACACTGCGCCGCCGCGCGATTGGATTGCAACATGTGGGTGAGTGCCTGCGTTATCCAGCTATGTTTGGCGCGATAGCGCATATCAGCGGCCAATAGAGTACCGGTACCCAGCGGCTTGCTGAGTATGATGACATCACCGACAGTCATGCCATGTTTCGTTAGTAACTGATCAGCTTGCGCAAAGCCATTCACACTCAAGCCAAAACTGAGCTCGGGCGATTCCGCGGAATGACCGCCAATTAAACTGCAATTATTTTCCAGCAACGCGGCACTGCACCCCAGCATTAATTCACGCAGCTGTGCTTTCTGATAGCGCTTGCTGGCAAATGGCAGTCCCACCACGGCCAGAGCTGAATGCGGTTGGCAGCCCATTGCGTAAATATCGCTGAGACAATGATTGGTGGCGATGCGCGCGAACAGGTAGGGGTCGTTGATAAAAGCGCTCAACTGATCGATTGACTGCAGCAGCACCCGGTTATTGTCGAGGCGAATAAGCGCGGCATCTTCCACTCTTGACTCACTGCTGATCACATCGGGTTGGGTGATCATGGGTAGTTGCTGCAGCACATCGTCCAGGATATTGCCTGCTACCTTGGCGCCGCAGCCGGCGCAACGCATGGCGTGCTGCCGCAGTTGCTCCTCCGCGGCTTGGTCGAGTAATCCGGGAGCGATTGTCAATTCCTGTTTGCGCTGCGGCAGCTCGGAGTATTTGCGAATAAATCCGGTATCAATCCAGTTCTTCAGCGACCAGACCCAGCGTCCCTTGAAAAATAGTTGATTGCGCGAGGCGATCGCAGTCTTGTTGCCGAGATTGATCAAAGCCAGGGCATGCTGCTGCGGTTTATAGCGTTGCAGTTTTTTGCCAGTGGCATAGCGGACCAGATTCTCCGCCAATGGTTTACCCTGACGCACAGCATATACACCAGACTTGGGTCGGGGTTCGCCGACTAGCGTTGCCGCATCGCCAGCGACGAATACGCAAGCATGCTTGGTCGACTGCAGGAACTCATTCACCTCAATGAATCCATCTGCACTCAGCGCCAGTCCGCAACGCCCGGGCCAGTCCGCAATGCTGGCACCAGTGGCAAACAAGATTACATCTGCCTTTATTTCCTGATGCTCTGCACAAACCACGGTGCCCGCCTTGAACTCAGCTACGCGATGCGCAAGCAGAACCTCAATGTGGCGAGAAGCGAACTCGCTCTCTGCAAATTTGCGTACTTTGCTGTTATGTCCCATCAGCAGCGCTGCATCTGCCGAGATCAGCTTGATACGCAACCGGTTAGGTTGACGCAGAGGGAGTTTGAGCGCGCTCAGGATTCGATATTGTGCGGCAAGGGCGAGTTCCACGCTGGCGGGTCCGCCGCCGACGATTGCGATGGTGAATTCGGCATTCGTGTCTTGTAGCGTAGCAAGCGCCTGTGTGTAGATTTGTTGCCAGCGTTGCAGGAATGCATCAATTGGTTTTACCCCGGTGGCATAAAGTTCGGCGCCAGGGATCAGGCTCGCATTCGGGCGGGAACCGATATTCAATGACAATAGATCGAATTCAATACTGGGCCGGTTAGCGCACAGAATGTTTTTTTTCTGTAAATCGATCTGCGTGATCTCGGCTTCAATAATTCGAGCGCCGGCAAATTGTGCAAGTGGGCGCAGATCGATATGTATTTGCTCATGGGAGTAATGCCCGGTGATAAAGCCAGGCAGCGAACCGGAATAGGGTGTGGTGATTTCCCGGCTGATGAGTGTGATCGTGAGACCGGGCACAGGTTTCATGCCGAGTCGTTTCAGCACCGCCAGATGACTGTGACCACCACCGATAAGAACGAGATGCTTTACGATGGGGCTGCTTGGTGCTGATTTCATTTACGGGATGCTACCTTGGTGCGGATCAGGCTGGGCATTCTAACCTGTCCATTTAAGTGACGTAACGCAGAAAATTGCCGACTCTGGAGCGCTTTTAATATACCGTCGTGCGGGTTTTCGGGTAAGCTTGCTGCTCGCCAATACTACCGCGTCACAGTAGACGTTTCGAACTTATCTCAATCCCTTTTCAAACTAATTCCAATAATGCTGATGTAACCTCGGAGAAGTCATATGCCTAGCAAGATTCGCAATTACCTATTGATCCTGGCACTAAGCCCCCTATTGCTGGTGAATGCAGCGCAGGCGCAATGGTCGCTGGAAAACGGAGCATCGGAACTGAGTTTTGTTACGGTAAAAGCCGATAACGTAGCGGAAGCTCACACTTTTGATCTGATAAGCGGCACTATCGACAATGATGGTACGGTAGCAATCAGTATAGAGTTGGCCAGTGTGAATACGATGATCGATATTCGCAATGAGCGTATGCAGACCATGCTGTTTGAAACTGCCATGTTCCCCAATGCTGCAATTGCTGCCAAGGTTGACCTGGCCGCGATCACAGCTATGGAGCCTGGTACCAGCAGTGTGGCAGCGCTGGAATTCAGTCTTGAACTGCATGGTGCTAGCAAGAGTTATACCGCCGACGTCATGCTCACTCGACTCACTGCGGGTGTGGTCGCCACTACCTTGAAACCGGTTATTGTGACTGCAGACAGCTTCGCACTGGTTGAAGGAGTGGAGCGTCTGCGTGAAGTTGCCGGGCTCACCCGCATCAGCAACGCAGTACCAGTCAGTTTCACCGTAGTATTCACCCAAGGTAATTAAGCGGTTAATTTGCTGACTAAACAGCACCAACGGCGCCAGCCGGATTTCTGATCCGGTTATGGTGCCGGCGTTAGCGCTGTTGCTGAAAAGCGCGTCTCTCTGTGTGGTGTTGGTCGATCCGGTATCAATTGTGAGAACAACAACGAACAGAAAGCGATAGCAGCGCCAACCAAAAATACCGCAGCATAATCCATTACCCAGAGCACGCCGAGCAAAGCCGGTAACACTACTGCTGCGATATGATTAATCGTGAAACTGATGCTGGACGTGGCGGCAATGTCTGCCGGGTCAGCAATCTTTTGAAAGTAAGTCTTCAGCGCAATCGACATCACAAAAAACAGTTGATCCAGCAGATACAGTGCTATGGCCCATGCCACGCTATCGACGAAGGCATAGCCCAGGAATACGAATAGCAGTCCAATGTGTTCAATCGCGAGCGAGCGCCGCTCGCCAATATAGGAAATCAGGCGCCCTAATTTCGGTGCCAGCCAATACGTAAGCGCCGCATTCACGAGCGTTAGCAGCACCACATCTGCTACTGGGAAATTGAATTTTTCTACCAGCAGGAAGCCCGCAAACACGACAAATATCTGGCGCCGTGCCCCGGCCAGAAATGTGAGCACATAAAATAACCAGTAACGCTTGCGCAGGAATAATTCCTTGCGCTGTACGACAGCATCTTCAAACTGTGGAATCGCCATCCAGCAATACACGCCAATCGCTATGGTCGCGATG
This sequence comes from Gammaproteobacteria bacterium, assembly GCA_009692305.1. GTDB lineage: Bacteria > Pseudomonadota > Gammaproteobacteria > Pseudomonadales > Pseudohongiellaceae > UBA9145. The sequence continues at coordinate 53,802 of SHZK01000010.1, read as the reverse complement.
CCAGCGAGCAGGTAAATCAGCAGATAATTCGCGGCAAAGAACATCAAATATACATACAAGGTGCCCAGTACAGCGAGATTGCAAAATGCCCGCGCGCTGAGCAATTGCCCCAGCACGCTGGGGGCTTCTTGCTTGCTGAGCCATTGCAGACTGAGGGAATTGTGGAGAGTCTCCAGATAATGAAAGCCTGTCGACATGATGACAGTAACTAAATAGAGCCACAGCGCCTGCGGATAAAACGCGGTAATCGCGGTACCGAAACCGAGCAAAAGCAATGACAGGATGGCGAATTTTTGCTGGCGAATAAACAACATCACAAAGATTGCGGTGAATGCCAGAAATCCCGGAATCTCCCGCAGACTCTGCAGAATGCCTATTTCGGTGCCGGTGAATGCGGCGCGTTCTACTACGAAGTTGTTCAGCAGCACCTGCCAGACGGCAAACGCTACAGTGTTGCCGATGGCAAGCAGGTACAAAAGCGTCTTGCGATCATGTAAATCGGGTCGTTTCATTTGAGTTCTCTGAAAATTCTTGTCGAACCTCCTTGATATTAAGGAGAGTGCCAAGTCGGGTCGCGAGTGGGTAAAGCATCACGGGGCCCGCCGTGAATCCGTCCCTGGAGGCTTGGGCTCGGCATCCATGCCTCGCACATCCCCGCCATGCTTCACCCACTCGCGCGCCTATTGTGCGCAGTGACTCTCGCAAAAAGCAAAATCAAAATCAAAATCCACAACGAAATGTATTGTTTTCGATTCGATGTGGCTTGCAAACGGCGTGGATTATATCATCAGGTGGTGATGAAACATTTACAAATATTAGCCGGGCCACATGCACTGCGCCGTTTACGCGAAGAAGGCGTGCATGCGGAACAATTCCGGGTATTGCTGGGAGCTTCCGGTGGTCCCAAATGGTTTGTGTTGTATGGACTGGATCGGTATCTGTTTGGTGAATTCTTCAGGGAACGCCAGACCATATTACATACATTGGGTTCATCTGCTGGCGCCTGGCGCATGTGTTGTCTTGCTACTGCCGATCCGGTCGCCGCAATTGAGCGCTTGGCGAAAATCTATAGTAATGAGAATTATGGCAAGCAACCCACAGTAGCCGAGATTACGGACAAGGCGCGAGCGATGTTGCAGGCAGTGTTGGGTGCGCAGGGTGCTCGCGAGATTGTGGAAAATCCCATATTCAAGACACACATCATTGCCGATCGCTGCAAAGGGCTGGGTAGTAGTCACAATCAACGCCTGCAGATGCTTGCGCTGGGTGCTGCGGCCATGGCGAATCTGCTTAACCGCAGGACGCTGTCTTGGTTTTTTCAACGCACACTTTTCAGCAGTGCAGGTGAAAGCTCACCGTGGCTTCGTTTAAAGGATCTCGATACGCAACTGGCGCCGCTCACTACTGACAATGTATTTGCGGCGATGATGGCATCCGGTTCGATCCCGTTTGCGCTGGCGGGAGAGCGCGATATTGCCGGGGCGCAGAATGGTCTCTATTGGGATGGCGGCATCACCGACTATCATTTCGATTTACCGTTTTATGCTGGAGACGAACTGGTCCTCTATCCGCATTTTTACTCGAGTGTTATTCCAGGCTGGTTCGACAAACATTTGCCCTGGCGCAGGCCCCATGCAGAAAATTTCCGTAACGTCGTGCTGTTGGCGCCTTCGGCAGCATTCGTCGCCAGTCTGCCCTATGGAAAAATTCCGGATCGAACCGACTTCAAAACACTGGATTACCAATCGCGTCAGCGTTATTGGCAGCGAGTGCTTGATCTGAGCCGCTATATCGCTGATGATTTCGCGCAGTTGGTGGAAGCTGGCAACAGCCACGCTGATTTTCCCGTACATCCACTGGTATTGCGTTAATGCGATTGCGCCGAAAGCTGCTGATTAGTGGCATTTTATTACTGAGTATTACCAGCAACGGTTGCGTGGGCGCGATTGTTGGTGCTGCGGTAGATACCACCATCGAAGTGGTCAAGATACCGTTCAAGGTAGTTGGTGCTGCAGTCGATCTGGCGATTCCAGATGACGATGAAGATGATGAAGATGATGAAGAGTAAACCTTTGAAAAATAAATCAGTAAAAATTAATCCAGCAGACCATGACATCCCCTCGCACTACCATCATTGGGTGGGCGACATGGCTGAGGACCACATCGGGCCGTTCTTCTTCTACATGGAAGGTGCGCATCCGCGCACGGCATTTCGCATTCGTGCCCAGCACTGCAATGCCCATGACTCGGTGCACGGCGGTGTGCTGATGGCATTCGCAGATTACACACTGTGCCTGGGAGCGAACGGTGGTTCGCAGGAAAGTGTGCTTACGGTGAGCTGCAACAATGAATTCACGGCTCCTGCCTTTAGTGGTGATCTGGCAGAAGGATTCTGCGAGGTCGTGAAACGTGGCAAGTCGATGGTATTTGTGCGCTGTGAATTGAAAGTCAAAGACGAAGTTATATTGATGAGCAGCGCGGTTGTTAAACGTATGCGCAAGCTGATTGAATAATTTTATTCCGGTTTATTCTGCAGTCGCTGCAACAATTCCAGTGGACTCTCTGCGATAAACACCGGATTGCCTCCCGCAAGTTCCTCGCGGTCTCCAAAGCCCCAAAGTACCCCGGCTCCAGTCAGTCCGTTTTGTTGCGCCGCTGCAAGATCGATAGCACGATCGCCGATCATGAGTGAATTGCTGGTAATAGTGCCGGCATTCAGCAGTTCTGCCAGCTGTTCCGATTTCGCAACATGGTAGTCGCTGCCGCTGACAAACTCGAAGTAGTCAAACAGATTGAACTCCTGCAATACCTTAATCGCATACTTCTCATACTTTGAAGTACACACTCCCATGCGCACTCCGCTTGCCAATAATGCATCCAGCATTGGATAGATGCCTTCATATACGGTGTTTTCAGCGTAACCAAATTCGCCATAACGCTCGCGATAGGCGACGATCAACTGTTTGATGCAATCGGCATCATCACTGCCTGACAGGCCGCGCAGTGCGATCTCCAATGGGGGGCCGATGTAGGGTGTTATGTCGCGTTCGAAGCGCGGGGGAAAACCCAGCGTAGTGAGTGCATAGTTCATGCAGCGCACAATGCCAATTGCGGGATTGGTCAGAGTGCCATCGAGGTCGAAGATCAGGGTTTCGTACGGCATCGATTTATACTGCATAGCTCGCAAGACATTGCGGAGTAAGTGAGTCTAGTCATGTAAAGAATAGACTTTCTCGGCGGTGCCATAGAATAACGCATGTTTGTCTGCCTCGGACAGATCTTGAGTCATCTTCTTGAAAGCATTCCACAGCACATGGTAATTCACTGAAAGCCGATCGACGGGAAAATTGCTTTCGAACATGCAGCGCTGCGGGCCGAAGCAGTGCAGCATGTGCAGGTAATAATGTTGCTGTTGTCGGATGAGTTCGTCAGAAGTGGGCGGTCGCGCAGCACGATCCCAGCCGAAACCGTTGTCGGGCATGGCCAGGCCGCCGAGTTTCGCGTACACATTTGGGCATTTGGCCAGTTCGATCATATCCTGCTTCCACTGCTGGAAAATCTCATCACGACAATGACGATACCCGCCAACTCCGAGCGGTGTGCCAAAGTGATCAAGAATCATGGTGCATTCCGGGACGGCCTGGGCCAGTTCCAGAAAATCCTGATTCTGATGATGATAATGCCAGCTGTCATACGTTAGGCCCTGGGCGGCGAGTATGCGCAAACCACTGCGGAATGATTCCTTGCCGTGTAGATAAGGAGGCGCCGCACTGACTATCAGCAAGTCTTTCGGGTGGGGGTCGCGCGCGGCCGAATGGCGGATGCCGCGCAGCAAACCCTGACTTGAGTCGCGATGCTGTTGCAGCAACTCGAGCAATAGGTCTGTGCTTGCGCCAGCGAGAGTCAAATCTGCATGGGCAACGATGCCGGCTATTCGCGCTTGTGGTTTGCTGCTTTCCTGACTCTCGCGAGCGATCTGGGCGATAAATTCAGTCTCCCCAAGCGGCCGCAAATGCTGAGGGCCCTCACGCAAATAAAACGCACGGCACTCCATGAAAATGGTTTTTACGATATTGTGACCCGAGTTTGTGTCCGCCCACAGTTGCGGCAAGACATAGTCTCGATTGAAGCGCTTCAACCATAAATGGTGATGGGGATCGATGATGGGCCGCTCAGGGTCGATAATGTCTTCTTGCACTTGATTGAGCCACTCATCAGTGCCTGGTTCAAATTGAGTCATTGCCGGATCCTGCCAGAGTTCGCTGGGGTAAGTTCGGTTGTCTGGTGCAGTATGCCGAGTGTGTCTCTGGCGGGCTTGATGTAAATCAGCATCATGAGTTCTGCTTGTGCAGATGCCATACGCGGCGCGTCATAGAATAATCAAAATAAACTACTGGGGCGCGTTACTGCGCACCAGATTTAATACAGCTTAGCGCTGTATTTGCCCATTCGCCTGAATCAGGAACGGACCGGGTGTCCTGAAGCTCTGCTCCAGCAGTTTGCTTAACTCCTCTGCTGTATTGGCCTGAGCGCCTGGTACTCCAAAACTCTTCGCCATATCCACCCAGTTGATCTTCGGATTGCCTATATCGAACAGGCTCGCGGCAATTTTGCCGACTTCAGTGACACCGAGCCGCCCGTATTCCACGTTAAGAATGTTATATGAATGATTCGCGAAGATTACTGTGGTGACATTGAGGCCTTCCCGGGCCTGTGTCCAGAAACACTGGTTGGTGTACGCAGCGCCGCCATCACCTAACAAGGCTAATACAGGTCGATCCGGACAGGCCAGGGCGGCTCCTGTCGCACAGGGTCCACCCTGTCCGATAGCGCCTCCGGTCAGGCTTAACCAGGAATTTCTGGCGCTGTTCTGGCAATAGGGGTAGGCCGCATTGCCGCCACCAGAATCGGTACATACGATCACATCTTCCGGCATGGTGCTTGCGATTGCCTGAATTATTGTCTTGTTGTTCAATTCGCCGTTGGGCTTGCTCATGGCCTGTGCTTCGAAATACGTCGCCTGCGCAGCGCTCGCCCCGGTGTGTTCGGCCAGTCGCAGTAATGCATCGACAGCATCTTCTTCCACATGACACAGGCGTGAAACCTTGCAACCTGCAGGAATCAACTGGCCTGGTATGCCCTTATAGGCGAAGAAGCTGGCTGGAATCTGCCCGCCGACGAGCACGAGGTTTTCGACTCCTTGCAGGGTTTGCAAAATCTGTTCAGGGAAATAGGGGAGGCGCGGCACTGCGACGCGACCCGGGCCGCCATCGACTCGACCGGGAAAGGTGCCGGTCATCAACTTGCAGCCGGTTTTGGTGGCGATACGGCTGGCTGCTTCCAGCGCCGCTGGTGTGGAAGCATGATGTTCCAAGAGCAGCATGGTATTGCTGCGTTTCTGTAACAATTGTGCGATGGCCTCAATGGCTTGGTCGGTGACCTTGCTGCGAGTGGGCAGCGCATTGGGCGCGATCTTGCCATTGGCATTACCCCACGCGGCATCTGCGCCCATGATCAAAGTCGCAATCTGGCCGACGGAGCCAGGTGTCTGCCGTAGCGTAGCGGTGTAGGCATCCGCGCCATCTTGCGCCAGGGTATCAGCGGTACTGCAGGATTTAATCCAGCCGGAGAAATTACGCGCGAGTGTGTCGATGTCCGAAGTAAGCGGTGCATCGAAACCAATATGATAATTGGGATGATTGCCAATAATATTGATCATCGGGGTATTGGCGCGGCGAGCATTGTGTAAATTGGCAATGCCATTCGCCAAGCCTGGCCCCAGATGCAATAACGTTGCTGCTGGCTTGCCTGTCATCCGACCGTAGCCATCAGCGGCGCCAGTACATACGCCTTCAAACAGCGCCAGCACTGACTTCATGCGTGGCACCCGATCCAGCGCATGCACCAGATGCATCTCCGACGTGCCTGGATTAGCTATACAAAGTTCAACCCCACAATCCGCCAGAGTCTCGATAAGCGCCGTTGCACCATTCATAGTGTTATTTCCCTGAATCTTTTCGTTAGTGTTTGTTGAATCTGATTTTGAGTTCGCGAATGCTGGTCATCATAGCATTGAAATTTGCTGTGCTTGCAATGCACCGTGTTATGGATCTTGAGAGAAATGTTCGTATTGAATCAGTCATCCGGATCGAGAGAAATCATATGGGATTTCGCGTAACGATCGCCGCGGACATCTGTTTCTGTAAAAATCTCTCCGGCGCGCCTTAAGCCAACTGGATCGATGTGCAGGTCAACAGCGGCTGCATTCTCTTCAACATAACGCACGTGCTTGGTGCCGGGAATGGGGACGAAGTTTGGGTCCTGGGCCAGCACCCAGGCGAGGGCGAGTTGCGCCATGGTGCAATGATTGGTGCGTGCAATGGCTGCCAGCTCATCCAGCAAACGCAGGTTATGGGGCAGGTTGTCTTGCTGGAAGCGCGGCATGGTCTGGCGCATGTCGTCGTCTTCAAGCATGGACATGTCGCGGATCACGCCAGCGAGAAAAGCCCTGCCAAGCGGGCTGAATGATACGAACCCAATGCCCAGTTTCCGACAACTGTCGAACACCTTGTATTCAGGGTCCCGCGTCCACAGCGAGTATTCAGATTGCACGGCGCAGATCGGGTGCTCGCGATGGGCGCGACGAATCGTGACAGAGGAGCATTCAGACAGACCGATGTAGCGGATTTTGCCGGCCTGCACGGCTTGGGCCAAGGCGCCAACACTTTCTTCTATGGGCACATTGAAATCCCGGCGATGCAGGTAATACAAATCAATCATGTCGGTGCGTAAACGGCGCAGGCTGGCATCGAGCGTATTACGAATATTGGCTGGCGTGCAGTCCACCGCGCGCTTGTCGTCCCGGTTAACAATGCCGCATTTGCTGGCGAGCACAAATTGCTGGCGGCGTGATCCCAGAACTTCGCCAATGAGGGTTTCGTTGTGACCGAGGCCATACACGCTGGCCGTGTCGAGGAAGCTATAACCGCAGTCCAGAGCCCGGTGCAGGCAGCGTTCTGATTCAGTGCGGTCCGCCACGCCATAGGATTGGGACATGCTCATACAGCCAAGTCCAAGGGCCGAGACCCGCAGTGGGCCCAATTGACGTGTCTGCATGGAGTCCTCTTGAAATTTGGCTATAAAGCCCCGCTAACTGACCGCGGTGATGGTAACACAAGCAGCAAAGTACCAAGCGGCCACCCATTCTGTTTTGTTCAGATTCAGTTCAGACAAGCCCGGTTAAGCTCACTTCCACTGCGGAAAGCCCGGCAACCAGGGAACCCAAGCAAAACCCACGTTATTTTGACCGGTTGCTGGTAGCGTAAACTACCGCAAATCCCTGCTCGACTGTTGGCGGATAGTGAGCGGGGATTTTTTTTGTCTCGAAAAAGGGAGTTCCTTGATCTGTGAGCGATCTTTGGTAGGATTGCGCATTCGCTGCGTCCCCATACTGCGTGGCACCAAAGGTCTTGATGCCCGTCTCCATAAAACCAGTAAATCCCAAGGCAGCCTGCTGCCAAAACCACTTCATGGCAGCAGTCTTCGCGCTATTTTTTATGGCGTTTTCCATGTCCGCAAGCGCACTGGAAGCACTGCCAATAGACCCCAACTACACCGTGCCAAGCGACCTCAGCGGTATCCATTTCTATCTGATCACGGTCGATGTGGGGGATATGGTATACGACAATTTCGGACATACCGCACTGCGCGTGTATGACGAAAACACCGACACCGATACCGTATATAACTGGGGCGTGTTCGATATCAGTGGCGGGGTAGTCGACTTCTCCTATCATTTCTTCAAGGGCATCATGCGTTATAGATTGGAGACTCACGCGCCGGCCCAAGAATTCAATTCCTATCGCAGCCAGCAGCGCACGGTGTGGCAGGACCAGATCAATCTCTCGAATCCACAGAAGGAAATTTTGTTGCGTCGCCTGCATTGGAACATGCAGCCCGAGAACGTCGTCTATGATTATCTGTACTTCATGGACAACTGCACGACGCGCGTACGTGACTATCTCGATGAAGCAACTGGCGGCCGCCTGGCTGCAAACTCAGGGGCAATCACGTCACAGACCTATCGCGATCAGGTGCAGGCGCATTATGCGTCGGTTCCAGTAATCGGTTTCTCCCTCGATATACTCATGAACAGCAATATCGATCAACCGATAAGCCAATGGCAAGAAATGTTTCTGCCCCTGAGTCTGCGCCGGCAGCTGGCGCAATTACCGTCTGATTTGGCGGAACAAGGGCAGCGCCTGCCGTTGCTGTCTGATTCACAAGTGATTATGGAGTTCCCCCCGCCGCGCATTGAAACTGATCCTTATCAGATAGCCTCGGTGATACTGCTTGCGCCACTGTTCTTTCTGTTGCTCATGCTGAAGAGAATTCCAATGTCCTATTTCGCCACCCATTCCCGACTCGGACTCAAGGCTCCTGGCTTGAATTTTCGCGTGTTAGGCCTGTTAGGACTGCTGACAGGTTTGTTCAGCGGTATCTATGGCACACTCATGCTGGGCGGCTGGTTCATCTCTGAGCATCTGGATCTGCATCACAACATAAATCTGTTGTTATTCTGGCCGACTGACCTGCTCGGGGTCATCGTCGGGCTATACTGGTTGCTTGCCTGCAAGCCCTGGCCTATGACCCATAACCACAAGCCATTCATTAACTACTATCTGTTGGCACATATCATTGGCATGTTGGTGTTTGCAGTGCTCGCAGCGCTGGATATGAGTCAGCAGGCAATTATCGATATCGCGCTGTATGTAGTGCCCGGGTTCTTGCTGTACACCGTGTTGATCTGGCTGGTTGGGTTCGAGACAGCCAGGCCGAGGAATATGTTTCTGTGAGCGCAGCTGTCTGCATCAGTGCCAGGGCCGAGCGCGCCGCGCAGCCACACCCGATTGCGCAGCAAATCGCGCAGGCTGCCGAGAAATTGAAACCATTGCATGCGTGTTCTCCCGAGGAGGCGCGCAAGCTGCGTGCTGAGCGTGGCAACCCCTATGCGCCGCAAGCTTGTGCAATGGCCGCGATAGAAAACTATACAATCGATACCGGTGCAGCAGAAATAGCAGCACGCTTGTATCGTCCTCTCGATCAACCCCCAGGACTGCAACCAGTGTTGGTGTATTACCACGGTGGTGGCTACGTGTTGGGAGATATCAATACCTATGACACGGTGACGCAGCAACTGGCGGCACTGTCAGGCTGTACGGTGATTTCCATCGAATATCGTCTGGCGCCTGGGGTCAAATCAGCAGCGATTTATGCGGATGGGTTTGCGGCCTTGCAATGGGTCTACAACCAGAGTGCAATGCTGGGCGTAGATCGACAGCGCATCGCGATCGGGGGCGATAGCGCCGGTGGCAATCTCACCATCGCCGTTGCTTTGGCGTGTAAACAATCCGGATTCCCGCAACCAGCATTCCAGCTGCTGATTTACCCTGCTACTGATTACACGATGAGCTTTCCATCCATCAAAGATTTTGCGCAAGGCTATTTTCTGACCCGGGACAATATGATCTGGTTTCGCGATCATTTCCTGGAAAATCCCGAGCGGGCTCTGGATGCACAGGTGTCAGCCATGCGCGCTGACCTGCACGGATTACCACCGGCATTTTTGCTGACAGCAGGCTTCGATCCCATACGCGACGAAGGTTATGCTTTTGCCTCGCGATTGGCGGAGTATGGGGTTGCCACAGAACATGTGTGTTACACCGACATGATCCATGCTTTCATTTCCTTCGCTGGTGGTATCCCTGCTGGCATGACGGCTCTCACCCAGATGGGTCAGGTGCTGCGCAAGGCGCTCGCCAGCTAATACTCCGCTACAAACTGCCGCCAAAAAAAATGGCCGAATCTTTTCAGGTTCGGCCAGTTTCTTGTCTTTAGAATTTAAAAGCTGAAATGCAGCAGTTAAAAGCGCTTCGCCAACTCCTAGGGGCTGACGATTTCAACGCGACGATTGCGCTGATAGGCATCTTCATTGGTTGCGGTAGCAGCAGGGCGTTCTTCGCCATAGCTCACCACTTCGATCTGGGCACGTGCGGCACCGTTCACGATCAGGTAATTGAGGATACCGTTAGCGCGGCGCTCGCCGAGGGCCAGGTTGTATTCGCGGGTACCGCGTTCGTCGGCATGACCTTCAAGCCGAATGCGCTTACTGGAATTTGCAGCCAGGTCGCGGGCATGAAAGGTCAGCACATCACGATCAGCCTGACGGAACTCAGCCAAATCGAAATCAAAATAGAACACCTTCGTGTTAAGTGCAGCTACTCGCATACGTTCTGCGGCTTCTGCTTCGCGCGCGGCGCGCTCTGCGGCCAGCTCTTGTGCGCGACGAGTCGTTGCATCAATGCCGGACTCGGTTTGGGCAGCAGGGGCGTTGGCGGCTTCTTCGCTGCTGGAGCGACAAGCCACGATGCTGGTCAGGGTAATCAATAAGATCAGGGTTTTGGTAAAACGGTTAATAGTCATGCGGACTCCTGCGTCCCGGTTCCTTCATTGTGGGTAAAGGTCTCGGGAGAATTGTGTGTAAGCTATAACAAGCTTGTGGGTATTGTTGGATTTACTGCGGTTTTTGACGCGTGCATAGCATACAGCAACCACCCCCGTAATTCCAATGAGTCAGCACTATTTTGTGGTGGTGGCGGCGCCACTTCAAAAATGCTCGATATGCCTACAACTAGCGCGGTTACTGGCCTTCAGCTACCGAACACGCGCTCGAAATTGCTTATCAAAGGCGGGCATAAATGTTACCCTGCGCTGGTTTTTCACCCAGGAGAAGTCATGTGAATGCAGAATTTACCGCCGAGGAAATAGTGTTTCAGAAGGACGTGCGCGAATTTATGCAGAATGAATTCCCGGCCGAAATGAAACAAAAAATCGATGCCAATATCCGCTTGTCCAAGGCCGAAACTGTTCGTTGGCAGAAAATTCTGTATCAGAAAGGCTGGGCTGCGCCTAATTGGCCAGTGGAGCACGGCGGCACCGGTTGGACCGCTACCGAGAAATATATATTCGCCACCGAGATGGGTCTGGTTGGTGCTCCGGAGCCAGTGCCATTTGGTATGAAGATGGTCGCCCCGGTAATCATGGCTTATGGCTCGGCCGAGCAGACACAGCGTTTCCTGCCCGATATTCTCGAAAGCAACGTATGGTGGTGCCAGGGCTATTCCGAACCAAATTCCGGTTCTGATCTCGCGTCCCTGAAAACCACGGCCATACGTGATGGCGATCACTATGTGGTCAATGGCAGCAAGACCTGGAATACCTATGGCCAGTTTGCTGACTGGATATTTTGTCTGGTGCGCACTGATAACACAGTGAAGAAGCAGGAAGGCATCAGCTTTCTGTTAATCGACATGAAAACACCTGGTGTAAGTTTGAAGCCCATCGTATTGCTGGACGGGCACCCGGAAGTCAACGAGGTCTTTTTCGATGATGTGCGGGTCCCGGCCAACAACCTGATCGGTGAAGAGAACAAGGGCTGGACCTATGCCAAGGTTTTGCTTACCCACGAGCGCACCAATATTGCCGGCGTGCCCAGAGGCAAGCGCCGTTTATTGGCGTTGCAACGGATCGCTGCCAATACCGATGACGGTTTTGGCGGCAGCATGGCCAATAATCCCGGTTTCAGGCACAAGCTTGCTCGCGCCGAGATTGAACTGTTGGCGCTGGAATATGCAGAGTTGCGGACTCTGGCGGCGTTAAGTGTCGGCAAGGCGCCCGGTCCAGAGTCATCCATTCTGAAAATAGTCGGCACCGAACTGGCGCAGTCAATGGACGAACTATTCGTCGAGCTGGCTGCCTATCACTCGCTGCCATTTTTGCCAGACCAGTTCGAGGAAGGCTTTCAGGGTGTCCATATCGGCCCGGGCAATTCCGCTGCCGCCGCCCTGACGTATTTCAACAACAGGAAGCTGACAATCTTCGGTGGTTCCAACGAAGTGCAGCGCAACATTATTTGTAAAGCGGTCCTTGGGCTCTGACAGGCAGTAGTTTAATACCAGGCACCTTGGCAAGTTGGACCCTAACAAGCGTTAATCAGGCAAGAGGATTACCAGTGGATTTTTCATATTCAGAAGAACAGCAGATGTTGCAGGAAAGCGTGCAGAAATTTGTGCACAAAAATTACGATTTCGATACTCGCAAGAAAATCATGGCAAGTGCGGCCGGATACAGCGCAGCCAACTGGCAGTTATTCGCCGAGCTGGGTTGGTTAACAGTGCCCTTCAATGAAGCCGATGGTGGCTTCGGTGGCCGCGCAGTGGACTTGATGGTGATGATGGAAGAATTCGGCAGGGCCATGCTGGTGGAGCCGTTTTTACCGACTGCAATACTGTGCGGCGGCTTGATCAGTGAGCTTGGCAGTAGCGCACAGAAGTCCGCATTGTTGCCACAGATCATGGGCGGCGAATTGCAGTTGGCGCTGGCCTATGCCGAAGCCGGTAGTCGCTTCAATCTTGCCAATGTCACCACCACAGCGGTGCGCAAAGGCGATGAGGTGATTCTCGATGGTACCAAGATTCTGGTACTGAACGGCCCTGCGGCGCAGCACTTGCTGGTGACGGCGCGCGAATCCGGAGCAGCGACTGCTGCCCGGGGAATTTCTGTGTTCCTGGTCGACAGCAAGACCGCTGACGTAAGCATGACAAAGTATCCAACAGTGGATGGCAGGCAAGCGGCGCAGATTCAATTCAAGTCCGTGCGGGTGCCGGTCGCATCCAGGCTCGGTGCTGCTGGTGCGGCGCTTGACGGACTCAATGTCGTGATCGATCGCGCCACGGTGGCGGTGAGTGCTGAAGCGGTAGGCGCACTGGAAGCACTGCTGCGCAAGACCGTGGAATACAGCAAGACACGCAAGCAATTCGATGTGCCAATCGGCAGTTTCCAGGCACTGCAACACCGCATGGCAGACATGTTCATCGAATGTCAGCTGGCACGTTCCATCGTGCTGCGCGCCGCCATGATATTGGACAGCAAAGACAGTGCACAGGAAAAGAGCAAGGCAGTCTCTGCCGCCAAGTGCCGCATTGGCAAGGCCATCAAAAAAGTCAGCCAGGAAGCGATCCAGATTCACGGTGGTATTGGCATGACCGACGAGCTGGACGTCGCCCATCTGTTCAAGCGTGTCACCGCCATCGATTTGTTGTTTGGCAATGGCGACTTCCACGCCGCTCGCTTCGCGTCGCTCTGAAACTGCTGGTAGCGGCGCGTGTCGAGCACTGATGCACAGGCAGGATGGTTATGAGTGAGCTGATCCTAGTGCGACACGGACAGGCGTCTTTCGGCACAGCGTCCTATGACAAGTTAAGTGAACGTGGTATCGAACAGGTACGCTTGCTGGCGCAGCATTGGCAGGACACCGGCGAGCGCTTCGATGCAATTTACAGCGGCAGTCTGCTGCGGCAGAAGGAAACTGCGAGCGAATTACTGGAGTTGGGCCGCAAGCAACCGCTGCAACTGGTCGAACACGCCCATCTGAATGAATACAATGGCGATCCGCTAATCCAGCTCTATCTGCGCGACCACGCGCGTTCTGAAGGCTTCGATCCGCCGCCGCAATTCCCTATAAAGGAAGCAAAACTATTTCAGACGCTGTTCGAGGCAGCGACTGCAAAATGGATCACGAACCAGTTGCAACCCCGCTCGGACGACACGGGGTTTGAACACTGGCAGGACTTCCGCCAGCGCGTATACGGTGTGCTCGATACACTCATGGCGCAACACGGCAGCGGCAGTCGTGTGCTGCTTTCCACATCCGGCGGCGTCATCGCCATGGCCCTGCAAAGAGTTCTGCAATTTCCCGACGAACAGGTTATTACGACAAACTGGATGGTGCATAATAGCTCCGTGACGCGGATCAAGTACGGCAATGGCAAGATCTCGCTCACCCAGTTTAATAACCTGCCGCATCTGGAACGTCCCGGATTGCAGCACATGATTACCTACCGGTAGTCTTGGTGAAAGGATAGCGCGTGACAGATTCCAGTTTGGTAGATAAGGCAGGCACAATTCGGGCTGGTGAGGAATTGGACCTCGAGCAGTTACGGCAATACTTGCAGCCAGTGTTGGGCAGCAAGGTTGCCAATCTCAAATTGCAGCAATTCCCCGGTGGTTTTTCCAATCTTACCTATTTGCTGAGCAGTGGCAGCGATAAATGGGTGCTGCGCCGCCCGCCCTTTGGCTCCACGGTCAAGTCGGCGCACGATATGTCCCGTGAATACAAGATTCTGTCTGCCTTGCAAAACGTTTTTCCTTACGGGCCCATACCGATTCATTTCTGCCAGGATCAAAGCATCATCGGTTGCGATTTTTACCTGATGAATTATATCGAGGGTCTGGTAATTCGCCGCGAATACCCGCCGCAGTTAAAGATGACGCCTGACCAGATTCGCCAGCAATTGTTCAACTTCTTCGACGTGTTGGGTGAATTACATTCGGTAGACCTGGTGGCAGCCGGGCTGGATACTTTTGGCAAGCCGGTGGGTTACGTACATAGACAGGTGGATGGCTGGTGCAAACGCTGGGCTGATGCCATGACGCCTGATACCGCGAATTGCGACGCGACCATGCAATGGCTGCAGGACAATATGCCGGCAGAGAGTGGCAAGGCCAGCGTGATTCATAACGATTATAAGATGGATAACGTGATCTTCTCTGCCTCCAACCCGCAACAGGTAATCGGAGTGCTGGATTGGGAAATGGCTACAGTTGGCGATCCGTTAATGGATCTCGGTTGTACGCTCGGCTATTGGGTGGAGACCGGCGACCCGGATTTCTTCCGCGAATACCGCAATATGCCGAGCGATGTCGAGGGTGCGCCGACGCGACGGCAGATCATTGCACGCTTCCAGCAGCGCACTGGCTTGTCAGTAAACAATTTTCCTTTCTATTACTGCTTTGGCCTGTTTCGTCTGGCGGTGATTGGGCAGCAGATTTATTATCGTTATTACCACGGCCTGACTCAGGATATACGTTTCAAGATGATGGTGAAGAAAACCATCATCCTGCAACAAATGTGCGAGTTGATCATGGCAGGCAAGATTTCCACTTGAGTTCGGCGCCAGCCACTGGCATCGCCTAATAACTATCACAGGATTACCCCATGTCTTTAAACATCAATTCGCTGTTCTCTGTATCCGGCAAGATCGCAATTGTCACCGGCGGCTCCCGTGGCATCGGCAAGATGATCGCCACCGGCTTTGTCGAGAATGGCATCAAGACCTATATCACCGCGCGCAAAGCCCAGGCCTGTGCAGCGACTGCAGCAGAATTGTCAGCGCTCGGTGCCGGCGCATGTATCGCCTTGCCAGCCGATCTCTCCACCAGTGCCGGACGCGCAGCATTTGTCAGTGAATTCAAAGCCAGAGAGAAGCGACTGGATATTCTGGTAAATAATGCCGGTGCCGCCTGGGGTGCGCCGTTCGAGGAGTATCCCGAGGAAGGCTATGACAAGGTGATGAACATCAACGTGAAAGCGATCTTCATGCTGACTCGCGACCTGATGCCATTGCTGCGCGAGGGTGCGAGCCCGGCCAATCCGAGCCGTGTGATCAACATCGGTTCCATCGATGGCTTGCGAGTGTCTTCCATGGATAATTTCGCCTATGGCGCCAGCAAGGCAGCGGTGCATTTTCTCACCAAAAACCTGGCCGTAAGACTGGCACCGAAAGGCGTGACCGTAAATGCTATCGCGCCGGGTGCATTCGAGAGCCAGATGATGGACTGGACGCTGAGCCAGCATCGCGCACAGATCGAGCAGGAGAATCCATTAGGACGCATCGGTAATCAGGCAGATATCGCTGGTCTCGCGCTGTACCTTGTATCACCCGCGGCCAGGTACATGACTGGTCAGGTTATCGCCATCGATGGCGGTCGTCACCTTGGCAGCAAAAAGTAGTCTTCACTAAAATTGCTTTGAGTGGTGCCAGGTGCGCAATTTAACAACTCGGATTTCTCACTCAATGCAGCCAACTGCAGCCGGCTTCCCAAGCTTGCTCACAGGCACAGGGTGCGGAATCATTTTATTTGCGGGTCAGTCAATGATACTTTAGCGGTCCTTGACTGATAGGGCAGGTAATTTGTGAGTAGTAAAAAACGGGCTGTATCCAGCGGGCTTCCGCCTCTGCTCATCATCAGCATGGCCTTCATCAGCGGCTTCTGCATCATGGCCATTGAGATGCTGGGCGCGCGCATCATGGCACCGTATTTTGGCGGCAGTCAGGTGGTGTGGGGCAGCATCATCACGATTTTTATGCTCGCCCTGGCCATGGGTTACCTGCTTGGCGGGCGCCTGTCGACGCGCAATCCCAATGGCACTACCTTCGGCCTGTTTTTCATTGGTGCGGCACTGTTCTGCTTGCCCATCATCCTGTTCGCAGATCTGACCATGCGCCCAATTTTCCTGAATATAGAAGATCCGCGTTATGGCTCCTTGCTCGCCTGCATCATCATGTATTTTGTGCCTATCGGTATCCTGGGTATGATCTCTCCCTATTCGGTGCGGCTGCTGGTGCAGTCTCAGGATCACAGCGGTCACATGGCGGGTCAGCTGTTCTTTATTTCCACATTGGGCAGTGCCGCCGGAACCCTGGCCACGAGCTTTTATTTTGTATTGTGGTTTGATGTAAACCAGATCATGTGGGGATCGATAGCGGCCTTGCTTATGGCCGGCGGCGTGATCCTGCTGATCGATTACTTGCGCAATGCGCAGCCAAGTCCGGCTCGGGTACCAAGCCATGAGAAATAAACTCTTGGTTGCTTGCAGGTTATTGCTGACAATTTTGTGCGGGCACAGCGTCAGCAGTTTCGCTGCTGAAACCATCCATGAAGAACGCTCTATTTATCGTGATATCACCGTCGTGCAAACCGGTGATCGTCGCTGTCTGATATTCAATGTGCATCGTGGCGACAGAAACCAGACTTGTATCGATGTGAGCACACCTGACAAACTGGTATTCGCCTATACGCGCATGAGTTTCGCCGGTCTGCTGCTGAAGCCAGATCCGAAAACCATTCTTGTTGCCGGTCTCGGTGGTGGTTCCATTCCCACCACGCTCACTGATTTATTCCCCGATGCCGAGATTGATGTCGTGGAAGTGGACCAGGCCGTGGTCAATGTCGCTCATCAGTTTTTCTTCTTCGAAGAAAATCCGAATATGAAGGTGACTGTGGCCGATGCCAGAGTGTTCGTGAAGCGCACAGGTCTGCTCGGCAAGAAATACGATTACATTGTGCTGGATGCCTTTGGCGGTGATTACATTCCAGAACACCTGCTGACCATGGAGTTTTTGGAAGAAGTGAAGGCGATCATGGCTGACGATGGCGTGCTCGTCGCCAATACTTTTTCCATGAGCCGCTTCTATGATCATGAATCAGTAACGTATCAACGTGTGTTCACGGAATTTTTCAATTTCAAAATGCCAGCCTCAGGCAATCGCATCATCATCACCCAGCTCAAGCCACTGCCGCCGCGCGGAGCACTCGTCACCGAGGCGCAACGCCTGGCCCCAAGCCTTGAAAAATATGACATCCCCTTGCTGGAATATCCGGCGCGGCTGACTACGCGTGTGGATTGGGATATGAGCAGGCGCGTGCTGACCGACCAATATGCACCAGCAAATTTATTGCGAGACAATTAACCTCAACTCTGCGTCGAGCCCGGATCGGAGGTGATCGTCACCGAGCAATCAGACGCGCAGCGTCGCGAGGAGATGATCACCTACGAGTCGGGCGGAAAGTAGCTCGACTGATCTTGCCTCGCACTTGTTTGCTTACTTCAACTTCGAATCGAAGCAGTTCGCCTTCGATTCGAAGCAGTCCCCTTCGATCGGCACCGGGGTGGTATTGTGGTTCCGCTGCAGCCCGCGCCGCTCCGCGGTTCCCTCCATCCCGAAAAAGCCCTGTAAAGCGGTCTTTTTCGCTCCTTCGGCGCTGGTCTTTGATCGCAGCTGAACCCCAATACCACCCCATGCCTCGGCGAATGAGATGCGGTTGGTTAAAGCAACTTCGATTAAATGAACTCAACTTCTTCATTTGAATTCAACATCGATCCAAAGAATTCAACGTCGATAGCAGCCCGGATCGGAGGTGATCGTCACCGAACAATCAGACGCGGAGCGTCGTGAGGGGATGATCACCTTCGAGTCGGGCGGAAAGTAGCTCGGTTTGTTTTTTCTAAAACGTCTCTGGCTTTCGCAACTACGAGCAAAAAGATTCACGAATAGGTTTTTGCTAGAGAAGACTCAGCGCCGAAACTTCTGACTGTAATGAATGTTATAGCGTAGCAGCGAGTCGGGTGCCCTGATCGATCGCGCGTTTGGCATCGAGTTCGGTGGCGACGTCGGCGCCGCCAATCAAATGCCAGGGTTTGTTGAGGTTGATAGTGAGTTCGCGCAGTGGTTCCTGGCCGGCACAGATAACTACATCATCCACTTCCAGTATTTGCGGGTCAGTGCCTATTGTTACGTGCAGGCCACGGTCATCTATGCGGTGATAGGTGCAGCCGGCGAGCATTTTTACGCCACGCTTGATCAAGCCGAGCCGGTGAATCCAGCCAGTAGTTTTGCCGAGCTGCTTGCCGAGACCTTCGGCTTTGCGTTGCAGCAGATAGATTGTGCGCGGCGAGGGTGGTGTGGTTGCTGTCAGTCCTTCGATACCACCGCGCGCGCGCAGCGACATATCGATACCCCATTCCCGCATGAAGGCTGGAATATCCTGGCTGGTGGAAGGTCCGCTGTGCGCAAGGAATTCGGCCACGTCGAAGCCAATTCCTCCGGCGCCGATGATAGCTACCCGCGCGCCAATCTTTACTTTGCCTTTGATGACATCGACATAACTGTGAACTGAAGCGTGCTTGATGCCTTCGATAGCAGCCACGCGCGGCGCGATGCCGGTGGCGACCAGGACCTCGTCAAAATCGGATGCATTTAATTCGGCAGCAGTGATTCGGCGCCCTAGCTCGAGTGTTACGCCCAGTAGTTCGAGGCGGCGCGCGTAGTAGCGCAGGGTTTCGTGAAATTCCTCTTTGCCGGGAATCAGTTTGGCGAGATTGAACTGGCCGCCGATTCTGTCATCCGCATCGAACAGGGTAACGGTATGGCCGCGTTCGGCGGCGGTAACGGCCGCGGCGAGTCCGGCCGGGCCGGCGCCAACGACCGCGATGCGTTTGCTGATTCGGGCCGGCTGGATTTGTAACTCCAGTTCGTGACAGGCGCGGGGATTTACCAGACAGCTGGTCAGCTGGCCATTAAAGATATGATCGAGACAGGCCTGATTGCAGCCGATGCAGGTATTGATCTCGTCGCTGCGGTTCGCGGCGGCCTTGTTCACGAAATCGGCATCAGCCAGCAATGGCCGCGCCATGGACACTATGTCGGCATCACCGCGCGCCAGAATCGCCTCGGCTACTTCGGGCGTGTTGATGCGATTCGAGGTAATCACCGGCACTGATAGTTGTTGCCGAAACTTCGCAGTTACCCAGGAAAAGGCGGCACGTGGCACCTTGGTAGCAATGGTGGGTATGGTCGCTTCATGCCAGCCGATGCCAGTGTTGATGATGGTGACGCCGGCATCGACCAGAGCGCGGCCGAGTTGCAGGATTTCCTCGTAACTACTGCCACCTTCCACCAGATCGAGCATGGACAGACGAAAGATGATGATGAAGTTCTCGCCAACCCGTGCCCGCACACGACTAACTATCGCCAGCGGCAGGCGCATGCGGTTTTCGTAACTGCCACCCCATTCATCCTGACGCTGGTTGGTGCGCGCCGCGATGAATTCATTGATGAAATAACCTTCGGACCCCATGATCTCGACGCCATCATAACCGGCCTGCTGGCAGAATTCGGAGAAGCTGGCGAAGTTGTCTATTTCCTGTTCGATCTGTTCCACCGTGGCGGCGTGGGGCACGAAGCGATTGATCGGGGCTTTGATGGGGGAGGGGGCAATCAAATTTTCCTGCCGCGAGTAGCGACCGGTATGCAGGATTTGCAGGCAGATCTGCCCGCCTTCCTGGTGTACTGCATCAGTGATAAGTCGATGTTTCGTAACCTGGTCAGGTTGGCGAAAGATGGGTGAGCTGCCGTCGGGCAGGCAGTGCTCGCTGGGCATGAAGCCGCCGGTTACTATTAATGCCACACCACCGCGCGCGCGTTCACCATAAAACGCCGCCATGGCTTGATGACTATCGGGGATGTCTTCCAGACCGGTGTGCATCGAGCCCATGAGGACTCGATTCTTCAGTTGGGTAAAGCCAAGGTCGAGCGGTTCAAATAGACGTGGATACGGCGACAACAGCTGGTTTTGCATAAGCGGACATCACAGGGGTCTGAATTAATTGTTCCCTATGATACCCCGTAGAGCGCCGATTTCCAGCAACTCGATTTCCCGATTGTTTACTGTTATCAATTCTTTGCGCTGTAATGCGGTGAAGATGCGCAATACGCGCAGGATGCGAATGACGAGCAGATAGCCTGCTGCGGGAAACAGGAAGGCGATATAGGTTGGCAAAATCGAGCACAGGTCAATTACGCCATAAAAGCTGAAAATGTATCTGCGTCGTTCCTGCGTGCTGTAAATGCGCAGCACGTACTCGATGGTAAACAGAATCGTGAACAGCCATTCCAGCCTGAATAGAATCACGCCATAGCTGGCATGAACCGATGCTATGGAGTCGAGCAATACCGCGCTAACACTGGTTACGATCAGGCAGATCAGGATCAGGTCAAACAGTTTGCCACCCGCAGTGTCATAGCCAAAGATGATTTCGTAGAGTTTGGCGCGCAATGGGGATACTGGTTCTGAGTTCATGGCAGCTTGGCAATTTCCAGCAGGAGGCGATTTGCGGGTGATACTAGCATGCACCAGACATTGGTGCGATGTGCCGCGAACCCCTCATTACATATACCTTGGGGCTTATACCTTAGGGCTTAAACCTTAGCGATTTTCCGGATGACAGGTTGATCCATATCAACAAGCGGTGCAGCTCGCTTTCTATACTGCTGGCGATGGTGTTTTAAGGGGGAGAAATGCGCACAGGATTTATTTCGGTAGTACTGTTATCACTTGCGGCTTGTGGCCAAACAACCGTCAACACCGGAATTGAATCTGGTACGCGCGTTAACATACCGTTCACACCCGATGTCAGTATCAACGAGGTAATGGTGGCGCAGATTGACCATGCTGCGCATTTTATCTGGGATGCTGCTGATCCGGACCGGGCGCTGGCAGATGTTGAGTGGCAGGAAGCCGAGCATCACGCGATCCAGATCATCTCCAGCCGCAGCGCGCTCAGTATGGGCGGCACCGGTGTGAATGATGCGATGTGGATTGTGCAGCAGTTCTGGCGGAATTATGTGAACCAGATGAATGTTGCCGGCCTGCTGGCTCTAAGCAGTGCCCGGGCGCAAGATCGCGACGGACTGGCGCAGGCTGCCGATCTGCTGGTGGAGAGTTGCGAAGGTTGTCATCAACAGTTCAAGCCGACGATTCCGACCGAAGGCTTTTCCCATCCGCACTAGAAGTGTCGCGAGCGACCTTGCGCGTCCTTACTGGGCTGACTTGATCATATTGCGTGCAATCACCAGTTGCTGGATCTGGCTCGTGCCTTCGTAGAGTCGGAACAGGCGCACGTCACGGTAGAAGCGTTCTACGGCATACTCGGACATATAACCAGCACCTCCGTGAATCTGTACCGCTCGGTCAGCCACCCTGCCAACCATCTCGGTAGCAAAATATTTGCACGCGGCCGACTCCATCACAACAGACTCACCCAGGTCGCGCTTGCGCGCAGTCTCCAGCACCATGCACTTGGCGGCGTAAGTTTCTGTCTGGGAATCTGCCAGCATCGCCTGCACCAGTTGTTGCTCCGCAATCGGCACGCCAAACTGCTTGCGTTGCATGGCATATTCCAGCGCATCTTTAATCAGACGTTCGGCGACTCCCACGCTCACACCAGAGATGTGCAGCCGTCCGCGGTCCAGCACCTTCATTGCAGTGATGAAGCCTTCGCCTTCCGCGCCAATGAGATTTTCTGCGGGTATTGCCACATCTTCAAAGATCACGTCGCAGGTGAGAGAGCCGGACTGTCCCATTTTTTTGTCGATCGCACCCAGGGTGATGCCGGGTGTGTCGCGCTCCACGATGAACGAGGAGATGCCCCGCGCACCCTTGATATCCGGATTGGTGCGGGCCATGACATTGAAGGTGTTGGCGACCGCGGCATTGGTGATATAGCGCTTGGTGCCATTCAGTATGTACTGGTTACCTACTCGCCGCGCCGTGGTCTTGAGTGCAGCAGCGTCAGAACCGGCCTCGGGTTCGGTGAGGCAGAAGCAGGCAATCCATTCGCCGCTGGCGTACTTCGGCAGGTATTTTTGTTTCTGGGCTTCGGTGCCGTTGAACACTATTGCCGCGGAGCCGATGCCATTGTTGGTGCCCAGCACCGAGCGGAACGCAGGTGAGGTACGACCGAGAGCGATAGAGACCAGAATTTCTTCTTCCATGGTGAGTCCGAGCCCACCGTATTGTTCCGGTATGGTGAGGCCAAACAGGCCGAGCTGTTTCATCTCTTGCAAGATATCTGCTGGCAGTCTGCCAGACTCGGCCAGCAGATTCTCTGCAGGTACCAGACGCTCGCGGACGAAGCGTTCAATCAGGCCAACAAGCTGGTTAAGAGTTTCCTGGTCACGAATCATGATGAGCCCCTCGAAAGCGAGCGGCCAAGCTATCATAACGTACCGCTTTATGCGACTGTGAGGGCCGTAAGCCGTGGCTTGCAGGAGAATTCCCCGTTCTGGGAGGCTATGCTACTATGCCCAGCCTCGCGCAGTTTCAGCAATTGCCCGGCGGCCATCCCCCAATCACCAAGCGTGCATCCCATGCACGTGCACAGAGAGAGTTTCGCATGCCCGTTTCCAGTTCCAAATCTGCAGCAAACCCCCATTCAAACGGCGCATTGGTAGACGCCTATATTTACGACGGTGGTCGCTCCGCCTTCGGTCGTCACGCCGGAGCGCTGGCGCCGGTGCGTCCCGATGATCTGCTCGCAGCTGTCATCAAGACCGTGGTTGAACGCAATCAGTTTCCGCCGCAAGCGTATGAAGACATCATCATGGGTAATACCAACCAGGCGGGTGAAGATTCGCGCAACGTTGGCCGCTTCGCCGGACTGCGTGCCGGCATGCCAATCGAGGTGGCCGGACTGACAGTGAATCGACTGTGCGGTTCAGGACTGGCCGCCGTGCTGGATGCCGCACGCGGGGTAAAGACAGGTGAAGGCGAGTTATTTCTGGCCGGCGGCGTTGAATCCATGAGTCGCGCGCCACTGATATTATCCAAAGCACATTCTGCCTTTGACCGTGGCCAGGAACTGGCGGACAGCACCCTTGGTGCCCGCTTTATGAATCCTGCCTTTTCGGCAGCGCACGGTGATGACACGATGCCGCAAACGGCAGACAACATTGCCAGCGACCTGAAAATTTCCCGCGAAGCTGCTGATAAGTTCGCGGCTGCTTCCCAATCGAAGTACGCAGCTGCAAAAGCTGACGGTTTCTTCAAGGATGAAATCGTACCAGTAGCGGTGCCTCAGGGCCGCAAGCTGCCGCCGCTGGTGGTGAGTGAAGATGAACACCCGCGTCCGGAGTCCACCCTGGCGGCGTTGGCAGGGCTTAAGCCATTGTTCGCCGGTGGCGTGGTTACCGCAGGCAATGCCTCGGGTATCAACGATGGTGCTGCTGCATTGATCATTGGCAGCCGCGCTATTGGCGCGCAATACGGCATGCGACCACGCGTACGGATTATTGCCGGTGCCGTTGCCGGCGTGGCGCCGCGCGTCATGGGTCTCGGCCCGGTCTTCGCCATTCGCAAAGCCCTGCACCGCGCCGGGCTCAAATTTTCCGACATGGATATTATTGAAATTAACGAAGCCTTCGCCGTACAGGTGTTGGGTTGCCTGCAAATGCTGGAAGTCGATTTCAGCGATAGCCGGGTGAATCCAAATGGCGGCGCGATTGCCATAGGCCATCCGCTAGGCGCATCGGGTGCACGTATCGCACTCACCACCATGCGACAACTGGAGCGCAGCGGTGGCAGATATGCCGCCATAAGCCTCTGCATCGGCATCGGCCAGGGCGTCGCCGCCATCATAGAGCGCATGGACTAGGCCAGTTACTTCATCATCAACAACTCTGCCGCAAGAGCTCGCACGTAACAATCAATCTGATTTAACCCAGTAAAAGGAAACCACATGTCGAACGTAGTCACTTATGCATTGCAGGGCAATATCGGTGTTGTCACTGTAAATAATCCACCGGTTAATGCACTCGCCCAGGTTGTCAGGGAAGGCATCCTCAAAGCAGTTACTACGGCACAGAAAGACGCTTCAGAAGCGATCGTGATTGTTTGTGCGGGGCGCACGTTCATCGCAGGCGCAGATATAACCGAGTTCGGGAAACCACCTGTGGCGCCGGGCCTGCCCGAAGTGCTCTCTGCTATTGAGAACTCCACGAAACCGGTAATTGCTGCAATTCATGGCACCGCACTCGGTGGTGGTTTCGAAGTCGCACTTGCCTGCCATTATCGCTGCGCGATAGCCAGCGCCCAGGTTGGTCTGCCGGAAGTGAAGCTGGGATTATTGCCCGGTGCCGGCGGCACCCAGCGTGTGCCACGCGTGGCAGGGGTAAAGGCAGCGCTGGATATGATTACCAGCGGCAATCCAATCGCAGCCAAGAACGCCAAGCAGATGGGCCTCATAGATGAGGTGTTAGAAGGAACCGATGTGGCCGCCGGCGCCCTTCAATATGCGAAGGATCTGGCAGAATCAGGTGCTCCCCTTAAACGCATTCGTGATATCACCATTGATCCGGCAGCAGTTGAACCGGGCTTTTTTGAAAAGGCGCGCAAGGAGCAGGCGCAGCGTGCCCGTGGCCAAATTGCACCAGACCGCATCGTGTCATGTATTGAAGCGGCAGTTTCCCTACCCATGGACAAGGGGCTGGAACGCGAGCGGGAATTGTTCAAGGAGTTGGTAAGCTCGCCGGAATCGGCGGCAATGCGCCATATTTTCTTCGCCGAACGCCTGGCAACGAAGATCAAGGATTTACCGAAGGACACGCCAGTCAGAGAGATCAAGAAAGTCGCCATTATTGGTGGCGGCACCATGGGCGGTGGCATCGCCATGTGTTTCGCTAATGTCGACATCCCCGTGGTGATGGTCGAGATCAACGCCGAGGCACTCAGTCGCGGTCTGGGGATTATCAACAAAAATTATTCCATCACGGTGCAGAAGGGCAAGTTGCCCGCGAGCCAGATGCAACAGCGACTCGATCTAATTACTGGTACGACGGACTATAATGCTATCGCCGATGTCGATCTGGTGATTGAAGCCGTGTTTGAAAACCTGGAATTGAAGAAGGAAGTGTTTGCAAAACTCGACAAGGCCTGCAAGCCGGGCGCGATCCTCGCGACGAACACCTCTTATCAGGATGTGGATGCCATCGCAGCCGCCACCAAACGACCCCAAGATGTTGTCGGCATGCACTTCTTCAGTCCAGCCAATGTGATGAAACTGCTGGAAGTGGTGCGCGGCGCCAGGACTGCTGACGACGTGCTGGCCACATCCATGCAAATCGGCAAGAAGATCGGCAAGGTTTGTGCGTTATCACGCGTATGCTATGGCTTTATCGGCAATCGCATGCTGAGTGGCTATGGCCGCGAGGCGCAGATGTTACTGCTCGATGGTTGTACTCCCGAGCAGGTCGATTCCACACTGGAAAAATTCGGCATGGCCATGGGTCCGCTGGCAATGGGGGACCTCGCCGGACTGGACGTGGGCTACAAGGCGCGCCAGGCACGCAAAGATTTGCTGGATGATCCGAAAATCTTTCGTATTGGCACAGCGCTCGTGGAAATGGGCAGACATGGACAGAAGACTGGTTCCGGTTTCTACAAATACGATTCTGCCACGCGGGCGCGGGTATCTGATCCTGAAGTCGAAGAATTGATACGGAAAGAAGCCAAGAAACTCGGCATTGAGCAGCGGCACGTCAGCGAAGTTGAAATAGTGGAACGTTGTTTGTATCCGCTAATCAACGAGGCTGCCAAAATTCTGGAAGAGGGCATCGCGCAACGTCCGAGCGATATCGATGTCGTGTATGTCTATGGCTACGCGTTTCCCTCCGCCAAGGGTGGACCCATGCACTATGCCGATCGGGTCGGCCTTAAAAAAGTCTATGACAAAATCAATGAATTCCGCGGCCGTTACGGTGAGCAATATTGGAAACCGGCGGCACTGCTGGAGAAACTTGCGGGCGAAGGCAAGACTTTCGCGCAGTGGGGAGCTGAGTAATGCGGGTTTATCAAACCACTACGCCGGGAGCTGAACTCAAATTGGTTGAGTTGCCAACGCCGACGCCACAGGGCACTGAAGTTTTATTACGGACAGTTGCCTGCGGTGTCTGCCACTCCGACATTCATATGCACGACGGTGTGTTCAACCTTGGTCATGGCAAACAGTTAGAAGTGGGCCGTCCCGGCATGGTGTTGGGGCATGAGATCTTCGGAGAAGTCATCGCCATCGGCCCCGGTGCAACCGGTGTAAAAATTGGTGACCGTCGCGTGGTATTCCCATGGATTGGCTGTGGTGACTGTGCCGCATGCAAACGCGGCGATGAACAATTATGTACTCCGGGCCGGGCACTCGGCATCGTGGAGTCGGGTGGTTTTGCCGATCACGTACTCGTGCCTCACAGCCGGTATTTGTTCGATAAGGGGAAAGTATCAGACAGTTTAGCCGCCACTTACGCCTGCTCTGGTCTGACCGCTTACAGTGCTCTAAAGAAGGTCGGTCAGTTACAGGCAGAGGATGCGGTAGTCATCATCGGTGCCGGCGGTGTCGGCATGATGGCCATCCAGATCGCATTGTCAGCCATGCACATCAACCCCATCGTGGTGGATATCGACGACGCCAAGTTACAGGCGGCGCAAGCGCTGGGCGTGAGTCAGACTTTTAATTCTTCCGATCCGCAGGCCGCCAAAGCCATTCGCAAGGCCACCGGCGGAGCCTACGCCGTGATCGATTTCGTTGGCGCGGAAGCGTCAGTTAATTTTGGACTGGGGTGCCTGCGCAAGGGTGGCATGTTGATCATCGTTGGTTTGTATGGCGGTGCGCTCTCGCTGCCGATCCCGTTTCTGCCAATGAATGCGCGCATCATTGAGGGCAGTTATGTTGGAACACTGCAGGACATGAACGAACTGATGGAGCTGGTGCGTGCCGGCAAGATTGCGCCGATCGAGATTCAGGAGCGGCCGTTGGCCGAGGCGCATAGGGCGCTGCTGGATCTGAAGGCCGGCAAGGTACGCGGGCGTCAGGTTTTGATGAATACGCTTGTGTAAATTCACCACACCAATACCCGAGACGGAGTAAAGCATTGCAGCACCTTCAAGAGTTTCAGAACACGACGCGGGCTTGGCTCGAACAAAATTGTCCGGCCTCTATGCGCACACCCATGGTGCCCGACGAGATTGTATGGGGTGGGCGCAATGCCACTTTCAAGAATCCGGACAGCAGGCTATGGCTGGATCGTATGGCGGCGCAAGGCTGGACCTGTCCAACTTGGCCTCAGGAATACGGTGGCGGTGGTCTCTCCACGGAGCAAGCAATTATTCTGGGCCAGGAACTCGCGCGCATTAATGCCCGACCTGCACTAACCAGTTTCGGTATCAGCATGTTGGGCCCGGTACTGCTGGAATACGCCACGCCCGCGCAGAAAATGGAACATATACCCAAAATCGTACGTGGAGAGATTCGCTGGTGTCAGGGCTATTCCGAGCCAGGGTCAGGCTCAGACCTCGCCAGCCTTGCTACCAGGGCGGAACTGATCGGCGACAATTACGTGATCAACGGCTCCAAAGTATGGACGTCTTACGCGGACCAGGCTGACTGGATTTTCTGTCTGGCGCGCACTGACTTCGATGTGCCAAAACATGCAGGCATCAGTTTTATCCTGTTCGACATGGCGAGTGCCGGGGTGTCGACCAAACCGATTGCGCTGATCAGCGGCTCCTCTCCGTTCTGCGAAACCTTTTTCGATGATGTCAAAGTACCCAAACAGAATCTGGTCGGTCGCCTCAATGAAGGCTGGTCGATTGCGAAGCGCCTGTTACAGCATGAACGCACGATGATCTCCAGCTTCGGACTCGCCAGCGGCCAATCTGATCGTGGCGGCACCACGTCAGTGGTGTCCAGTCTCGAAGGGGCGGCCATGCACTATCGCGGCGACACCGTAAAATTATCCGACCCTGTGCTGCGTGACCAGATTGCCCAGTTCAAGATCGACAGTGAGTCTTTCGCCTATACGTCGCAAAGATCCGTCGAGGAATCGCAACAGGGACAGGGGCCAAATGCCACTTCTTCCATGTTGAAAAATTACGGCTGTGAGTTGAACAAGCGGCGCTATGAATTGATGCTGCAGAGTCTCGGCAGTCAGGCTTTGGGTTGGGAAGGCGCTGGTTTCAGCGCTGAGGAATTGCAGATCACTCGTGAATGGTTGCGCTCCAAGGCCAACTCTATCGAGGGTGGCACTGCTGAAGTGCAATTAAACGTAATCGCCAAACGCGTGCTGGGTCTGCCCGACATGTTGGCAGTCGGCAAGAAACAAACAGGTATTTGAGATGTCACTAGTACTCAGTGAAGATCAGCAGTTATTGCAGGATTCGGCGAAAAGCTTTTGTCTGGAGAATGCTCCAGTCAGTCAGTTGCGAAAATTACGCGATAGCAAGGATGCCACGGGTTTCGATCGTCCACTCTGGCAACACATGGTGCAATTGGGTTGGGCCGGCATGACGGTACCCGAGGCCTATGGTGGATTTGAATTCGGCTATGGCGGTTTGGGGGTATTACTCAAAGAAACCGGGCGCAACCTCGTCAGTTCGCCGCTGGTGGCAACGGTATTGCTCGGTGCCACTGCGATCAACCTGCTTGGCAATGAGGCGCAGAAACAGGCGCTATTGCCAAAGATCGTCAGTGGCGATTTGCTGTTGGCACTGGCATTGGACGAACACCCCATCCATGCCCCGACCAAAATATCCACATCCGCTGTGCGCTCTGGCAGCAACTACCTGCTTAATGGCAGCAAGACCTTTGTCGTCGATGGCCATGTCGCGGACCAACTCATTGTGGTGGCGCGGACTGCTGCTGCAGGTGATAGCCCGGCCGGTATCAGCCTGTTGCTGGTGGATGCGAAGGCGGCCGGGGTGCACATCACGCGCACCAGAATGGTCGATAGTCGCAATGCGGCCAATGTAGAGTTCAAAGATGTGAAGGTGCCTGCGGATGCCTTGTTGGGAGCAGTAGATTGCGCCTTCCCCGCATTCGACAAGGTGCTGGACATCGCTCGTATCGGTCTCGCCGCTGAAATGCTCGGTAGCATGCAGGCAGCATTCGATCGCACTCTGGACTATTTAAAGCAGCGCGAACAATTTGGCGTATTGATCGGCTCGTTTCAGGGATTGCAACACCGCGCGGCGGCCATGTACAGTGAACTGGAGTTGTGCAAGTCACTGGTGCGGGCGGCATTGCGCGCACTGGATGATCCGGAAGCGACCAATAAACACATTGCGCAACTCGCCAGTGCCGTCAAGGCGAAAGTCTCGGACGTGTTTACGCTGGTTAGTAACGAGGCGATCCAGATGCATGGCGGTATCGGCATGACAGACGAGTTCGACATTGGATTTTATATCAAACGTGCTCGAGTGGCGCAACAGTTTCTGGGAGATGCGGTATTTCACCGTGACCGCTATGCAACGCTGCAAGGTTTTTAGATAAAGACTTGCGTAACTGGTAGTTGTTGGCCAGTCCGGCGCTACAGTCCAGTCATTCAGGGTCTGTCGGCAAGAGCGTCAATGCCGACACCAACATTCAAGCGAGTGATATAACGTGGACGAGTCACTGAATATTTTTGACGAAATCCTGGTGCCTTGTGGTGAGAACCCTGTCACCGGATTTTTCCGCGACGGTTGTTGCAACACGAGCGATACTGATTTTGGTTCCCATACAGTATGTGTGAAGATAACTGAAGAATTTCTGCAGTATTCACGCTTCCGCGGCAACGACCTGTCCACACCAAGGCCTGATTTTGGCTTCCCCGGATTGAAGCCGGGTGATTCCTGGTGTTTGTGTGCGGCACGCTGGCTGGAAGCGTATGAGCAAAACATGGCGCCCAAAGTGTATCTGATGCGTACCCACAAGCGCGCACTTGAAATTGTTGATATTGAGAAGTTGAAGAAGTTTGCGGTGGATCTGAGTTAGGCTATTCAGGCAGTCGCCGGACTCGACTCGCAATTGGTAATGGAATATTGGTAGTACGAAATTGGTAGTACGAAATTAGTAGCACAATAAAATGTAGTGACCCTAATATCGCAGAGTGAGACTCTAAGGAAGCTTTAAATGAAAACAGCAATATGCCATGCAATCGCATTATTCCTTCTGGTAATTTTCGTACAAACCGCAGCCGCCGATGTCAGCGGCAGTTGGACCTTTGCCGTCGCCTTGGGTGACGCGGGCAGTGGCAATGCCGATGTCAGCCTGACCCAGCAAGCAGATGGCAAACTCGCCGGGACTTATGCCGGGCAACTGACCAATGGTCCAATCGCGGGCACTTATGCAGGTGACAAATTCGAATTCTCGTTCAACAGCCCGGCACTGGGTGCGGATTTAACCTATCGCGGCGAGCTGGCTGCAGACGGTACTATCAAGGGAGCAGTGGTAGCAGGGGGACAAGACGTTGGCACGTTCGTGGGTACCAAGAAATAAATATTGAGTTCAGTCGACTGTATCTATCAAAAAACTACTAAAAAATATGGAGCACAATATGCATACACGTATGAAATCCTTGATTCTGGCCATGTCGATTGCGGTGCCAGCCACTGCCTTGGCACAGGATGACGAAACCTATGCCACCTATATAACCGAAGAGCAGTGGTCGATGGTGAATGAGTTGCCGGGTGTAGATCGCCAGCTCATCAGTCGCGATATTGGCAAGTTGAATCTCTCGGTGGGAATTATTCATCGCGGTGCTGTCGAGCGCGGTTCTGCCGTCGCCGCAACTGCGCCCGCGACAGAACGACCCTGCGGTGTCACCAGCACTGACCGCGACAGTGGTGCACGCGGCATCATGCATCATCATCAGACCGAGGCGTACATTATCGCTTCCGGCTCAGGCACTCTGGTGACTGGCGGCACCATCATGAATGGTACCGAGTCGGCAGCAGACAGCAATGTCACGCTGGTGCTGAATGGTCCGTCCTGCAGTGGTCAGATTGTGGGCGACTGGGTGGCTAAGCATGTGAAAGAAGGCGACATGATAATAATTCCGGCAGGTACTCCCCATGGCTGGCTGGAAGTGCCTGTGCATGTAGATTACCTGAGTGTGCGTCCGGATCCGGACCGGGTGCTGGCTGATGACTACATCAATCCTGCACTGGGTGCTGATTTCAAGATGAAGACAGAGTAAGGAATTTCTGCGGCTAGTCAGCGAGCGCGCTCTCGATCTGTATGGCGCCACTCAACACTTTGTGTATGGGGCAAGCGTTTGCAATCTGGAGCAGCCTCTCGCGTTGTTCGTCGTTCAAAGAGCCTGTCAGTGTAATCTTGCGAGTGATCTCGGTGTTGCCAGCGGCCGGTTTGCCGGCAGGATTTAATTGCAAGGCAACCTCCACTGCCGACAGCGGCCATTGCTTGCGCCCCGCATACATCTGTAGCTTTATCGCGGTACAGGAACCCAGGCTGGACAACAGTAACTGGGTAGGAGATGGCGCGGTATCGCCACCACCCATTGCGGTGGGTTCATCAGCTGCCCATGCATGCTCTGCATCGGCCTTGATCGTGACCCTAAAAGCAGTGTCTGTAGTGTTAACTCTCACGGTGCTTACAGTCATAACATTTTCCCTGTGAAAAATATCCGTTTAATCGAGGTAGGAACAGCAATAGTCGGTGATGCTTAACGCCTTGATATCGAATTCGGCCTGCGCCGGAACGGCGAAACTCTCACCCTCCTTGAATGTTTTCCACTCGGTGGCACCGGGCAATAGCACTGCTACCGCGCCGCCCTGAATTTCCATCAGTTCCTTTTTTGCTGTGTCAAACCGATAGGTGCCCGGCAGCATGATGCCTAGTGTCTTCTTCTCACCCGAGGCGAAAAGCACGGTACGACTGGTAACTTTGCCATCGAAATAACTGTTTGCCTTGCGTACAACCGTAACATTCGTAAAGTCTTTCATGATGCTGATGAATTCCCTGAATAGAGTGAGTGAATTTGCGGCGCCAATAATAACAGGGGCGCCTTGGCTGTGACAGGCTGGGTCGCTGCGACGTTTCCTGCAATAATGCGATGAGCCAGAATACAGAATGTTGCTGCATCCATAGATATCTAAATAGCAAGAGGGCGAGTCTGATGGAACCGATCACGTGGGATGATTTTATCAAAGTAGAGTTGCGCGTCGGGCGTGTGATCAGCGCCGCAGTATTCGCCGAGGCACGCAAGCCTGCCTACGTGCTGCAAGTGGACTATGGTCCGGAAATCGGTATTCGTAAATCC
Organism: Gammaproteobacteria bacterium; assembly: GCA_009692305.1. GTDB lineage: Bacteria > Pseudomonadota > Gammaproteobacteria > Pseudomonadales > Pseudohongiellaceae > UBA9145. Next base: position 21,199 of record SHZK01000010.1, on the reverse strand, counting down.
AGCGCCCAGCTTACCAGGCAATATAAGCCGGAAGAGCTCGTCGGGCGACAGGTTGTGGGCGTGGTCAATTTTCCAAAGAAACAGATAGGACCGCTGATGTCAGAATGCCTGGTTACCGGCTTTCATAACGAGGCTGGTGAGGTCGTGCTGTGTGTGCCTGACAAGGACGTGCCGCTCGGAGCGAAACTGTTATAGGTGCATTTGCCGGGCCTGATGTCAGCTCTGATGCTGAATCGGTCTTTCCCCGCAGGGTCATCGCCATGCAGCCGCAAATAGTGGTACGCTGGGCCGGCTCCGCGACTGATTACAACAAGAATAATCCCGGTAAAAGGCTCACCATATGCATAACTCAATCCTGCTCAAGCTCAGCCCCCGCTGGCTCGCCGCCAGCCTGCTCGCCACCAGTCTCGCCGTATTTTCCATACCGGCCCTCGCGCAACGTGATCTCGACCCGACCCGGTTCGAGGATACGATCAAGGCGTTCGAGGCAGCCGACCAGTTGCAGCCGCCACCCAAAGGCGCGATCGTGTTAACCGGCAGTTCCAGCATCGCGCGCTGGAATGATCAGGCAGCAGCGGCGCTGGCGCCTTTGACCGTCATCCCAAGAGGCTTTGGTGGCAGCGTCATGGCCGATGTGTTGCACTATATCGAGCGCGTAGCCATAGCCTACCAACCGCGCGCCATTCTCATCTATGAAGGTGATAACGACACTGCATTCGGCATACCCGAAGCAGATATCGTCGGCCAGTTTGAGCAGATAGTGGCGAAGGTGCACCAGGCCTTACCAGAGACTCGGATCTATGTGTTGTCGGTCAAGCCCAGTGTATTGCGACAGGATGTATGGGGTAACGCGGTGCAGGTGAATAAGCAATTACAGATGGTCGCCGAGCATGACCCGCTGGTGTATTACGTCGATGTTGCCACGCCCTTCCTGAATGATGACGGCAGTGTCATGACTGATATTTTCGTCGCCGACAACCTGCATCTGAATGACCTTGGCAACTCCATCTGGGGCGCTGCCATCAAAGCCGCATTGATGCCGCGGGAAGCTCGCCTCGAGTAGTAGTCATTCAGACTCGATCCAATGCTTATCCTGCTCAATCTCCTGAAATCCAGCATCAAGCTCAGGCCTGCCCATGGCAGGCCTGAGCTGGTTTCTCTTCGCCCGCATGTATAACAGTGGTGATGTGCATCGCGACGCAGATCGCAAGGCGATCAAATCGCAGTTGCAATCCGTACGCACCAAATTCAAGGCCGACAAAAAAGTTAAAGTCAAAGATGATACAAATGCGAAGGCAAAGCTCAAGTCGGATATCGTGTTCGACAAATGGATGTGGTTTGGCAGGGGTTTTTACGGGCTCGCGGCATTGTGGACGTTTGTCATAATTGAAATAACTGACGTATTCAATTTTATCTTTAACAATCCGGGCTGGACCGTGTTGCTCGCTGACGGTGTGGTAAGCCTGGTGTTCGACGTACTGGCCAACCAGATCGCGAACCTGGTATCGGCCTTTGTCTGGTTCAGTTTCTGGGATGTAGATTCAATCTGGTTGCTGGTGTTGATCGCGTACGCTGGCTACTGGTTGGGTATAGAAGCAGCGCGACGGGAAACTGAATTTCCCGTCGCTAGCTGGAAGGAAAAACTGCGAGAATTCCTGCAATCCTTGAAATCCTAGCGGTTGCTACTTAATACTCGTCGTAGCCCTGTGTCAGTTCGATGTAGACACCGGAGGGATCGGTGATGAAAGCGATCTTCAATCCGATAGCCGGAATGTCACGAAACGGCACTACAAACTGAATTCCCTTCGCTTCCAGTTCTTTGCAGAACGCCTCCAGATCATCAAACTCAAACCCGATGTGATCCAATGCGCTGCCCCGCGTCGGCAGGCGTGGCGTGGTGGAATTGGCGAAACTCATGTTCATGCCAGGCGCGTTGGTGGTAGTGGCGATGCGGCCGCGCGCGCGTACTTCAAGGCCGAAGATATCCACATACCAAGCCATTAACGACTCGTAATCTGGCGTGTAGAAATGGATATGGTAGCCACTGATTTCGGTAGACAGTCCCTGATCTTCCTGTAGTTCCACACGGACGTTATCGGGAAATATGACATAAGCATTGAGCTGGCCTTCGGCGCCGGTGAATGGAGTCTCTGCTGGCAGACCTGCCGCCTGCCACTTCGCCAGGAATTTCTCGATATTGCGCACCTTGAATCCGAAATGATCCATTACGGTGGCGCCGGAACCGCCAGTGGGTGTGGTCGCCGTTAATGCGACCAGCATGTTAGGCAGGCGTACGGCTGTAAGCGGGCCCTTCTGTACTACCACACCATTGAAATGCTCAACCCAGAGTTTTTTGTGCAGTTCTATATCGGATACGTTCAGATGGACGTGGCCGTAAGTCATGCCTTTTTCATTGGGGACCGCGAGTTGAGCCTGGGCGGCGATTGGTAGTAGTAGCAGTAACAACAGGGAAGTGAGTAGCCGCATGGTTGTTTTTCCTTTTTTTTGATGGCTTGGGTTGGTCAGCATAGTCGTTGCTTGGAATGTAGTCTACTGAGGATGGTTTAGTACTTTAGTGGCTTCGATTCGGCTCTGAGTGGGACAATGTGGTTCTGCGGCAGACCGCGCCGCGCTGCGGTTCCCTCCCTCACGAAAAAGCCCTGTAAAGCGGTCTTTTTCGTTCCTTCGGCGCTGGTATTTAATTGCCGCTGAACCACACAATCCCATTCGACGCCTGATTGAGTGCGTTGGGATAGTAATTGAACCCCTGCTTATAAATTCCAGGCTGCGGCGATTAGTTCGTAGGAGCGTTGGCGTGCTGCAGGGTCGTAGGTGATGGTGACGAGCATGAGTTCGTCGAGTTTGAAGCGATCGATCATGGACTGGAGTTTTTGGGTGACTTGTTCCGGTGTGCCGACGGCGCGACGGTCGCGGTTTTCGGCGATGGCCGCGAGTTCGCCGGGGGAGTAGTCATAGTTGGTGGCTTCTTCGACCGATGGGAAGGGGCCGGGGTTGCCCCGTAGCAGGCGCAGAAACCAGAGGTCGCGGCTGCGGGACAGGCGCAGCGCCTCAGCTTCGGTGTCCGCGCAGATGCAGAACAGGGTGAGGCAGGTAAGTGGCGTGTCGAGATTGGGGCCGGGACGGAACTTGGCGCGGTAGTAATCGAAGATATCAGGGCGGATCGCAGGATTGATGAAGTAAGCAAAGTTGTAGGGGAGGCCGGTCATGGCGGCAAGGCCGGCGCTGTCTTCGCTGGAGCCGAGCATCCACAGCTGCGGTGGTATGTCGGTTTTAGGATAAGCGCGGGCGTGGGTCAGGCCGGGTGTCGGGCAATCGGTGTCGTTCAGTAAAGCCTGCAGGTCCAGCACCATGTTCGGGAAATGTTCGGGGCCGACTCTGGAGCCGTAACGAATTGCAGCGGCGGTGAATGGGTCGGTGCCCGGTGCGCGTCCGATACTGAGATCGACGCGGTCCGGATATAGAGTTTGCAGCAGGCGAAAATTTTCCGCCACCTTATAAGGACTGTAATGCGGCAGCATCACTCCGCCCGAACCAATGCGCATGCGTGCCGTCTCCCCACCGAGACGGCCGAGTAATACTTCGGGAGAGCAACCGGCGAGGGCGTCGGAGGCATGATGCTCTGCTACCCAATAGCGGTGATAGCCGAGTTTGTCTGTGAGGCGAGCAAGCGCAATTGACTCCTGCAAGGCCTCGAAAGCGTTGCTGCCCTGACGGATCGGAGATTGATCGAGTACTGATAAAGGTATCTGGTTTGGCATTTTGTATCCCATGCTGCACTGCAGCGGCAGTTAACACTACATAAATTCGCGCAGCAGTTCCACTTAGGCACAGGCAGCGATCATACTGACTGCTGGACCAGTCTCGAAAGTGCATGGGGTGTGGTATTCTCCAGCAACTCATTCAGTAAACTGACAGTTCGTTGGAGAATATCCCATGATCCGCACCAACCTCGATATAAGTCGTTATCTGGTCACTCTGTTGCTGCTGGTTTGCCTGCCTGTGGCCAGTGCCCAAGACAGCAGCAAGCAGGAAGTGATGATGCCCATGCGCGATGGCGTGAAGCTCGCCACCAACATTTATCTGCCTGCGGGAGCCGGTCCCTGGCCAGTAGTGCTGACGCGCACGCCTTACAACAAGAATGGAGCCGACGGCAGTGCAGCCACTTATAATGCCCATGGCTATGCTCTTGTATCCCAGGATGTACGCGGCCGCTATGCATCTGAAGGCGAAGACCAGCCCTTTGAGGTCGACATGCCTGATGGCTATGACACCGTCGAGTGGATTGCCGCGCAACCATTCAGCAACGGCAAAATAGGGATATTTGGCACTTCCGCTCCGGGTATAACCTCCAACCTGGCCGCTGCTGCAGCGCCTCCGCACCTGACCGCAGCCTACGTCACCGTCGCCCCTGACAGCCTGTTCTACCGTTCGCGTTTCGTGGGTGGTGTGTTCAAGGAGAGCCATTCCGGTGGCTGGTTGCGCGGACAGGGCATCAGTGAAGAGCGCATTGCCGCGTACAGGGCGCGTGCGGTGCTGGATCAGGGCTGGCTTGATACCGATTTCATGTTTCACCGACAAAACGTCGAGATTCCCGTTTATAACGTCGGCGGTTGGCATGACATCTATGCTGAAGGTTCGCTGTACAACTATCTGTATCTGCAGGACGCAGGCAATGAGAAAGCACGCGGCAAACAAAAACTATTCATGGGCGCGTTTGGTCACGGTGCCATCCAGGGCGATCTGGCCTATCCAGGCGGTGGCCTGATTTCAGGTGACATGGATGAGCAATTGCGGTGGTGGGATTTCTGGTTGAAGGGAGAAGACAACGGCATCATGTCAGAACCTCCTATCAGTATTTATATGATGGCGTCGGCACGCAAGAGTGATCCATCGCCAAAGAATCGTGTGGTGCAACTGGACAGCTGGCCGCCGCAACATGAGAGTACCAAGTTCTATCTGCAACCATCCATGACGGTAAATACACAAGCGCCCACGGCGGACTCTGCCTCAGCGACTTATCAATTCGATCCGGCTAATCCGGTACCCACAGTGGGTGGCCAGAATCTTGGTGCTGATGTAGGTCCCCGCGACCAGCGTGAGATCGGCGAACGGCAGGACTATCTGCGCTTCCAGACGCCTGTGCTGGAAGAAGACGTGGTCGTCGCCGGTCACATCGATATGGAGTTGTATGTCTCCACCGATGCACTGGACACTGATTTCGTAGTCAAACTTGTAGACATTTATCCGGATGGCTACGAGGCATTGATCCTCGACTACCCGCAGCGCATGCGCTTCCGCCACGGCCAATTGCCTGAGGCTGTTGCGCTTGCTACACGAGGAGCTATCGAAAAACTCACAATCAATATGTGGAGCACGGCGCAAACTTTTGAAAAGGGGCATCGTATCGGCATTCAGGTAACATCGAGCAACTACCCGCGTTTCGCCGTCAATCCGAACAATGGGGCGGCGTTGGATGACACCGCGACACCAGCAAAGATTGCCACTAACACGATCTACTTCGATGCCCAGCATCCCTCGGCCATAATCCTGCCAATAGTGACAGAGGGTTTATAAGAGGGACTTATAATTAATTTGAGTCCGGGGTTGACTGGGTTTTTTGGCTGGCGCAGAATCGCCCACCTATGACAACTCAACTCAACTTCTGGTGGTGCTCCGACAAGGGCCGCCAGATGAACATCCTAGAAATCTAGACTCTTCATCGGCCGCCCCGGGTTGTGGCGGCCTGTTTTCCTCTAAAATCCCCAGTTCGCCATTACTCTTTTCGGCCTTATGCAGTGCAGCCAGGAGCAATAGCGAATGCCAGTCAACAATCAGATTCAATACCAATGTGCATCCGGAATGCAGGTGCGACGTGCTGCCGTGCAGCTCGATTATGCGGATGCGATGCAGCGGCTGGGCAGTGCACTGGATCAGCAGCAGGGCGTGTTGCTCGCATCCAGTTTTGAATATCCAGGCAGATATACGCGCTGGGATATTGGCTTTGTCAATCCACCCCTGCAAGTCATCGGTCGCGGCCGTGCGCTCACCATCGATGCATTGAATACTCGCGGTGAGATCCTGCTACCAGAGCTTTTCCATGCCTTGCAGAATTGTGCGGCTATCGAGCACATGGAGGCGAGCAAGCAACAAATCCAACTCACCGTCATTAATGACCCGGCCGAAATCGCAGAAGAGTTGCGCAGCAGGCGCCCGAGCCTGTTTTCAGTGCTCCGTGAAATCATTGCCTGTTTCTTCAGCCCTGCTGACCCCTATCTTGGTTTATATGGTGCATTCGGCTATGACCTCACCTTTCAGTTTGAAGATGTGAATCGCTTCCAGCATAGGGATGCAACTGGTCGAGACCTCGTATTATTTCTGCCTGACCAGATTACTGTTGCCGACCATCGCATAGAGCGCACGCTATGTTACAACTACGAGTTTATCTGTCGTGGCTGGAATTCGGCGGCACGCTCTGAAACCACCGGCGGCTTCAAGCGTACTGGCAAGGCAACAACTTATACTCCCGCAACGACGGTCGAAAGAAACTGCGATCATGCTCCTGGTGAGTATGCCGGGCATGTGAAGCATGCATTGTCCTATTTTCGTCGCGGCGACCTCTTCGAAGTGGTACCGGGGCAGACGTTCTTCGAACCCTGCACCGGCAGTCCTTCGCAGGTATTCCGGCGCCTGCAAAAAGCCAACCCGGCTCCCTATGGCGCATTGATGAATCTCGGTGAGCAGGAATATCTGGTGGCGGCATCACCGGAGATGTTTGTGCGGGTGGATGGCAAACAGATAGAAACCTGCCCAATTTCTGGCACGATCAAGCGCGGCATCGACGCCATAGCGGATGCGCATCAGATCAAGCAACTATTGAACTCAGAGAAAGACGAATCCGAACTGTCGATGTGCACCGATGTTGACCGCAATGACAAGGCGCGAGTGTGTGTGCCGGGCTCTGTTGCAGTGGTGGGTCGGCGCCAAATCGAAATGTACTCACGCCTGATCCATACCGTAGATCATGTGAAAGGCGAATTGAAACCTGAGTTTGATGCGCTTGATGGCTTCCTTGCCCATACCTGGGCGGTAACTGTAACCGGCGCGCCGAAGCTCGCTGCCATGCAATTCATTGAGGAATTCGAGCAGTCGCCGCGCCGCTGGTATGGTGGCGCCATCGGCCAGATTGGATTTAATGGCAACCTGAATACCGGGCTCACCTTGCGTACGGTGCGCATCAAAGACGGCATCGCCGAGGTGCGGGCAGGCGCTACCCTGTTGATCGATTCTGATCCGGAGGCCGAAGAGGCAGAGACGCGCTTGAAGGCTTCGGCATTGCTGGCGGCGATTCGCAGCGAAGTGGCTGCGCCGCCGCTTGAGGATGCATCTGCAATGAGTATGGTCGGAGCCGGCATCAGTGTGCTGATGATTGATCATCAGGATTCTTTCGTGCACAACCTGGCTAGTTATTTCCGGCAATATGGTGTTGAGTTGCTCACCCTGCGCCCTGTGCCTGCGCGCAAGTGGTTACAAACCAATCGGGTTGATCTCGTCATCCTGTCGCCAGGGCCTTCGGCGCCAGCGCATTTCGCCATGCATGACACGATGGAGCTTGTGCTCTCGAAAAAAATCCCTGTGTTTGGAGTTTGTCTTGGCTTGCAGGGAATTGTGGAATACTTCGGCGGTTCACTGAAAGAGCTGGCGTATCCCATGCATGGCAAGCCTTCAGTTATTTCACATACGAGTAGTGTGATGTTTGACGGTATTGAGTCGGAGTTTACTGCCGGGCGTTATCATTCCCTGGTCGTAGCCAGCGTACCGGAGTGTTTGCAGGTTACGGCGCGGACGGCTGATGGCAATGTTATGGCGGTGGAGCACAAGTCCTTACCAGTCAGTGCGGTGCAGTTTCATCCGGAGTCGATTATGAGTCTGGAGAAGCAGGTGGGTAGGCGGCTGATTCGGAATGTGGTGAGTGAGGTAGTGAGGTTAAAGTGCTTGCGGGATGCTCGTTGAAAGTTTGGTGAGGCTGGAATGCTTTGGTGCTGAGTATGCTGGGAGAACGCGCCAGGTAAATCGGTTTTGTCACCTCAGCAGCGCGCACCCCTCTTTCGTGAATCTTTATAGATTTCAATATCCCTCGACAATAGAGCCTTTCAAGCCACAGTCCCCTCGGTCGCATAAAAAAGGTGTCTGACCCCTTTTTTACGCTCGGTCAGTCGGTGCAGCGCTTTTATCGCTGATATGACAATACCCCTTCACCTTGCGCCCGCAGTTCCCACTTTACATCCAAATTTATTTTTTTTATCGAAGTTGCAATATTCGATTCATGCGCTTCTGCAAGGAGTCGCGGGCCTAGGTGTGGTTGCGCTGCAATCAAAGACTGCGCCGACGGAGCGAAAAAGATCGCTTTTCAGTGCTTTTTCGTGGAGGAGGTTCCCCGGAGGGGCGCAGTCTGCAGCGGGACCACACCCAGGTCTGTGGCTCCGTTCGAAGTCATGGTGTTAAATAAATAATAAAATAAATCTGACACTTTTTTAGAGTTCGTTTTCGATCCAGATGGCGATGCGTAGGCCGGCGAGACCCAGGCGTTGGCGGGAGAGGTGCTCCATGCTGGTTACGTAGCTGGCGTCGAGCTGTTGTGGGGGCAGAGCCGAGCCTTGTTGATCGGCGCTGACGATGGCGGTTTGCATGGTGTCGCTATATACCACGGTTAGCAGCAGGAGGCGGCTTTCGGCGAGCCATTGTGACCAGTCGGATGGCGCGTCGTTGATGCGGCGCCGCGCGAGGCCGGTTTGTTCTTGCAGAATGGTATTTAGATTTGGAATGAGTCCGCTATCGGCGAGTGCCCGATCCCAGCGAGCGTGTAGATTGCCGTTGTCGGTGGTAATGCGGTTGCCGCCGCGGTCGCCATCGGCGAACAGGGTTGGAGAGTAGAGCGAACCCGCGTGCAGCGGTTGGTGGATGTCGCCAATGAGATGCAGGACCCAGCAGAGAGCGACGGCGCGTTCCGGCATTAGCAGCGAAGCATCTGCCAGCATACGCGTGTTATAGTCCAGCGCCGACATGATATTTTGCACTTGTGCTTCCGTGCGGATGGAATCTGCCGACTCGCCCGCGATGTCAGCGAAGGGTCGTAGTCCGATATACATATTGCCTTGCAGTATGGCGCCATCGCGCACCCAGGCACCGTCGATAAAATGCCAGGCCGGACGATTGAAGCGAGTTGCTTCAGCGTCCGGCAGGCCGCGCGCGATGTCGGGCCAGTAGGCCGCTTGTCCAAGCAGCCATTGCTGTTGTTCATTAGTACTGCCAGTCTGGACCGAGGCGGGCATGGCCTCGATAAAATCTGCCTGATAACGCGGGTGTTGTGCGAGTAGTTGTAACAGGAGCTGTTGTTTTTCGGCGGAGATATAGTTCAGGGCCACAGCTACGCTGAGGCGATGGCCGACGGCATCCCATGCGTGAGCAGGAAGTTGCAGTAGACTACTGCATAGCAAGAGCGTGCAAGCAACACCAGGTTTCATCATGAAGCTCCGCAGAGTGGAACAGTTATATTAATGCTGAGTACCTGACATTCGTAACAGGTAGTCTACACTTCCAACCATTCTGCCCGCACGTCATCGGCTTGCATCAGACTGGCAGGAGTGCCCTCGTACACAATCTTGCCATGTCCCATGATGTATACGCGTTGTGAAATGCGCAGGGCAATGGAGAATTTCTGTTCGACTAGCAGGATGGCGACTCCGCGTTTGGCTATCTCCTGCAACAGATTACCCACCTGCTCGACGATCATGGGCGCGAGACCCTCGGTCGGCTCATCGATCATGATCATGTCCGGATCACCCATCAACGTGCGACACATGCACAGCATTTGCTGTTCGCCACCACTCAATACGCCGCCGGCCACGTCGGCGCGTTCGCTGAGATTGGGAAACATGTCGAATACTTCGTCCAGGGTCCAGCGGCCAGTGGCCTTCGTCGACTTCATGCCGAGTACCAGATTCTGGCGCACGGTGAGGGTAGGGAAGATGTCGCGGTTCTCCGGCACATAGCCGAGTCCGCGATGGGCAATCTCGAAGCTCTTCTTGCCCACCAGTTCTTCGCCCTTGAATCTGATGGAGCCATGGGGTTCCACCTCGCCCATAATCGTCTTCACGGTAGTGGAGCGACCTACACCATTGCGACCCAGCAAACTCACTATCTCGCCCTGCTGCACGTTAAAGGAAACGCCGTGCAGAATATGACTCTTGCCGTAATAGGCATGCAGATTGGTTACTTCAAGCACTGGTCGCTACCTCCCCGAGATAGGCTTCCTGTACTTTCGGATTGCCACGGATAGCCGCAGGTACGTCGCTGGCGATCACCTCGCCATAGACCAGCACGGTGATGCGGTCGGCCACATCAAACACAATATTCATGTCGTGTTCCACCATGACCAGGGTTTTGCCCTCGGTTATGCGGCGGATCAGTTGTACAGCATTCTCTGCCTCGGAATGGCTCATTCCTGCCACTGGTTCATCCAGCATGATGACTTCGGCACCGCTCGCTATGGCAATGCCCAGTTCCAGCGCGCGTTGTTGGGCGTAAGCGAGCTCACCGGCGGGGTATCTGGCCTTGTCCTTCAATCCGATCTGGTCGAGCACGTGCATGGCGCTGTCATTCAATTCCCCCTGACGACCGAGTAGATGCCAGAATGAGTAACGAAACCCATGTGACCAGAGTAAGGCGCAGCGCACGTTTTCGAATACATTCAAGCGCGGGAAAATATTTGTTACCTGAAAACTGCGAGCAAGGCCGAGGCGACTGATCTCGTAGGGTGCGCGATTGTGAATTGGTTGTTGCCTGAGTTCGATGGTGCCGCTGGTTACCCGATACAGGCCACTGATCAAATGATAGAGCGTGGACTTGCCGGCGCCATTGGGTCCGATGATAGCATGCTTCTCGCCCTGTTCAATATCGAGCGACACGCCGCGAATGATTTGCGTATTGCCGAAACTCTTGTGCACGTTTTTTAGAGAGAGAATGGCCACGGCCTAGCGCTCCTCATCCGGGATGTGGTTCGCTGAATGCCAGGCGGCTCTGAGTTGCGGCAGTGAGCGACGCGTGCCATACAGCGCAGCGGCTGCAATCACCACAAGCACGATCCAGGTGCCTTCCAGGCTGGGATCCAGAGTCAGGCCGTAGATATGCAGGCTCTCTGCTTCGGCATGCACGAGTTCGATCAGGGCAATGAGGGAGAGCATGAATGTTAGCGCAGGAATACCTGTCATCAGATATGGAACCACCAGATCGCGCAATTTGCCTCGCACCCAGGCCAGTTGATGCATCATGATAAATCCGGCAAAGCCGCGCGGCAGAAACATGACTGTGAGCAGAAACAGGATTCCCAGATATAACATCCATAATTCGGTGTAATTACTCAACAATGAATTCATTAGCGTGAGTAACACGGCCCCGATAATCGGACCGATAAAATAGCCGAGGCCGCCAATATAGGCCATCAACAATACGCGTCCCGATGTGGCGGCATTAAGATTTTCTTCAGTGATGAATTCATAATTGAGTGCAAACAGGCCGCCGGCGATACCGGCGAACAATCCAGAGGCGCAAAAGGAAATGAAGCGCACGTGTCTAGCGCTGTAGCCGATAAACTCGGCGCGCACCGGGTTATCACGCACGGCGTTCGCCATACGGCCGGCCGGAGTCTGTGTGAACAAATACATGAATACTGTTGAAATGAAAACCCAGCCGGCGGCGAGATAATACACTTCAACATTTTGTGCGAAGTCGATGCCAAAGAAGGTGGGACCATACGTGCGGTCGCCGCTGATGCCCGCTTCACCACCGAAGAAATCAACGAAGATAAGTGAGGAGGCGGCAATCAATTCACCAATGCCCAGCGATATCATGGCGAAGACCGTGCCTGCCTTGCGGGTAGAGAAACTGCCGATGAAGATCGCAGCCAGCAAGCCGAACAGACCGCCGATAAGGGGAATCCAGATGATCGAGAAATGCACAGTTTCGGTTTCGAGCATGAGCAGCGCGTGTACTGCAAGAAAGCCACCCATGCCGAAATAGACCGCGTGTCCGAATGACAACATGCCACCCTGTCCGAGCAGCATGTTGTAGCTGAGTGCGAATACGATGGCGATGGCCATCTGGTTGAAAACGGAGATCGCCAAAATAGAGTCGAACAGTTGTGGCAACAGCAACAGTACCGCCAGATAAGCCACCCAAACTGACATCTTCTTCAGCAGTGTCATCATTCTTCCCGCTTACCCAGCAGTCCGGTTGGTCGGAAAATCAACACCAGGATCAGTAACAGGAATGGGAGAATTGGCGCTATCTGCGGCAGTGTGAGACCCCACAAATCTGCCAGTGGATGATCGTAGGGGAAATCAATGCCGAAAACGTTGAGCAGGTCCTGCATGCCGACATCGGAGGCGATGGCATAGGATTGCAGTAGCCCGATTAGCAGTGAGGCGATGAAGGCGCCCGCCAGTGATCCGAGGCCACCGATGACCACAATCACGAACACGATGCTGCCGAGCACGACCGCCATACCTGGAAAGGTTGTTAGTACGGGTCCCGCGATGACACCAGCCAAGCCTGCCAGCGCAGTGCCTGCGCCAAATACACCCATGAAAATAAGTGGCACGTTATGCCCGAGATTGGCGACGGTTTTCGGGTGGGTGATTGCGGCCTGGATGATGATGCCGATGCGGGTGCGCGTCAGCACGAAATAGAGCCCGATGAAAATGCCGACAGAGATCGCGATCATGAAGCCGCGATAAGCGGAGAACTCCTGACCGAACAGGGTAAACAGGGCGAAGTCGAGTATATCCGGTGACTGATAATTCTTGGTGTCCCGGCCCCAGAAGAACTGTACTGATTCCTCGATCAGGAATGCGAGGCCGAATGTGAACACCAGTTCAGCCACATGCCCGGACTGATGCACGCGGCGCAAACCATAGCGTTCAATCAGTGCGCCGAGCACGCCGACGATGAGTGGGGCAACCAGCAGGCCGACCCAGAAACCAAAATAGAGGCTGATGGAATACGCGCAGTAGGCGCCGAGCATGTAGAAACTGGCGTGAGCGAAATTCAACACCCCCATCATGCTGAAGATCAGGGTGAGGCCGGCGGCGAGCATGAACAACAGCAAACCGGTGACCACGCCGTTGAGCGTGGCAAAGATGAGCACATCTAACATGATTGCCTCGCGGTGCTTACTCTTTCCGACACATTAAAACCCGGGATTAGACCTGACGAGGCTTAGCGACTTGGACGATCCATCTGGCAACTGCTTTCCACGATCGTCTCTGCTGCAGGGACACTGTACTCGGTAAACAAACCGAAACCGGAATTATCAGCATCAAACTCGATGCCTTCGTCCGTGTGCACGGAGATATTCAGCGACTGGAATACCTGGTGATCAGTGCCGCGCATCCAAATCTCTTCGCCGCTGAGATTGGTAAAGCGCATATCTTCCAGCGCCAGCGCAATGTCATATGGATCTGTGCTTTGGCTTTTCTCAATGGCGGTGACGAGCATTTGCAGTGCGTTAATGATGCGCGGCTGGGTAACATCATTGTCAGGATTCACGGCTTTGAAAGCGCGAATAAATGCCTTGCGCTCTTCAGTGGGAATCGGATTGGAAACTTCATTGTGAATCAGGCGGATCTTGTTTTTGCCATCGGCACCTAGAGTGGCGGTGATGCCATCATAGGCTGCGTAAAATGTATAGATAGGCAGGTCAAGTCCGGAATCGATAATCGATTTAGCCAGTGACACCATATCCGCGCCGTAGTTGCCGGTAATAACCGCATCGGCTCCGGATGCTACTATCTTGGTGACATAGGGCGTGAAGTCTTTCACCTGTCCTATGGGATGAAATTCAGTGCCGGCTATGCTGATGTCCGGACGCTTTTCCTGCAACAGACGCACCGCGTTATCAGCCACCACATGCCCGAAGGAATAATCCTGACCGATTATGTAGACGCTCTTTATAGCAGTGTCTTTCGCGATGAAATCAGTCAGTATGTTCAGCTTCATGATCGCATGTGCATCGAAACGGAAATGCCAGAAACTGCATTCAGCCTCGGTGAGAATCGGGTCTACTGCCGAGTAATTTATCTGCAGGACTTCCTGGCCGGGATTGCGACTATTGTGGCGAGAGATGGTTGCGTTCAAGGTGTTGGCGACGGCCGAACTATTGCCCTGAAAAATTATCTGGATGCCTTCACTGACCGCGCGGCGAAACTGGATTTGGGTATCGGTAGGACTCTGTTTGTTATCGAGAGGTACGATCTCAATCTTGCGCCCGCCAAGAATGCCATTTTTTGAGTTGTAAAAATAATCGGCGGCGAATTGCAATTGTTTGAGGCCGCTATTGCCGATGGAGGCGAATCCGCCAGAGAGCGGATCCATGAATGCAATACGAACTGGTTCCTGGGCTGTGCTGACACCACATAATGTGGCGAACAGAGTTATGAGCAGAAGCCGGATTGGGGTAGTCATCTTGGTCTCGCTTGGTCGATTATGATCTTGTTATATGCAATGCCAGAAGAGCCCTGACATTAACCCAGACCGCTATGCGAATCAAGAATTCCCCCGGGCAATCAGGCAGACGCCATGAATTCGGCTACAGACCGCGGCAGACGTGGCTTGGAACGGTATATGCAACCTTCAATAAAGGGCTGCATAAAGGGCTGCATGCAGGGCTCCTGGGCATGGGTGTTTCCGGTAATGGGATTGCTGTAGGATTGCAACAAACTTGATACGGTTAAAGCTGATGGCCCATCCCATAATGACAGAGCAGGACGTTGAGTTTAGCGCGATTCGCGCCAGTGGCCCTGGTGGTCAGAATGTCAACAAGGTAGCCACTGCCGTGCAATTGCGCTTCGCGATTCATGCATCGCGGCTCTCGAGTGACGCGCAAACGCGCCTGGCGGGCTATGCCGATGCGCGCATCAACAAGGACGCTGTGATAGTCATCAAGGCGCAACGCTTTCGCAGTCAGGATAAAAATAAACAGGATGCATTGGCGCGCTTGAATGAGTTGATCAGCGATGCCACGCACATCAAGCGCAGACGTATCGCCACCAGACCAGGGCGCGCAGTTGTGGAGCAGCGCCTGCAACAGAAAAAGAAAAAGGGCACAAAAAAATTTACGCGCGGCCCGATTGGTGCCAAAGAATTTTAAAATGCTGCCAATCAGCAATATCCTGGGTTTGGACTTAATAGTTGTGGAGTCAAGACTTGTGAAGTTGAGAACTGCAGCAGCATGATCAGGGTAAACCGAGTATGACAATCCTCCGTGTCTCTCATCTGACCATCTATGTGAAAGATCAAGCGGAAGCACTGAACTGGTATCGGGATAAACTTGGTTTCATGGTGTGCATGGACAATGACCTGGTAGTGCCGGGGCAGGGTTGGCTCACAGTGGCGCCGGCGGGCAATCCGGATGTGCAGTTTGTGCTAATGTCTGCGCGCAGCGCCGACGATGAGAGTCGTATTGGCAATAATCTGATGACTGTGTTGCGCACTGACAATTGTTATGCAGAAATGGCGCGACTCACCGCAGCGGGAGTGTTGATCGTCGATCAGCCTACAGCGGTACCTTGGGGAATTTCCGGAATTTTTCGAGACTTGTACGGCAATCCCTATAATCTGGTTGGACCAGCCCGTTAGCGGTGGAAATTGGCAATGAAGAGTTTTATTGATTTTCTGGTGATAGCGCTGGGCTTTGCTGTGTTGACGCCCACGGCCAGCGCGCAGTCAGAACTTGCCAGCGCCGAGGCAAGTTTCAAATATATTGCCAATAACTTGCAGTCATTTCTCCGTACTGGTCATCTGGCGGATAACCCGGGAGTAGACGGCTCCGATCTGGAGCACTACCTTGAATTGCTGGAAACTTTTTATGTCGAGTTTCGTCGCGACTTTGGACCGGATAGTGTCATGTGCACTTTTTATCATGATCCTCTAAATGGCCGCATGACAATTGAAGATCGTGCCGAGCTGAGTTTTGGCATATTACGCAATCTGCCGGAGCGGAATGCGCGCTATGTGGCTGTGGATGTGGAATTCAAGCAAGAGTTGGAGGATCATTTCGGCAGCAGACTGCTGGACAATATCAATCGGGCGAAAACGACTGTGGGCAGTAATCAACGACTGCCCTCAGCCAACTTCGAGCAGTCGTTGATAATCAATTTCCTCGACACGAACTGTGTCTAGAGGCTCTTCATAAACCCAGAACCCAGAACCCAGAACCAAAACCCCTAAAACACCTCGAATAAACCGGCAGCGCCCATGCCGCCACCGACGCACATCGTGCATACAACGTACTTTGCACCGCGGCGCTTACCTTCGATTAGAGCGTGACCCACCATGCGCGCACCACTCATGCCATATGGATGACCGATCGAGATGGCGCCGCCATTCACGTTCAGCAGTTCATCCGGAATACCAAGCTTGTCTCGGCAGTAAATTACCTGCACGGCAAAGGCCTCATTCAATTCCCACAGACCTATATCAGCCATAGACAGATTGAAGCGTTGCAACAATTTTGGCACGGCGAAGACTGGACCAATGCCCATTTCGTCTGCGTCGAGTCCAGCTACTGCCATGCCGACATAGGCGCCAAGCGGTTGCAGGCCTTTTTTCTCGGCTAGTTTGCTGTCCATCAACACACAGGCAGAGGCGCCGTCTGACAACTGGCTCGCATTTCCCGCAGTAATGACGCCACCTTCAATCACCGGCTGTAATCCTTGCAAGCCATCCAGTGTCGTGGAAGGGCGATTGCCTTCATCCTGATCCAGAGTGACATTACTCACACTCTGTTGCTTGGTGGCTTTGTCGATAAACAACATCTTCGAGGGCAATGGCACGATCTCGGCATTGAAATGTCCGGCCTGCTGGGCAGCGTGCGTGCGCTGCTGGCTTTGCAGCGAATATTGATCTTGCGCCTCGCGGGAGACCTTATAACGCTTCGCGACAATCTCGGCAGTCTCCAGCATGGCAATATAAGCTTTCGGTGCGTGTGCCAACACGGTCGGGTCCTGGGTGCGATAGCTGTTGCGATGTTCATTCTGCACCAGGCTGATGGATTCCAGTCCGCCACCTACGACGATGGGCATGTGGTCGATAGTGATCTGTTTGGCAGCGATGGCGATCGCCATCATGCCGGAGGCACACTGCCGATCGACACTCATGCCAGAGACGCTGCTGGGCAGGCCTGCCGCGACACCGGCAGTGCGCCCGATATTGTAACCAGATGAGCCTTGTTGCATGGCGCAGCCCATGATCACGTCATCGACTTCGCCAGGTTCGATACCGGCACGTTGCACGGCATGCTTGATGACATGTGCCCCCAGGGTCGGTGCGCCGGTGTCGTTGAAGGCGCCTCGATAGGCTTTACCGATTGGGGTGCGGGCGGTTGCCACTATTACTGCTTGTCTGGTCATGCTGTTCTCCGTTACCAACTATTTATAAGCTCAATTAATTCCATAAGTGGCTGCGCTATCAGTCCGACTTCTGATCGCAGACTAAAGCGATCACTCCCTGCATCGCAGCTCTTGCCAGCTGGGCCATCTCGGCATCGGTGCGATCCTGAATCGGATGCGCGACGAACAGGCTGGCTGGTTTGATACCCAATGACTTGCCTTGCGCAGCAGCGGCTTCAATAAATTCCCGCGAGGCGACAAACCCGGAAGGGAGTCCGCGCGCTTCCAGGTCCACGATGTCATGCAAACTGCACGACGTACAGGAGCCTCAGTCAGCGAGACCTTCGATCACGGCATCGCATTCACTGCTGATGCGCTGATTCAGTTCCAGCGGCGCGATGCGCGTGAAGGTTGGTTTCGCGTAGCGCTTCACTTTGGCGCCTAGGGCAAGCAGAGCCTGCTCTACTTCATCCAGAAATTCCTTGCCGCGCGGCTTGGAAATATCCAGCAGGCCAACAGTTTTTCCGGCGAGACTGCTGAGCCGTGGCAGTAACTGGCGCTCTGCTGTTACCAGTTCTGATGTAGGGTCGAGCAAAATTGTGCTTGGTGACATGGGGTCCTCCTTGTGTGACATAAATGTGGTTGATTGCAGTTCACTATTCATCTTCAGAATTTTTGCGAAACGAGCTGGCTGCCGCGTTCACCGGAAGCAACCCAGCCTCCGATCACAGCCGAGAACAAGCCGGCCTTGCCGCCAGCACTCACGATATGCAAGCCATCATCACGGAACTTGTTAAGTATCTTGTCCCTGAATTTTTCCGGCATACCCTCGGCAATGCCATGGGCGCCGCGCACGATTTCGGTGCCGGCTATCATCAGTTCAGAATATAAGGCGTCGCGTACGTTGGCCTTGGTCCAGCCACCCTGGCGAAACACGCGGCGGTGCTCAGGCGAGATGATCAAGATCGCATCAGCCATAGCAAACAGTTTGTGATGCGCAACAGTACGCAGGCTCAGGGCAAGACTCTTCGCCAGCGATTCCGGACTGCGCGACTGCTGATCCACGACTCCTTGCAGGCCATCACCTGCAAACAGGCTGACCACGGAGTCGCCCCGCTCAAAACCCCGATCCATGGCAAGTGACGGCCAATCGCTATCACTCTCATCTTCGGCGAAACAATAAGTGTACTTGCCGGGATTGCCCAAGGTGGCACGATCGATACCGCCGGGGATACCGCCACCGACATTGCGCACCAACAGCTGCAGCGCGCGGCCGATGGTGGCGTTCGCCCGATTGCCCTGACCCAGGGCATTGACGCCGCCGTTCATGCCAATCTGGCGCGTTACCGGGCCGTTTACAATGAGCACGGGCGACGAGAAATAGGTGGTGCACAGCAGGCCATGCAGACAGAACTGATCTTGCAAGGCCGCCGTCACGCTGGCGAGAACAGTTGGGAAATATTCTGGTTTGCAGCCGGCCAGGACCGCATTGATTGCGACCTTCTCCACGCTGCAGGGCACATTGTCGGGAGGCACTCTGCCAATGATTTCGTCGGCGGCACGGGTCGTGGCACGCAGCATCCGCAGCACCCGCAAAGGAGTCGGCGGCACTACCGGCAAGCCGTCACTCCAGCCGCGCTCGAAACAGGCTTCCATAATGTCTTCGGCATCCGCCAGCGCCACTGCCCTGGCCTTTAATAGTTGTGGTCCGAATTTCAGCACCAGCACTGCTTCCATGCCAGGGTCCAGAGTTTTGGAGCCACAGCCCGGTTTGAAAGCCACCAGTTTCTGGCCGAGATCGGCGACACCGGTGAATTGCTGCCACTGCTTTTTGTCCCAGCCAAAGATGCGAGCCTGTTCCGTGCCGTCGGCATGCAGCCGCAGCAGGGTGGGGACGATCTCGATATTGTGGGCGTAGGAGTAGGCGAGGGAGGTATCGTCGATGCGCTCCGGGAAGCTGGCAGGGAAGGAATGGTCATCCTGCACATACACGGACAGGGCACTGGCGAAACGAGCGGCGAGCTGGGCAATTACCGGCTCAATCAGCGCACAAGTAGGACAGTCCTTTTTGACGATGAGGGCGTAGCTGGGAGTGGCGGCTGGCATGTTAGTAAACGAAACCGAGCGTGGAGATGCCCACCAGGATATTAATGATCATAAAAACCGATGAGGTACGCGACATCACTTTCCACAATTGTGGGCCCTTGTAGGCCGCGCGCACGCCGATAATCAATATCACGGTATAGGCGAGCATAACAGCGACTATAAGGAGGTAGTTGATCCAGGCTTTTGCATCCACCGCCTGGCTGCCGAAGACGAAAAACGCGGCAGCGCCGAACATATATAAAATCCAGTAGGTAATCGCCAGGCCATAATCACCGCCGAGCAGTTTGGCCATGAACGATCGATTGTCTATGTGCTCCAAGTGTTGATTCCTTCGTGCGTAGTGCTGTGTGAACCGGTAACCCCGGTCAAGGGGGCTAAGTTTACCCCAATTTTGCGCTGCTGGTCCCCCGCTTTCCTGATCTTAAGGGGAGAAAGCTTCGACAGCTGCGCCTGAAAGTTTTATGACCGTGCCTGCTTAAATCGATCACCATAACAAAGGTCGCTCCGCTTGGATATTGACCGTAAAATTAACAGTACTCCGCTCACCGAAGCCTTCAATTTTTTCCATGAGAAAGACAAGGCTTTGCATGGATTGAAGGGCATCCTCAGTGGCGTGGTTGCTGACAAGCAGCTGAATGAGAAAGAGTTTCTATTTCTGGATGCCTGGTTGAAGTCGCAGCAATTTCTGGCGCAGGACTCCGACGCGCTGGATATTCTGCGCCGGGTAGGTGACATTCTCGAAGATGGCCAGGTTCGCAGCGACGAGCTACGGTTGATGCAGGCCCGCATTCTGGAAATTATTGCAGAGAAAGCAGTACCTGCGCGCAATCGGTCATCGCAGATGGAAGAACTGCTGGGATTCGTGACCGGGGTCGCCTCCGATGGCGTGCTCAACGATGACGAAATTCTGGCTCTGTCCGACTGGCTGGAAAACAATGCCGAGATCCATAACATCTGGCCTGCCACCATTATCGGTAGTCGACTCGCCACCATTCTCGATGATGGCATCATTACCGATGAATAACGGGCAGATTTGCTGCAAGTGATAAATCGGGTTACCGGCAGGGAGCTGGAAATAAGCTACGAAGTTTCCACCGAAGTGTGGGAAGACAAGATTGATCAACTGCGCATAGCAGACGCGGTTTATTGTTTGACCGGTGACTTCGTGAGTGGGGATCGCGACGCGGTGGATATGATGCTGCGCTGTCTGGGCGCGACCACCAGCACCAATGTAAATCGTGGCGTGGATTATCTGGTGATCGGCACGCTCGCCAGTCGCGATTGGCTCTATACCAGCCACGGTCGCAAAATTGAAAAAGCACTCCATCTCAAGCGCGAAGGATCACCCATTGCCGTGATTACGGAGCGTACCTTGCTCAAGCACACCCGCCAACTCACTAGCCCGGTTTAGTGGTCCACAGCGGTGACGGCAGTCAGCGCCTCCTGGCGTTGCCGGCGTGCACGCGCCAGATACATGCGCAAGCGTCTCCAGCTCAATGCCAGCCCGGTCCAAACCATGAGCACTGCTGCGAGTGAGGCAATGCCTGCAAGCGTTTGGCCGATACCGCCCAGCGCCTCGCCGGTATGCAGGAATCTCACCCAGGCTCGTGCCTGGCGTCCGGCGGATTGAC
>SHZK01000025.1 GCA_009692305.1 Gammaproteobacteria bacterium | reverse complement strand
ATTTCCCGCCCTGGAACCAACTGCAAATCGGCGATGGCGGCCAAATAGGATTTTATCGAAAGAATATTAGAGTCGGCGACGATTCGCATGAGAGGTTTCACGATTGGGATATTGCAGCCGCCGAAGTGAGAATTCGATCTCGGTCTTCCTGGTGAAACGCATACTCGCTTAGAAAATCCCTCAGCGCCTGTGAACTTATCGAAGTCGTGCGCAAGTCTGCGAGCCCAACTTGGGAAAATGCCTCTTGCTGATCCTGCACATCACAGGCAATGGTAGCGAGCCGTTTACTGAGTTCGGCAGACGCACGAAACTCTGCAAGCTGTGACTGCAAGCGCTGGGCGCCGCGCAGAGTAAGAGTGCCTACCTGATCCAGGTTCTGGTAAATCCCTTCCATGGAACTAAATTGTTTCAAGAGCTCTTTCGCCTTGACCGGACCTACGCCAGGTACGCCACTGATACGATCTACCGGGTCTCCCGTCAGCCCCAGAAAGTCCGGAATCTGGGCTGGCGTCACTCCAAAATCCCGCACTATATCCTGCCAGTAGCGTTTGTGATTGCCACTATAGTCCCACACGCAGTCGCGCGGATTCACCAGCAACTGCGCCAGATCCTTGTCCCTCGTCACTATATTAATAGCCGTGGCATTGGCTGTTTCCGCCCGCACTCGTTTGGCAATGGTACCGACGATATCATCTGCCTCGTAAATCTTGCTGCCAAATGCTGCGAGCCCGAACACAGCACATAGTTCCGCACAAGCGACCAATTGCATGGCCAGATTTGCATCGGGCAATTCACGGTTGGATTTGTAGTTGGGGCATAGATCATGACGAAAGCCGCAGAACAGACTCTCGTCTAGCGCGACCGCAACATGGGTAGCGCCAGTGCGTCGCCGGAACTGCAGCAGAAACTGGATGAAACCATAGAGGGCACCAAGCTCATTACCATGCCTGTTGGTGTATTCTACATAAGGGGAAAAATGTGCCTGAAAAATGTATATAGAAGCATCAATCAGATAGACCGTGGCTGGGCTTGATTGCGTCTTTAGCGCAGTTGCCGACATCACCATCAGCTCGCATGCTTGCGGATGATATATCGGTAGTTGCCTTCGACTTGTGATTGCTCGACCAACTCGTGCCCAAGATAGTGACAAAATTTTGGTACGTCTCGAGTCGTTGAAGGATCAGTTGCAGTGAGCCGCAATAAATCACCTACTGCCATCTCCCGAATCTTGTTATGCAGTAACATCACCGGCTCCGGGCAGTACAAGCCACAGGCATCAAGTTCAAGCATTGCTTGTGTTGCTGCTGAATTCTTATTCTCGGGTTTGCCCATGTTTCGCATTCTACCTGTCAACTACACGTCGACTAACGGTCAAGCCGACTCGTCTGTCCAGCAATCTGCATCTGCTTGTGCTGCCTTTTTACTGCTTGCCTGCGCATTAATCTGGCAGGTCTGTGACTCCGGATCAAAGCTGACGAAAATCTCGCCCCGCTGTAATTGACGCCGCACCTGCTCAACTTTATCTGCCAGGGAAAACTCCTGCTCACCATACTCGGTACCTTCCCGCGTGATGAACTCCTCGATGATAGCGGTAAGAGTGTCAGCAGCAAGGTCTTTGTAGGGTATTTCCATTCAGACCAGCTCAATCAATTCCAGGCGCTTTTCGCTGTGCCTTTGCAACCCTAATTCCTGAAACGGAAACAGGGTAGTATCCGCCAATTGTGATGGCGATACATTTGCGATACTTCTGAATATGCTTTCAACACGCCCGGGGAACTGTTTGTCCCAAGTCTGCAGCATGGATTTAATCGCCTGCCGCTGCATATTGTCCTGGGAACCGCAGAGGTTGCAGGGAATTATGGGAAAATCCCGCAGCTGCGCATAGCGGGCGATTTCCTTTTCCTTGCAATAGGCAAGCGGCCGTATGAGTACGTTGCGTTTATCATCCGACAACAGTTTCGGTGGCATCGCCTTCAGGCGACCGCCATAGAACATGTTCAGAAAAAGCGTTTCGATAATATCATCACGATGGTGACCAAGAGCAATCTTGGTAGCGCCGATTGTTTCTGCATAGTTATAGAGAATGCCCCGTCTCAATCTTGAACAGAGTCCACAGTAGGTTTTGCCTTCATCGATCTTGTCGATGACAACCGAATATGTGTCCTGCTCCAAAATCGTAAAATCAACTCCTTCCTTGCTAAGATATTCAGGCAAGACATGCTCAGGAAATCCGGGCTGCTTCTGATCAAGATTCACCGCATGCAGTTTGAAATCGATAGGCGCATGTTTCTGCAAATTGATCAGGATATCGAGCAAGGTATAAGAGTCCTTGCCGCCCGACAAGCACACCATGACGAGATCGCCTTCCTCAATCATGTTGAAATCGCCAATAGCGCGGCCAACATCTCGCCGCAAATTCTTGCGACAGCGATTTAACTTTAATTCGTCTTTGTTGGCAGTTCCCATTGTTTAAATCCTAGCAGGCTCTGCTATACGCGCTCGAGGATTGTGGCAATACCCTGCCCCAACCCGATGCACATGGTCGCCAGCCCAAACGTAGCATCACGATCTTCCATGTTATTCAACAGGGTAGTGGTGATACGCGTACCAGAACAGCCAAGCGGGTGACCGAGCGCAATCGCGCCGCCCTTCAAGTTCACCTTGTCTTCTGCCACATCCAATAATTTCAGGTCCTTCAAAACCGGCAATGCCTGTGCAGCGAACGCCTCATTCAATTCGGCAACATCAATATCTGTTATTTTCAGACCAGCTTTCTTTAACGCCTTTTCTGTGGCCGGCACTGGG
Source organism: Gammaproteobacteria bacterium (assembly GCA_009692305.1). Classification (GTDB taxonomy): domain Bacteria; phylum Pseudomonadota; class Gammaproteobacteria; order Pseudomonadales; family Pseudohongiellaceae; genus UBA9145. The sequence goes on along the minus strand of SHZK01000025.1, from coordinate 25,536 downwards.
CCATAACCCATAATAGACGGGTCCACACCAGCGTAGGCCATTGACCGTACCCTTGCTCGAACCTTAAGACCCAACTCCTTTGCACGCTCGGCTGACATTATCAACATCGCCGAAGCTCCGTCTGACAATTGTGATGAAGTGCCGGCAGTGACAGTTCCTGATACCGGATCGAAAACTGGACACAATTGCACCAGACCTTCCAGCGTAGTATCTGGACGAATGGTTTCGTCGTGCTCTATCAGCGACAGGATGCCAAGTTCGTCATGGCCGGCGATGGCGACGATTTCATTGGCGAATCCGCCACTGGAACGCGCAGAATCGGCCAACTTGTGCGAACGCACAGCGAACTCGTCCTGCTGCTGCCGCCCGATGCCGTGCATCTTGGCAAGAACTTCAGCAGTGATACCCATCATCCAGGAGGCTTTGGCGATATGTTTGGAAGCCTTGGGATTCGGATCGACACCGTAGGTCATATTCACATGCCCCATGTGCTCCACGCCGCCGACGATAAATACATCCCCATTGTTACTCAATATCGCGTTCGCTGCGGTGTGTAGCGCTGACATGGATGATCCACACAATCGATTCACGGTTTGCGCGCAGGTCGAATGCGGCAGCACCGACATCAATGCTGCATTCCTGGCGACATTCCAGCCTTGCTCGAGAGTTTGGTTAACGCATCCCCAGATTACATCTTCAACCATTTCCGGCAACAGGGCCGGGTTGCGACTGATCAGGGCATTGATAAGTTGCGCCGACAATTCTTCTGCGCGCACAAATCGAAAAGCGCCACCTTTGGAGCGCCCCATCGGGGTACGAATACCATCTACGAGCACGGCATCTCTGGCATTTAGTTTCATTTCATTCCCCTGGCTGACGCATCGTAATACTTCTTGTTTGCTTTACTCATCGCCAACATCTTTTCAGTAGCGTGGTATAAGGCGCCGGCATTTGCATATTTATCCGAAAGCTGCAGCACCTGCGATAATCCGATGCTGTCTACATAGCGCAATGCTCCACCGCGGAACGCGGGAAAGCCAATGCCTAACATCAGTCCCATATCAGCCTCAATTGCTGTCTCCACAATGCCATCTTCCAGACAACGGACTGTCTCCAGGCACATCGCCAGCATCATGCGTTCTACGATTTCCTCGTCGGAAAATTTGCGCTGCTCCGACTGAATACCGGCAATGAGCGCATCCACGGCAGGATTCGGTAACTTCTTCGGCTTGCCTTTTGTATCGGGCTTGTACAGGTAAAACCCAGAACCGGATTTCTGCCCCACGGTTTTTTGTTCATACAACTTGTCAATCGCACTGGTAAAGCCCAGGCGCATGCGCTCAAACCCTGCTGCCATCACCGCCTGCGCATGCACTGCCGTGTCTATACCTACCACATCGAGCAGATACGCCGGACCCATTGGCCAGCCGAATCGCTCCATGGCTTTATCGACTTGACGGAAATCAGCACCATCATGCAGCAATTGCGAAAAGGCACCAAAGTAGGGAAACAGAATTCTATTCACCAGGAATCCAGGACAGTTATTAACCACGATCGGCGTTTTGCCCATCTTCTTGGCATAGGCAACAGTCGTGCTAATAGTTTCCTGACTGCTGGCTTTACCGCGAATGACTTCGACCAGTGGCATCACTGGCACCGGGTTAAAGAAATGCATACCGCAGAAATTTTCAGGATGCTTGAGTGCGGTAGCCAACTCATCCACAGATATGGTCGACGTATTGGTGGCGATAATCGCCCCTTCGCGCAGGTGCGACTCGACTTCGGCTAATACGGATTTTTTAATCTTGGGATTTTCAATTACTGCTTCGATAACAAAATCGACCTTTTCGAAGCCGGCATAATCCAGAGTAGGTCTGATGGCGAATAGCACATTAACCATACTATTCGTGTCCAGCTTGCCTCTGCTCACGCCCTTGTCCAGCAGCTTGCGGACTTCTGTCACCCCCAGATCCAGTCCAGCCTGCACCACATCCTTCATTAATATAGGTGTACCCTTCAGCGCCGACTGATAGGCAATGCCACCGCCCATAATGCCGGCACCGAGCACTGCCGCTGAGTGCACGGGCTTGGCGCCAGCGAGATGTTGCTTGGCCCTGCCAGCCAGAAACTGGTCATTGAGGAACATCTGTACCAGGTTTTCGGCAACGCTGGACTTGGCCAGTTTAATGAAGCCCTGGTGTTCGATTAAGAGCGCGGCGTCCCTGCCCTTGGTCGCCGCCCGCTGCATCACCTCCACAGCAGTGATTGGTGCCGGATAATGCGGACCCGCTTGCGCGGCCACGAGGCCTTTGGCCGTTTCAAAAGCAACGCTCATTTCCACCGGCTGCAACTGCAGTGGCGCCATTTTCTGCTGCCGCACCTGCATGAAATCAAGTTTGCCGGCAACGCACTGATCGATAATTTTTTCGGCCGCAGTCAACAACCGGTCTGGCTCGACAATCGCATCAATCGCCCCTTCCTTGAAAGCCTGGTCAGCCTTGATATGGGAACCGCTGCTTATCCATTGATTCGCGTTGTCAGCCCCAATCAGACGCGGCAAACGCACAGTGCCGCCAAATCCAGGCAATATGCCCAGTTTAACCTCGGGAAAACCGACCACTGCCGCGGCCACTGCTACTCGATAGTCAGTCGCTATCGCCATTTCAAAACCGCCACCAAGTGCTATGCCATTGATGGCAGTCACGCTAGGCATTGGTAAATCTTCGATCGCACTGAATATTTTATTTGCCTCCAGCAACCACTGATTAATTTGCTGCTCTGCTTGCTGAAACATTAGTGTGAACTCAGCAATGTCGGCACCTACGATAAACGCCGCCTTCGCACTGGAAAAGATCACACCCCGAGCACCCGATTGCTGTATTACCACCACCGCTTCCTGCAGTTCGAGTAATGTTGCCTGGTTGAATTTGTTGACTGACGAACCGGTTAGATCGAACAGCAGATGGGCGGTGCCTGAAGGCAACATATCGACGCTTAGCGCCTTGCCTGAATAAATCATTAGTTAACTCCAAATAGCAGAAGCCAGATCCGGTGACTTCGGGGGCGGCATTATACCGCCGCAAGCCTGATATTAGAATCCGCTTACGCTACAGCCTGAGCGGGATTTATACGTTATCATTCAGCATCACAACCAAATAGGACTAGAAGTGTGCGCTCACCTATTGTTTGCCTGTTCTTACTGGTAATTTTCAATGCAACTGGCCATGCAGCTGATAGCGGGGTAATTACCATCTATCACCATGTTGCTACTGACACCCCTCCTTCCACATCCATATCACCTGCAGATTTCCGCTTGCATCTGGAGTACTTGCGAGACAGCGGATTTAATGTGATCCCATTGGATACCATGCTGGATTCAATAACCGCAGGGCAAGAATTGCCGGAAAAAGCCGTCGCCATCACCTTTGACGATGGTTACATCTCCATCTACGACACGGCATTTCCCATGCTGCAAGAGTTCAATTTTCCGTTTACCTTGTTCCTCAGCACCGGACCCATCAATAACTCCCAACCGGGTTATATTAATTGGGAGCAGATCACGGAAATGTCCGATGCTGGGGTGATTATTGCCAACCATATGGTTGAACACCCTTATATGCTTGAGCGCATCGAGAATGAGTCAGATCAGGATTGGATTGAACGATTACGCGCCGAATTATTGCAAGCTGAAAACGACATTGAAATGCACACTGGGCAGTCGCACAAATATCTTGCCTATCCCTATGGTGAATTTGACAAGGCCATCAAACAAATGGTGGCGGAAATGGGCTTCATTGGCCTCGCGCAAAATTCTGGAGCAGTGAACAAGAGCACTGACTTGCTGGCGATTCCACGCTTTCCGCTCGCCAGTATCTATGCTGATCTGGAGACCGCCCGCACGAAATTTGAAGCGCTTGCGTTTAATGTGCAGCAGCTAAGTCCTGACACACCGGTCACCAGCAATCATAGTCCAAATGTGACTTTGCAATTTTCCAGCGGCAATTACAATACGGCGCAAATCAACTGCTTTGCAGATAGCGAGGCGATACCAATGCAATGGCTGGATCCTGCAAACGGTATTGTCGAGTTAAGACCAACAAAGACCTATGACGGACGGCGCTGGCGCTATCTCTGCACCGCACCAGCACCCGGGACTAACCGTTATCATTGGTATTCAGTGCAGTGGATAGATCCGGTGAAATGAGATTTAACTGCGATCTCTTTGTTGCAGGGCGTTTTGTTTGATGATGACTTGCACTTCATCAATATAGTGCTCGCCTCGCGACGAATAGCGACCCAATCCATAGGCTAGCTCCATTGGGTTAAGTTCCCTCTTCTGGCGCCGCATGTTGGCACGCATGTCCCGAAATTCCTGATACAGATGATGCGAATTAATATTTACAAAATAGGCTTCAACCGAACTCGCGATTGAATCAAAGCGCCTTACTTCATGGACGGCGCCGCCAATGCGCCGCTCAGGGACTATGCCGCAGCCTGCCACGTAACACCACTGCCCAAAAATATTATAGCCTTCAAGCGCGAAGCGTGAAGTACCCCAGGCAGATTCACTGGCCGCCTGGGCCAACACCAGCGAAGCCGGAATTACATCAACTCGGGGTAGCAGTGCATTGATGATTTCACGATCGGAACTCAACTCCGTTTCAAGCTCGTAATATTGGGCAATTTGCAATAAGTGCAGACGTTCCCTGCGACTGAGCCCGACCCCGCTGTCGGCAATGGCCGCGAAGTTTAACAATTGCCCCCGGACCTGGGAAATCTTCGCATTTTCGGCATCCACATATGCCTGCAGATAATCAAAGAATTGCTGTTTCTTGACCGCAACACTTTCTACTGAGGCGAAATCGGGAAATACGATAATCGGATCTTGGGAAAAATCAGGAAGCTCCGGAACGGGAGTTGATGAATACCGTTGCACGACGCTGATCAATGCAGCCATCGCCAGCGTCATTACGAGAGCCGTGAACAATTCAAAAATCCGGCTGTGGTCTTTTGCGACAGTCATGGCCACTTTGGGCACCTGTTGGTTTATAAAGTTCTCGCGCATTCCGAGTGGCGCGATACAAACTTTACAGCTTGCTAATGACTCATCCTGAATCTGGTTCTGGAAAAAGAATACAACTGTTTGAAAATTAAAAGAATTGCTCATCCCTATTTTTTAAACGCGGGCGGTATCAATCAGCAATCCGTATTGAAGCATATAGACAGTGGCTTGAAGCATAGCACAAATCCTTAAAATACCAGCCTAAATTGCCGCAGCAATTCCACTATCATCGAAAGTGGTTTAATTTATTGCAACCAGTTAAATGGTGGGAAATGTGTAAGTCTGACAAAAATGCAGGGGCGATGTTTTTAATGAACGATTGGTATATTTAAAGCCGGAAGCTTCAGGCCTGCTTGCTGCCGCCGCGACATTGTGGTGACACCGGCGCTGTCTGCTGACGCTGCGCCCATTCTGCTGGCGAGTACAAATGCAATGCCAGTGCATGCACCCCATTGGCGAGCTCGGCCGCCAATGAACCATACACGCGCTGATGACGTTTCACTGCCGGCATACCATCGAAAACTTCAGCAACCGCGGTAACCTTGAAATGTGATTCCGTTGCTGGCCCGCTGTGCAGATGACTTTCATTGTCTACTTGCAACAGAATTGGATTGAGAGCGCTGACCAATTTCGAGTGTATTGTCGCCTGCGTGTTCATAGCTTCCTTAACCTCTGCCCATTACCCTTGCCTTATTTAAATCCTCGCCCACCCGCAAATGGTCAGGACGAGCTTGATTGCAGTATAGCTTAATATCAAATTGTGCTCTCTGCCGTTGGCCGTAGCTGGAGTTCAGGCAGCAGCCTCGCTACTATGACGCCTTTTGCCGAGTGACCCCTGCGATGACAATCTCCTGGTACCCAGGGCACATGCACAAAGCGCGCAAGGAGCTGCAGAAGCTCATGAGCTCAGTGCACGTCACTATTGAAGTACTGGATGCGCGAACACCCTATGCCAGTTCAAACCCGGTGCTCACAGCAATTCGCGGTGACACGCCCTGCATCAAGATTCTGAATAAATCAGATCTGGCCATAGCGGAAGTTACCGCTGCCTGGCAGCACTATTTTAACCAGCAAGAGCGGGTTATTTGTCTGCGCAATGGGCTGGAAGAGCCGTTGTCCCTGGACCGGGTGCTAACCGCCGCTGGGCGCCTGCTGCAAACTTCAGAGAAAAGCCAGACCGGCGCAAAACAGCTGGTTATAGCCGGTATACCTAATGTCGGCAAATCCACTCTGTTGAATCAATTCGCGCAACGCAAGTTGGCAAAAACCGGCAACGAGCCCGCTATCACCCGCAGCCAACAGCGCATCAAGCTGGCTGATGGCTGGTACCTGATCGATACGCCAGGCCTGCTTTGGCCCAGACTGGAAGACCAGCAGGCAGCAGCCAGATTGGCCTGCACCGGCACCATTCGCAATACCGCGGTAGCCGCCGCGGACATTGCCTGGTTTGCAGCCGAGCTACTCCTGAAAGATTACCGGGCTGCGCTCGAAACTCGATATGGCATCGATAGCGGCATAGTTAATCCAGAGGAACTACTTGATTTTATTGGGAAAAAACGCGGAAGCCTGGGCCGCGGTGGGGCGCCCGACCTGCAGAAGACAGCAGAGCTGTTACTAAATGATTTTCGCTCAGGTAAACTTGGCAGATTCAGCCTGGAGTCTCCTCCCGGGTAAAACACCGAGAATTCGGTACCGCAGTACTGGACACCCTCCAGATCCTACAGGCAACAGGTAAATGACAGAAGCTTTAGCAACCGCCCCGACGCAGACCAGCCAGCACATTAAACCCAGCCACAACCACGCCGCTTTCGAATGGCTGCGTAGTGAGCGCATCCCCTCGCTGAATGTCGTCATGGAAGAATACCGGCACCGGACTACTGGCGCGATGCACTACCATTTGCAGAGCGATAATCCGGAGAACGTTTTCCTGGTGGCATTTCGCACGGTTCCCATGAATTCAACCGGGGTCGCGCACATTCTCGAACATACTTCTCTGTGTGGCAGCGAAAAATTTCCTGTACGCGACCCCTTTTTCATGATGGTTCGCCGCTCACTGAATACCTTCATGAATGCGTTCACCAGCAGTGACTGGACTGCCTATCCATTCGCCAGCAAGAACATCAAGGATTTTAACAACCTGCTCACTGTCTATCTCGACGCAACTTTCTTCGCGCGTTTGCACGAACTGGATTTTGCGCAGGAAGGACACCGACTTGAATTTGCTGACCCGGAAAACCCTGCAAGCGATCTCACCTACAAAGGTGTCGTATTCAATGAAATGAAAGGTGTCATGAGCTCCACAAACAGTGTGTTATGGCACACGATGTGCAAGCACATGTTCCCTACCACTACTTACCATTACAACAGTGGCGGAGATCCTGAGCACATCCCGGATTTGAGTTACGAACAATTAAAAGCCTTTTACAAGATGCACTATCATCCCAGTAACGCGGTATTCATGACTTTTGGCACAATCCCGGCTGCCAACCATCACGAAAAAATGGAATCCCTGGCACTGCATAAATTCAAAAAACTGGACGTGCACATAGCTGTAACCAATGAAAATCGTTACGTCGCACCGGTGCGGGCGGTAGCAAGCTACGCTGCCGAGAAAGCAAGTCCGGACAAGACCCATATCGTAATTGGCTGGTTACTCGGTCTCAGTACCGATCTCGACGATATGTTCAAGGCACAATTGGTCTCCAGCGTACTGCTCGACAACAGTGCCTGCCCACTGTTGAAAGTGCTGGAAACAACGTCACTGGGCAGCGCTCCATCGCCACTCTGCGGCCTGGAAGACTCCAATCGGGAAATGAGTTTTATGGCAGGCCTTGAAGGCTGTGCCGTAGGTTCTGCTGCAGAAGTGGAAGCCCTCATAATCAGCACACTGGAAGAAATTGTGCGGGTTGGTATTCCGGTCGAGCAGGTTGAGGCAGCGTTGCATCAATTGGAATTACAACAGCGAGAGATCTCAGGTGACAGCTATCCATTCGGTCTGCAATTGATACTGTCCGGTTTGTCTACGGCTGTGCATCGCGGTGACCCCATCAAACTGTTGAATATTGATCCGGTGCTCGCGCACTTGCGTGAAGCAATCAAGGACCCACGTTATATTCCAAATTTGATCCAGGAATTAATTCTGGATAATAAGCATCGCGTAACACTCAGTCTCAACCCAGACCCGGAACTCGCCAATAGCCGGGCAAACGCTGAGGCGCAAAAGCTCGCTCGCATAAAGGCTGGCTTGGACGCAGCAGCAGCACAGGCGATTATCGAACGCTCTCGAGAACTGATCAAACGCCAGGCGCGTGTTGACGATCCCGAAATACTCCCGCGAGTTACTCTTGCGGATGTGCCTACCCAGATCTATGAGCCCGCCAGACAGGATTTGCGGCTGCGCTCGAATACAACACCGGTGGCGTTTTACGGTCAGGGAACCAATGGTATTTGTTATCAGCAAATGGTGCTGGACATGCCTCACCTCGATACTGAGCTGCTGGATATCTTGCCGCTCTACACCAGCTGCCTGACCGAGTTCGGCGTTGGCAGCATGGATTATTCCGAAGTGCAGACCTGGCAGGCGCGCTATACCGGCGGCTTAAGTTGTTTCAGCAGCATTCGCAGTACGCTGGACGATGTCCAGAAAACGCACGCGGTGCTCAGTTTTTCCGCAAAATCGCTGGCTGCAAATCATGGCGAGCTGACTGAATTATTGCAGCAAAGCTTCTTCAATGTGCGCTTCGACGAAACCAAACGGCTACAAGAGCTGATTGAACAGATGTGTGCGCGCAAGGAAAACAGCATCACCGGCAACGGTCATAGTCTGGCGATGACGCTTGCCTCCAGCAAGATGAGCCCTACGGCAAACCTGTCTCACCGCTTCGGTGGGCTGGAAGGAATCCGGCAATTAAAGGCATGGCGCGAGCAACTGGTTGATCCAGCAACTGCTGTGCATCTAATGGCCAAATTCCAGCGTCTGCACAATCTGGTGCTTGATAGTGGCAAGCGCTTCCTGTTGGTAGCCGAGGAGCAGCGGCAGGAAAGTGTCATCGCGGATCTCGAACAGTACTGGGGCCCACTGGCCAGCACTGGTTCACAAACGCGATTACACCTGCCAGCCATTCGGGCCAATACCAGACAGGCCTGGACAACTTCAACGCAGGTGAATTTTTGCGCAAAAGCCTATGCTACGGCGCCATCCGGGCATGCAGATAATGCTGTGCTGAACGTTCTGGCTGGATTTCTGCGTAATGGCTTCCTGCATCGCAGCATACGCGAACAGGGCGGTGCCTACGGCGCCGGTGCCAATCAGGATGGCAATTCCGCGTCGTTCCGCTTCTTTTCCTATCGCGACCCACGTCTGCAAGCGACGCTCGACGACTTTGATCGGGCGTTGGACTGGGTAGGCAACGGCAGTCACAAAGACCACCACCTGGAAGAAGCAATCCTTGGGGTTATCGCAACTATGGACAAGCCTTCCTCTCCTGCTGGAGAAGCGAAACAGGCGTTTTACAACCATTTGTTTGGTCGCAGCCTCGAAAGCAGAATGCAATTCAGACGCCGCGTGCTGGCAACGACGCTGGATGACCTGCGCCAGGTTATGCAGCGCTATTTCGATCCCGAGCAGGCCAGCATCGGCATCATTTCGAGCCGCGAAACAATAAGCAGTACCACGATTAAAGATCTTGAGATATTAAATATCTAACAAATTCAATATTTTAATGATATGTTCTACAGTGATTTGTTATATATAATAATCATAAAACTTTTTTAATAACTACTGGAACTTCCGCTCCAGGTCGTAGTCTGAATAGGTGTAGGTAGATGTCATACAACATTGTGGGTTTTGTTTCATTTATCTCTCCCTTGATAGTTTATTTAAGCCCAACACCAATGGTCGTTGGGCTTTTTTTATGGGCATTTTTTAGCCAGCTCCAGCAACAGCTGCGGCGCATGCTGCGCCCTCGCGGCAAACACCCTCGCTTACAGCCCCCTCGCAGACGCAGATAAATGGGTTCTTCAGAAGCCACGCATGAAGCAATCCGCGTAACCCTCATCGGTATGGGGATTGATATCGCCCTGGGATTGGCCAAAATCATCGGGGGCATTTTTACGCAGTCATTTGCCTTGATCGCTGACGGTATCCACTCCCTAACCGACGCTGCCACTGACATTTTAGTAATCGTGGTGCCTCGTGTTGCCAATGCCGAAGCCGACGCAGAACATCCTAATGGACATGGCCGCTTCGAGACGCTAGGCACCATCGCCATGGGCATGGTGTTCTTCGCCATCGCCGGCATCTTGCTGTATGAGGCTACCAAGCGCTTACTGGTACTTGAGAGCTTGCCCACACCCGCCATCGGCGGCATTGCCTTGGCCCTGCTCTCGGTGGCGGCGAAGGAATGGATATTCCATTACGCCATGCGAACCGCGAAGAAGCTGAATTCCAGCCTCTTGAAAGCCAACGCATGGCACAGCCGCTCGGATGCCTTTTCTTCTATAGCCGTGCTCATCGGGCTGCTCGCGGCCCAGCAGGGATACCCCTGGATGGACACCGTCGCCGCTATGCTGGTGGCATTGATCATTGCCAGGATTGGCTGGGAGCTCTGCGCAGACAGCTTGAGAGAGCTGGTCGATACTGCTGTCCCTAAAGAAAGACAACACCAGATTGAGGCATGCATCCTCAGCATAGAAGGCATCCGGGCCATTACCAAACTGCGCAGTCGCTTTTCCGGTGGCAAGCTTATTCTGGAAATACGCCTGCTGGTTGACCCCAGGATTACGGTCTCTGAAGGCCATCAACTGGGCGAAACCGCCAGCCTTGCAGTGCGCGGCAGCTGCAGCAATGTCGCTGATGTCATCGTCCATATTGATCCCTTCACCCATGCTGCAGACAAGGAAGCACCGCATCCTGATTGTGAGCTGCCAGACCGGGTCTCAGTGCTCAAATTGATTCGATTGCAGTGGCATGATTTATTGAGCGATGACGATATAGAAAATATGGACTTGCATTATCTCGAACACGGTATCGAGATAGAATTGACCTTAGCGCAAACAGAGATTCCGCCGCGGTTACTGCTCGAAATGGAAGAGGCAGTAAGAAGTCTTGGCTATATTGCAGGAGTGCGCATTTACCGCAAACTTTATGAATCGCCGAGGCCACATCCTGAATCCTAGATTGCATACAAGCACAGCGCTTTTACCTATACTAGGCAAACGTTATACGGGTACAGACAAGCTTAAAAACAGATAATTTTCTCATTCTTTCAGCTTTAAGAAGTAATAGCAGATGAAGCCAACTGATATCGCAGACCCGGCCTACTTCCATAAAGTAGTAGACTGTCAATGGGCCTGCCCCGCTCACACCCCAGTACCAGAATACATTCGATTAATCTCTGAAAAGCGTTACACCGACGCTTATATGATCAATTGGAATTCAAATGTCTTCCCGGGAATTCTGGGTCGCACTTGTGATCGGCCTTGTGAGCCTGCCTGTCGGCGCGTGCGCGTCGAAGAAAAACCGGTGGCCATTTGTCGCCTGAAACGAGTCGCCGCGGACTATAAGTCAGACATCAAAGATCGCCTGCCTCTGATCCCGAAGCAAAAGAACGGCAAGCACATAGCATTAATCGGTGCAGGCCCCGCCTCACTGACAGTAGCCCGCGACCTGATGCCACTGGGCTATGAAATAACCCTATTCGAGAAAGACAAGGTTGGTGGCGGCGCCATGCGCACCCAGATCCCCCGCTTCCGCTTGCCCAAAGAAGTGCTTGAAGAGGAATTGCATTACATCCTGGATATGGGCATCAATTGCCGATTTGGCGAAGAAATCACCAGCATGAAGTCGTTACTTGCAGAGGGCTTCGACGCCATTTTTGTTGGCACTGGAGCACCTCTTGGTAAAACACTTGATATGCCCGGCTATCAGGCGGCCAAGGCAAATATTCATACCGGTATCGAATGGCTGGCGAGCGTAGCATTCGAGCATGTCACCCAGATTGGTAAAAACGTAATAGTACTCGGTGGCGGTAATACCGCGATGGACTGTTGCCGCACTTCGAAGAGATTGGGCGGTGAACAGGTTTCCGTAGTTGTGCGCAGCGGGTTTGACGAGATGAAAGCTTCACCCTGGGAAATCGAAGACGCCATGGCTGAAGACATTCCCATCCTTAATTTTCATGTTCCCAAACGCTACGTGGTAGAAGGCGGCAGACTTGTAGCAATGGAATTTGAAAAGGTACGCAAGGAGATTGGCGAAAATGGCCGTCGCCAACTAGTCCCCACCGGCGAAGATTTGGTAGCCATACCTTGCGATGATGTGTTATGCGCGATTGGTCAGGAAAATAGTTTTCCCTGGATTGAACGCGACATCGGCATTGAATTCGATCAATGGGAGTTGCCCAGGTTGGACAAGAACACCTTTCAATCCACTCATGCAAAAGTTTTCTTCGGCGGCGACGCGGCGCTTGGCCCTGACAACATAATCACCGCCGTTGCGCACGGCCATGATGCAGCGGTTTCTATTCATCTGGCTTGCAACCAACAGGACGTTAAAATCCGCCCTGCCCCGCTCACCAGTCTGGACAGCCAGAAGATGGGCATACATCAGTGGTCCTACCACAACAATATCAGCAATGATGTGCGTTATGCCGTACCCCATGCGAGCAAAGAGCTAACTCTGAATGACATCAACATGGAAGTGGAACTTGGATTTGACGAACAACTGGCGTACAAGGAAACCCTGCGCTGCCTGAATTGCGATGTACAAACCGTCTTTACCGACAAACTCTGTATCGAATGTGATGCTTGCGTCGATATCTGCCCAACCGACTGTATAACATTCACCCAGAATGGCGATGAAGATGATTTGCGCACAAGATTGCTCGCGCCAGCACCGGATGTTACACAAGATATCTATGTGTCTGGCGCATTGATGACAGGTCGCATCATGGCCAAGAATGAGGACTTGTGTCTCCACTGCGGACTCTGCGCAGAACGCTGCCCGACCGCCGCCTGGGATATGCGCAAATATTTGTTTAATACCGCCAAAGCAGTGCACGCATGCCAAAAATAATCCAGACATCCAAAGTAAGCTCCATCACGAAGATCAACGACTTCGTGGTGAAATTTGCCAACGTCAATGGTTCTGGTTCCGCCAGTGCCAATACCATGTTTGCAAAATCCATTTTCCGCATGGGTATACCAGTCAGTCCGCACAATATATTCCCGTCGAATATCCAGGGTCTACCCACGTGGTATGAAGTCCGTATCAGTGAGGCGGGCTACCTGGGCAGGCGCGAAGGTGTGGACCTGATGGTCGCCATGAACGAGCAGACAATCAAGAAAGACATCGAAGCCGTTGTTCCCGGCGGCTATGTGCTGTATGACTCGTCAAAGACACTGCCGAATGAACTGGTACGGGATGATGTGCATTACCTGCCGATTCCGCTCAAGGACATCTGCCTGCGCGAATATGACAAGCCCAATCAGAGACAGCTGTTCAAGAATATCGTCTATGTAGGTGCCCTCGCGGCATTTCTGAAGATTGATTTCAAAATCCTCACTGACATCGTGAGCGATCAATTCAAAGGCAAGGAACGACTGATTTTACCCAATGTCCATGCATTGGAACTGGGGCATCAATATGCGAGTGACAATTTTGAATGTCCACTCAATCTGCAACTCAAGCACAGCAACAAGACTGCAGCAAAAATTTTGATTGACGGCAACACGGCCATCGGTCTCGGTTGCGTCTATGGTGGTGCCACGGTCGCGTCATGGTACCCATTGACACCTTCAACGTCTGTCGTCGATGCATTCAGCACGTATTGTCATCGTTTGCGCATCGATCCCGGCACTGGCAAGAAGAAATTTTCCATCGTACAAGCCGAAGACGAACTCTCAGCCATTGGTATTGCCATCGGCGCCGGCTGGAATGGTGCGCGGGCATTTACTGCAACCAGCGGCCCCGGCATATCATTGATGCAGGAATTCCTCGGCCTCGCCTATTTCTCGGAAGTACCCGTGGTGCTCTTCAACATCCAGCGCGTGGGCCCGTCCACCGGTATGCCGACGCGAACCCAACAGGGTGATTTGCTGGCATGCGCCTATGCGTCCCATGGCGATACGAAACACGTGCTACTGTTCCCATCCAGCCCGAAGGAATGTTTCGACTTCGCAGTTGACGCCTTCGATATCGCAGAGCGGCTGCAGACACCAGTAATTGTCATGAGCGATCTTGAACTGGGAATGAACGAGCAAATTTGCGATCCCTTGCAATGGAACGACAAACGCAAGTATGACCGGGGCAAGGTGCTAAGTGCGGAAGCTTTGGAAAGCATTCAGCGTTACGGCCGCTATCTGGACACTGACGGTGATGGCATTCCCTATCGCACGTACCCGGGTACGCACCCAGAGAAAGGCAGCTATTTCACCAGGGGCAGTTCCCATGATGCGTATGCCGCCTATACAGAAGATGGCAATGTTTATGCAGAAGTGATGGATCGGCTCGCACTGAAAATGCGCACCGCGGTAAAGTATTTGCCAAAGCCGGAAATTACGGCGCAAGGCAAGCATCAGCTTGGCATGCTCTACATCGGCAGCACTCAGAGTGCCATCCAGGAAGTACAGGATAATCTGGCGAAAAAAGGCATCAATCTGAATACGATGCGCATCAGAGCTTTCCCCTTCCACGAGGAGGTGAAACAGTTTATCGATCAGCATGAACTTGTATTTGTAATAGAACAGAATAGGGATGCGCAACTTAAAAGCTTGCTAAAAATTGAATGTAATATCAATGAGCAGCAAATGTGTTCCATATTGAGCTACAACGGCGTTCTGATTACGCCCACGCACATCGAACAAGCAATCCTGCAAACCATGCCAAAGCTGGCGCGTTCCAACGAAGTTCCAGCGTAACAGCAGGTGTACTAGAGAACACACAAGATGAGTTACATCAGTAAACCTAAATTCAAACACCCGTTGTTGAAGACCAATGATCTCGGCTTGACCAGGCGCGACTATGAAGGTTCTCTCACCACGCTCTGCGGCGGTTGCGGTCACGATTCCATCAGTGCCGCCATTATTCAGGCAGCAGCAGAGATGTCCCTCGAACCCCATCGAGTTGCGAAAATTTCCGGCATCGGCTGTTCCTCGAAAATTCCAGCCTATTTTCTGAGTAAAGCGCACGGCTTCAATTCTGTGCATGGCCGCATGCCCTCTGTTGCAACTGGCGCCAACATCGCGAACAAGGAATTGTATTACGTTGGTATATCCGGGGACGGGGACAGCGCTTCGATAGGATTGGGACAGTTCTGCCATATCGTCCGCCGCCGTATCAATATGCTCTATATCGTTGCTAACAACGGCACCTATGGCTTAACCAAAGGCCAGCTTTCCGCAACAGCTGATCTTGGCTCCAAAACCAAATCTGGCGAGGAAAGCCTGTATGACGCTATCGATCTGGCGACATTGGCGATTGAGTTGGGTGCCAGTTTTGTCGCACGCAGTTTCTCTGGCGACAAAAAACAGTTGGTGCCGTTGCTGCAGGCAGGCTTGAAACACAAGGGCTTTGCATTCATCGACATAATTTCGCCTTGCGTCACCTTCAACAATACCGACGCATCGACTCACGGCTACAAGAATACCTGGGATAACTATGTGGCACTGAGCGCAATTGACTACGTTCCCATGCGCAAGGAAATTAGTACCAGTTACGCACCTGGCAAGGTGAAGGAAATTAAACTGCATGATGGTTCAGCCATTCACCTGCACAAGACCAGTGACGACTATGATCCCTATGACAAGGAAAATGCCCTGCACCATATCAATGCCTACAAGAAACAGGGCAAGATAGCGACCGGATTGCTTTACATCAACCAGACCACGTCTGATCTCCATGAAATACAGGACACTTTCGACAAGCCTTTCAACAGCCTCGGTAACATTGAGTTATGTCCAGGTAACGCGGCGCTCACAAATATTAATGATACGTTTCGATAGATCATTACTTGCGTTGGCCTGCAATCAGCTCATAGGCCGCCTTGATCTCCCGGGTCTTCGCTGCAGCGATATTCATCATTTCTTCAGGCAGACCTTTTGCCACCAGTTTGTCAGGATGGTGCTGGCTCATCTGCCGTCGATAGGCTTTCTTCAACTCTGCATCGGCAACACCTAGATTAACTCCCAGCAGTTCGTGTGCTGCCTGCAATTTATCTTTGTAAGAGTTTTCATTCAGGAACTGCTCCTGTCCGGTAACACGACCAAGTAATGCTTTGAACTGCTGCTGCGAATAGCCGAGATCATGTGCAATCTTTTCCAGCAGTTGTTGTTCTGCGCTGTGCAAAGAACCGTCAGCAAACGCAGTTGCAATGATAATCTCGAGAAACATCTGAATCAGGTTACTGCGCCGTGATACTTCCTGGCGAAATTGCCCAAGCACTTCATCTATGGGAAACCCATCCTTCTTGCCTTAATTGAACAAGTTGATCGCCACCCGCCGCTGCAGCGCCGATAGCCGCATTTGCTGCATTACCTGTTCAGCGATTTGAATTTCGTCAGGTGTTACCTTGCCGTCAATCTTGGCGATGTATCCCATGATTGCGAATGTGGTTGTAAAGAATACTGACTGAACACGTTCGGCCGCTCCAAATCCCTGGGATTTTTCCAGACCGCCGTCAAAATAGTTGCCCAACGCGGCTCCCATCAACTCTCCCAGTGGACCGCCCAGCATGAACCCGAATGCACCACCAACTACTTTGCCCCACCAGCTCATACCAACACTCCGACATCAACACTATGCAAAATCGTTACTCGTAAAAATTGAACCCCCGTAATCATTGGCTTGAACGGGGTCAGAGGAATCGCTCAGGACAATACACGCTGCCACCAGGATTTATCCAATTCCCTACGACAGCCAGCAAAATGAAAGACATGTTGACTGCGATAGGAATGCCCCAGCGTTGCTGCGATGCTTTGGCAGCCGAGTACCAGGATCTGCGGTCTTCGAAGATTTCGCATACATCTGCCACGCTGCGTGGCGGCGAACTGGCACAGGATGCCAGCACCGCGCTGGACAAAAGCAGGCCAGCAATTTTTCTCCCGGGCTCCAGGTATATTGCCGTATTCATTAATCGATTCCGATCAAGCCTGACTTGGATCTTTCAGCAAGGTTAAAAATTCTGCTTCATCGATAACTCTTATGCCGAATTGCCCGGCTTTATCGAGCTTGGACCCGGCGCCCGCACCGGCAACCACACAATCTGTATTCCTGGAAACGCTGCCTGCCACTTTTGCACCTAACTGGAGCAAGCGCTGTTTCGCGTCGTCTCTACTCATGGATACCAGCGTACCAGTCAGCACATAGGTCTGTCCTGCCAAGGGCTTACCTGCACTCGAAACGACGATATCTGGCCAATTCACACCGTGTGACTCAAGCCTGCGAATTAACTCCAGGTTGGAAGCATTGCCAAAAAATCTGGCCGCGTGCCCTGCTACTATCGGTCCAATGTCGGGCACTTGCTCAAGAGCTGTGGTATCCGCTGCGATTATATTCGGAAGGTTTCCAAAATGAGCCGCCAATCCCAGCGCTGTTGCTTCCCCGACCTCACGAATGCCGAGCGCGAATAGAAAACGCGCCAATGTTGTTTGCTTGCTTTTATCGATGGCAGCAATGAGATTATCCGCCGATTTCATACCCATACGGTCCAGTGCGGCCAGGCGCTCACTGGTAAGTGTGAAAATATCAGCGACATTGCTTACCATCCAATTATCAACCAATTGTTCCACCAACTTGTTGCCAAGGCCTTCGATGCCAAGGGCAGAGCGTGATGCAAAATGTTTTATGGATTCCTTGCGCTGTGCGGGACAGGTAATGCCGGCGCTGCAGCGATAAAGCACCTCGCCATCTTTTTCAATGGGCGCACCGCAAGCAGGGCACGCGACAGGCAATTTGATGGTCTTGCGTTTGCTTTTGGCGCCAGCCTCGGGCTTGATCACCTTAACGATTTTCGGAATCACATCACCGGCTCGACGCACGATAACCTGATCACCCAGCTTCAGCCCAAGGCGCGCAATTTCATCCATATTGTGCAAAGTGGTATTGCTGACTGTCACCCCGCCAACGAAAACCGGCTCCAGTCGTGCCACCGGTGTGATAGTGCCGGTGCGGCCAACCTGAAATTCAACATCAAGCAATTGCGTTGATTTTTCTTCGGCTGGAAATTTGAATGCCACTGCCCAGCGCGGAGTCTTGGCGTTACTGCCCAGACGCGACTGCAATGCCAGTGAATCGACTTTTATTACAGCTCCATCGATTTCATAGTCCAGCGAATCACGCTTCGCCAGTAATGCCTTGCAAAAGTTCAGACAAGCGGCCATGCCACTGCGGGTACTGCGCTCTGGATTAACCGGTAGTCCCCAACTCTCCAGAGTCGAGAAGACAGCACTCATTGTCGTCGCAATCGGCGCGCCATCAATGCTGCCTACGCTGTAGCAAATCAGGCGCAGCGGCAGTTGCGCCGTGATTTTAGGATTCAGTTGACGCACTGCACCGGCGGCGGTATTGCGCGGGTTAACAAATTGTTTGGTGCCCGCCGCAAGTGACCGCGCATTTAGCTCAGTAAAACCGGACTTGCCCAGATAGATTTCGCCGCGCACTTCGATTAGCGCAGGAATATTCTTGCCCGACAAGCGCAGCGGTATATTGCGGATGGTTTTGACATTATGGGTAATGTCTTCCCCGGTTTCTCCGTCTCCTCTGGTTGCTGCGCGTTCCAGCATACCCTCACGGTAAAGCAGACTTACGGCGACACCATCCACCTTGGGTTCGCAGCTATAAGTGACCGGCGCGTCCGCTTCAAGCCGCTTCTTGATACGGCTCTCGAAATCTTCCAGTTCTTTTTCATCAAAGGCCTTCGCCAGCGACAGCATAGGCAAGTCATGCTTAACCTGTTTGAATGCAGTGAGTGGCGCACCGCCTACTCTTTGTGTCGGTGAGTCAGGCGTCTGCAGATCGTACTGTTGCTCGAGAGTTTCGAGCCTGAGAAGGAGTAGGTCAAAGTCTGCGTCCGGTATCTCCGGAGTATCCAGCGAATGATAGAGTCGATTGTGATGCTCGATCTGCTTGCGGAGGGAAATTACTTCTTGCTTGACTTTATCTGGCACCGCCATTGGATTTTCGACTAATCGATTATCCTCTGGTGCCAACAGCTTTTAACCGACGCAATTCGAAATCACGAATGCGCTGGCGATAATGCTCGATAGTTTGCGCTGTCATCAGGTTGCGACTATCGTCTCGCAGTTCACCTTCAAGAGCGCCGCAAAGTTGTCGCGCCACATTCAACATCTGGTCAAATGCGTCAAGGTTCTTGATTGATGTGGGCAGCGCCAAAAACAAACTTACGCCCAGCGTCGAAAAATCATGCATCTTGTTCAAGTCAAAGGTTCCAGGATTCAGGATATTGGCGATGCTGAAAATAACCGGACTTTTATTATCTCCACCCAGACGCCGATGAAAAATATTCATGTCGCCAAATTTCATTCCGGAAGTAATTAACACGTGCAATAGATCGTCACCAACAAATACCAGCCCTGCTTTCGCCATCACATTAATTACGATAACACTGGAAGGTTCGGCAGTGGCGCGCTCATGCGCAGGTTCAGCGACAACGTCCTTTACCTGCTTCACTTGATTACTCTCTTGCACGGGAGCAATTCGCGACTGTTTGGGTTTGGCGATTATGACTTGTTGATTGGGAATGACTTGCGGTCTGGTAGCTATTTGCGGCTTGGGTGCAACATTCACGCTGATTGGCGGCGGTTGCGGCGGCGATTGGGCCAGCTTTGTTGTCACGACTGGTTTTGGCGCCTCGACAGCAGCAGTCTTACGGCTGAATGCGGCGAATAATGCCTTGCTCCTAGACTGGTCCGGTTTCGCCGCGGCTATTTCGTCTTCACCAAACAGACTTGATTGTCCTTTTGGCTTGGCTTGCCCGGCACGAACCCCGATGCGCTCTCCGGCGGTCATGGAGAATTCATCCAGTTCGTCGTCAGCGTATTTCAGATCGGCATCGAGTTCTTCGGCGTCTTCTTCATCCAGAGGGTCGTGATCATCCTCATCGAAGTCATCGTCATCGTCATCGTCTTCGTCTTCGCTGAACTCTTCATCTTCTTCATCGTCATCGGATTGGGCATCGTCAAAGTCGCTCTCGTCTGCGTCTGCTTCATCCAGTTCGTCGTCATCAAATTCAGGATCAGTGCCGGCGTCTTCATCATTTTCGGAATCATCATCTTCAAAATCGTCGTCTTCGAATTCGTCATCATTGTCGTCTTCGTAATCATCGTCATCGCCGGCGTAATCAGGAGTTACTTGCGACAGATTGTCGATGGCTGGTCTGCGTTCGTCATAATCAAACAAAACGTCGTCGGCTAACTCGGCTGTTTCCTCTACAGGGGCATTGCTCAAGTCGGCAACTGGTGGTGGCGTTGCCGCTGGCTGCCGCGGCGCTCGAACTTGTAGGTTTACTGGATCCATTAATACCGGAATCGGTGCCGTCTTTTCTGTGCGCTTGCCCAGGTCCAGCGCCGCCGCATTGGCAGAGGCCTTCGCTACCACCTGATTCTGGCGGTTAACTTCCGCGAATGAGCGCGCCACAACGCGGGCGCCCCCACTAGGCAACTCCGCCATTTCGAGCGCATTGAGATCGACGTCTCGTGGAATATTCTTGTCTATGGCCAGGCGTATCTGGCCGCGTCGCCCCTTTAGAGCAACAAACAGGCCACGCAGCACCAGTGCGACGATGGCCAAACCGAGGATCAGGATAACTAGTTCTCTTGGACTCATAGTAATAAGGCTATATAGGATATGCAGGCGTCTGCAATTATTTGAAAATTTTTAATGTTATCTGGCGGTTACCGCATTTCCTTTAGCACAGAAATGGGCTTTTTTGACATCCAATCAAATGCTACATCACCGCCAGTTCCGCTGCTTCCTCAATATCCACCGCCACGATGCGGGACACGCCCGCCTCATGCATGGTGACTCCCAGCAACTGATTCGCCATTTCCATGGTGATCTTGTTGTGGGTTATGAAGATGAACTGCACGTTCTTCGACATCTCCTTGACCAGATTAGCGTAACGACCAACGTTGGCGTCGTCCAGCGGGGCGTCTACTTCGTCCAGCATACAAAAAGGTGATGGATTAAGCTGGAAGATCGAGAATACCAATGCGATGGCGGTCATGGCTTTTTCTCCGCCCGACAGCAGGTGGATAGTGCTGTTACGCTTGCCGGGGGGGCGCGCCATGATGGTGACACCAGTATCCAGCAGGTCTTCACCGGTCATATCAAGATAAGCATGGCCGCCACCAAATATGCGCGGAAACAGGGCTTGCAACCCATTGTTTATCTTGTCAAAAGTTTCCTTGAAGCGGGCTCTGGTTTCCTTATCAATCTTGCGGATCGCGTTTTGCAGGGTGGCCAGCGCCTTCTCCAGATCCTCATTCTGCCGATCCAGATAGACCTTGCGCTCAGATTGTTGCTTGTATTCGTCGATTGCCGCCAGATTGATCGGGCCCAGACGCTGTATGCGGCTACTTAACTTTTCCAGCAAGTCTTCGCACATCAATGTATTCAGATCCTCAGGCAGGTTTGCCAGGACCTGCTCCAGATCAAATTTGGCCAGCTGCAGTTGTTCCAGCAAGGTATCTCTTTTAACTGACGAGCCCTCGCTTTTCAGGCGCTTCTGCATCAGGTTTTCACGGGTGGAGTTGACCCTTTCCTGAATTTCGTTGCGTTTGTGCTCGAGACTGCGCAGGGCGTGCTCATTTTCATCGACCCGGGCCTTCGCTGCTCCCAGTTCTTTCTCTACTACAAGGCGGCGTTGCAGCAATGCTTCCAGGTCTGTACGCATGGTCGCCATGGGCTTGTCGGATTGCTCGATTTGCTTGCCGAGGGACTCCATGCGCTCCTTGGCACGCTGTACCTGGCTCGCCATGCGATCCATGGTTTCCCGAGTGGACTGTAGTTGCGATTGCACCGATTGTTGTTTTAGCGCGAATTCATGTGCGCGGTCTTTGTCATTGCGTGCCTGCTCGCGGCACTGCTCCAGCGACTGCTGGGCTTCCGAGCGGGCGGTTTCAAGCTTTACCCGTGCGCCCACATCCTGTTCCATGCTATCCAGCGCCTGCTGCAGGCGAGCACGGGATTCGGCAATATTCTCTTCTTCAACCTGCAACTGGCGCTTTAATTCTTCCAGTTCATGATGGATGCGGACTTTGCGCGCCTTCGCTTCATCGGCCTTGGCCAATTGCGCGCTGATGCGGGATTTCAGTTCACCCTGGGCACTGGTCTTAATGGCACTGCTATTGTGCACAGACTCGCGTTCTGCCTCAGCATCCTGAACGGCCTGCCTGAGCCTGGTCTGTTTGTCATATAACGCTTTAGACTTATCTTCTAAGCCTTTTATTTTCCTGAATAAATCAGCAATAAGTCCGCACCGTGCAACTACCGACTCCTGGGCACTTACATTGCGCACCTGCACCCAGTTCTTGCCTAGCCAGACGCCCTGTTGGGTGATTATGGATTCGTGTGCGGCCAGCTGCGTACGCTGTGCCAGCGCCTGCTTCAAATTGTCTGCCGCAAAAATGCCGTGCAACAGGCTTGGCACGTCCCAATCGCTGTTGATCTTTGAAGACAAAGCTGGCAGCGGAGTGGCTGCAGCCGCTGTCGGGCTGTCCACCGCAGTAACATCGAGCAAGGACAGACGTCCCTGAGGCAGTTCTGCCAGTAACTTCGCAATATCCCCAAAACCTTCCACACAAACACTCTGCAATGAATCACCCAATACCGATTCCACTGCCATTTCCCAACCAGCAGCGATTTTGAGGCTTTCGACCAGGCGTACTTGATTATCCAGTCCATGCTTGCCAAGCCATTGAGTTACTTCAGCATTATCGTGGCCCAGTGCGGCCTGTTGCAGGGCCTCCAACGACGCCTGGCGGCCCTTCGCAGATTGCAGCTCGCCGCGGGTGGTATCGAGCTCATCGGAACAGGCAGATAATGCCAAGCGGTTCGCTGCCACCTGTTTACCAAGTGCCTGATTCTGGCTTTGCAGGGAGCTCAAATCCGCTTCCAGCGACGTTATCTCTTGCGACACCGCTTTTATGGACGCGTCTTCCGGGCTTTCCATGAGTGCCTGCTGCTCGGTTTCCAGTCGCTGCTTGCGATCCAGCCCGCGCTCCACAATCTTTTCCAATTGCTGGATGCGGGACTGCTCTACCTCAGCTATTTGCCTGGGCTCTTCCGCTTTCTGGTTGAATGCATCCCACTGGTTCTGCCAGTCACGCAAATCCTGCTCAGCCTGGTGCAAGCGGGAAGAAGATGTTTTCTCGGCGGAGCGAGACCCTTCCAGTTCCGGATTAATGATGCGCAGATCCGCTTCCAACTGGGTGATTTTCTTCAGGTCGACATCCAACTCTTCACGAGTCTGGGACCAGCCTTCCGCAGTCTCATTCAAGTCGAGTTTCATCTGATCGACGCGCTCGATATGGTACTCAATTGACTGTTCGATGCGCGCGATATCGTTGCCGAGACTGTAGAAGCGCGCCTGCACTGCTCCCAGTGCATCAGTCAAATCAGCGTTATCCGCCAGATGCTTCTCGACTTCGGCATCAATCGCACGCTGTTCGGCGGTACCGGCTTCAATCTCCAGTTCCAGCTTGCGAATAATGTCTTGATTGGCCTTGATCTCGGCATCGAAGGCATGCCAGCGTAGTGCATTCAGATTGGCCGTGGTTTCGCGTTCCTGCTGTTTCAGTTCGCCGTACTTTTCCGCTGCCACTGACTGTCTTTGCAGATGCTGCAGCTGGCGCTCTAGCTCATCGCGAATATCCGCAAGCCGCTCCAGATTCTCCCGGGTGCGCTTGATCCGACTCTCGGTCTCCTTGCGACGCTCCTTATATTTGGAGATACCGGCTGCTTCTTCGATAAAAACGCGCAGTTCTTCCGGCTTGGATTCGATCAGTCGCGACACCATCCCCTGCTCAATGATGGAATAGCTGCGAGCACCCAGGCCAGTGCCCAGAAAAATATCGGTAATGTCTTTGCGGCGCACCTTGGTGCCGTTCAGCATATACGCAGACTGAGCGTCGCGGTCGACTTTGCGCTTGATGGAAACTTCAGTGAAATTCGCGTATTCGCCGGTGAGCTTGTGATCGTGATTGTCGAAGATCAATTCGACACTGGCTTGGCCGACCGGCTTGCGCCCACCAGAACCATTGAAAATAACATCTGTCATATTCTCGCCGCGCAGATTCTTGGCGGAACTCTCACCCATCACCCAGCGTACGGCGTCAATAACATTGGATTTGCCACAGCCATTGGGGCCAACTACAGCACAAAGATTGGAGGGGAAGTTGATGGTGGTCGGATCTACAAACGACTTAAAACCAGCTAATTTAATGCATTTCAGTCGCATGTATGGCTCTGGATAGCTACCTTCAACGTGAGAGGGATTAGTGATTCGAAGTGCCGAATGTAGACACTGGCGTTGTTTAATTTGCGCAGAATATCCAGGAATATATGGCGCGATTTATGGCGCTAAAGTGTAGCCGATTTATATTCTTAAAGACAGATGAAAACCAACCGAAGTCAGTGATTGTTTGGTCTCAGGCAAGACCGCTGCACCTGCTTTTAATGGTATCTGATAAAGCTGTGTAACCTCGCGTTTTTATTCAGATATATGACTGGCTTGGCAGATAAAGTAAGGCATGCCCGGATTGAGCCAGGCTGCCATGAGACCCGGGGTGACAGTGAATGGTGTAGCAATCCAATGGAGTGTTTTCTTACTCAACACATTTGCCATGATGTGAGTCAGTGCCAACCCATTCTGATACACCAATTGCCTGGATTAATACAAACAATCCTGCTGACTACACCAATATAGGCGAACTGGAAATATCTGCAGCCACACTTGCGGTGATCGACATCATAGATTTTCGCAATTATCGCGCTGACCTGGTCGCTGCCAGTGGCAACCTGTAGGGTACGCGATTGGAATTGATTTCCGGTTTGACCAAGGACCTTGGGATATTCTAGCGACGCCAGCAGCACGCGTTAACGCTGGATCCGGGAGCAATCAGCACAATAGCTGTCGTAGACATCGATAATGCCGGGAATACAACTACAGAATCGGCCGGCTTCACGGGCTGAGTGCGCGATTCGCCTATTGGCTTACAGCGCTGCTAAATTTGAGACTGATTGGCAATTTGAATTCCAATCAATTGGTCGGGTTGCCTGCACTCTCCAACAAGCCATTACGTGGTTTATTCTCTACCGTACCCCCGACGTCCCCCCGTAATTGAGTAGCACAACGATTTAGAGTCCAATACCCTAAGAGAAGGAGATTGGACGTGAAAAAGTGATTTTCAGAAGAACAGATTATTGGCTTCCTGAAAGAGGCCGATGCCGGAATGCC
>SHZK01000060.1 GCA_009692305.1 Gammaproteobacteria bacterium | reverse complement strand
GTTGACAGCCAGAAAATGGAAGGCGTACTCAAGGCCTATCCAGATCGCGCAGATCTTTCTGCCGACATCAATGAAAGCCTGATCGTGGAGCTTTACTCCAAGTAAGATTTGTCGCTCGATTTTTTTTCGAGACAAAGAAATTCACATGAAAGATTGTTTGCGAGGGTGATCCCTATGATGGGTGTTCTAGAAAGTATGTTGAAACCAAGTGCGGTTGGAGTTGATGCAGTCAATCCTAATCGCGCGAGGATAACGCTGGAGCCTCTGGAAAGAGGATTCGGCCACACCTTGGGCAATGCTTTGCGACGTGTTCTCCTGTCATCGATTCCGGGTTGCGCAATCGTTGAAGTCGAGATGGATGGCGTTCTGCATGAGTACACCGCCGTTGAAGGGCTGCAGGAAGACATCATCGAGGTTTTGTTGAACCTGAAAGGCGTGGCACTGCGCATGCATGACCGCCAGACAGCTGTATTGACTTTGAGCAAGTCCGGGGCCGGCGCAGTAACTGCTGGTGATATACAGGTTGATCACAGCGTTGAGGTGGTTAATCCCGATCACGTCATTTGTAACCTGACCAAGAATGGCAGCATTAGCATGCGGCTGAAAATTGCGCGAGGTGTGGGGTATCAGCCTGCAGCGCAATGGCAAATCGGGGAGCAAGAAAGCCGTCCGATAGGAAGGCTGCAACTGGATGCCTCTTTCTGTCCGGTGCGTAAAGTGGCGTACAGTGTTGAAGCTGCGCGTGTTGAGCAGCGCACCAACCTTGATAAGCTGGTGCTGGATATTGAAACCAACGCAACAATTGACTGCGAACAGGCAGTTAAGCTCGCGGCCAATATCCTTGCTGACCAGTTGTCCGTTTTTGTTGACTTCAAGGCGCGCCAGGAAGTGCAAATCCAGGCCAAATCGCACGAAATCGACCCAGTGCTTATGCGGCCGATTGATGACCTGGAATTGACTGTACGTTCTGCCAACTGTTTGAAGGCGGAAAGCATTCTTTACATTGGCGATCTTGTGCAACGCACCGAGGTCGAGCTGCTAAAGACACCGAACCTGGGCA
Organism: Gammaproteobacteria bacterium; assembly: GCA_009692305.1. GTDB lineage: Bacteria > Pseudomonadota > Gammaproteobacteria > Pseudomonadales > Pseudohongiellaceae > UBA9145. The sequence goes on along the minus strand of SHZK01000060.1, from coordinate 4,116 downwards.
AGAAGTCACTCACCGAAATAAAAGACGTGTTGGCTCAAAATGATCTGTCCCTGGGAATGAAACTGGATAACTGGCCCCCTGCGAGCCTGGTTAACGCTTGAAAACCAAAGGGGCCTGAAAGCCAAAGGGCTTGGGCTGTTAGAGAAGAAAGGATAAGACAATGCGCCACCTAAATTCGGGTAGAAAACTCAACCGTGACAGCGCACATCGCAAAGCGATGTTTCGCAACATGTCGAATTCGCTATTCCAGAACGAAATCATCAAGACTACCGTACCAAAGGCAAAAGAACTCCGGCGAGTTGCCGAGCCTCTGATTACCCTGGCAAAGGAAGATAGCGTGGCTCATCGCAGGCTTGCGTTCAATCGCTTGCGTGATCGGGACGTTGTAACCAAGCTGTTCAATGAACTGGGGCCTCGTTATGACAGTCGCCCCGGTGGCTACTTGCGGATTCTCAAGTGCGGGCTTCGTGCGGGCGATAAGGCACCTATGGCTTATGTTGAGTTGGTTGGCAGGCCGCGCGCGGATGATGCCAGCGAAGCTGAATAGAATTACAGCTCGAGACGAAAGCCCGGCATGTCCGGGCTTTTTTCATTTCTGACGCGTGAAAGCAAGAGCTTCAACAACGTGGTTTGGTCAGGGCCACAGCAAGGTGCCCGTCTGGTAAATGACCAGTGCGCCAAGATAGCCCAGGCTGGTCATGTAGGACCAGGCGAATAGTGGCCAGCGCCAGCTGTTGGTCTCCCTGCGGATGGTTGCCAGTGTAGCGGCGCATTGCAGGCACCAGGCATAGAACACCATCAAGCCCAACACCATGGGCATAGTAAAAATTGCCCTGCCGTCCGGCCACTTGGCAGAGCTCAGCTTCCGCGTCAGGCTGACTTCATCCGCTTCAGAGCCCACCGCGTACAGCGTGCCCATGACTGCGACGACAACTTCGCGCGCAGGAAAGCCGGCAATTACAGCTGATGAAACCCGCCAGTCCCAGCCCAGCGGCAGAAATACAGGCTCTACGTGGCGTCCTATCCTGCCCAGCCAGCTTTGCTCCATCTGCAGAGCCGCAGCTTCGTTTAAAGTGTGTGCCACGGGAATCCCGGTTGCCGGAGGAGAAGACAGCCCGCTTTCTTGCTCAATACTAATGTCAGCCCGCGGGTAGTAGGCAAGGAACCAGACAATCACGGCAACACTGAAGATTACAGTGCCAGCCCGCTGCAGAAACACGCGCACACGATCCATGAGCTTGATTAACACGGTTTGCGCATTGGGCCAACGAAACTCCGGCAAGGCCAGCATGAAAACAGGTTTCGGGCCGCGCAGTGCTGATGATTTGAGCAGCCTGGCTGTCACCAGGCCCCCGGCAATACCGAGAAGATACAAGCCGAACAGCACCAGGCCCTGAACATTAAACATACCCAGGTACTGCCGCGGTACGAAAGCAGCGATCAACAGAGCGTATATGGGGAGCCGGGCGGAGCAGGTCATGAATGGTGCGGCCAGGATGGTAGCGATTCGATCACGTCGATCTGGAATAACGCGCGTTGCCATGATGGCCGGCACGGCGCATGCAAAACTGGAGAGAAGAGGAATGACAGATTGGCCCGATAGACCCACTGCGCGCATCAGTCGATCCATCAGGAATGCTGCGCGTGCGAGGTAGCCGGAATCTTCCAGAATGATGATGAACAAGAACAGGATCAGTATCTGGGGGAGGAAAACCACCACACTGCCGACACCGGCAATTACGCCGTCGGCGAGGAAGCTTGTAAATGCGTTTTCACCCAGCCGTTCCGTCAAGGCCAATCCTGCATATGCGGCAAGATACTCAATTTTCTTCATGAGTGGTGTAGCCCATGAAAAAACTGCCTGGAAAATCATCACCATTACGACAAAAAACATGGACGTTGCGGGCCAGGGTCGATTCAGCCATCGCGTAAGCTTTGCGCTGAAGCGAATGATTATCGGCGTATGTTGCTGAACTTCAAGCAGGGTTGCACGTGCCCAGAGGTAGCGGTGCCGTGCCTCTTCCGCCTGCGGAGGTTGACCGGTAAACAGTTCTTCCCGGATCTTCGCTACCCCGTTATCCTGAAACAGGCCCTGTAGCTGCGGAGCAATTGGGTTTTCGGGATGCAACAATGCCTGGATGATGTCTACGCGGGCGACAGATCCACCAGATACGTCCGACAATTGTTGAGCGGCAGCGCTGAGTTCAGGCCATGATTCGGGAAGGCCGCGTTGCGGTTGATGCGGAAGACTTTCCAGAGCGACCTTCAACTGTTCAAAGCCTTTTCCAGTCGTCGCCACGACTTCACACACGGGAATTCCGCCAAGTCTCTTGCTCAGGGCCGCCAAGTCGATGCTGATGCCATTTGCATGCGCCACATCCATCATGGTGATGGCAACCACTGTGGGCACGGACAATTCAAGCAGTTGTTCAAGCAGATACAAACCCTGGTAGAGGTGGGTTGCATCTACTACCACAAGCAGTCCTGACGGTTTTGCCGTGTTTGCAATTCTGCCCAATACAACATCGACAGCGATTCGCTCATCGGCAGACTGCTCGCTGAGGCAGTAGATTCCCGGGAGGTCAATTAATTCAACCGCGCTACCGGGTAACTGTGCGGTTCCTACGTGCTTCTCTACGGTCACGCCGGGGTAGTTGCCAGTAGACTGGCGTAAACCTGTCAGGCGATTGAACAGGGTGCTCTTACCTGAATTGGGATTACCGATGACGGCAATAGCAGTGCGGGCTTTGCGCCGAATCAAGACCTGTTCAAAAGCAACTCCAAAAGTCGTTGTGTCAGTCACAAAGCGGTTCCAGAACAATTTCGAAAAAAGCTGCCTGTTGTTTGCGCACCGAGATTGACGCACCAAACAGGCTGATTTCCAGTGGGTCACCACCAATTGCGGCGTGCTCAGAACGCACCACCGCCCCTTCAATCAAACCCAACACCATCAAGCGAATTACCCCCGGTTTGCTGGTATCAATGTGTTTAATGTGGGCTGATTGGCCGGGTTTCAGGTCTGCCAGTGTCACGATTGCTCGAAAATACCTTCAGGTTTGGCGAGGGAGAATCTTGAGATTGTCCCTGGAATCCATGAGTAGATGCGAGTTATTCGCATTTAGAGTGATTGTAATGGAGTTTGTCGAAAGAAACACGGAGCCAGATCACGCTGCTTCCAGGTGACTGATGTCAGTTATTGGTATTCGGCAAAATCAAGCGGTCGCGGGCTACAGGCCGGGGCCGGTAGCAAAGCCACTTTTCCGGTGCGCCCATTGGCCATTCTTGACCACCCCCACACACGAATTGTCCTTGAAGTGGTAAAGCCAATGGTTGAGGTTTGGTGCGTCAATCACGGCTATATCGGCCTTGTAGCCGGGTCGCAGTGAACCAGCGCTATGGTGCATATTGACTGCGCGAGCTGCGATGATGGTCGCACCCATTAGGGCCTCGGTTGGGTACATGCCTTGATTCAGGCAGGCAAGAGTCATTGCCAGCGGTAAATGGTAGCTGGGGGCAGAACCGGGATTAAAGTCGGTGGCAACAGCTACACGCACGCCTGAGTCGATCATTTGCCGGGCTGGAAGATATTTTTCACGCAAGTACATGGACGCCAGTGGCAGGCTCACTGCTACCACGCCCGCCTGCGCAAGGGCATGAATACCCTCGGCAGAAACGTACTCCAGATGTTCCGCCGAAACAGCCTGAAGTTCAGCCGCCAGCAGGGCGCCGCCTCCGTTGCTGAGTTGATCAGCGTGAATCTTGATGCCCAAGCCATGCTGTTTCGCCGTGCTCAGTATCTGCCGCGCTTCTGTCGCTTTGAATGCGCCATCTTCGACAAAAATATCGCAAAAATGTGCCAGCTTGCGACTGGCTATAATCGGGATCAGGCTCTCGCGAAGCAGCTGAATATAGGCTTCGCGGTCATTCTGGAACTCTTTGGGCACGACATGCGCACCCAGAAACGTCGGAACCAGGGTTATGCAATGTTGCTCAGAAAGTTGACGATAGACCTCCAGTTGCTTCAGCTCCGCTTCCACATCCAGTCCATATCCGGATTTGCATTCAACCGTAGTAATGCCCAGTCGCAGCATTCCATCCAGGTGTTCACGTGTCTTC
>SHZK01000024.1 GCA_009692305.1 Gammaproteobacteria bacterium | reverse complement strand
CCGGATATATGTCTTCGTTGCCGCCTTCCTCTGAGAGAAGGCGGTCTGCTGGCAGGTGGGGATTGAGCACTTGTACAGATTCACGTCTAACGACGCGAAAACGGATTCTTTCGGTTGTAATTTAGGGAGCGTCCATATATGTCCTAATTCTAGCCTATTTCTACCTGTGGCTTATTGGGGGCCGTCGGGATTCCAGTCATTCAGACTGCCCACCAGCTGACCCTGATTGCTGTCGACGATCACACCAGCACCGGGTCGTCTCTGACCTTCGATGGGAACTGACCAGTTCTGCACGGTTCGCGCCGCTCCGGTTATTACTTCCCCGCTTGCCAGCGTCACGGTAAAAGTGCGCGGCGCTGCGCCGGGAGGATCAATCCGCATCGCAGTCACCGCCGTGTTGCCGGACTCCCTTGCGACGAAGCCGGTTGCGCGATCTGTATAGCCGATCGCCAACATGCCGAAACCCGGAGCCTGTACATTCAGATAGGTAAAGGCCGGCGCGAAACTCGCGCGGTTACCGGTCTGTTCATGCCATTTGCCGGGCAGATCGACGGCATGGGTGGTACCATTTACAGTAACTTGTCCCGTGACCCTGCCGAACAGTTCCCAGCGCCGATCATTATTGAGTCGCGCGCCCAGCTGATTGGCTACAAACTGCAGCTCTACCTCGACTGGAATAGTGCCACTGCCGGCTTCCGGATGGCGTTCGGCCAGTACCTTCAATCTGGCGCTGACCTCGCCTTGCATGGCAGTGCTCTGACGTGCGCGGGTTTGAAACCAGAGATCAGTTGTTGTACCTGCGGAAAAGCGCGCAGTGTCCGCTTGCACTGGAGTGACTGCAGGAGTGACTCCAAGATTGACGCTTTCATCCACCAGGGAATACGCCTGCCCAGCCACCGCCAGATGCAACCAGACTGAACCACCAGAGCGTGCCGGAAATCGTGCCAGACGCAGACTGAGCTCGAATTCACCATCCGCACTCATCACGCCGATCGCTACTGACTCGGCATAGTCCGGTCCCCGAGTCTGGGCCTGGGTCTTTGCTGCTGAACCAAGTAGCCAACACAGAATCACGCAAAGCGCTGACGACTTGTGCGAGAGCCGAGAGATTCTGTTCATGGCTAGAGTCCCGCGCGGCGTTTTTGCAGATCGATGCGCTGGCGCGCTGCATCCGCTACCGGATCTGCCACCAGCGGGGCTTCGACGCGTTGCATAAAATCCAGTGCGTTCATCACCCGCGGGCGTATGGTAGCGCCGACAAGGTCAGCACCAAGGACGTAGCGGTATTCATGCTTCACGCCAGTGTCGAAAAGAATACGGTGCAGAAAATCCGTGCCCCGGTGCAGCCCGTACATGTCCTCGGTGCCGGCTTCGATATAGATCGCCAGTCCGGAGTCGATCAGTCGCTGCGGATTCAGCTGGGCAATCGTGGCCGGATTATTGTCTGCCCAGTACGCCGCATCCACCGGACTGCCAAAACGCTCTTCAAAAATTGCATCGGCGCGCCAGAACTTGTCCTCGAGTTTTATGTCGTCAAAGGCCAGCGCGGGTTCAATGCCAGGTTCCAGCGCAATCACGCCACGGAATCGGTCCGGATATTTGAAGGCCATGCGCAGCGATCCCATGCCACCCATGGAAATACCGCCAATATAGATGCGCTCAGGGTCGATGCGATATTGGGCCTACATGGCCGGCAACAATTCCTGCAGCAGAAAGCTTTCCCAGCGCTCGGCACCATCGCGGTAATCCATATAGAAGGAACGACCGGCGCTGGGCGTGACGACAACCATTGCCGGCGCGGTTTCTGTCTGCCAGGCCGTGTCAAACCAGGGCTGCTGGTTGACCAGAGAATCGCGGTTGCCACCGCCGCCGTGCAGCCACAGCAGCAAGGGATAGGATTGCTCGCTGTCGTTATAGGCCGGTGGAGTCAGCACCGCATAGGGAACCGGCGAAGGGACCATAGTGCTGGTCATTTCCGCCAGTGCCAGTGTTGATTCCTCTACCGCGACCGCCTGCACCGGAAGCGCAAGGCCTGCGCCCAAAATGGCGCAGACGCTGAACAGGCTGGCTAAGGCTGGCCGTAACAGAAAGCTGGCTTTTTGATTGGTAAAACCGGGACAATACATAGTGATCTCCTGCAGCAATTGGGTAAGGGTACGAATTCTATAGCACAAGGCTGACGATACAGCCGGTCATCAAGGTAGCAATATTGCCCAGCAGCAAGGCGGTGAACGTCACCTCCACCACCTCACGGCGGCGATCCGGCATAATCGCTACCAGACCAGCGATAATAATTCCGCAACTGGCGATATTGGCGAAGCCACAGAGGCTGTAGGCGATGATGACAATTTGCTTGTCGGTGAACGTGCTCACCTGCGCCAGTTGCAAATAGGCCACAAATTCATTAAGCACGATCTTGGTGCCCATCAGTTCGCCCGCCAGGGCGGCATTGGTCCAGTCAAAACCTACCAGCCACATCACCGGGCGTAGCACGACGCTCATGATACTGCCCAGACTGAGCTCGGGATGCACCAGCGCCATCAGATCATCGATCAGATAGATAAATGCAAACAGCACGACGATGATCGCCACGATGGAGATGATGATGCGGACCGAGTCGTCTACCGCATCCAGCAACACTTCAATCCAGGTCTTCTCGCTGCGTGGCAAGCTGACCTGTTCCAGATCTGCCGCAGCCGCAGGATGAAAGATATGCGCAAGGGTCAGCGCGGCGGGCACGCTGATTATCGACGCGGTCAGCAAATGTCGCAAAGAGCCTGGTAGAATCTGTTCCAGAACACTGGCGTAGAGAATCATCACGGTGCCGGCAATGGTCGCCATCGAACACACGATCAACGCCAGCAATTCGGCACGGGACAGTCGATTGAGATAAGGCTTGATGACCAGCGGTGCCTCAATAGTCCCGAAAAACACGGTAGCGGCGGCACCGAGCCCCAGTGCGCCGGAGAGGCGAAAGGCGCGCCGCAAGCCCTTGCCCAACAACTCAACGATGAAGCTGAGTATGCCGAAATGAAACAGCAGGGCAGACAACACCGTGACCACCAGAATCAACGGCAGCACCTGAAAGGCGATGATGAAACTATTATCGGGATTTACGACATCAAAGGGTGCTGGCCCACCGGCAACATAGCCGAACATATAGCGGGCCGCGCGATCAGTGGCGCTTTGCAGGACACTAACTACGGCATTGAGACTCAATAAGGCGTTCGAGATCAGCGGCACGCGCAATAGCAGGATCGCAATCACCAGTTGCAGGGCCATACCAACTGCGACGTGGCGGATGGAAACGGCTGCGCGATTGCGGGAAATCAGCAGCACGAAACCGATAAAGACGGCGAGCCCGAGCAGTGGTTGCAGATAGCTCAACTTACAGTACTCCTTATTATTCTCTTTATTGTCTCTCTATTGTTCTCTTTATTGTTCTCTTATCTAAGATTCTCGCGAACCAAGTTCGGCATGGGCCAGCAGTAACCGCGCAACGATGGTTATAATCAGCACGCCGATCCATACCCAGGTAGTAATCGGCAGCCACGCCGGCGCCAGCAGAAACACACTGTAAGCAATGCCAGTCTCGCCCCCTTCCGCCAGCCCCACGGCGATGCGCAGACTGCGACCGCTGTGGTCGGCTATACCATGTTGGTTCTCGAAGGCGCCGAGGCCGAGCGCGCCGCTAATGCACAATACATAACAGAACAACATCAACAGCCATTGCCGGCTGTGTTCAGGATAGACCCAGGCGAAGGCCAACACCATGGCGGAATAAGCCAGCATATCCAACTGAATATCGAGGAACGCCCCAAAATGCGAAGTGCGCTTGTAAGTACGGGCATAGATTCCATCGAGGGCATCCAGCAAGCGGGATAACCACCAGACCACGAATGCCCCGATAAACATTTTCTGGGTGACCAGATACACGGACACCAGCGCCACCAACAAGCCCAGCACGGTAATCTGGTTGGGGCTCAGCCCAAGACCATTGAGCAGCTTGACCAGTGGGGCAACATGGCGAGGGAGTAGTGCGCGGAAGTGATTGTCAATCATAGTGCGACCGATGATAGGTTACCGGACGGGCGTAATACAAACGAATGTACCGAAGCGCCTCTGATCTGACATTCTCCCTACGATCTTAAGGAGCCCAGGCAGGACACCCTGCCTGGTTCGCTTTAATTACACCCGCCCCAACGCGAAACCTTTGGCGATGTGGTTGCGCACGAAATAAATCACGAGTGCGCCGGGGATGATGGTGAGTATGCCCGCGGCCGCCAGCACGCCCCAATCCAGCCCCGAGGCCGACACGGTGCGAGTCATCACGGCGCTGATGGGTTTGGCATCAGTTACAGTCAACGTGCGCGCGATCAACAGTTCTACCCATGAGAACATGAAACAGAAGAATGCGGCCACGCCGATGCCGGAACTGATCAACGAGGTGAAGATGCGCAGAAAGAAGCGCGGGAAGGAATAACCGTCGATATATGCAGTCTCGTCGATCTCGCGCGGCACCCCGGACATGAAACCTTCCAGAATCCACACAGCGAGCGGCACATTGAACAGACAATGCGCCAGGGCCACGGCGATGTGCGTGTCGATCAAGCCGAACGCGGAATAGAGCTGGAAGAACGGCAGCACGAACACGGCCGGTGGCGCCATGCGATTGGTCAGCAACCAGAAAAACAGGTGTTTGTCGCCGACGAAACGATAACGGGAGAAGGCATAGGCAGCGGGCAGAGCGACACTTACCGCGATAACAGTATTCATCAAAACGTAAATAAGTGAGTTGATGTAACCCGAATACCAGGAGGGATCGGTGAAGATCGTAATGTAATTATCCAAGGTGAAGTCAGTTGGCCACAGCGTGAACGTGGAGAGAATTTCCTGATTGTTCTTGAAGCTCATGTTGAGCAGCCAGTAAATCGGCAGCAGCAGAAACACGATGTACGCGCTTACGCTCACGGCTTTCAGATACTGCATGCGCCGGCTGGTGTTCATGGCCTACCTCCTGCACGGTGTACACCTTCGTGGGTTTCGTTGTCGTGACTCGTCATCACCGTGTAGAACACCCAGCACAACAGCAGAATGACCAGGAAATAGATCAACGACATTGCCGCCGCCGGCCCGAGGTCGAACTGTCCTACTGCCATCTGCACCAGATCAATGGAAAGAAAGGTGGTGGCATTGCCGGGACCACCGCCAGTGACGACGAACGGTTCGGTGTAAATCATGAACGAGTCCATGAAGCGCAGCAGCACGGCGATCAACAAAACGCGCTTGATCTTCGGCAATTGAATGTAGCGAAACACGGACCAGCGTGAAGCGCCATCGATACGGGCAGCCTGGTAAAATACTTCAGGAATTGCAACCAGACCGGAATAGCAGAGCAATACCACCAGACTGGTCCAATGCCACACATCCATGATGATGAGAGTGGCCCATGCATCGAACGTATTCTGGGTGTAGTTGTAATCGATGCCAACGCTGGCGAGTCCGTGCCCCAGCAAGCCGATGTCGACTCGTCCAAACACCTGCCATATGGTGCCGACCACGTTCCATGGTATCAGCAGCGGCAGCGCCATCAACACCAGACACACTGACACCCATACGCCGCCACGCGGCATCGCCAGAGCGATAGCAATGCCCAGGGGAATTTCAATGGCGAGAATCAATCCGGAAAACAGCAGGGTACGCAGCAGCGCATTGTGAAAGCGTTCGGACTGCAGGATTTCCTGGAACCATTCAGTGCCTACCCAGAAGAACTCATTATTGCCGAAAGTATCCTGCACTGAATAATTCACCACTGTCATCAACGGGATGATAGCGCTCAGTGCCACCAGCAACAGCACCGGCACCACCATCAACCATGCCTTGTTGTTCTGCGTCTTCATGCGTTTACCAGATGGGAGTTGCGATAGAGATTGATCTTTGCAGGATCCAGCATGATGCGCGGCGATTCGGGAATTACTGTGCCCTCGCGCACTATGGCGCTGATGGGCAGGTCATTGATACTGGCTCGTACTACAAAATGCTTGCCGTTATCCTCCACGGCGGCGATGACCGCAGGCAGGCTGTCAGGATTGCCCGCTGCAGTTGCGACCAGCGACACATATTCCGGCCTGATGCCCAGCTCCAGCTGCCCTGCCCCACTGGCACTATATGGCAGCTTGCCAATTACCTTGCCCGCGAGCAGCAGATTGCCCGCATCTGTCGCACAGGGCAGCACGTTCATGCCGGGTGAGCCGATGAATTTGCCGACGAAGGTGTGTGCGGGTTTTTCAAACAGCTCCTGCGGTGTGCCTATCTGCACGACAGCGCCTTCATACATGACGATGACACGCTCGGCGAAAGTCAGCGCCTCGGTCTGGTCGTGGGTGACATAGATCATCGTATGCCCGAACTGCTGGTGAATTTTCTTCAGTTCGGTACGCAACTTCCATTTCAGATGCGGATCGATCACGGTCAGCGGCTCATCGAACAGGATTGCGTTCACATCGGTGCGCACGAGGCCACGACCGAGCGAGATCTTCTGTTTGTCGTCCGCATTAAGACTGCGTGCCTGCACTCGTGCCATGTGCTCCAGACCGAGCAGCTGCAGCACGGTAGCGACACGCGTCTCGATTTCGGCACTCTTCAAACCGCGATTACGCAGGGGAAAGGCCAGATTGTCAGCCACCGACAAAGTGTCGTAGACCACGGGAAACTGAAACACCTGCGCGATATTGCGGCGTTCAGTACTGAGGCCAGTGACGTCGACCCCGTCGAACAACACCCGACCTGCGCTGGCGCGTAATAAACCGGAGATAATATTCAGCAGCGTGGTCTTGCCACATCCGGACGGACCTAACAGGGCATAGGCGCCACCGTCCTGCCAAACCTGACTGAGCGGCTGCACGGCATATGCGCTCGCCTCTCCCGGCAGCGCCGGATAGCGATGGGCAATTTGTTGCAGCTCTATACAAGCCATTTTTAAGCTCTCATCTCAGTTTGCCGCCAGCGCGATGCGCTGTTGATTTGCATCAAACAACATGACGTGCTCGGGCTGCACCCAGAACTGTACCTGCTCATCACGCGCAAACTCGCGAATGCCATGCAGTAATGCCACCCAGGCTTGGCCGCAAAAATCGAAGTGCACATAACTCTCGGAACCGGATAGTTCAGTTACGGCCACAGTCGCCGGCAGCGCGATCGCATTAGAGGCAGGTTTTTCGGTTTGCAAATTGTGCGGTCTGACGCTAAAAGTAAAATCGCCGCTGAGCGACACATTGTGGCCCAATCGAAACGCCGGCAGCGCCTGGTGAAAGGAAAAATTACCGGCGCTGCCGGTCACAGCAACGGTGTTGAGTGGCGGGTCCGAGAACAGGCGCGCAGCCAGCAGGCCTGCGGGGCGTCGATACAAATCCATGGTGGGACCAACTTCCACCGCCCTGCCCGCATGCATACACACGGTATTGCCGCCGAGAATTAGCGCTTCGGTTGGCTCGGTGGTGGCATAGACCAATACCGCACCCATATGGGCGAACAGGCGCGGTAATTCCGCGCGCAATTCTTCCCGCAATTTGTAATCCAGATTCGCCAGCGGCTCATCCAGCAATACCAGATCAGCACGCTTGATCAACGCACGCGCCAACGCCACCCGCTGCTGTTGTCCGCCCGACAGGGCCGCTGGTTTACGCTGCAATAGCGGCGTGAGCTGCAACAACGTCGCAATCTCTGCCACACGCCGGCCAATTTCCTCACGTTTGACACCGACGACTACCAGCGGTGAGGCGATGTTGTCGTACACAGTAAGCGTCGGGTAGTTGATAAACTGCTGATACACCATCGCGATATTGCGCTTCTGTACCGGCACCCCGAGCACTGACTTGTGGTCAAACAGAATATCGCCGGAGTCTGGTTTATCCAGTCCCGCCATCAAGCGCATCAGGGAAGTCTTGCCGGCAAGCGTCGGCCCGAGCAGAACGGTCAGCGCGCCACGCTCCAGCTTGAGTGATATGTTGTCTATATATGTCTCGCCGGCAATCTTGTGCGAGACCTGCTGCAATTCGAGCATGCGGGAAATCCGTTGTTTATACCGATTGCTGGGTTTGTTGCAGATAACGGGAGAGCGTCGCTGTCTCTGCCGCACTGAAGAAGTAGCCAAGCTTTGAGCGGCGCCACAGAATATCTTCTGCGACCCGCGCCCACTCCTGCTGGCACAGGTAATCCACCTCTTGCTGATACAGGTTGTGCCCAAAATGCTGCCCAAGCTCAGCGAGACTGGTCGCACTCTGGAGTATGTCATAACTGAGCGTGCCGTAACTGCGCAACCAGCGCCCGATCAACTCCGCGCCCAGCCAGGCATGCCGCTGCACCATTTCCTGAAACAGGTTCTCGACGATATCGAAGTCACCACCCGGCAACTTTGCCTGCCGGGTCCAGGCTGGCCGCAGCGCAGGGAAAATTGTAGCCAGCATATCGACTGCTTCTTCTGCGAGTAATCTATAAGTTGTAAGCTTGCCTCCGTATATCGTCAGCAATGGCTGTGGCATTGATTCCAAATCAAGCCAGTAATCTCTGGAAACCCTGGTGGCAGACTCTCCCTCTTCTTCTATCAGTGGCCGCACGCCGGCGAAGCTGTTAACGACTTCTGAGTGCAGCACCGACTTGCGAAAATACAGATTGATCATGGCAATCAGATAGCTGATCTCCGCTGTGGATATCTTTACCTGATCCAGATCACCGCTGAACTCCTCTTCCGTGGTGCCAATCAAGGTGAATTTATTCAGATAAGGAATGACGAATATCACGCGCCCATCAACATGTTGCAGCAGGTACGCCTGTTCACCTTCGTAGAGTCGCGGCACCACGATATGACTGCCCTTGACCAGTCGCATGGGCAGCACTGCCTGTTCACGGCTGGTTCTGCCCAGAATCTTGTTGACCCAGGGTCCGGCAGCATTGACCACCGCCCGGCTGTTTACAGTAATTCGTTGCTTGCCTTGCAGGGTCGCTCGCCAGCCGTCAGGGCCGGCTTCGAGATTGACGCATTCCGTGCGCGTCATAACGCTCGCACCATGGCGCGCTGCTTGCAAGGCATTAACTACTACCAATCGCGTGTCATCAGCCGCACCATCCCAGTACTGGAAGCCGTGGCGAATCGCCGGATTCAGGGGATTGTCCGGTGCGAATCTGATGGAACTGGATGACTTGTATAATTTGCGCCGCGCCAGATTGTCATACAGAAACAGGCCCGCCCGCAGCAACATGGCATTTCTGGAATGGGGCAATTGCGGAATCTGGATGGCAAGCGGCCGAATCAAATGCGGCGCGGCCGCGGTGAGAATTTCCCGCTCCTGCAAGGATTTGCGCACGAGACGAAATTCATAGTTTTCAAGATAGCGCAGACCGCCGTGAATCAGTTTGGTACTGGCCCAGGAAGTGCCAGAGGCAAGGTCTGATTTTTCGCAAAGCAATACTTTCAGTCCACGTCCCGCCGCATCCGCCGCGATCCCTGCACCATTTATTCCACCCCCGATAATCAGCAGGTCATAGTCTTGTTGTGATTCGTTCACGTGTGCACGTCGGATTCAAAAATTTATTTTCAGGTGAGAGGACTCAGGGGCTTTAGTGTACCATGGCAAACTTGCCGAAAGCCTTCTGCGATAGCTCAACTCGCAGCATTAAATAGCACACCAGGATTGTCTGATATGGCCCCTTACATTCTTGCTATCGATCAGGGAACCACCAGTAGCAGGGCATTGGTGTTCGACACTGACAGCCAGATTAAAGGCATTGGTCAGCAGGATTTCACCCAATATTTTCCGGATAACGGCTGGGTGGAACATGATGCCAATGAAATTTGGGCCACGACGCTCGCGAGCTGCCGCAATGCTCTCAACAGGGCCGGCATAGCAGCGACTGATATCGCCTGTATCGGCATCACCAACCAGCGGGAAACCACGGTTGTGTGGGACCGCAGCACGGGCGTTCCGATTGCCAATGCCATCGTCTGGCAGGATCGACGCACCAGTGCATTCTGCGAAGCACTCAGAGAGCAGGGTCTGGCACAGACCATCCAGGACAAAACCGGTTTGTTGCTCGACTCCTACTTCTCCGCCACGAAGCTGCGCTGGCTGCTGGAGCACGTGCCCGGAGCCCGGGCCAAAGCCAACAAGGGCGAACTGGCATTCGGCACCATAGATTGTTTCCTGTTGTGGCAACTCACTGGCGGGCGCAGCCATTTTACCGATGCGACAAATGCCTCTCGCACCATGTTGTTCAATATTCATACCCAGCAATGGGACCAGGAGTTGCTGGATCTGTTCGAGATTCCGCTGGGGTTACTGCCCGAGGTAAAAGATTGCGCCGCTGACTTCGGTCAGTGCGCACCCGATCTGCTGGGTAGCGCCATTCCCATCACCGGTGTGCTGGGTGATCAACAGGCAGCTGCTTTCGGGCAATGCTGTTTTAGCCCGGGCCTGGCCAAGAGTACCTACGGCACCGGCTGCTTCCTGTTATTGAATACCGGCGCCCAGCCTCTCGCATCCAGCACCGGCCTGTTGACGACCATTGCTTACCGTTTACAGGGCGTGCCGAGCTACGCTATCGAAGGCAGCATCTTTATGGCGGGCGCGACCATGCAGTGGCTGCGGGATGGTCTGCACCTGCTCAAAGACGTCGCGGAATCGGCAGCAATGGCCCGTGCCACCAGCGCCGAATCGAGTGTGTATCTGGTGCCCGCATTCACTGGCTTGGGCGCGCCCTACTGGGACCCTGCTGCCCGTGGTGCCATCTTTGGCATGACCAGGGACACGGGCGTGAAAGAAATCGTAACGGCAGCACTCATGTCGGTGTGCTATCAGACCAAAGACTTGGTGCTGGCGATTCAGCAGGATGGCACCAAGCTGACCCAGCTTAGTGTGGATGGTGGTATGGCGAACAATGACTTCCTCATGCAGCGACTTGCGGACGTGCTTGACTGTGAAGTATTGCGCCCGGCCATTACTGAAACCACTGCGCTGGGGGCGGCTTATGTAGCCGGGCTACAGGCCGGCCTGTTCGAGTCATTGCCCAGCATCAGTGCGCGCTGGCAGTTGCAGCACAGCTTCAAGCCGGAGCGCAGCGAAGCCTGGCGCCAGCAGCGCTATTCCGGCTGGCTCGATGCCGTGCAGCGCACGCGGGTACAATAATCCATGCATATTCATCTCTTTCGCCATGGCCAGACCGACTGGAACGCCGAGCGCCGCATACAGGGCCAGAGTGAGTCCCGTCTGACCGATCTCGGCGTGCAGCAGGCGCAGGCACTGGGCCAGCGCATTCAGCAGCTGCAATTCGATCAGGTCTTCTGCAGTAGCAGTTTGCGTACACGGCAAACCGCAGCCCATGCCTTTGCCCAAGCTCCGCATCCGATCACTTATCTGGACACCCTGCGCGAGATTGACCTCGGTCCCTGGGAAGGCAGGCTGTATGCTGAAATCGAGGTGGAGCAACCGGATTCGTATCGGCATTTCTGGGAACAGCCACATCTGTTCGATGTTGCCGGCGCGGAAACCTTCGCGCAACTGCAGCAACGCGCAATCGACGCTGTATCCCTCATCAAATCGGAGCTGAACGCTGGCCATGTTGCCATCGTCAGCCATGGCGCTTTGATAAAAGCACTGCTTTGTCATTACCAGAACAAGCCATTGAGCGAATTGTGGGCGCCACCCAGCATGCATAATTGCGCGCACAGTATTATCCAGTTGCACGACGATGGCACAGCACGCATCATTCAAAATGCAGATCAAGTTCTGTAAGGAAGGCTTATGACTCTGGACATGACCTCGAACCAAACTCGTCGCGTCAAATTGTTGCTCAAGTTTGCCAGCATACTGGTGGCAGCGGCAGGAATCATTCTCGGGCTGTTGACCTTGGCGTCCGCTGCAGGCATCTGGCTTGGGGCCTGGGATTTTCGTCGCGGCTTCGACCTGTTACGCATGGCGAATGATTACGGGGATGTCATCGCATGGACCTGCCTCGCCATAACTGTTGTCATCGTGTTCGCGGCCAGACTGTGGAATACCGGTAATGCGCTGCGGCTTGGCACCCTCGCTGCCACCGGCACCTTGATAGCGGGAATTGCGTATGCCATTCCGGAGAGTTGTCGGCCACCGGAAGGCGTCAACTATCAACCGATACACGACATCTCCACTGACCTTGTCTCGCCGCCAGAATTCGTCGCCATTCTGCCACTACGTGCCGCTGCGCCTAACACTGTTGTCTATGGAGGTACTGACAACATGACGCCAGAGCGTCTCGCGGAACTTACCCGCGAGGCTTATCCGGATCTGGTGCCTCGCACCTACCCTGAACCAATCGCTCCAGTGTTCACGCGCGCGGTAGCAGCCGTCTCTGAATTGGGCTGGGAACTGGTTGCTGCCGACCAGAGTGCGGGACGCATCGAAGCAACCGCTACCACATTCTGGTTCCGTTTCAAGGATGACATCGTTATAACGTTCGCAGAAACAACAGGACAGACTCTGGTGAATGCCCGCTCTGTGTCACGGGTTGGTGTGGGTGATGTTGGCGCCAATGCACTCCGTCTCAGAAAATTCTTCGCCTTACTGTAGAGACTGCATAGTGCCCGCCAAAATTTCAAATATGCTCTGGTTTGCGCTGCTTGCACTGGTGGTAGTGAGCGCCTCGCAACTGGTCGGTTACTGGATCAATAGCACTATTCCCGCGAATTCGACGGTCGAGCTGAACAGCCTGATTCACTTCACCCATGTGCGCAATCACGGCGGTGTGTTCGGAATGTTGCAAGGCATGGGCTGGGTATTCGGCTTGATCAGTGTTGGCCTGCTCGTGGCTGTCACCTGCTATCTCTGGTTCGGCAGCGCTATTCAACGCTATGAATATGTCTGTTTTGGTTTTATCGTAGGCGGTGGCGCCAGCAATATTCTGGATCGCTTCATCTATGGCAGTGTGATTGATTTCATCGACATCCAACACATTCCCTACTGGAACTATGTGTTCAATACCGCCGACGTGATGGTGCATGTTGGTATCTGGCCGTTATTGCTTTTCAGTTTCATGGTGCCTCACACCAAAGCCTGAACTACAAAAAAAGCGTGCGCAACAAAAAGCCCGATCATCTTGCGATAATCGGGCTCTCTAATTTAGGGGGTATCCAGTGGCGTTACGCCGAATTTACTGCCTGCGATCGCGCCTTGTCACTATACAGCCATCGCAGGGGAAATCTGTGACTGCAAACCCAAGTCGCAAAAATTCGGAAATTAACACTGTAAACTTGTGTCCGCTACGCGCACTGGCTTGCAGCGTCAACTACAGTGTTACTGGCTCACTTCACCGTAGACTAATTGTGCGGCAGCGATGGCTTTTACATGATCGAGTTGCATGCCTTTGGCCGCAAGCACGTTGGCCAACCCAGATAGACAAAACAACACGTTTTCGCGGCTGCTCGCAAAACCCATCAGGCCGATACGCCATACCTTACCCGCGAGACTTCCGAGGCCCGAGCCGATTTCCAGATTGTAGTCATTGAGCAGCAATGAACGAACCTCCGCATCATTGATAACCGATGGAAATGACACAGCATTCAATTGCGGGAGACGATACTCCGCATCGACAACGAATCCCAGACCCAATGCTTTGATGCCTGCCGCAAACGCTTGATGATGAAGCGCGTGTCGGCGCCAGGCATTTTCGAGACCCTCTTCCTGGAGAATCACCAAAGCCTCGTGCAATGCATAGAGCGAGTTGACAGGAGCTGTGTGGTGATAGGCCCGTTTCGAATCAGATCCCCAATAACCCATTACCAGGTTCAGATCGAGAAACCAGCTTTGCACCTTGGTTTTGCGCGAAGTAATCACCTTCGCCGCCCGCTCGGAGAAACTGACTGGTGATAAGCCTGGCACACAGGACAGACATTTTTGGGTGCCGGAATAGATAGCGTCTATACCCCAGTCGTCGACTCGCAATTCAATGCCGCCAAGCGAAGTCACAGCGTCAACAATAGAGAGACAGTCGTACTTGCGCGCTAACGCACACAGGGTTTCTGCATCACTGCGCGCGCCCGTGGAAGTTTCGGCGTGTACGAAAGCGAGGGCTTTGGCGTTCGGATTTTCTGCCAATGCTTGCTCGGCCTTGTCCACGTCTACAGTGTGGCCCCAAATATCCTCGACCATTATTGGCTTCGCGCCACAGCGCTCGGCATTTTCCTTCATTCTCCCGCCGAATACGCCATTCTGGCAGATGATCACTTCATCGCCGGGTTCCAGCAGATTGGTAAACACTGTTTCCATACCGGCCGACCCGGGGGCCGAAACTGGCAGAGTGAGTTTATTCTCAGTCTTGAACGCGTACTGGAGCAGTGCCTTCACCTCATCCATCATAGCGATGAATGCAGGATCCAGATGACCGATAGTTGGTCTGGACAACGCCTCAAGAACTCGTGGGTTAACATCGGAGGGACCCGGGCCCATGAGCGTGCGTACTGGCGGATGAAAAGATTTGATCATGAGCTTTTTCCTGGATTAGGTGACCCAAATTCTACACTGCCTGTTCCCGAAACGAAAAAGCCGACCTGGCCACAACGGCGAGATCGGCTTTTTTTGTGCAAGACCCTGATTTATTCTGCTGCAATATCCTTTGCGTCGCTGTCACCCGCCGGGCGGTCAACCAACTCCACATAGGCCATGATGGCATTGTCACCAGCTCGCTCGCCGCATTTCAAAATGCGAATGTAGCCTCCTGGACGACCGACATAGCGCGGTCCGAGCTCGGTGAATAACTTGCCCACAGTCGCTTGGCAGCGCGTGCGGTTGAAGGCGAGACGTCGATTAGCGACGCTGTCGCGCTTCGCAAGCGTAATCAGTGGCTCTGCCACACGGCGCAACTCTTTCGCCTTGATCAGGGTTGTTTTGATAATTTCATGCTCAACCAACGACGTAGTCATGTTCCGAAACATGGCGCTTCGGTGTGAACTATTTCTGCTTAGCTGGCGACCACTGACTCTATGACGCATAACAATATTCCTATTTTACTCAGGCAGCCCGGTCGTCAGACTTGAGACTGGATGGGGGCCAATTTTCCAAACGCAGGCCAAGTGACAATCCACGTGTAGCCAGTACATCTTTGATTTCAGTTAAAGACTTCTTGCCCAGATTAGGCGTCTTGAGCAGTTCTACTTCAGTGCGCTGAATCAAATCACCGATGTAGTAAATGTCTTCGGCTTTCAAACAGTTTGCTGAACGCACGGTTAACTCAAGATCATCTACTGGACGCAACAGGATCGGATCAATCTCGTCTTCAGCTGCTTCCGGTTCAGCCACGACTTCGCTCTGGAGATCCACGAATACCGCCAACTGATGTTGCAGAATAGTTGCTGCACGGCGAATCGCTTCTTCCGGCTCGATCGTGCCATTGGTTTCGATGTCGATGATCAATTTGTCCAGGTCTGTACGCTGCTCAACGCGGGCGTTTTCCACGGAATAAGACACTCGGAGTACCGGGCTGTATGAGGCGTCCAACAGCAATTTGCCAACCGAACGTGTCTCGTCGTCTTCAGACGCACGCGAATCAGCAGGTGAATAACCGCGACCCTTTCGAATAGTCAGGCGCATGTTGATGGAGCCGTTGTGATTCAGGTGCGCGATAATATGCTCAGGATTTGCGATTTCTACATCGTGATCCACTTCAATGTCGCCTGCAGTTACAGTACCAGAACCCTTCTTGGACAACTTAAGTACGGCTTCGTCTTTATTGTTTAAAACGATAGCGACACCTTTGAGGTTCAGCAGAATTTCGATGACGTCTTCCCTGACGCCTTCAATAGTACTGTATTCGTGCACTACACCGTCGATTACAACTTCTTCTACAGCACAACCAGGCATAGATGAAAGTAATATTCTGCGCAGCGCATTACCAAGTGTATGACCGAAACCGCGCTCTAACGGCTCCAATACCACTTTGGAATGACACGCGTCGAATTCATCAACCTGTATCACTTGTGGTGTTAAAAAGTCAGATAAAGAAATTTGCATGAAATCCACCCTTTGTGTGATTGTCACTACTTGGAATAAAGTTCGACGATAAGACTCTCGTTGATTTCCTGAGGCAAATCGGCACGATCAGGCTTGCGCGTGAAACGGCCTTCCAATTTGCCGGAATCGACGGTAACCCAGTCAATCAGATTACGCTGCGAAGCTAATTCCAGAGCTGATTTGATTCGTAACTGTTCTTTGGCTTTTTGCCTGATTGCAACTATGTCACCTTCACTAATACTGAATGAAGGAACGTTAACGAGCGCACCATTCACAGTAACGGCTTTATGCGATACCAACTGGCGGCATTCTGCTCGCGTAGAACCAAAGCCCATGCGATAAACCACGTTGTCGAGTCGACACTCAAGCAACTGCAACAGGTTCTCACCGGTCGCACCTTTCAGGCGGGCAGCTTCTTTATAGTAGCTGCGGAATTGCTTCTCCAGGATACCGTAAATACGTCGCACTTTTTGCTTCTCGCGCAGCTGCACACCATAGTCTGACAAACGACCACGTCGCGCCCCGTGCTGTCCGGGAATCGTTTCAGCCTTGCACTTGCTATCGATTGGCCTAACACCACTCTTCAGGAACAGGTCAGTTCCTTCGCGGCGTGATAGCTTCAATTTAGGGCCTAAATAACGGGCCATAGTTAATCTCCTGAATTAAACTCTGCGCTTCTTCGGCGGCCGACAACCATTGTGTGGAATTGGGGTAATGTCAGTGATCAGACCTACCTTCAACCCACATCCATTAAGGGCGCGCACGGCAGACTCACGTCCTGGGCCGGGGCCATTTACTCGTACATCCAAACTTTTCAAACCATACAGTTCAATGGCTGCCTTGCCTGCCTTCTCTGCCGCTACCTGAGCTGCAAACGGGGTGCTTTTACGCGAACCACGGAAGCCAGAACCACCGGAAGTTGCCCAACTGAGGGCGTTGCCCTGACGATCAGTAATCGTCACGATGGTGTTATTGAACGATGCGTGGATAAATGCAATACCGTCAATGACAGCTGTCCTTGATTTCTTCTTTACCGGTTTGGTTGCGGGGGATGCCATAATTTATTCCATCAAACTCTTTAAGTGCTCTTGGTAATTTCTGCGCTGAACAGTGCTTACACTGTCAGCATATGCGTTCTATTTGCGAATCGGCTTGCGCGGGCCTTTTCTGGTGCGCGCATTGGTCTTGGTGCGTTGACCGCGAACCGGTAAACCACGTCGATGACGAATGCCACGGTTGCAACCGAGGTCCATCAGTCGCTTGATATTCATGGACAATTCACGGCGCAAGTCGCCTTCAGTTGTCAGCTTGGCTACTTCTCCGCGAATCTCATCCAACTGCTCAGGGCTAAGCTCTGAAACTTTGGTTGAGGGGGCGATGCCAGTCTTCTCGCAGATCGCCCGCGCAGTTGTCGGGCCAACACCGTAAACATAGCGTAATGAAATTACGATATGTTTATTGTCTGGTATGTTTACTCCGGCAATACGTGCCATATTTGCTCCGTTCTTCTTTTCGCTCTATTCGATGCGACCCAACAATAATAAATTTTCTTCAGTTACCAACTCGCCTGGTCTAAATCTACCAGAATGATTCAGCTGGTCTAACCTTGACGCTGTTTATGGCGCGGTTCCGCTTTGCAAATGACGCGAACAGAACCGTTGCGCTTGATCATTTTACAATTCCGGCAAATCTTCTTAACTGATGCTCTAACTTTCATGGTCTCTCTCCGTAATTCTTATCGCTGGCTAACTAAACGCCTGTGCGACCATAGTTACCCAATTTGGATTTCTTCATCAGCGAGTCATATTGATGTGACATCAAATGCGACTGCACCTGTGACCAGAAGTCCATGGTTACTACAACTGAAATCAATAACGCCGTACCACCGAGGTTAAACGGCACATTCGCCAGCATCTGCATGAAGTCTGGCAACAAACACACCAGCGTGATGTAGATTGCGCCAAACATGGTCAGGCGAGTGATCACGCCATCGATGTATTTCGCTGTCTGTTCACCGGGCCGGATGCCAGGAACGAAGGCTCCGGAGCGCTTCAGGTTTTCTGCCACATCCCGTGGGTTGAACACCAACGCGGTATAAAAGAAGCAGAAGAAAATTATCATGGCGCTGAAAATAATAATGTACAGCGGTTGCCCCGGTCCGATAAGCAGAGCCAAATCCTGCAACCACTCTGAGCCGTCGGCCTGGCCAAACCACTGACCCAGTGAAGCGGGAAACAGCAGAATACTGCTGGCAAAAATAGCTGGAATTACACCAGCCATATTAATCTTTAATGGCAGATGACTGGCCTGCGCCTGATACATCTTTCTGCCTTGCTGGCGCTTGGCATAATTTACCGTGATACGGCGCTGCGCACGCTCCACGAACACGATGCAGGCGATAACACCAATCGCTATAACTCCGACAACCAATAACAGCACACCATTTATCTGGCCTTCATACGCCTGGGTTAATGACGTACCAATGGCGGCAGGGAAACCGGCCACAATGCCAGCAAAAATCAGCATGGAAATACCGTTGCCAATACCTTTTTCTGTAATCTGTTCACCAAGCCACATCAGGAACATGGCACCTGTTATCAACGAAACTATCGCTGTCAGGTTGAAGGCCACGCCTGGAGCGTATGCCATCGGTGCGAGCAAACCAACTGTCATGCCTGTACCCTGCACTGTTGCCAGAGCCAAAGCACCATAACGCGTGTACTGGGTAATCTTGCGGCGACCAGACTCGCCTTCTTTCTTCAACTGGTCCAGCTGCGGACTAACCGCAGTCAACAGCTGCATGATAATAGAAGCCGAGATATACGGCATGATACCCAGTGCCAGGATGCTCATGCGCTCCAAAGCGCCACCACCAAACATGTTGATCATGTCGGTGAAAGTTCCTTCCTGCTGAGTGAAGAATGCGGACAACTGCAGCGGATCAATACCAGGAACAGGAATATGAGTTCCGATTCTGTAAACAAATATGGCAAACAACAAAAACAGCAGGCGTGACTTTAATTCACCGAGGCCGGCGCCAATGTTTTCAGGATTAATGTTGGGTTTATTTGCCATCTAATTTAACTGCTATTTTTCAATTACTACTATTGCGCTACCGGTTTGATCTTCTTGGGTAGTTTCTTCACTTTCACCTTCGGTGGAGTGTCGACTACTTTGCCGCCAGCCGCTTCAATGGCTGCACGTGCACCCTTCGTCGTACCGATACCCTGCAGCGTTAAGGCTCGGGTAATCTTGCCGGACAACATAACCTTGGCGCGCTTGATGTCTGCAGTAATCAGATTGGCTTTTCGGAGTGCTGCCAGATCGATCACATCTACCACCATCATGTTCAATTCTGAAGTTCTGACTTCCGCCGATACCTGGCCGATGCGTGAAACGAAACCGAATTTCGGCAAACGCATTTGCAGGGGCATCTGACCGCCTTCAAATCCTGGCGATACGGTACCGCCGGCACGGGCTTTCTGACCCTTGTGACCTTTGCCGCTGGTCTTACCGAGACCGCTGCCTATGCCGCGACCAACTCGTCGCTTCGCGTGAGTGCTGCCAGGAGCTGGACTTAATGTATTCAAATGCATTCTAAATTCCTCAGACGATAGCAAGCAGGTAGCTGATCTTGTTGATCATGCCACGCACCGCTGGTGTATCTTCCAGCTCGACGGTTTGATGCATACGCTTCAATCCTAAACCTTGCAGGCACGCCTTGTGCTTGGGAAGGGCTCCAATTCTGCTGCGTACGAGTGTTATCTTGACTGTTTTCTTTGGCATGGAAATCACTATTTCTTTATGTTCTCGTTTATAGCAACCTTTGTGGCCGCTGCTTTTCCTGACTTGTTTAGCTGGTAATTTCTTCTATTGTCTTGCCACGCTTCGCTGCAATCTCTTCAGGGGCGCGCATATCGCGCAGACCTTTAAATGTGGCGCGAACGACGTTTACCGGGTTAGTTGAGCCGTAGCACTTTGCCAACACGTTTTGAACACCGGCCAGTTCCAGAATAGAACGCATTGCACCGCCAGCGATAACTCCAGTACCTTCAGACGCCGGCTGCATATACACCTTGGAAGCGCCGTGCGCTGCCCGGATTGGATACTGCAGGGTATGACCATCAAGATTCACGCTGATCATATTGCGACGCGCTGCTTCCATTGCTTTCTGAATCGCCAGTGGCACTTCACGTGCCTTGCCGCGGCCAAAACCGACGCGTCCGTTACCGTCGCCAACAGCGGTCAAAGCTGTGAACGCGAATATACGACCACCTTTCACGACCTTGGCAACGCGGTTAACTTGAATCAGTTTTTCCTGCATGCCTTCTTCGTTCTTATTTGGCTCGTTTTTAAATGCCATAAATAACCCTTAGAATTTCAATCCGCCTTCACGTGCCGCTTCGGCTAATGCCTTGACGCGACCGTGATAGGCATAACCTGAACGATCGAAAGCAACTGTTTCGATTCCCGCTGCTTTAGCGCGCTCTGCAATCAATTTTCCAATTGCTCCAGCGGCTTCTATATTGCCTGTTTTCTCACCCTTGCTGTGCTTGCCAACAGTGGATGCACTCGCCAGAATTTGATTACCGGTAGGTGAAATGATCTGCGCATAGATATGGCGCGGAGAACGATACACACACAGGCGATTCATTCTCAATTCACTGATCTTTGATCTTGCACGCTTGGCTCGGCGCAAACGAGCTACTTTTTTATCGTTCATCGATTCGGCCCTATTTCTTCTTCGCTTCTTTTCTATACACTCGCTCATTCGCGTAGCGAATACCCTTGCCTTTATAAGGCTCTGGTCGGCGGAAATCCCTGATCTCCGCAGCTACCTGACCGACCAATTGCTTATCAACACCGCTTATCAGAATTTCAGTCACACTCGGGGTTTCGGCAGTAACACCGTCAGGCAATTGATAATCGATTGGGTGCGAATAACCCAGAGTCAGATTAACTGTTTTGCCTTGAGCTTTGGCCCTGAAACCCACGCCCTGTAGCTCGAGCTTTTTTTGGAAGCCTTTGCTAACACCCTGCATCATGTTATTGATGAGTGCGCGAAATGTGCCTGACATGGCATTCGCTTCACGCGAGTCATCCTTGGCTGCGATTTTCAGTTGGGTCCCGTCTTGCGAAACGCCTACGGAACGATGCAACTGCAATACCAGTTCGCCTTTGCTACCTTTGACCGACACTTGAGAATCGGTCAACTTTGTTTCTACACCCTTGGGGATATCCACAGGGTTGTTCGCTACTCTAGACATATCTTTTGCTCTGTCGCTGTCTTATCTTGCTTTTAAAGAAAAACGCTCTTTTAGAATACGGTACACAAAACTTCACCACCGATTCCGGCGGCTAACGCTTGTTTGTTGGTCATCAGACCCTGATTTGTTGACAGGATCGATATCCCCAATCCAGCACGGTTCACAGGTACGTCTTCCTTGCCTTTATAAATTCGAAGACCTGGTCGGCTGATGCGCTTGATCTCTTCTACAACTGGCTTGTTGCGGTAATATTTCAGTTCAATGCTGATTACGGCTTTGCCATCAACATCTTGCACTGAGTATCCAGCAATGTAGCCTTCACTCTGTAATACCTTGCTCAACTCTACTTTTATCTTGGATGAGGGGCTGCTTACGTTCGGCAGTTTGGCCATTTGCGCATTGCGAATACGCGTAAGGAAATCTGCGATTGGATCTGACATGCTCATAGTTTTTTCCTGCTTATTTCCTAATTACCAGCTAGCCTTGGTCAAGCCCGGAATATCACCACGCATAGCGGCTTCACGTATTTTGTGACGACACATACCAAATTTTCGATAGACGCCATGTGGACGACCAGTAATTCGGCAACGCCGTACTTGCCGAACTGGACTCGCATCACGCGGCAATTTCTGGAGTTTTACCTGGGCTTCCCACTTTTCTTCATCGCTTGCTTTGACGCTTCGCAGAACTGCCTTTATAGCCGCCCGCTTGGCAGCGAACTTGGCCACCGTCTTGGTGCGTTTCGCTTCTCTGACTATCATTGATGTTTTTGCCATCTTAAGACTCCTTTGCCCCTGCTTTCGCGGCATCGTTTGCTGGTGCAGATCCCTTGAATGGGAAGCGAAGAGCGGCTAACAATGCCCGGCCTTCTTCGTCATTTCTTGCAGTAGTGGAGATCGTAATATCGAGACCGCGTATTTTATCTATCTTGTCGTAATCAATTTCCGGGAAGATGATCTGCTCAGTCACACCCATTGCGTAGTTACCACGGCCATCGAATGATTTCGGGTTCAAACCACGGAAGTCACGAATACGCGGAATGGCTATACCAACCAGTCTTTCCAGGAATTCATACATGCGCTGACCGCGTATAGTTACCTTTGCGCCCACTGGCCAACCCTCACGAATTTTGAAGCCGGCGATAGACTTGCGCGCTTTGGTAATAACCACTTTCTGACCACTGATAGCAGTAAGATTGTCAGCGGCCGCGTCCAGAATTTTCTTGTCAGCGACAGCCTCGCCCAATCCCATATTCAACACCACTTTGGTGATTTTCGGCACACGCATGGGATTATCGTAACCAAACTGCTTGGTTAATGCGGGTATAACTTCTTTCTTATAAAACTCTTTCAGATGAGCCATGAGTGGCAACCTACCTGTTGTTGATCTAATTCAGTCAATCAAATTTAATTAATCTCGTTCAGTAAATTTGAGTTCGTTAATCTATATTCTGCCCGTTTGACTTATAAACGCGCTTCTTGTCTCCGTCATCCTGTACCTTGATTCCAACGCGATCAGCTTTATTGGTTTCAGGATTAAAAATAGCCACATTGGAAATGCTCAGTGCCGCTTCTTTCTCTATGATGCCGCCGGGTTGACCCGCATTCGGGTTTGGCCGGGTATGACGTTTAACCATGTTTACGCCAACAACGATCACTTTGTCATCGCCGACCAAACGAGAAATAGTGCCGCGTTTCCCTTTATCTTTGCCTGTGATCACAATCACTTCATCATCACGTTTTAGTTTGCGCATTGTCGCCTCTATCTCTCTAATCTGGTTCTTATAGCACTTCTGGTGCTAGTGAAATAATTCGCATAAATTTTTCAGTGCGCAATTCTCGGGTAACAGGACCGAACACACGCGTGCCGATTGGCGCGTCCTGGTTATTCAGTAAAATCGCAGCATTGTCATCGAAACGAATCAATGAACCGTCACCACGGCGCACGCCTTTCTTGGTACGCACAACCAGTGCAGTCAACACTTGCCCTTTCTTCACTTTGCCGCGAGGAATAGCCTCTTTGACACTGACTTTGATAATGTCACCAATACGCGCATAACGACGATGGGAACCGCCCAACACCTTGATGCACATAACACGCTTGGCGCCGCTATTATCGGCTACATCTAAAATTGACTGTACTTGAATCATCGATTCGCTCCATCATGCATTCGTCTTCTGGAATGCAGATATACCTCTGTAACCCGTTTAAACTTCTGCTGCCCTTTCATCTATCGAAACCAGTGCCCATGACTTGGTTTTTGATATGGGACGTACTTCCTTGATTGTTACTTCATCACCTGGCATGCACTCATTGTTCGCATCATGCGCGTGAATTTTGGTTGAGCGCTTAATGATCTTGCTGTAGACAGGATGCTTGACCCGTCGCTCAATCAAGACAACGATTGATTTGTCCATCTTGTTGCTTACAACGCGTCCGCTTACTGTGCGAGCAACTTTCTCTTGATTCTCACTGGCCGACATATTCAAGACCCACTTCGCTGTTTTTCAGTAATAATGGTTTTTACACGTGCAATGTCTTTTCTCACGTTCGTAATCAAATGAGTTTGACCCAGCTGCCCCGTGCTCTTCTGCATACGAAAATTGAACTGATCTTTAAAAAGATCGTTCAATTGTGTCTGCAATTCTGCGACAGATTTTCCCCGCAGTTCGTTGCCTTTCGCTTTCATTACATCACCGTCCGCTTAACAAAGGCTGTCGCAAATGGGAGTTTTGCTGCAGCCAGATCGAAGGCTTCCCGTGCAACAGTTTCGTCCACGCCTTCCATTTCAAACATCACACGACCTGGCTGAATCTGTGCTACCCAGTATTCAACGTTACCCTTACCTTTACCCTGACGTACTTCGAGCGGTTTCTGAGTAATTGGCTTATCTGGAAATACGCGAATCCAGATTTTACCGCCACGTTTTACGTGTCTGGTCATGGCGCGACGAGCCGATTCGATCTGCCGCGCAGTCAAACGACCCCGAGAAATGGCCTTCAGGCCAAATTCGCCAAAATCTACTTTATTGCCACGCTGGGAAAGGCCTCGATTACGGCCCTTCATCATCTTGCGAAATTTTGTACGCTTCGGTTGTAACACGACTACATTCCTCTAGTTGGACTTGGCTTCTTTCGGCGCAGGCGCCGCGTGCAAGTCCAGTACTTCGCCTTTGAATATCCACACTTTGACACCGATGATGCCGTAGGTAGTGTTAGCCTCTGATGTTGAGTAGTCGATGTCCGCACGCAATGTGTGCAATGGCACTCGACCTTCGCGATACCACTCAGAGCGTGCGATTTCGGCGCCGCCTAAACGACCGCCTACTTGAATTTTAATTCCTTCTGCTCCCTGGCGCATGGCGTTTTGTACTGCACGCTTCATGGCGCGGCGGAACATCACTCTGCGTTCAAGTTGTTGCGCAACACTATCCGCAACCAACTGTGCATCAAGATCTGGCTTGCGAATTTCTTCAATGTTGATCTGAACCGGAACACCCATTTTTTCTGCAAGAATGTTGCGCAGTGTCTCAACATCTTCGCCTTTCTTGCCTATCACGATACCCGGACGCGCAGTAAAGATTGTCAGCTTTGCGGTTTGTGCTGGACGCTCAATTTCGATTCTTGAAACGGATGCGCTCGCCAATCGCTTCTTAATAAACTCTCTCACCTGTATATCAATGAGCAAGTTGTTTGCGTATTTAGCTCCTTCCGCATACCAAATAGACGTATGCTTCTTGACTATGCCAAGTCGAATACCAGTTGGATGTACTTTCTGACCCATCCGAATCTCCTAGCTATCAGCGACTGTAATTGTTATGTGACATGAACGCTTCAAGATGCGATCGGCGCGACCCTTCGCTCTTGGCATAATGCGTTTCATAGTCATGCCTTCATCAACACAAATCGTTGATATTTTTAATTCGTCAACATCCGCGCCTTCGTTATGCTCTGCATTTGCAATCGCAGAGTTCAATACTTTCTTGATTATTGCCGCGCCTTTTTTCGGGCTATAGGTCAATAACATCAATGCTTCTTCAACGGCCTTGCCCCGAATCTGGTCGGCAACCAGGCGGGCTTTCTGCGCCGAAAGACGAACACCCTTTAATTTTGCTGCTACTCTCATCATCGATCCCCTAGCGCGCCTTCTTGTCTGCAGAGTGGCCGCGATAAGTACGGGTCGCAGAGAATTCGCCTAATTTATGGCCAACCATGTCTTCATTTATAGATACAGGTATGTGCTGCCGGCCATTGTGTATCGCAATAGTCAGACCAATCATCTCCGGAGAGATCATTGAACGACGTGACCAGGTCTTGATCGGACGCTTGTCGTTAGTCTCAGACGCTGTCTGTACTTTCTTCATCAAGTGAAGATCTATAAAAGGACCTTTCTTCAGTGAACGTGGCACGTCTCTATTCCTCTATCAACGACTTATCGGGTTGATTTTCTGCGACGAACGATCATATCGGTCGTGCGCTTGTTAGTTCTTGTCTTGTAACCCTTGGTTGGTGTGCCCCATGGTGAAACAGGGTGACGACCACCAGAAGTTCTTCCCTCACCACCACCATGTGGATGATCGACCGGGTTCATGGCAACGCCACGTACAGTTGGCTTGATGCCTCTCCAACGACTGGCACCGGCTTTACCCAGTGAACGCAGGCTGTGCTCGGAGTTGGAGACTTCGCCCATGGTGGCGCGGCAATCAGATAGTACTTTTCGCATCTCACCTGAGCGGAGACGCAGTGTGGCGTAGTCGCCTTCACGTGCAACCAGCTGCAGGGAAGTACCTGCACTACGTGCAATCTGGGCACCCTTGCCGGGCTTCATTTCTACACAATGCACAGTGCTACCCAGTGGGATGTTACGCAATGGCAGGCAATTTCCCTGATTGATTGGCGCATCACGGCCGGACAGCAAGGTGGCGCCGGCTTTGACCTTCGCTGGCGCAATAATGTAACGACGCTCGCCATCGGCATACTTTAACAAGGCGATATTCGCAGTGCGGTTTGGATCGTATTCCAAACGCTCTATTACTGCCGGGATTCCGTCTTTATCGCGACGGAAATCGATAATTCGATACCTTTGCTTGTGTCCACCGCCTGCATGCCGACGGGTAATTCTGCCTGTGTTATTGCGACCACCCGTTTTGGATTGGGAGGTTGTTAATGGGGCGTACGGAGCTCCCTTATGCAACTCAGGATTTACAATCTTGACGACGAATCGGCGTCCAGGTGAAGTTGGTTTACATTTAACGACTGCCATGATTTACCCCTTACCCGATATCCGCGAAGTCGATCTGATGACCGGCTTCAAGCCGAACATATGCCTTCTTCCAATCCGACCGCTTTCTTACTTGTCCACGCGCCGTACGCTTGGTCTTGCCTTTAACCTTTATTACCTGAAGATCATCAACGACCACGTTAAACAATTTTTCTACCGCATGCCGAATCTCAGGCTTGGTCGCATTCAATGCCACCTTAAATGTGTACTGATTATTATTTTCGCTAAGCAGCGTGGACTTCTCAGAAACGTGAGGGCCCAGAATTACGGTATATAAGCGCTCATGGTTCATGCCAACATCTCCTCAACTTTCTTGAGAGCAGGAACTGTTATCAATACCTTTTCGAATCCGATAAGGCTGACTGGATCGAGTCCAGCCACATCCGAGACTTCTACCTTGTGCAGGTTTCTGGCAGCCAGGTACAGGTTCTCTTCGACTGATTCGGAAACGATCAAAACATTTTCCAGATCAAATTCTTTCAGTTTACTTACCAGTTCCTTGGTCTTGTGTGATGCCAGAGCGAATTCATTCACAACCAGCAAGCGACCCTGGCGAATCAATTCCGACAGGATGCACTGCATCGCACCGCGATACATTTTCTTGTTAAGTTTTCTGGAATGGTCCTGAGGACGCGCCGCAAACGTTTTTCCACCGCTGCGCCAAAGTGGGCTGCGAATAGTACCTGCACGGGCCCGACCAGTGCCTTTTTGACGAAACGGCTTGCGACCACCACCCCGCACATCAGAGCGGGTTTTTTGCTGAACAGTACCCTGGCGGGCACCTGCCATATAAGTGATAACAGTCTGGTGCACCAATGCCTCGTTATAGGCACGGCCAAAAGAACCGTCTGAAAGTGATATTTTTTCTTTGCCCGTCTTCTTGCCGGGCAACGCAAGACTTAATTCCATGCTTATTACCCCTTGCCCTTGGTCGATGGACGAACTATAACGTTGGAACCGGTAGCACCAGGCAGTGCTCCGCGAATAAGAAGAAGATTATTTTCCAGATCGACTCGTACTACTTGCAGCGATTGGGTAGTTGTTCTAACGGCACCCATGTGACCGGACATTTTCTTGCCTTTCCAAACCCGTCCTGGTGTCTGGTTTTGGCCGATGGAGCCCGGCGCGCGATGGGAAAGCGAGTTACCGTGGGTCGCATCACCCATTGTGAAGTTATGACGTTTAATCGTGCCCTGAAAGCCTTTACCTTTGGATGTGCCTGTAACATCGACCATTTGACCTGCTTTAAACAGATCAACCTTGATCTCGCTACCCGTGGTAAGTGCCGCAGCTTCTTCGCCTTCGGTGCGGAATTCCCAAAGCCCAGAACCGGCTTCAGTATTGGCTTTGGCATAATGGCCTGCGAGAGCTTTACTCACGCGGGATGCGCGACGTGAACCCGTAGTTATCTGAATAGCGCTATAGCCATCAGTTTCCGGAGTTTTGACTTGAGTAACCCGATTTGGTTGTACTTCTACAACTGTTACAGGTATGGACATGCCTTCTTCAGTGAAAACGCGGGTCATGCCGCTTTTCCGACCGACTAATCCTATCGACATTTTATAAACCTCATCGTGCACGGGGCTGAGACCCGCTATGGCCGCTGACGCGTTACACTATGTTGGTTACCGCTTGGGTAACATGATGTTTCAGTTTCCGACTGTCTCTTACTAGCACACTGGTACTGAATTTTTTAACTGGACTAATATTAACTAGCGGTTCAAACCGCTGGTTAAGACCTAACCCAGGCTAATCTGTACTTCCACACCCGCTGCAAGATCCAGCTTCATTAGCGCATCAACTGTCTTCTCAGTTGGCTCGACGATGTCGAGCAAGCGCTTGTGGGTGCGAATTTCATACTGGTCGCGCGCATCTTTATCTACGTGCGGGGAGATCAATATGGTGAATCGTTCTGTATTCGTTGGCAGTGGAATCGGACCGCGGACTTGAGCTCCAGTTCGCTTTGCTGTATCGACGATTTCCTGGGTAGATTGATCAATCAGTCGATGATCGAAGGCTTTGAGCCGAATTCTGATTCGCTGACTTTGCATCTACTTGTAACTCCAAAAAATCTTATAAATTAATTATTTACAGCCTATTTTTCAGGCAATCATCTTTTAAACGCCAAAAAAGGATGCGAATGTTAAAGTTTTGGCCCTGATGTGTCAAGCGTAACCAGCCTGAAACCCGCTTTTTATCTACCTTCTAGCCGATTCAAAAGGTTTCAAATCGACCCATGGATAATCAAGCCAAATCCCACGAAAATATTGGGAAAAAATGGCTCTCGAATCTCCGTCCCCTTAATTCTCAAATCAGTCAATCGCAGGGTCAGTTCCGAGCAGCGCGCGGCAAGCCACTGCTTCCCGTGCATAAAAAAGCCAGCACACCATGTGCGCTGGCTTTTGGGATCGAGAAAAGTATCTTACTCGAAAATCTTAGCGACGACGCCGGCGCCCACGGTTCGACCGCCTTCACGAATCGCGAAGCGCAAGCCTTCGTCCATCGCAATCGGGTTGATCAAAGTGACTACCATCTTCACGTTGTCACCTGGCATTACCATCTCTA
>SHZK01000004.1 GCA_009692305.1 Gammaproteobacteria bacterium | reverse complement strand
TAGCCATCGACCTTCGGGCCATCGGTCAGGCCGAGGCCCGCATCATCCTTGGCGTTATAACCAAGCGAATCAAGTTCGGAGAGCCCGACAAGCTGGGCAAGGCGTTGACCGGCAGGCTTGCCGGCTACCGGCGCATACGCACCGGCAGCGCGCGGATTGTCTACCGGGTCAATGCGCAAGCGATCGAGGTTTTGATTGTGGCCATCGGCCAGCGCCGGGATGCGGAGGTTTATGCCGATGCACAGAACCGGGTATAGAAGAAGTCAATGACCGCCGCCATTTACTACCACCCCGAGGCCTACACCACCAGCGGCCCCAAGCTGATGGGCCGCAATGCGGCAGGCGAATCCTTTCTGCGTGGCTTTTTGGCGCACAGCCAAACCGAGGCCTTCTGGGCGCAGGTCGAGAAGCCTGAGCACTCCCAAGCCTTTGTACAAGCGGTGAAGGGGGCCGGACGCGCTGAACCCGTCAAGGCGGTAGACAAAAACAGCCTCGCCGCCTTGTCGCAGCCCGGGACGGTTTACTACCCCGGCCCCGGCATCGGCGTTCACGCCTGGCATCGCGCGGCAGCAGGAGGAACCGCAGGTCACGGGGCCTGGAGCCTGTGCGGCATTACTCACACGACTTCCAGTGCCAGGGCGATGGACGCGCTGGCCGATCTGCTGACCGCCCCGGTGCAGCCCTGGGATGCGGTGATCTGCACTAGCACGGCCGTCAAGGATAACGTCACCCGCTTACTGCAAGCCCAGGTGGATTATTTCAAAGACCGCTTGGGTATCACCCGGCTTTCGCTGCCGCAGTTGCCGGTGATTCCGCTGGGGATTCACACGGCAGACTTTGTCTTTTCGGCTGCGCAGCGAGCCGAGGCGCGCAAGACCTTGCAGGTGCCAGAGCAAGCCTTGGTGGTTTTGTTCTTGGGGCGATTGAGCTTTCACGCCAAGGCCCACCCGCTGGCGATGTACCAATCCCTGGAATCGGCTGCCAGGTCCACGGGTAAAAAGGTGGTGCTGCTCGAGTGCGGGGTGCATCCCAACGAGGCAATCGAGAGCGCCTTTACCGCAGCTGCGCGCGCTGCCTGCCCAAGTGTGATTCGACAGCACCTGTCTGGCCGCACGCCGGGCCATTCCGCCATGGCCTGGGCGGCGGCCGATATCTTTTGCTCCTTGTCTGACAACATTCAGGAAGCCTTCGGCATCACCCCCATCGAGGCCATGGCCGCGGGTCTACCCGTGGTGGTCTCGGACTGGGATGGTTACAAGGATACGGTACGTGACGGAGTGGATGGGTTTCGCATCCCCACCGTGATGCCGCAGGGGGGGCTGGCACGGGATCTGGCCCTGCGCCATGCCTTGGAGCTGGATACCTACGACATGTACATCGGCCATGCCTCCTCCTTGGTGGCCGTGGACGTGCAGGCCACGGCCGCAGCCTTTGAAAAGCTTTTCAACAGCCCCGAACTGCGCCGCCAGATGGGTGAGGCGGGGAGAGCTCGGGCGAGGGAGGTCTACGACTGGAAACCCATCATCGGCCAGTACGAGGCGTTGTGGGCCCAGCTCTCTGAGATCCGGGTTGCCCAGGCCAAAGGCCTGCAGCCTTTGCCCCACCCCTGGCCTGCCCGCATGGACCCGTTCCATGCCTTTGCCAGCTACCCGACGGCGCTGCTGACACCGCAGACGGTATTGGGGCTGGTGGACGCCGATGCACCAACCGCTGCCCGGCGCGTGGCCGATTACCGTCAACTGGCGATGGTCAACTTTGCCAAGGTGGTGTTGCCCACTGAGGCCGAGGTGCAGCTCGTACTCAATGCCGCGACCTCTGGTGCCAAGACAGCCCTTGAGCTTATTCAGGCCATCCCCGCCGAGCGGCAGGCCTTTGTATTCCGCGCCCTGGCGTGGCTGGTGAAGCTGGGTGTCTTGAAGGTGTGCGCATGAACATTCTTTTTATTCACCAGAATTTTCCGGGCCAGTTCAAGTTTTTGGCGCCGACGCTCGCACAACAAGGGCATGCCGTTGTTGCCATGACCATGCAGAAAGTGAGCGCCAACGAATGGCAGGGCGTCAAGCTGGTGCCCTACAACGCCAGCCGGGGCACCACCCCAAAGGTGCATCCGTGGGTGAGCGACTTCGAGACCAAGACCATCCGGGGCGAGGCGTGTTTTAGGGCGGCGCTGGAATTGAAGGCGCAGGGTTTCACGCCGGATGTGATCATCGCCCACCCCGGCTGGGGGGAGAGCCTGTTTTTGAAGGACGTCTGGCCGCAGGTAAAGCTGGGGATTTACTGCGAGTTTTTTTACCACCCGCATGGCGCGGATGTGAGCTTTGACCCTGAGTTCCCGGTTAAAGATGAAGGCGATGTCTGCCGCCTGCGCCTGAAGAACCTCAACAACCTGCTGCACTTCGAGGTGGCCGATGCGGGGATGTCGCCGACGCAGTGGCAGGCCAGCACCTTCCCGGAGCCGTTTCGCAGCCTTATCACCGTGGTGCACGATGGCATCGACACCGCAGCCGTGGCGCCGAACCCGAGTGTCAGCCTGACGCTCAACGGTAACCTCACTTTGACCAAGGCGGATGAAGTCATCACCTTCGTCAACCGCAATCTGGAGCCCTACCGCGGCTACCACATATTCATGCGCGCGCTGCCGGAGATCCTGAAGCGCCGGCCGCAGGCGCGGGTGCTGATCGTCGGCGCAGATGACGTGAGCTACGGCGCCCGCCCGGAAGAGGGCAAGAAGTGGAAGGACATCTTCGCCGCAGAGGTGCGACCGCAGATCAGCGATGCGGACTGGGCGAGGGTGCATTTTCTGGGTCATGTTTCTTATGAGCATTTCATCCCGCTGCTGCAGTTGTCCACGGTGCACGTCTATCTGACCTACCCGTTCGTGCTGAGCTGGAGCCTGCTGGAAGCCATGAGTGTCGGTTGCGCGATCGTGGCCAGCGACACCCAGCCGCTGCACGAGGCGATCCGCCACGATGACACCGGGTGGCTGGTCGATTTCTTCGATGTGCCGGGGCTGGCTAACGAGGTGTGCGCGCTGCTGGACGACCCGGCAGCGAGGGCTAGGCTGGGGGCCAATGCGAGGGCGTTTGCCCAGGCCAACTATGACTTGAAGACAGTTTGCTTGCCGAAGCAGTCGCAGTGGGTGGAGGCGCTGGCGGGGTGATCCTGCATGTCAACGATGCGCGTGTCCCGGTGGACAACAACGCGGGGGAGAACGCGATGCGCCCGATTGCCCTGGAGAAAAAGTGAAAAAGTAGAATAAAGGGGTCTGAGCCCTTTATTTTGTGGCGCTATCGGTAGATCTCTTTGCGGTTGCCGATCTCGATCATGAGGATGCAAAGCACGCTATCCTGTAAGTCGCAGATGACTCGGCAGTCGCCGACACGGTAGCGCCAGTACGCACCGAGCAGGGGACCGGTCAACGTTTTGCCTTTGCTGCGTGGGTCTTCCTGAGAGGCGATGCGCTCATTCATGAAATCCAGGATGCGCCGCGCTGTCTGTTTGATGCCCCTTGAGTGTGCTCAGGCACGGCCATAGTGTGAAGTGGTTATTGGTAGGGCACCGTAAGCTTGCTATCCTTTGCGCATGCCACGAAAAAGACCATACAAATTGGGGAGATCGCATGAGTTCATGGATTGCAGTATCGCGCACGGAGCATGCAAACAAACACTGGCGGCCTAGATCAGGCTATGAATTTGCCGCAGCGGAACAGGCCGTGTCAGTCGTGGTGGGGGAACTGTCCAAGTTGTTACCGCATTACGCCATGGGATTTTTGCAGGCAGAAGATGGTACGTACCAACTGATTGCCTTGCTGGGTCTGGGTAGTGGGCAAAATTTATACGTTACCGACAACCATCAATGGCTATGCAGTTACGTCCCTGCAGCCATGCGCGTGTTTCCGTTCGCATTACACAATGATTCTCAAGGCAACCGAGTATTCTGCGTCTATGACACGCATCTAAGTGATGATGACTCGCTGCCACGTCTGGTTAACGCTGATGGGGAACTCGATAAGCTGGTCGCCAAGAGCCTGGATTTTATCACCCATTGTGAACAAAATCGGCTTGTTACAACGACAGCGTGCGCGGCACTGGCCAGTGCGGGTGTCATTGAGCCGTGGCCTGTTTCGATAAATCTGCAACACTCGCAAGAGCCGCTACAGATAAATGGCCTTTGCCGGATCAATGAAGAGGCGCTGGGCAAACTGGATGCAGACGTGTTTGTCGGTTTGCGTACCTCGGGAGCATTGGTAGTAGCGTATGCCCAACTGTTTTCAATTGCGCAGCTGGAGCAGCTAACGCAACGTGCGGAGTATCTTGTAAAGGAAAAACTGAAGATGGCTCCCGCTGAAGGACTCGATACGCTGTTTAGCGGGGATGACGCGGGCAGCTTGAACTTCGACTCGCTCTGAAGCCGCAATGTTGTGGAAGAGGGTATGGAACCACAAGAGGCTGGCCCCGCAAGGGCCGGCCTTTTTATTGTGTGGGGTTTGGCAATAGCTTGAGAATGGGGACACTCACTACCTGTCCCGGGCAGACGTAACAGCCAGACCGGGCCAATTCTCTCTCCTTGCCCCTAATACATTGATAATCAGACTAAATTATCGATTGCAGCGACAAAGAGGGAAAGAATCATTAAGATGCCTCTCATGCTTGGTATCGAGTCGGAATTATGAAACAAGTCCGCGGTTGGTCAGCCATTTTTAGTGTGTCACTCGCCATGATGTTTGCGAGCAGCACAGATGCTCAGGACTTCAACCTGTTTGAAGACATTGAGACGACGAACGATGACCAATCAGCCGCGCAACAGCGCCCGGGGCGTGAAAGTCGGGTTACCGCCTCGCAACCCGAATTTACGCTGATCGGTACGTCCCGCATTGGAGACAGTTATTCGGTTATCCTGACTGATCGAAATGGCGCAAAAATGGTTATTAAGACGGAGCCGGGTGTAAATGTGCCCATACCCGAATACTCGGAATATCAAATAGTAGCTACCGCAGCAGGGAAGGTGTCTGTCATGCACCCGGATTCGATACCCTGCGTTGAATTTCCTGATTCAGGTATACGCTGTAATTCAGCTGGCAATATCGCCGAGTTGACCTTGCCAAATAATCCGCCAGTAGCACGCTCGCAAGAACCAGCACAGTTGGCGATCACCCAGGTTGATTTGCAACCAGCAGAAGTAATCGAAGAAAACCCGCAGAATCCTTTCGAAATCATGCGAGCGCGCGCATTGAACGGGGATAACTCTGACAACCCTGCTGTCATGCCTGACGCTGATGGTAATGGCGGGTTTGTCCCGCGCCGATTTGAACCTTCGGAAGTGCCTCCAGGTATGCGAGTTGTCTCCACTCCATTTGGCGACAGGCTGGTTCCCCAGTAACGCTTGTAAAATATAAACGGTGTCGGAACAACAGCACATAGCACTCAGTATTGGTATCGTCTGCTACTACCCTGCGCAAGATGAGCTGCGCAAGCTTATGTCTTCGCTGTTGCAATCAATTCGACATTTGCGGAATTCATTTCCGCTTTCCGTGACGCAAATCTTTCTGGTAGACAACTCGGAGCATCCGGATTGGGGCCTGGAACTATTCGACGAATGTGCGGTCGATCAAAGAGAACTGGAAGTCGAGTTGCGACTCTCCCGTGGACACGGAAACGTTGGCTTTGGCAGAGGCCACAATCTGGTAATTAATGAACTCAAGAGTACCTATCATTTAATCCTGAACCCGGATGTAACGCTGGACGAAGACTGTGTTGCTGAAGGAATCAATTATCTTAATCTACATCCCCAAACTGCGATTGCGAGCCCGCATGCCACAGGCTTTGACGGGAAGCAGCAGCATTTGTGTAAAACATTTCCGGCACTATTTACCTTGTTGGTACGCGGATTTTGGCCTGCGCCGTGGCAGAAATTATTTGTAAAAAGACTGGCCAAATATGAACTGCACGAAATGTCTAAAATCGAGCCGGGAACAGGAATACCAATTGTGAGCGGATGTTTCATGCTATGTCGCACGGAATTACTGCAACAGGTGCAGGGGTTTGATGAAAATTATTTTTTGTACTTTGAAGATTTTGATTTGTCACTTCGCATCGGAAAAATTGCAGACATTGTGTATCTGCCGTCTATGCGAATAGTGCACGTTGGCGGTCATGCTGCCCGCAAAGGAATCAGGCATCTGTTAATGTTTGTCAAATCCGCATGGTATTTTTATAACACGTACGGATGGCGTGTGTTCAAGCAAATCTGACTGGATGATATTGCATTGCTTATCAGGAATCCTGTGGAACAAACCAATTTCAACAAGATACTCATCACCGGCGCCACCGGGTTTGTTGGCAACGCCCTCTGTAAAGAATTAACCGCGGGCGATTTTGAAATTCGTCTGTTGGTTCGTAATCCGACAAGGCCAGAGTTTAAAACGGAGAGCGAAAAGACGCACATAGTTTACGGTGATCTGTTAAACACTGAAAGCCTGAATCTTGCTTGCGCGGATCAACAGATAGTTATTCATCTTGCCGGCATTACTCACGTCAATAATGGCAATTTTGGTGAAAGCCGACGCAGCATCGTCGACGGCACCAAAAATTTGCTTGAGGCAGCGATAAGAAATCATGTCGAACGTTTTGTGTATGTGAGTAGCAGTCTTGCTCAGGTCGCAAATTCCGGAACAGGCGCTATCACCCATTATGGTTTGTTAAAGAAGGCCGCGGAAGACTTGCTGCTGGAGGCGAACAGCAATGGTCTGATAGAAGTAGTTATCCTGCGTCCAGTGAATGTCTATGGTGTGGGCATGCAGGGCAATATTGCCGCCATGATTGCGATGATCGTGCGCAGGCGCCTGCCGCCGCTACCTGTCTTGAATGCCCGCATATCACTTGTAGGAGTAGCGGATCTCGCGCGCGCACTGCGACTGGCAATTGGCGCGAAACAGGCGATAGGCAAGACATACATAGTCACTGACGGCCAGCAATACCGAATTACGGAAATCGAAGCCGCAATTTACGCTGCATTGGACCGGAGATTTCCAAGATGGCGCACCCCGCATATGGTATTATTTACGGCAGCTTTGATAGCAGGATTTATGGCGCGATTTATGGCAGGGCACCAAGGTAAAGGGTCTGCGATTGGTCTGCGAACTTATCGCAACATCACGCACGATAACCTGTTCGACAATAGAGCAATCAGCCTTGAACTTGGATTTCAGCCAAGCACCACGCTTTACAAGGAATTGCCGAAAATAGTTGCGAAAATTTCACGAAGTAATTAGATAAGCAGTAGAGACCTGGCAATGACAAAAGGCATTATCCTCGCAGGCGGCAGCGGCAGTCGTCTCCACCCCATGACCCAGGCCGTCAGCAAACAGCTGCTGCCGGTGTACGACAAGCCCATGATTTACTATCCGCTGTCGACACTGATGCAGGCCGGCATTCGGGAAATACTCATTATTACCACTCCTGCCGACGCCCCTGTATATCAGTCCCTGTTAGGCAATGGTCAAAAATGGGGGATCGACATCGCCTATGCAACCCAACCGAGTCCGGATGGTTTGGCGCAAGCGTTTATCATTGGTGAGGAATTCATTGGCGACAGCCGGGTCTGCCTGATTCTTGGAGATAACATCTTCTATGGCAATCGGATTGAAGAGACTTTAAAAAATGCAGTTGAGCAACCACAAGGTGCATCCATATTTGCCTACTATGTGAATGATCCAGAGCGCTATGGTGTAGTGGTTCTGGATGAAAATAATAGCGCTGTAGACCTGGAAGAAAAGCCCAAGCACCCCAAGTCCCATTACGCAGTAACCGGCTTATATATGTACGACAACGACGTGGTGGACATCGCCAAGTCGATAAAACCTTCAGCCCGGGGCGAGCTGGAAATCACCGATGTGAATAAAGTGTATCTGGCGCGTAAAACGCTAAAGGTAGAACTATTCGATCGCGGCACTGCCTGGCTGGATACTGGCACTATACAATCCTTGTTGGATGCCGCTAATTTTATTCGGGTATTGGAGGAGCGGCAGGGATTGAAGATAGGCTGCCCGGAAGAAATCGCCTTTCGGCAGGGATTCATCGACAAGGCACAACTTCACCTGCTTGCCCAGCAGCTCATCAAGAGTGGCTATGGGCAATACCTGCTGGAGTTACTCGAAGACCGCAATACATGCAAATAAGTCGAGCGCCAATTCCGGACATACTTATATTCGAGCCCAAGGTACACGGTGACAATCGCGGCTATTTTATGGAAACCTGGCGGCAATCCTGGTTTGATGAAAAAGGCATTGATCTGAAATTTGTGCAGGATAACCAGAGCAAATCAGCGCGGGGTACTTTGCGCGGGTTGCATTATCAGCTTCAGCATCCCCAGGGCAAACTGGCACGAGTGGTTGCAGGCGAGGTGTTCGATGTAGCAGTGGACCTCAGGCGCGGGTCTGCCAGTTTTGGTCAGTGGTATGGCATCATTCTCTCTGGCGACAACAAGAAACAACTGTGGATACCACCCGGCTTTGCCCATGGGTTTTATGTGATGAGCGAAACTGCAGAATTGTTGTACAAATGTACCGACTCTTATCATCCTGAAGACGAACATAGCCTGCTCTGGAATGACAAAAATATTGGCATTGCTTGGCCATTGCTCAATGCCGAACCATTACTGTCTGCCAAGGATCGCAATGGCAAATCATTGCTTGAAGCGCCGACTTATTCCTGATGACAATCTATATCCAGTGATCTCTATTTCCC
This sequence comes from Gammaproteobacteria bacterium, assembly GCA_009692305.1. Lineage (GTDB taxonomy): Bacteria > Pseudomonadota > Gammaproteobacteria > Pseudomonadales > Pseudohongiellaceae > UBA9145. The sequence goes on along the minus strand of SHZK01000004.1, from coordinate 196,381 downwards.
GATGACCACCATTCCCCAATGACAAAGAGCATCGTAGTTACCGGTAGCAATGGCCAGTTCGGTGCGACCATCGCCAACTTGTGCAAAGCCAGAGAGCATCCTGCCAACCTGGAAGTGCAAGTACTGGACAGGGCAGCACTGGACATCACGCAACCGGATATTGTGAATAAAGTTCTCGATGAGTTGCAGCCGGACGTAATCATCAATGCCGCTGCTTATACCCAGGTAGACAAGGCAGAAGCGGAAGAAGCAGAGGCACATGCGGTAAATGCTACCGGTGCTGCCAATGTGGCCAGATGGGTCGCCGCGAATAAGGCGCGACTGATACACATTTCGACCGATTTCGTCTTCGCGGGCAACAATAGTCGCCCCTATACTGAAAGTGCGGAGGCGAACCCGCTTGGGGTGTACGGACGCAGCAAACTGGCAGGAGAGCGTCTACTGCTGGAAATCCTGCCGCTGGGAAGTGCAATTGTCCGAACTTCATGGTTGTACTCAGAGCATGGCAACAATTTCGTCAAGACCATGTTGCGGCTGATGGCTGAGCGAGAACAGGTGAGTGTGGTGAACGACCAGATCGGTTCACCCACGTCTACGCATTCACTGGCGACGTTGCTGCTGACGATGGCCCAGACCCAGTTCCAGCGCGGGATCTTTCACTGGACAGATGGCGGCGCGATTAGCTGGTATGATTTCGCTGTGCGTATTCAACAGGAAGCGCTGCAACACAACTTGCTGAGTACGCAAATTCCGGTCAAACCAATCAGCACTGCGGAATATCCAACAGCAGCGCGCAGGCCAGCGTACAGTGTGCTGGACCGACGCCGCACCTTGTCGCGCTTCACCTGCCCTGGCCTGACCTGGGAACAACAACTGCGCCACGTTATAGTTGAGCTCGCCAGGCAAAAATTGGTAGTTCACAGTGAGCCGCGCAATTAAACCAAGCCCGGACAACTGCACACAAAGGCTGGCGTGCAAAACAGAAGTACGAGAACAGCGATGAGAAAATTACTAGTGACAGGTGCCGCCGGTTTTATCGGCTCCAACTTTGTGCATTACTGGCACCAGGCAAATCCTGCTGACCGCATCGTCGTCCTCGACGCGCTTACTTATGCGGGCAACAAACATAATCTGGCTGCCGCCTTTAACAGCGACTGGTTTCAATTCGTCCACGGGTCAATCTGTGACCAGGCGCTGGTTGCAAGCATTTTGCAACAACACCAGATTGATACGCTGGTGAACTTCGCCGCGGAGAGTCATGTTGATCGCTCCATCACCGGTCCGGATGCGTTTATCGACACAAATATTGTTGGTACGCACAGCTTGCTTAAGGCGGCGAAGAAAACCTGGCTGGATAATGGAAAAAACCCGGCACACTTGTTCCACCATGTATCAACTGATGAAGTGTATGGCACTCTCGGACCGGACGACGCCGCCTTCAGTGAAACGACGCCCTATGCACCGAACTCACCCTATGCCGCAAGCAAGGCAGCGTCCGACCATCTAGTACGCGCCTATCACCACACCTATGGTTTGCGCGTTACCACCAGCAACTGTTCGAATAATTATGGCCCCTACCACTTTCCTGAAAAACTGATTCCACTGTGCCTTTTGAATATCCTGAGCGGCGCCGCACTGCCAATATATGGCAATGGCAAACAGATTCGTGACTGGCTGTATGTAGACGATCATGCCCGCGGCATCGAGCTTATCATCAAGCAAGGGTCGGTCGGGGAAACTTACAATATCGGTGGCAATAACGAGTGGGCGAATATCGACGTGGTAAACCTGCTATGCGGAATCGTTGACAGCCGTTTCGCTGAGCACGCTGAGTTGCGCAAACGCTTTCCAAAGTCACCCTGTGCGCAGGGCAAGGCTGCAAAAAGCCTGATTACCTATGTGGCAGATCGACCAGGACATGACACCCGTTATGCAATCGACGCCGCGAAAATTACGCGCCAGCTTGGCTATACCCCTATCGAGAATTTCGATTCAGGTTTGAACAAGACAGTTGATTGGTATTTGAGTAACGAGTCGTGGTGGCGGGCGATTCAGGACGGATCATACAGGACTGCATGAGCAATGGTGCGACTGCTTCGCGTCAAGAACTGTGTTTGGCGTCACCTTCCCTCGTCGCGTCGTATTGTAGGCTGCGCCAAATGTGACAAGAAAAGCCCAATCTTCCGGTCTTCAGGTAAACTGGCAAACCACTGGTGCGTTATTGGCTTTATAGCAGAAGCCAGGCAAGAGACTCTCAATTTACTTCAATGAAATCCGTTCAAAGTATCGCGTTGCTACTACTGCTGGCGTTCTCGTCAGGAAACGCGGTTGCGTTTGAAATAGACGGCAGCAAGTGGATTGGCGCAAAAGCCCTGTTCTACATCGATATACCGGGCACTGCAGGTACCGGGGTAAGTTTTAATAGCGCATTCGCCGATGCGATCAGGGAGTGGAACAGCAAGACAACATTCCAATTCAGCATGGTGCAGCAAAACAAAAACCCCTGTCAAAATGACGGCTTGAATGGCGTGGACTTTGCCACGACTCATTGCGGAAACGCCTTCGGCAGTAAAACTCTCGCTATTGCCGTGCGCCGATTACAGAGCGAAGTCCTGGGGCCTCCCAGCATTGTGCAAGTCGACATCGTAGTTAACCAGAACGAAGTGTTTAATGTGTATGACGGCCGCTTAATTCAATTCGGCATAGTTGGGCTGGATCTAAAGCGCATCGCGGTCCATGAGCTCGGTCACGCATTGGGCCTTGGTCACTCGCAAGTGTCACAATCAATTATGGCGCCCAACATTGGCAATCAGTTTCAATTGCATGCAGATGACATTGCTGGTGTTGCGACGCTATATGGTGGCCTGTCAAATTGTCAGATCAGGAAATTCAATTTTGGACTGATCAGCAATTCTCTCGACAGCAGCGATTGCACGGTAGATAAACTCACACTGGGTGATAGCGATTCAAGCCCGATCGATTTGTACCAATTCGATATTGCCAATACCACGACCTTCAATTTCGCCATGACCTCGGCCAGTCTCGACTCGGTACTGCTGATTGCCGATGCGGATCTGCGCGTGATCGCCTTTGATAATAAAAGCAGCAAGCAATGTAATTCCACACTCAATACGACACTGCAGCCCGGCACCTATTACCTGCTGGCCAATACCTATGATAGGCAGGTCAATGCCGCTTGCAGTATCACCGGTGCCTACCAGATCAAGACATCCTTCAGCAGTAACAGCTTTCTTACATTCGCCAACTCGGAAAGCCTGACCGGTGGTCCGGGCTTTGGGGCATTCAGTGCCGGCATTAGCGCCAACAATGGCGTGAGTTATGGCAATCAATTTAAGAGCACCGATGCCATCGATATCCGCGCCAGTATTGCCATCGATAGTGCGCATCAGGGCAAACCGGGCTTTATTGTCGTAGCCGCCATGTTCGATGGTGCCATTCATCTGCTCAATTCATCCGGGAAATTTGTCATCTTTGACAGCAGTGCTGGCGCTCTTACCAAAACCAAATCCAAGATTCTGTCGGCTCAGGAAAATCTCGAGATAGTGACCAAGTTGATACCCGCCAGTCTGGGCATTAACAATATAGTCGTCGATTTCGCCGTTGGTTATGGCCTAGACACCAATTCCAACGAAGTCTATTTCCACTCGACACCGCTGAATCTCACCGTTTCGCCCTGAAAATCCTGCTGTATTTGTAATAGCTGATTGTTTCCGACTGCGGCATTTAACGGTATACTCCGCGTGCTTTTTCAGGGCTGCAGCCACAATTCTGGCAACCTCCCGCTACTAATCTGCAATATTCAGGAATCTCAAGGAGCCTACTGCGGTGCGACAAGTAAGTGCGAAACCACGTCTTTTACCCGTCTGTTTTACCCTGCTGTCGGCACTGATATGGGGTAGCAGCACATTTGCGCAGCAAGCGATAGAGGACAATATTCGTCCTGTTGCCCAGGTGTGTTTGGCTGGACAGCCTTGCGTGGGTACCACTGGCACCGCATCAGGTACGGTGCCTGCGGCCACCCCAGCCGCTGCTGCGCCAGTTGTTGCGACCCCGGTTCCTGCAGTAGTTGAAGTGGCTGCACCTGCCGCGGTGGCGGCGGCATTTGATGCAGCAGCAACTTACCAGATGAGCTGTTTTGCCTGTCATGGTACTGGTGCTGCCGGGGCACCCAAACTGGGCGACAAAGAGGCCTGGTCCGCGCGTCTGGAGAAAGGCATGGATTCAGTTATGGTTAATGTTACCAATGGTATTAATGCCATGCCTGCCAAAGGTATGTGTATGACATGTACTGACGAGAACTTGCGCGCGCTCGTTGACTATATGGTAAGCCAATAGCGTCAATGTATTAAAAACGTACCTGATATACTTTTATTTTTATCCTCAAGGAGTTCACTGTGTTAAGTATCAAGAAAGTAATAGCATCACCTGTAGCCAGATTGTCAGTAGTCATCGCAGCTGCTTTTTTCGCGTCTGCAAACTTTGCCGATAATGAGCCACTGCAACTGGCGGCGTTGAGTAGCGGCTTTAATGCCGAAACCACGTACATGGCTTCCTGCTTCGCTTGTCACAGCACCGGCGCTGCTGGCTCTCCGAAAGTAGGTCCTGGCAATGCAGAAGCCTGGGCACCGCGCATGGAGAAAGGTCTGGATGCAGTAGTCGCTAACGCGATCAAAGGCTTCAATGCCATGCCGCCCAAAGGTTTGTGCTTTAACTGCACCGACGATGACCTGCGTGCTGTAGTTGAATACATGCTAGCCAGTAGTCAGTAAGAGTTTTTGCGAGATAAAAAAATGGGCCGCATGCAGCCCATTTTTTTTGCGTTTCTTTTCTGTATTGCTCCGCTATTCCGCTGCTTGTTTCCCCGCCCTAAACACCACATATAAATAAACTGGAATGTCGAGGTCACCCAGCTGTGCCTCGATCAAGGGCTTTACTTGTTCCCAGCGCAATCCGCCAACTCCGGTAGCGAGCCGCGGTAATGCGACAGAGGAAAATTTTTCCTTGATGATTATTTTTTTCAACGCACACAAGGCGTGATTAACACTTGCTTCTGACGCTTTGCCAGGATGACAGCCGACATCGTGTCCACCTTCCTGGGTAATCAGATTTACCAATCTTACCCCATCCGTTCCACCTCATAACAAGGCTGCGCCGGGCTCCGGGTGAGCCTGATGACACCAGTGATGAAAGTCTTTGTGCATTGCTGGATAGCACTCATGCAATGAGAGAGCCAGACCCTGCTTCATCGGATCATTTGCTGCTACGCCATGAGCGATGACCTGAGCCTTGGTTAATAAAATATCCCCTTCTACTTCGTGAATCATTCCTGTTCTCCTCAGATGCAGCGGCCGCTAGTGATTCTGGTCAACGACCAGAATGGAGCCAATAAACAATACCCTCGTGCATGATATGCAATCACACCGATGCCGAGCTTGATCGGCATCAATGAGCAGTGCTGGGCCGCGGATTCGCTGCAGTTCGCAACGCCGGAGATACTGGTCTATACCTAAGTACTGCAATACAGCGCAGCGAGTCCGTCCGCAAATGTCCCTAGCCACAGTTTTCTCCCGCGCCATCCTCGGGGTCGAAGCCATTGAAGTACGGGTCGAAGCGCATTTGTCCAATGGCCTGCCCGGTTTTGCCATTGTCGGATTACCGGAAACGGCGGTGAAAGAGAGTAAAGAAAGAGTACGCAGCGCCATTCTCAATTCCGGACTCGAATTTCCGATGCGACGAATTACGGTCAACCTGGCGCCCGCGGATCTGCCGAAGATCGGTGGGCGCTACGACCTGGCGATCGCGCTCAGCATTCTGATGGCCTCGGGGCAGATTCGAGACGATGTTCTGCAAGGCGCTGAAATTCTGGGGGAACTGGCATTGGATGGCGCCGTACGCCCGGTTGCCGGTGTACTGCCTGCGGTAGTCGCCGCGCGCGCTGCAACGCAAGGTGTTTGTCCCCAGCGCGAATGCCCCGGAGCTGGCCTTGATCGAGTATCCACTAACGCACTGCGTGCGCAGTCTGGTAGCAGTCATAGACCATGTGCTGCATGGAGCGGTGTTGCCGGGCTGTGAACCCAGGGCGCCGAATTTGCAGGAAAATAGCAGTCATATCCTGCAGGAACTGGCCTTGGTCAGAGGCCAGGCTTGCGCCAAGCGTGCCTTGCAAATCGCTGCCGCTGGTGGCCATAACCTGTTGATGATCGGCCCGCCTGGCAGTGGTAAGACGCTGCTGGCCAGATCACTGCCTGGATTGCTGCCAGACCTGGCGGAAAACGAGGCGCTGGAAGTAGCCACCATTGCCTCCGTGGTGACGATTACTGGCTACAAAACCGCCTGGCAGCAGCGCCCGTTTCGTACTCCCCATCATTCGGCCACCGCCGTGGCTTTGGTTGGAGGAGGACCCAGGGCACATCCCGGCGAGATTACCCTGGCGCACCGGGGAGTATTGTTCCTTGACGAGCTGACCGAGTTCAAACCCGGTGTGCTGGACGCGCTGCGGGAACCCCTGGAAGCCGGTGAAATAACCATTAGCCGGGCCAGTTACCGGCTGCGTTACCCGGCCAGTTTCCAGCTGTTGGCGGCCATGAACCCCTGTCCCTGCGGACATGCTGGTGACACCGGTCACGCCTGCAGCTGCTCGCCGGAACGTCTGCGCAGCTATGCCGGCAAACTATCCGGACCCTTGCTGGATCGGTTGGACCTGAGGATTGAGGTGCCGGCCCTGGCACCCGCCGAGTTGCTGGAACCGCAGCAGCAGGCGACCGACTGGCAAGCCATACGGCAACGAATCGCTGCAGCCCGCAGCGTGCAGTTGCAGCGCAGTGGTAAATTGAACTCAGCATTGGGCCTGGAAGAACTGCAGACAACTTGTGTGCTGGAACGTCGGCAGCGCATGCGGCTGGCCCATACCATGCAGAAGTTGGGCATGTCGGCGCGGGGTATTCACCGGGTAATCAAGCTGGCGCGGACGATTGCTGACTATGAGCAGCGCGCCAACATTGCGACGGAAGACCTGCTGGAAGCGGTCAGCTATCGGCGTTGTCAGTTGCTGCAAGCGCTGCACCGTTGATGCCGCAACTTGCTTGAGCCAATCGGCTTAGTGCTTGCTGCCCGACCTTGTTTCCAATTCGGCGAGACGGGCATCCAGCGCTGCCAGCATCTGTTCCAGTTGCTGGACTCGGTTCTGGGCCCGTTGCAAAGCTTGCGCCTGGGCATCGAACTCGGTGCGGCTCAGCAAATCAAGGCGGGCGAAACTGGCGCGCAACTGCTGCTCTATTTTGGTGCGTAAATCAGCGCGAATTGCTTCTGCCATCGGCATCAATCCGGATAATTGATGGCTGAGTTTCTGCAGAAATTCATTATCCAGCATGGCATGGTCTGCTCAGGAAATTGGAAAGCCATATTCTACCACTGAAATCCACCAGCGCCCGCCGTTCCTGTTTGCCAAACGTGGCAATAGCCAGTCGTTGCACTTATATAGTGCGCGTGCTCGGTCTGCGCACTCCTTCTGCCCAATTTTGTATCGCAGGCCGACCCTGAGGTGCCCACTATTTCCCGCCAAGCCTGATTCTACCGTTACTCAAGACTGCAAATAATAACTGGCACGGGCCATGCATAGAGCAAAGGCAGTTGAGTGAAATAGCATAATCGAACAGCTAAAAACCAAGCTTGAAGAAATTACAGGAGCAAAATAATGAAGTTAGTCACGGCTATTATCAAGCCATTCAAACTGGACGACGTGCGTGAAGCGTTGTCAGAAATTGGGGTGCAGGGCGTTACTGTTACTGAAGTCAAAGGCTTTGGTCGGCAGAAGGGTCACACCGAATTGTATCGAGGCGCGGAATACGTTGTCGATTTTCTGCCTAAAGTAAAACTCGAAATCGCAATCAGCGAAGGCTTGCTCGACCAGACTCTGGAAGCAATTACCAAAGCGGCCAACACCGGCAAGATTGGTGATGGCAAGATCTTCGTCTCCGACCTCTCTCAAGTCATTCGCATTCGTACGGGTGAGACTGGAGACGAGGCCATCTGATTCTCGAACCAGGTGCAATGCCACTAATTGCAGCACGTTCGATCAAATGTTGTAGCTTGTTGAGGAAACATAAAATGAAGAAGTTAATTTTGGGAAAGACAGGTATGCCGTTGCTGGCAGCGCTATTGTTGATGCTTCCAGGAATGGCGTCCGCGCAGGAACTGGATTCTGGTGATACGGCCTGGATGATCACCGCCACTGTGCTGGTGCTGCTGATGACCATTCCAGGACTCTCGTTGTTCTATGCCGGTATGGTGCGCAGCAAGAACGTGCTTTCCATAATGATGCAGTGTTTCGCGATTACCGGCCTGATGACCATAATCTGGATGCTATGGGGCTATAGCATGGCCTTTGATACCACCGGCATGGAAGCAGGAGTAATAAATCTGAATTCATTTGTCGGCGGATTCGGCAACGTATTCATGTCCGGAATAACTGTCGATTCAATCATAGGAACAATTCCTGAATCAGTATTTGCAACTTTCCAGATGACCTTCGCGATTATTACACCCGCGCTCATTGTTGGCGCATTCGCAGAGCGCATGAAGTTTTCTTCGATGCTGGTGTTCATGACAGCCTGGGTAAGCATTATTTATGTGCCAATGGTGCATATGGTGTGGTCGGGTGACGGCGGTTTGATGTGGGATTGGGGTGTTATCGATTTCGCCGGCGGCACTGTTGTTCACATCAATGCCGGTATCGCCGGACTGGTCGCCTGTATCATGCTCGGCAAGAGGAAAGGCTTTCCCGGTACCGCGATGCCTCCGCACAATCTTACCTACACTATCATCGGTGCCGCATTGCTCTGGGTTGGCTGGTTCGGTTTCAACGCGGGTTCCGCTGTCTCTGCAGGCGCCAGCGCTGGTATGGCCATGCTCGTTACCCAGATCGCGACTGCCGGCGCCGCTATTTCCTGGATGTTTGTGGAGTGGATTAGACACGGCAAGCCAAGCGTGCTCGGTATTGCATCGGGTGCAGTGGCTGGACTGGTTGCGATTACACCAGCGTCCGGAACCGTAGGACCGCAAGGCGCACTGATGCTGGGTTTGATTGCCGGTGTCGGTTGTTTCTTTGCAGCAACCACACTGAAGCGGGCATTTAGCTATGACGATTCACTGGACGTATTTGGTGTGCACGCAGTTGGCGGCATTATCGGAGCCATCCTGACTGGCGTGTTTGCTGCCGAAGCCTTCGGCGGAGTCGGTCTGGAAAACGGCATTGCCGCACAAGTATGGATTCAGACGAAGGGCGTCATCTTTACTATCTTCTACACTGGCATACTCAGTGCCGTCATTCTCAAAATAGTTGATGTGACTATGGGCCTGCGTGTCTCTGAAGAAGAAGAGCAAATCGGCCTCGACCTTAGTTCACACGACGAACGCGGCTACGTACTGTAAGCCATTTAAACACTCTCCATTTGTAAGCGCCCGTTGTTCAGGGCGCTTTTTTTTGTCCAAATTCAGGCGTGCTCTGAAGTGTGAGTCTGCTCACAAGAATTTGCGAGCATCAGGGCTATGCTCGCGGCCATGGCAACTCCTGAATCACCCTATTCCTCGACCCGTCTGTTGAAGCTGGAAAGCAGAGATTTGCTGCTGGGAATGTATATCGCCGAGCTTGATTGCAACTGGTCGACGACCCCATTTCCGGTAGGCGGGTTTCATCTGCGCAAAGCGGATGACATCCAGATTCTGCAGAAGTTTTGCAAGTTCGTATTTATCGATACCAATCAGGGTGTCCCTCCGCGCGCGCTGAACAAGCATCAGTTGACGATATTGAACACCGCCCGTAAAGCGGTGCCAGTGCCTGCGGCTCTGAAAATTGATCGCGGTGCTTATGCGGAAACCAAAACCATCAAGCAATCCATCGACAAGGCGTATGAAATCTATCTTGAATTGCAGAACTGTTTTCACTCGATCACGCTAGCGGTAAAAAACGGCGATAGCCTGAAATTAACAACCCTGACCAAGCCGATGGAGGCAATGATCGACTGCATTATCGCCAATCCGCAGACATTGATCTGGTTGTTGAATACAGATCAATCCAATGCCAGGTCTTCCAATTATTGCGTGCGCGCTGCCATCTGGGCAACCGTATTGGCACGTCAGATCGGCATGAACCGCAACCAGATTAGTGTGTTGTTTCTCGGCACTTTATTGGCAGACATCGGCATGTATTTACTGCCGGAAAAACTGATTAACAAGCGCGGCGCATTCCGCAAGAAAGAATTTCTTGCCTACCGCAAACATGTCGAATTCGGGCTGGAGTTGCTTGCACAGCACAAGGATCTGGATGACAGGGTAATTACTATTATGCATTGCCATCATGAGCGCCATGATGGCCGGGGTTTTCCACGCCGTCTACGCGGAGAACAGATTCCGGCCTTGGCCAGATTCGCCAATCTTGCGTATTGTTACGAGCGGCTGTTGGGCAGTAATCTGCCAGGTGGCCAATGTTCACCGGCGAAGGCCATGAGCAAATTGTACAAACAACGGGTGCTGAAATTTCCGGAACAACTCGTTTCTGAATTCATTCACTTGCTGGGTATGTATCCGGTAGGGACGGTGTTGCAACTTGCTACCAAAGAACTCGCCATCGTGCTGCTGCAGAATGCAGTGGAGAGATTATTTCCACGCGTAGCAGTACTCACCAGCGCCGACTGTACGGTGCTGCAGGAACCGAAAATTCTTGATCTGGTAAATGACAAACAGGCGCAGGAATCACGCGCTATAATTGGGGCGCCTGATGTCAATCGCATCAATGTTAAACCGAGCGACTATACGTTCAGATTTGCCGGCAAGAAAATGGGTTTAGGCCCGCTGAGTTTTCGGCTCTAGGGTTTCCTTTCAGCTTGGTATTGCGCCGTCTCGCTGCGCAAATATCTTCCTGCATACCTTGCTAACGCGCCCCTGCTTACATATCCCCGAAGCGATGTTGCAGAATAGCCAGTGCCGCGGCCGGCGCTGTCTCGGTTCGGAGTATGCGCGGCCCGAGGGTAACAATAGCGAAGTGATGTTTGCGGCCCCAATCCAGTTCCTGCTCAGAGAAGCCACCTTCGGGACCTATCAAAAGTGTTATGTCGGCTACTGTTGTCCCGGTCAGTTCACCAAGTCTTTCTTTGCCAGCTGGATCAAGTAGCAGTCGAGTAGTCTCACCGAGGGTATCTTGCCATTCATCCAGTGACAGGGGGACTGCAATCTCGGGTATATCAAGCCGACCACTCTGTTCGGCTGCGCTCGCAGCAATTTTGCGCCAGTGACGCAGCTTATTCTCGACACGATCAGTTTTTAGTTTTACCTCACCATATTGCGAATATAGGGGAGTAATTCGGGTGACGCCGAGTTCTGTGGATTTCTGAATAGCAAAATCCATGCGGTCACCACGTGAAATTCCCAGACCAAGATGAATAATGAGCGACGCCGCCTGTGGCGCGCGTAGCTGCTCACCCAATGCCACCTCTATTCCCCGTTTCTCCGCTGCGACGATTTGAGCAGCAAATTCACCGTCACCAGCATTGAACACCAGCAACTCCGCTTGCAGGCGCATGCGTAATACAGTGCCGACGTAATGGGTAGTCTCAGCATCCAGCAACAGCCTTGCACCTTGGGAAAGTTGCTGGTTGAGGTAGATGCGGGTGAGGCGCATGCAGGGTTACCGCTAGCGTCGATCAGAGAGGGAGAGGTTGTTCCAGATCTGGGTGACGCTTTTTGAAAGGTTCATTGAATAGAAATGCAGACCCGGTGCGCCGCCAGCGAGTAACTGATCGCACAAGCGAGTGACGACATCTATGCCAAAATTCCGCAAGCCGTCGGCGTCATCTCCAAACGTCTCCAGGCGGAGCCGCAACCACTGCGGTATTTCCGCGCCACAGTTGCCGCTGAAGCGGGCGAGGTTGGTGTAATTCGTAATCGGCATGATGCCTGGCACGATGGGGATGTTGATGTCGCAGGAGCGGCAATATTCCACGAAGCGGAAATAGGCGTCCGCATTGTAAAAATATTGGGTGATAGCGGAGTTGGCTCCAGCATCGACCTTGCGCTTGAAAAAATTCACGTCGGTTTGATAGCTGGCCGATTCGGGATGGGTTTCCGGGTAACAGGCCACGTCGATATGGAAATGATCACCGGTTGTCTGGCGTACGAACTGTACCAGTTCATTTGCGTAACGATGTTGAGTTGCTGAGCCGGCTCCGGAGGGGATATCACCGCGCAGGGCAACCAGTCGATTGATGCCGCGGCTTTTATAATCGAGCAATAGCTGTTGCAGCTCGCTTTCATCCAGACCGCCAAAGGACAAATGTGGTGCGGCCGACGATCCCAGTTCCTTATAGCGCAGCACCAGCTGGCGAGTACCATTTTTGGTAGAGCCGCCGGCACCATAAGTCACGGAGAAGAAATCGGGGTTCAGCAAGGCCAGCTCGGCGTGAACCTCATCCAGCCTGGATTCTCCTGCTACTGTTCGCGGCGGGAAGAATTCAATGCTGAATTGACGGCGTGATGATTTGCTCATCTACCAATTGCTCCTAGTACTTGTAGGTGTCAGTCTTGAAAGGACCGGCCTTGGAGACACGAATATATGCCGCCTGCTTGTCAGTCAACTGCGTAAGCACGCCGCCGAAACCGCCCACCATCAATGCAGCGACTTCCTCGTCCAGCTTCTTGGGCAATACTTCAACTTTCATGTGAGCCTGTTTGTACTCGTCGGACTGATCGGCGAACTTGCGTTCGTACAGGAATATCTGCGCCAGCACTTGATTGGCAAAGGAACCATCCATGATGCGCGATGGATGCCCGGTGGCGTTACCGAGATTGATCAGCCTTCCTTCTGACAGCAGGATCAGGTAATCATTAGCGGAGTCAGTTCCTTTGCGATAGACCTTGTGTACCTGGGGCTTAACTTCTTCCCAGACCCAGTTCTCGCGCATGAAACGCGTGTCGATCTCATTGTCGAAGTGACCGATGTTACAGATAACCGCACAGGGTTTGACCTGTTCCAGCATGAACCGATCGCAAACATTGATGTTGCCGGTAGCGGTTACAATCAAGTCAATCTTGCCCAGTAGCTTGCTGTCGATGCCTTCTGCAGTCCCGGTGTTGATGCCATTCTTGTAGGGAGACACGACTTCATAACCGTCCATACATGCCTGCATGGCACAGATCGGGTCGATCTCGGCGATCTTCACGATCATGCCTTCCTGGCGCAGGCTTTGCGCGGATCCCTTGCCCACGTCACCATAGCCAACTACCAGTGCCTGTTTGCCAGCGAGCAGCATGTCAGTGCCGCGCTTGATGCCATCGTTCAGACTGTGGCGACAACCGTATTTGTTGTCGTTCTTGGACTTGGTTACCGAGTCATTGACGTTGACAGCAGGGACTTTCAGCGAGCCGTCCGCCAGCATTTCCAGCAGGCGATGCACACCAGTAGTCGTCTCCTCGGTAATGCCGTGAATATTTTCCAGCATTTGCGGGTACTTGTCGTGCACCATCATGGTCAGGTCGCCGCCGTCATCCAGAATCATGTTTGCATTCCACGGCTTGCCATCCTTGAGAATGGTTTGTTCGATGCACCATTCACCTTCAGCTTCGGTCTGGCCTTTCCACGCATAGACCGCAATTCCGGCCGCGGCGATGCATGCCGCGGCGTGATCCTGAGTGGAGAAAATATTGCAGGATGACCAGCGTACTTCAGCGCCGAGTTCCACCAGAGTCTCGATCAGCACTGCGGTTTGCACGGTCATATGTATGCAGCCCAGTATTCTGGCATCTGCCAGTGGCTTCGATGCAGCATACCGGTTGCGCAATGACATCAGTGCCGGCATTTCTGCTTCTGCCAGCGTGACTTCGCGCCGACCAAAGTCGGCCAGTTTGATATCCGCGACTTTATAGTCCGGAGTTATTTGATTCTTTGTAGCCAGGTTTTGATTGCTCATTTTGTTCTCCAGAATTTGGTCTAGACTTTGGCGTCGCGCTTCAGTGCTTCGGCTTTGTCGGTTTTTTCCCAGTTAAACAGTATGTCTTCACGGCCGAAGTGACCGTAGGCAGCTGTTGGCTGGTAAATAGGTTGAATCAGGTCCAGCATCTTGATCAGTCCGCGTGGTCGCAATTCGAAATGATTGCGTATCAGTTTCACGATTGCGGAATTGCTCAGCTTGCTGGTGCCAAAAGTTTCGGCACTGATTGAAGTCGGTTCGGCAACGCCGATGGCATAGGACAATTGAATCTCGCAGCGATCAGCAATGCCTGCGGCAACGATATTCTTCGCGACATAACGTGCGACATAGGCAGCGGAGCGATCCACTTTGGATGGGTCCTTGCCGGAGAATGCTCCGCCACCATGGCGCGCCATGCCGCCGTAGGTATCAACAATAATTTTGCGTCCAGTCAGGCCACAATCGCCGTGAGGACCGCCTATGACGAAACGCCCAGTTGGGTTAATGAAATACTTCGTGTCCTTGTTGACCAGTTCGGCTGGAAGCACGGGCTTGATGATTTCTTCCATTACTGCTTCGCGCAGATCCTTCAGCGAGACTTCTTCCCGGTGCTGAGTCGACAGGACTACGGCGTCGATGGCCACCGGCTTGCCGTTTTCATAACAGAACGTAATCTGGCTTTTCGCGTCAGGCTGCAACCACGGCAGAGTACCGTTCTTGCGCACTACCGATTGGCGTTTCACGAGACGATGAGAATAGGTAATTGGAGCAGGCATCAGCACTTCTGTTTCATTGGTTGCGTAACCAAACATCAGGCCCTGGTCACCGGCGCCCTGTTCGTGATCGTCAGAGTGATCGACGCCCATGGCGATATCGGGTGATTGCTTGCCAATAGCATTCAGCACAGCACAGGTGCGTCCGTCGAAGCCGCTCTCGGCGTTGTTGTAACCAATGTCATTCACCACCTTGCGCACCAGATCTTCCACATCGATATAACCGGACGTGGTAACTTCACCGGCAACGATAACCATGCCGGTCTTGATCATGGTTTCACAGGCGACGCGAGCCGCTTTATCCTGCTTCAGCAACGCATCCAGTATCGCATCGGATATTTGATCTGCCATCTTGTCAGGATGACCCTCGGATACCGATTCAGAAGTAAACAAGCTTATTTCAGCCATTCTCTTTTCCTTTGCTATCTATTAAAAAACAGCGCGCTGAAACACGCGCATCTTGATTTGAAAACCGTTACGTAAACCCAGGTAGGAACTCTGTCCTGCCTGCAGTCCAGCCTTGTTCGACCAGTGATCGAGATCGCCATCATCAAAACCGAGCCACAAATCACCACAGGATTCTCTTACCCAATCCTGGTCATGGTTGCTCAGGTCGATGACCAGCAGATAACCACCCGCTGCCAATAACGCAGCAACTTCCTTGAACGTTTTCGCTGGCGAGGAAATATGGTGCAGCACCATGTCGAAAATAATCAGGTCGGCGTAAACTTTTTGTTTGATCGCGACACCAGTATCGCCGAGCAGGAAATCGACATGGTCAAAACCCGCTGCAGCAATGGCGGCTCTGGACATCTCCAGCATGTCGCGCGAGTTATCCAGTGCCGTCAGATGCTGAAATTTCGCCGCCAGCTCTACCAGCAAATGACCTTCACCGGGGCCCACTTCCAGTGCGTGCGTTGGCGTTGGCAGGTTCAAGCCAGCAATCATGTCGTGCAGCGTTGCCGCGTAGTGACTGCGCTCGACGATCAATCCCTGTTTCTCTTTGAACTTGTCCACATTGCGCTTGAAAAAGCTTAGTGACAGTTGCGAGCGTTCCAATTGAATCTGACCAATCTTTTTTAGCTGATCTCTGGCAACTGGCAGGCCATCGATGTGTTCGAAGACGCTGCGCTTGATGTCTGCATAGACATCGTCTTCCGTCAGCAAGGCGCGCCGATAGAAAATTGAGTTGCCTTCACGCCGGGTCGACACCAGTTCGGCAGTGGCCAGAATCTTCAGGTGATGGCTAAGGGCTGATTGGCGGATATCGATGATGCGACACAGTTCCAGCACACCGAATGATTCATTCTTGAGCAGGCGTAAAATCTGCAGGCGCAAGCTGTCTGCCAGAGCCTTGTGCAGTTCACTGAGCTTGTCGATCGCGTCCGGTTGCCCGGTAGCGCTGGTTTGCAGGGAGGCGGCAGTCATTGGCTTGGAGCTGTTGGCCAGAAAGGGCGCTAAGTTAGCAACTCTGACGGCAAATTTCAAACCTATATCAAAATATATTGATATAGGTTTTCGAGCTGAACTAACAGGAGTCCAGGGTCTGTGGCCAAGGCAAGGGCCAATTCCAGCCAGGTCAATTGCCGGCTGGGGACTCGAAAATTACGCCATCGTTGGTGGCATATTGCCGGTAGGTGCGGGAAAATAACCACCGTCGCGAGCAGGCCGCAATGTCACCCTTGCCACACCCATACGTCGCATGCTGCATGCTAAACCCACCTGGATTGCGCATTAATCAGCAGTAAAGACCATACTGTCAGAGTAGCAGGAGCTTAATTAATGGCGGATAACGCTGTGTCACGAAAACAACGCGCGCATGCCATTCGGGCACTGAGCATGGATGCCGTCCAGCAAGCTGCCAGCGGACATCCGGGTGCGCCCATGGGCATGGCCGATATTGCCGAGGTGCTGTGGAACGACTACCTGAAGCACAATCCGGGTAATCCCCACTGGTTCAACCGTGACCGCTTCGTGCTCTCCAATGGCCACGGTTCCATGCTGATGTACTCCTTGCTGCACCTGTCCGGCTACGACCTCTCGATTGCAGACATCAAGCAGTTCCGGCAGTTGGGATCGAAGACACCGGGGCATCCTGAGTATGGCTACACCCCTGGGGTGGAAACCACCACCGGCCCACTGGGGCAGGGGCTGGCCAACGCGGTTGGCATGGCCATCGCGGAAAAGACGCTGGCCGCACAATTCAAGCACACCACCCCGCCAATAATCGACCACTACACCTATGTTTTCGCGGGCGATGGCTGCCTGATGGAAGGCGTCTCCCACGAGGTGTGTTCACTGGCCGGCACCCTGCAACTGGGCAAATTGATCGTGTTCTATGACGACAATGGCATCTCTATCGATGGCGAGGTAGACCAGTGGTTCACCGACAACACCGATCAGCGTTTCGAGGCCTATGGCTGGCAGGTACTTGTGATTGACGGCCATGATCCAAAGGGCATCGCCAAGGCGATTGAAGCCGCCCAACAGGCAACTGCCAAGCCTACCCTGATTCGATGCAAGACCATTATTGGTTTCGGGTCACCGAACAAGCAGGGCACGGCAGCCACGCATGGTTCGCCCCTTGGGAAAGACGAG
This sequence comes from Gammaproteobacteria bacterium, assembly GCA_009692305.1. Lineage (GTDB taxonomy): Bacteria > Pseudomonadota > Gammaproteobacteria > Pseudomonadales > Pseudohongiellaceae > UBA9145. The sequence continues at coordinate 179,031 of SHZK01000004.1, read as the reverse complement.
GTCGCAGCTACCCGTGAGGCATTGGCTTGGCCCTATCCGGCATTCGAGATTCCGGCCGCGATAAAGCAGGCATGGGACGCAAGGGAGAAAGGCTTCCAGGCAGAGACTGCCTGGAAAGAACAACTGGTGATGTTCGAAGAAGAACACCCGCTGGCTGCCATGGAACTGGTGCGCCGACTGAAACATCAGTTACCCAGCCATTTCGCCGCAACGGCTGCTGCCTATGTCGCCAAGTGTCAGGCAACGGTAGAGAACATTGCCAGCCGCAAGGCGTCCCAGAATTGTATTGAAGCCTACGCCGCGCTCTTGCCTGAGTTAATTGGTGGATCCGCCGACCTCACTGGCTCCAATCTCACCAATTGGTCTGGCAGTTCCCCCATTTCGGAAAAGGCAGATGGCAACTATATCTATTATGGCGTGCGCGAATTTGGCATGACCGCGATCGCCTCTGGCATGGCATTGCATGGTGGTTTCATTCCATATACCGCGACCTTCCTGATCTTCATGGAATATGCCCGCAATGCGGTACGCATGGCGGCCCTGATGGGGCAACAGAGCATCTTCGTTTATACCCATGATTCCATCGGACAGGGCGAGGACGGCCCCACCCACCAGCCGGTGGAACAACTGGCGAGTCTGCGCAGCACGCCCAATATGTCCGTGTGGCGTCCCTGCGACAGCGTCGAAACAGCGGTCGCCTGGAAAGCAGCAATTGAACGCAATAGTGGCCCAACTGCGCTGGTGTTTTCACGCCAGAATCTTGCGCATCAAGCCCGCAGCCCGCAGCAGTTGGCAGAAATCGCCCGCGGCGGCTACATATTGCAGGACTGCAAAGGCACACCAGATATCATCATCATCGCCACCGGGTCTGAAGTTGGGATCTGTGTTGAGGCAGTAGCTGGCTTGCAAAAAGAAGGCAAGGCCGTGCGGCTGGTGTCCATGCCCAGCGTGGATGTGTTCGAGGCTCAGGATGCGGCGTATCGGGAACAGGTGCTGCCAGCAAAAGTGCGCAAGCGCCTCGCCGTGGAAGCGGCTGGTGTGGATTACTGGTACAAATTCGTTGGACTCGACGGCAAGATAATTGGCATGCGTTCATTCGGCGAATCAGCACCGGGGCCGGCGCTCATGCAACACTTCGGCTTTACAGCTGAGAATGTAATAACTACCGCAAAGTCATTTGGCTAATGCCAATCGCGCTTTGCCTCACTGGTCGGTAACCGCCATGCCCTATCGTATTGCCATCAATGGTTACGGTCGTATCGGTCGCTGTGTGCTGCGCGCCTTTTATGAATCTACCAATTACGCGAATCTGCGCATCGTGGCATTGAATGATCTGGCAGATATCAAGACGCTGGCGCATCTCACACGCTACGACAGTACCCACGGCAGATTCCTCGGCACGGTTGAGGAACGCACTCAAGAGCTGCTGATTAATGGCGATCGTATTCGAGTGTCAAATTGCTCCGATCCAGCGCAGTTGAATTGGGCTGAACTTGGCGTGGATCTGGTCATGGAATGCAGTGGCGCCTTTACCGATCGTGCTACTGCCGAATTGCATATACGCAGTGGCGCGAACAAGGTGTTGTTCTCACAACCGGCGGAAAGCGATGTTGACGCGACAGTGGTATATGGCATCAATCATGCAGTTCTGACTGCCAAAGATGTCATTGTGTCCAATGCCTCCTGCACCACCAACTGCATTGTGCCAGTTCTGCAAATACTGGATGAGTCATTCCACATCGAGTCAGGCGTTATTACCACAATCCATTCCGCGATGAATGACCAGCCTGTCATCGACAGCTATCACCACAATGACTTGCGCAAGACGCGCAGTGCCATGCAGTCGATTATTCCGGTGGATACCGCGCTGGCAAAAGGTATTGAGCGCATTCTGCCGGGTCTGGCGGGCAAGCTGGAAGCACAGGCAGTGCGCGTACCTACACTGAATGTATCGGCGATGGATCTGACTGTGCTCGTGCGCGACAGCACTGATGTGACACAGGTGAACAAGGCGATTATTGCCGCCAGCAAACGACTGCCGGTCAACGTTCTTGGTTACACCGACGAGCTGCTCGCCTCCTGTGATTTCAATCATGACCCGCGTTCTGCTGTGGTCGATCTGACTCAGACAAGGGTCGCTGGCAAAAACCTGATGAAATTGCTGGTGTGGTTTGACAATGAGTGGGCCTATGCCAATCGCATGCTGGATGTTGCTCAATACATGGCAGCATTAAAATGAAAGCAGCAGGCATGACTTTTTTACGTATGCAGGATATGGACCTGAACGGCAAGCGCGTGCTGATCCGGGAAGATCTGAACGTCTCTATCGAAAACGGCAATATCACGAACGACACGCGCATTTGTGCCGCTATTCCCACTATCCAGCAGGCGCTTGCGGCGGGTGCGCGCGTGATCCTGATGTCGCACCTCGGACGTCCAGAGGAAGGCATCGCCATTGAGAACCAGCTCGAATTTTCGCTGGCACCTGTGGCTGCACGCCTGGCGCAGTTGCTGAAGTGCAAGGTCCATCTCGTGCAGGATTATTTACAGAAACCCGCTACACTGGACGCGATCAGTGATCCAGTGATCTTGCTGGAAAATGTGCGGGTAAACGCTGGCGAAATTAGCAACAACGACAGTTTGGCGCGCCAATATGCCGCGTTGTGTGACGTGTTCGTGATGGATGCCTTTGGCACGGCGCACCGCGCGCAGGCGAGCACTCACGGTGTCGCGCGCTATGCGGCAATTGCTTGCGCCGGCCCGTTGCTTGCCAGTGAGCTCGGTGCATTGCAGCGCTCGCTTGAGAACCCGGAGCGCCCCATGCTGGCTGTAGTTGGTGGTGCCAAGGTATCGAGCAAGCTGGAAGTGCTGCAGAATCTGGCGACGAAGGTTGATCAGCTGATCGTGGGTGGAGGTATCGCGAATACCTTTCTCGTGGCCTGTGGCTACAATGTCGGCAAATCCCTGTACGAGCCAGATCTGGTTCCGGTGGCCGCTGCTCTGATGCAGACCACCAGCATTCCGATGCCGACAGATGTGGTTGTTGCGTCGGAGTTTTCAGCAACTGCGGTAGCGCGCATCAAGTCAGTGGACGCGTTGGCAGACACTGATATGATTCTGGATATCGGACCGCAATCGGCCGAGGCGTTCGCTGCAGTTGTTGCACAGATGAAGACAATAATCTGGAATGGTCCGCTCGGTGTATTCGAGTTCGACCAGTTTGCCAGAGGCACAGAAACGATCGCGAAGGCGATTGCACAGAACAAGGGTTTTTCGATTGCTGGTGGTGGCGCGACAATCGCGGCAATAGACAAATTTGGAGTTACAGATTCGATCAGTTATATCTCAACCGGCGGCGGCGCATTCCTGGAATATGTACAGGGAACGAAATTGCCAGCAGTGGAGATTCTGGAAGAGCGAGCAAAATTGAGGATTCCTTAAAATGGCACTAATAAGTTTACGACAACTGCTGGATCACGCGGCTGAAAAAGGTTACGGCGTTCCCGCGTTCAATGTAAATAACCTGGAACAGATTCGCGCGATCATGGAGGCGGCAGACGAAGCGCATAGTCCGGTCATATTGCAAGCTTCGGCCGGCGCACGAAAATATGCCGGCTCCAATTTCCTGAAGCATTTGATCCTGGCTGCCATTGAAGAATTTCCGCATATACCAATTGTGATGCATCAGGATCATGGGGTTTCTCCTGCAGTTTGTCAGCGTTCAATCCAGCTGGGGTTTTCTTCCGTGATGATGGATGGGTCCTTGGGTGAAGACGGCAAGACCCCAATGGATTTCGATTACAATGTGCGGGTAACGAAGCTCGCGGTGGATATGGCGCATGCGTGCGGCGTTTCCGTGGAAGGCGAGATTGGCTGCCTCGGTTCGCTGGAGACAGGCATAGCTGGCGAAGAAGACGGCAGCGGTGCGGAAGGCAAACTGACTATGGCGCAAATGCTCACTGATCCCGAGGAAGCTGCCCGGTTTGTTGCGGCTACCGGCGTCGACGCCTTGGCGATTGCAGTAGGTACCAGTCATGGTGCCTATAAATTCAGTCGCCCACCGACCGGCGACATACTCGCGATTGAGCGCATCAAGGAGATTCATTCCCGCTTACCCAATACCCATTTGGTTATGCATGGCTCTTCCTCAGTTCCGCAAGAGTGGCTTGCCATCATCAATGAATTCGGTGGAGAGATTCCTGAGACATACGGTGTTCCGATCTCCGAAATTCAACTAGGCATCAAACATGGAGTACGCAAGGTCAATATTGATACGGATTTGCGCTTGGCCTCAACCGGCGCTGCCCGCAAGTTTCTGGCACAGAACAAGTCAGAATTCGATCCCAGAAAATTTTTGATTCCAACGATCAAAGCCATGAAAGGGATCGTCAAAGATCGCCTCGAAGCATTCGGCAGCGCTGGACAGGTGGCAAACATCAAGAAAGTGTACAGTCTGGAAGAAATGGTGCAGCGCTATTCGAAAGCAGCCTGAGCCTGTTTAGGGGCGTTAGCATAGCCACCGTCACCAGTAATTTCTGGAGCCTGTAACCATGTTTAGCAAAGAGGACGCAAGCAGGCTGCGGGAATCTCTTGGAGCGATGCAGCTTCAGACTCCTGCGCCACGCAGTGAACTATTGCAAAAATACTGCAACTTCTACGGTCTCAATTTCGGCAGCGCGCTGCAACCGGTCACTCATAGCATTGGTTATCTGGCGAGCGGTAAATTTAAAATTGTGTGTCAGCACTTTCAAGTGCCACTTGCACAACAACGTGGGACTACGTTCCTCGTGCATGGTTATTTCGACCATGTTGGTATTTACAGTCACGTCATCGGACGCTGTCTGCGTAGCGGTTTCTCCGTGGTTATTTTCGATCTTCCGGGGCACGGTCTTTCCAGTGGAGTCGAAGCCAGTATCGGTTCGTTTCGCCAATATGTTGCGGCGTTACTGGCTTGCCTGCAATTGGCGCAGCAGCAACAGGTAGATGGTCTCTGGACAATCATTGGACAGAGTACCGGCGGCGCGATCATCATCGATGCCTTGCTGGAGGAGCAACTGGCCACCCGCTTCAATTTCGCAGCGTACGTATTGTTGGCGCCACTATTGCGCTCTAACAGTTGGTACCGGAGCAAGCTTTTGTTCCAGATTACACGCTGGTTTCTGCAATCCACGCGCCGAAAATTTGCCAGGAATAGTCATGATCCCGAGTTTCTGAATTTTCTGCAACACAACGACGCTTTGCAAAGTCGGGTGTTACAACGTGACTGGGTATTGGCGATGGTGGATTATCAGGGACGTTTTGCCCGTAGCCCGTTATCAAATCAGACATTGCACATTATTCAGGGCAGCGGCGATGGCACTGTAGACTGGAAATACAATTTGCGGCAATTTCTTGCCAAGTTTCCCCGCGCGAAAATCTACATGATCGCAGACGCCGGCCATCATCTGGTGAATGAAGCGCAGCCGTATAGAGAGCGGGTGTTTGCCGCGCTTGATGAGATTATTGCCGGAGCGACCAATTGAGAGCGGTTGTTTTCTAGAACAGTACCCGACTGCGAATGGTGCCGCGCACGAGATTGAGTTTTTCAAGGGCAAGTTCGCTGGACTGCACATCAATATCCATCACGACATAACCCACCCGGTCATTGGTTTGCAGATACTGTGAAATGATATTGATGCCGGATTCCGAGAATATTGTATTGATCTCGCTGAGCACGCCCGGCACGTTCTGGTGGATGTGCAGCAAGCGATGTTTGCCTGGATGAGCCGGTAGTGCGACTTCCGGGAAATTCACTGCAGTAAAACTGGAACCGTTGTCGCTGTACTTGATCAGCTTTTCACTCACTTCAAAGCCGATGTTTTCTTGTGCCTCAATCGTGCTGCCACCTACATGCGGAGTGATGATGCAATTATCAAACGCGCGCAGTGGTGACAGGAACTCTTCGTCATTAGACTTCGGTTCAGACGGAAACACATCGATTGCAGCTCCGGCGATTTTTTTGTCCTTCAATGCGGTAGTCAAATCGTCGATATTGACGACAGTGCCGCGCGAAGCATTGATAAAGACCGAGCCGGGCTTCATCCATTGCAGTTGTTTGGCGGCAATCATATTCTGGGTGTGAGGAGTTTCAGGCACGTGCAGAGTCACGACATCGCATTCGCTCATCAGTGTCTGCAATGAATCCACTTGCACAGCATTACCGAGAGGCAGCTTGTTGACCACGTCGTACAGGTAAACTTTCATCCCCATGGATTCGGCGAGAACGCTCAGCTGTGAACCGATGTTGCCGTAGCCGACGATGCCAAGTTTCTTGCCCCTGGCCTCATAAGAGCCGTGGGCGAGCTTCTGCCAGATACCGCGATGCAGCAACGCATTCTTTTCAGGAATGCCGCGTAACAAAAGAATCGCCTGGCCAATGACCAGTTCCGCCACACTGCGAGTATTGGAAAAAGGCGCATTGAATATGGGGATGCCGCGAATCAAGGCGGCGGTGAGGTCAACCTGATTGGTGCCAATGCAGAAACAGCCCACGGCCTGTAATTTGGTAGCGGCGGCAAATGCGGTTTCATCCAGCTGTGTGCGTGAGCGAATGCCAAGGAAATGCGCATCTGCAATTCTGGACAGCAGTGCGTCGCCTTCCAGTGAAGTCTGCAGCGACTCCACGTTCTCATAACCAGCCCGGTTCAGTGCCAACACCGCATTCGGATGGATTCCCTCCAATAACAGGAATTTGATTTTACGTTTTTCGAATGAAGTGGGCTGCATGAAAACCTGCGCAGAAATGTCTGCTGTACGAATGAGATATTGCTATGCGCAATGCTGAAAAAGCGGGCGCATGGTAACATATTTACCAAGGTCGAAAAGCAGCAGGGTGGCAAAGTAACTGTTTTCCTGCTCCTCCCCTATACCAGTGCGGCCAGGCTGACAGGAATAATCTTGATGAAATGCAGTATTGCTGATCTGCTGCGGCAGCTTACAGATATCGTTGGTGCGGAATGGGTGAAAACCGAAGCGGCAGATCTCGTTGCCTACGGTAAGGACTGGACCAAAATCTATCCACCGCAACCGACAGCGATAGTCTTGCCCAATAGCATCGACGCCGTTATTGCCATAGTGAAACTGGCAAATCAACTGCAGGTGGCGGTGGTTCCTTCCGGCGGTCGCACCGGTCTCAGTGGTGGTGCGGTTGCCAGCAATGGCGAGTTAGTGGTTGCCATGGATCGCATGAACAAGATTTGTGATTTCAATGCCAGCGACAGGCAGGTGGTGTGCGAAGCCGGCGTCGTAACGGAACAATTACAACAGTATGCGGAACAGCAAGGCCTATTCTATCCGGTCGATTTCGCCTCGTCCGGGTCCAGTCAGATAGGCGGTAATGTCGCGACCAATGCGGGCGGCATCAAGGTAATTCGCTATGGTATGACGCGTAACTGGGTACAGGGGCTCAAGGTAGTCACTGGCTCAGGAGAACTACTTGATCTCAATCGGGGATTGATCAAGAACGCCACTGGCTATGATTTCCGCCACCTGTTTATCGGTTCTGAAGGAACGCTCGGTCTGATAGTTGAAGTCACACTGAGTTTATGCAGCAAGCCGAAAGATCCAACAGTGATGGTCCTGGGTATCGAAAATATGGCAGCGGCAATGCCGGTGTTACAGGAATTTCAAAACCGGTTAAAACTAACCGCGTTTGAATTCTTTTCAGAAAAAGCGCTGCGGCATGTGCTTGCGGAAAAAGGACTGACGCGCCCATTCGCCACCGAGTGTGAATATTACACAGTGGTGGAGTTTGAAAATTATTCAGAGCAGGATCTGGAAACTGCCATGACGACTTTCGAGTCGTGTATGAATTCCGGTTGGATCGTAGACGGTACCATCAGCCAGAACTCGACCCAGGCGCAAAACCTCTGGCGCTTGCGCGAAGACATTTCCGAAACGATTGCCAAATTCACTCCGTATAAAAATGACATCTCGGTAAAAGTGTCAAAGATTCCGGAGTTCTTGCGGCAAGTTGATGCGTTAGTGTCAGAGCGCTACCCGGATTTTGAAATTATCTGGTTCGGCCATATTGGTGACGGTAACGTCCATTTGAATATTCTGAAACCCGATGCCTTGCCAGCGGCACTATTCTTTGAGCAGTGCGCAAGCGTGTCCGTACAGGTATTCGAACTGGTGCAACAACATGGCGGCAGTGTGTCGGCGGAACATGGCGTTGGCTTGTTGAAGAAACCGTTTCTGCGCTACTCCCGGTCGGAGCAGGAAGTGGAATACATGCGCGCCATCAAGCGACTGTTTGATCCAAATAATATAATGAACCCCGGCAAGCTGGTGGATGGCTGAGCACTCGTTAAGCCCCACTATTCAGTCGAATTTGCGCGTAGGAACAGTCTGCTAAGACCGGTTATCAAGCCCCGCATTTTCGTTACAATTTACGACAATTTCGGTTTCCTTAAGCCAGATTATAGGCGTACACTAATTCCTCGGTTGCTTTTTGACCGCGGGGTTGGTGCGCGCATCAATCCGATTTTCATAATCTTTATAGCACGAGAGTTATATGGCAGACACAGTAGAAGGCACAGTTAAGTGGTTTAATGATGAGAAAGGATTCGGCTTCATAGAGCAGGAAGGTGGCAAGGACGTATTCGTACATTTCAGCGCCATTAATGGTTCTGGACGAAGAACGCTGCATGAAGGTCAGAAAGTAACGATGGAAGTTACTCAGGGTCAAAAAGGGCCGCAAGCGGAAAACGTTAATCCGCTCTAGCAATACCTCTTTCTCCTATTTGCCAGGTTATTGAAAGCATGGCTTTGGATTGAGACTGAAACTGTACTAGAAATCTTGTTCGAGAGAATTAAGAGAGGAGCTTTCGCCCCCAACGAAGGTTGCTAACACGTTTCATCCCGTCCAGAGTCTGCAGCTGCAAGCGCCCGCGCAATAAGCCGAAGCACTTCTGTTTTTTCAAGGCAGGTATGTCTTGATGCCTGTTATTGTCCCTAAAATCAGGCGATCCGCTCCCCGCACGGCAAATAATCCATTAGTGACGACGCCTGTTATCTGGTTTAACTGTTGTTCCAGTTCGCGCGGATTCACGATCTGCATATTGTAAATATCGAGGATATGGTTGCCGTTATCCGTGACGCAGCCTTCACGATATACCGGATCTCCTCCAAGCTTTACGATCTGGCGCGCCACATAGCTGCGAGCCATCGGAATCACTTCCACCGGCAGAGGGAATTTGCCGAGAATTGGCACCAATTTTGATTCATCGGCTATACATATAAACTCGTCCGACACGGCAGCTATAATCTTTTCGCGGGTGAGCGCGGCGCCGCCACCTTTAATCAAGTGCAAGTACTCATTCGCTTCATCAGCACCATCGACATACATGTCAACGCGATCCACGCTGTTCAAATTATAGACTGGAATATTCAGTGCACGCAGGCGTCGCGCGGATTCTTCTGAGCTTGCTACCGTGCCGGAAACATCGTGCTTAATCTTGCCAAGTTCGGCGATAAATAAGTTGGCTGTAGAGCCGGTACCGATACCAAGAATGGTGTCATTTTCCAGTTTGCTTGCAACGTATTCGAAAGCAGCCCGGGCAACTGCTTGTTTCAGTTCATCCTGTGTCATGAGATTTTCCTGTTGTTGATTTGTCGCGCCAGTAACTGGCCCATACGGACTGGTGAACCTGCTTGCAGTGCCGGGTCTAATTCTACTGCCCCCGGCGGAAATAATACGATAGCAGTAGAGCCAAGTTTGAAGCGCCCCATTTCGGTGCCAGCGGCATAGCTCAAACGGGGCGTATGCGCGCGATAATCCCTGGAAAATTGGCGTTGCTGCTGCGGGCCAGGACATACCTGCCCACACCATACTGTTTCAATCGCGGCTACGATCATCGCACCTACCAGAATCACAGCCATCGGTCCGGCTGTGGTATCGAACATACAGACCAGGCGTTCATTGCGCGCAAACAGGCCTGGCACCTGGGCGGCAGTGGCCTCATTTACTGAAAACAACTTGCCCGGCACATACACCATGCTGGTCAGCGTCCCGGCCATGGGCATATGCACCCGGTGATAATCGCGGGGCGACAGGTACACAGTGGCGAAGCTGCCATTGCGAAAAGCCTGCGCCAGTGCAGCGTCGCCACCCAGCAGTTCAGTAGTGGTGTAGCTGTGTCCCTTGGCCTGGAAAATTCGATCCTGATCGATGGCACCGAGCTGACTGATACAACCGTCCGCTGGGCACAAAATGGCATCAACCGCGGGCGCCAGTGGTCGACAGCCTGGGCGCAAGGCGCGGGTAAAGAAGCCATTGAAGTTTTCGAACTGGTCCAGGCGAGTGGTTGCAGACTCTGCCATATCGACCCGATAGCGCCTGATAAAGGCGCGCATGAACAGGGTGCGACCGAAGCGAGCGTTGGCCAGCATACCTACCACTCGTGACAGGCTTTGTTGGGGCAGGATGTATTGCAGATACACAAACCAGCGTGACATCTATTCAGGTACCTGCGCTGGTGGCACTTGCGGCGACTACAGGAGTGTCGGGGTGGTTGCCCCATTCCGCCCAGGAGCCGTCATAGGCCTTGATGTCCATACCCAAGGCCTTGCCGACCAGATAGGTAAGCCCGGAACGATGATGGGTATGACAATGGGTGATGATTTGCTTCCCTGCTGTGATACCGAGTGCGTCCAGACGCGCCGCAATTACAGGCAGCGGCAGCAAGCGCAGGTCATTGTGCCGATCCATTAGCTCCAGCCAGTCCAGGTTCACGGCATTGGGAATGTGGCCATTACGGATAGCGGTGAGCTTGGTGCCGGCGAATTCATCGCTACCCCGCGCATCCCACACAATCGCGTCCGGATTGCTTAGCTGTTGCTCCACCTGGGCCAGAGTCAACAGTTGCGATTGGTCGATGGTGGCAGTGTATTGCGTCGGTGGCACCGGGTCCGACCCGGACTGCATCGGATAGCCGGCAGCGAACCAGGCTATCAAGCCGCCATTCAGGTAGGAGTAGCGCTTATGGCCAATCACATCCAGGGTCCAGATCAGGCGTCCGGCCCAACCACCGCCTTCATCATCGTATGCGATGACATGAGTTTCCGGAGTCAGCCCGATGCGGGAAAACAGTGCGCTCAATTGGGCAACAGTGGGAAGCTTGCCCACTGCCGGCCTGATGCCACTCACCAGTTCTGCTGGTTGCACCAGCGCCGAACCTGTTATGTGCTGAGCGGCAAATACCGACGCTTGACATACTGCGACGGGCAGCAAGTTCGCGGCCGGCAACAGGTCGTGCAATTGGTCAACTTCAAGAATGAGCGGTAACGGTTTTGATTTCATAAAGAGGTAGGGTTCATGGCTAAATTATTTCCAAATGAGCACTAAACACTAACAGGTCGGCACATATAGTAGCGCGCTTACTCGCTACCGCCGCCGATTGTCTGCAGAATCTGAAAGTAGCTGTCGAGTCGTTGCTGGGCGATCTCGCCCCTGGCAACCGCTGCCAGAATTGCACAACCGGGTTCGGTGCGATGCTTGCAGTCACGGAATTTACAGTGTCCCGCACATTGGCGGAATTCCCGGAAGCCGTCGAACAGTTGTGCCGGCGTAATATGCCCCAGACTGAACTCACGTATGCCAGGTGAGTCGATGAGGTCCAGCTCCGGCAGATGGAACAACTTCGCGGTCGTGGTGGTGTGGGTACCTTTGGCCTTGGCTTCCGAAAGCGCGCCCACCAGCGCCTCATCCCCCCGCCCAAGCCGGTTTATCAAAGACGACTTGCCGACACCGGACTGACCTACCAGTACGGTAGTCTGGCCGCGGAGGGACTGTTGCAGCCGATCGAAGCCAGAACCATCCAATGCCGAGACCCGGTACACCGCGTAACCGCAGGCTTCATATAGCGACAACATCTTGTCCAAGTCGAACTGCGCTAACTCTGTGGTCAGATCGCATTTATTCAAAACCAGCGCCGCGTTAAGACCGAGCGCTTCGATGGCCGCCAGATAGCGATCTATCAGGTTCATGAACGGTTCGGGTAGCGGCGCGATAATGACCAGCACCTGGTCGATATTGGCGGCCATGGGTTTGAAATTGCCATCGAAAGCAGGACGGCCGAATACGCTGCTGCGTTTTGCTGCCACCACAATTACCCCAGTATTGGCTTCGCCTGCCTCCCACACCACCAGGTCACCAGTCACCAGCGCCGGCAAATTTGCCCGTTGAAAACAGCGCACGGGAGCTTGGGTAGCATCCACCGGCAATGCTTCAACATCCAGTTGCTGACCAAAATGACTGATCACCCTGCCATTGCACTTGTTGATTGGCGTCGCCGACGTGTCTGCACCTGGTGCGCCCACGAGCTCGCGTTGCTGTTTCTCAACGATTCGCGTTTGTTGGCGCTGGCTTAGTCGGCGTTTAGTCATGGTTTGGTGGAATCAGGGTTTGTGAGTACAGTATTTTTGAAAACTGGTTCTGCAATATCAGTCGCTGCGCAAACTGTTATCGTGCCACGCGTTAGCGAGCAGTCGCCGTAGATTGAGCGCGAGGATTATTACATATTCGCGTGGGGGAAGCTTTGCTACAATTCCTGACCTCGTTATAACTTCACTCGGCAATTATGAACAAACAACTGAATCTCATCTGGCTTGATCTGGAGATGACCGGATTAAAACCGGAAACAGATCTGATAATCGAAATAGCCACGCTCGTCACTGACGCGCAATTGAATATCCTGGCAGAAGGACCAACTCTCGCTATCAAACAAACGGATACCGCTTTGGCCGCCATGGATGCCTGGAATCAACAACATCATGGCGCTTCGGGTTTAATTGAGCGGGTAAAAAATAGTGTCATTGACGAACAGGAAGCCACTCGTCAAACCATTAAATTTCTCGATCAGTATTCCGTGAAAAATGCGTCGCCCTTGTGCGGCAACAGTATTTGCCAGGATCGTCGCTTCATGGCGAAGCACATGCCTGAACTGGAAAGCTATTTCCATTACCGCAATCTCGATGTGAGTACACTGAAGGAACTGGTGCGCAGATGGAAACCGGATCTGCTGGACGGGCTGGTGAAGCAGAGCAGCCATCAGGCGCTGGCTGACATCAGGGATTCTGTTAATGAGTTACGCTACTATCGCGAACATTTTATCGCCCACTGACTGCATACTCCTTTGACGCTTGTTGCGCGTGATGCTGCTGGCGCTATTGTCGGTGTTGCTGCAACGCCCACTCCACATGCTCACGTACCAAAGCCGAGTCACTGAGGCGCCTGCTGTGCAGCGCCGCAATTACCGCGGGCGTGTCTGGCGCATTACCAAGCGCAATGGCAATGTTGCGTAACCAGCACTCATAGCCGATACGTCTGATGGGAGAGCCAGCTGTATTCTGTAAAAACTCGGATTCAGTCCAGTTGAACAACTCAACAAGTTGTACATCATCGAGCGCATGTCGGGGTGTAAAAGCCTTTTCTTCGCTCAGTCGTGTGAACTTGTTCCAGGGACAGACGAGCTGACAATCATCACAACCGAAAATACGGTTGCCCATGGCGCGCCGAAACTCCACCGGAATCGAAGAGCGCAGTTCGATGGTCAGATAGGAAATGCACCGAGTCGCATCCAGCAGGTTTGGTCGCACGAAAGCCTGCGTCGGACAAATATCCAGGCAGGCGTGACAGGTGCCGCAGTGATCGCTCTCTTGCTGATCGATTGGAAGCGGGAGATCCGTAAACAATTCACCAAGTAAAAACCACGAGCCCGCCTGTTTATTGATGAGCATCGTATTCTTGCCGATCCACCCCATACCAGATTTTTCTGCGAGGGCTCTTTCCAGTACCGGAGCGCTGTCGACGAAGGCCCGGTAACCGATGGGGCCAGCAATTGCCTCGATTTTCTCAGCCAGGCTCTGCAGGCGCTTGCGCATTACCTTGTGATAGTCACGTCCACGCGCATAACGTGCGACATAGGCTTTAGTACCGTCTTGCAGGGGAGAGAAAGAATTTTCCAGTTCCCTGGCATAGTCCATGCGCACGCAAATGACCCGAATGGTTCCCGGTAACAATTGTTCAGGATGACTGCGTAGCTCATGATTGCGCGCCATGTAGCTCATTTCGCCGTGAAAATTGTGTTCGATCCAGGCGCGTAATTTCGGTTCGTAGGCGGTGAGATCGATGTCGGTAATGGCGACTTGCTGAAACCCCAGCTCCACACCCCAGCGCTTTATGTCAGAAGCCAGGGTTTTTAAAGCCGGTGGAGTTAAAGAAGGTTTGTTCATTGCGCAGTTACAGGCTGCGCAGAATTGTTGCGGCCTTCTCCAGGGTTGAATCATCCTTGCAAAAACAGAATCGGATTATTTTCGTGGCTGGCGCTATGGCATAGAACGGTGACAGCGGAATCGCAGCGACACCATGTTGTTGAGTCATGCGATTAACAAAGGTGACGTCGTCGTCAGTGCTGATGGCACTATAGTCCACCAGCTGAAAATAGGTGCCTTGGGAAGGTTTGAATTTGAAGCGCGAATCGGCAATCAATTTGCAGAATGTATCGCGTTTCTGTTCATAGAACCGGGGAAGCTGTCTGGCGTGTTGCGGACATTCCAGCATGAAGTCAGCGAGCCCATATTGAACAAAACTGGAAGTGGTAAAAGTGACAAACTGATGTACTTTGCGAAACTCCCTGGTGAGCTCCGGGCTGGCAACACAGTAGGCAAGTTTCCAGCCAGTGGCGTGATAGGTTTTGCCAAATGAAAAGACCGCGAAGCTTTTGGATTTAAGTTCCGCATGGCCCAGCACGCTCTGATGCTGCTGGCCGTCAAACACCATGTGCTCATACACTTCATCAGATAAAACCAGGATATCGTGATTTCGAATCACAGTAGCCAGGTGGTCCAGATCTGCTTTCGTGAGTATGGTGCCGCACGGATTATGTGGTGTATTGATTATGATCAGCCGCGTGCGCGCAGTTATGGCACTCTCAACCTGATTCCAGTCCACGCTGTAGTCTGGCAAGCGCAGGGGAATGCGGATTGCCTTGCCGCCGCTAAGCTGAATCGCAGGTTCATACGAGTCGTAGGCGGGATCGAAGACGATGACCTCATCACCAATTGCCACTGTTGCCTGTATCGCGTCGAACAATGCTTCGGTGGCACCCGACGTTACGGTAACTTCTGTTTCCGGATTCGCAGAATAGCCATATAAGCCCTGCACTTTCTCGGCAATGCGGTCACGCAGCACTGGAATGCCGACCATCGGTGGATACTGGTTCTTGCGATCATGCAGATAGTGCGCTACCAGTTCTTTCAGCCGTTCGGGGCAGTCGAAATCAGGAAAGCCCTGTGACAGATTTATTGCCTGGTAATCCTGCGCCATCTTCGACATGACAGTGAAGATAGTGGTGCCAACGTTAGGTAATTTGCTGCGCAAAACGTGTTACTGATTTTCAGCGAGCAGCCAGTTATTCAACTCGATGATGTCTTGTGGCGTGAGGATGCCAGTGACTTGCTTCAGGATCAGGCTGTCGATGACATAGTTGTAACGAGCATCGGCGTACTGACGCAGGGCCCGGAACAGATTTTCACGGGCGCGCAACACTTCAACGATATTGCGTGAACCAACCTCGGCACCAAGCTCCGTGGCATCGAGAGCGCTCTGTGCGGAAGTAATGGATTGCTGCCGCTGTGCGATCACGAGCACGTCGGTATTCACACGGCGATAGGCATTACGCACATTCTGGGTGAGTTGGCGTTTGGTCAGTTCCAGTGATTCCTTTGCAGCTATAGTATTGTATTCGGCCGCACGACGGCGCGAACTGGTCGCACCACCACTATAGAGCGGGATGCTGAAGCTCACGGCCAGTGAGGTACGATCACTGGCGCCGCCGCCAATCTGAATACCCTGGCTCACAATAGGTGCAGTGACGCTGTGGCCAAAGTTGCCGGCCAATGCCACGGTAGGCAGATGCTCAGACTTGCGAGCCTTCAGGTTCTGGCGTGAGGCTTCGAGATTGAATTCGGCGAAGGCGATAGCGAGGCTGTTGGAATCGGCCTGGGTTTCCCATTCGTTCAACTCGCCTTCAGCGGACACGATTGGAAAGTCTTCGCGCAGCAAATTCACATTTGGATGTGGTTGACCAGTAATTGCCTCCAGCGCCTCATAGCGCGACTGCAAGATGTCCCGTTGCAGAATCGTAGTATTGCGGGCCAGATCGTAGGCAGCCTGGCTGTCATACACGTCGGTAATGGTCACCAGTCCGACTTCTTCGCGCTGCTGCGTCTGGTCAAGTGAGCGCAACGCCGCTTCTTCTTCCTGCTCGTTGGTTTCCAGCGTATCCAAGGCGCGCAATACATCGAAGTAGGCGGAAGCCACACGCATGATCAGGTCTTGCTCCTGTGCGGCGAGATTGACGGCAGCGGCCTTGTCACTGGCCTGGGCGCTTTGAAAGCTATACCAGGCGGCCAGGTTCAACAGGCTCTGGTTCAGGTTCATGCCCCAGCCGTGGTTATTAATACCGGGGCTGAAGTCGTGGTCATTCAGCCGGCGCACACGTGTGGTAGCGCCGGTTACCGGATCAGTGACGTTGACGTAGACTGAATCAGTGGGTCCGCTGGTCAGTCGTGTGGTCGAGCCGCCAATACCAAAAGAGGGCAATAAACTCGCGCGGCTCTGAATCACGCTCTCCCGGTTTGCTCGATAGCTGGCTTCTGCCTGGCGCAGACTGGGATCGTTGTCCAGAGCCAGTTGCAGAATTTCGTAAAGATCATCGGCATAGCTCGCCGAAAGACTCAGGTTACCCAGTACAACAATTCCAAATAATTTCGCTAAACGTCCCATAATGTGTGACCTGTGTGGAATTTAAGTATCGTGAATAGTGGTTGCCAAGGCGGGCGACCCCGGTTTAATTCCGGCGGCTTTCAAGCAAGCCGGCATTCTACACAGTGTAACCAAAAGTGACAATTGAATCAGACGGGTTGCTGCTTGCATGCGCCATGTTGTCTTGAGACGTTATTCAAGGCCATATCGTTACACTGCTGGTCGCGCACTTCGCCTGTTATCATTTCGAAGTGTGTGGGGCATAATGCTGACTCTGGTTTTAGCCATTAGTTTTATCGACACCCATTGCTACTAATTCACGATCCACACGAATTATTTCCATCGCGACCTTTCACCGGTGTGTTGGCCGGATCTACAGGAATTCTGAATGAGCGGTACCTCTGACCATTTTCTCGACAAGATCACGCGGCTGGATACCACAACGCGTCAACACTTCCCCAATTCGCGCAAGGTATATGTGCAGGGAAGCCGCCCGGATTTGCGCGTACCCATGCGCGAAATCGCGCTCATGGCTACTGAAACTGAGAAGGGCCTTGAGCCCAATGCGCCAATCCGTGTGTACGACACATCAGGCTTTTACTCAGATCCGGGCGCACTGATTAATTTGCGGAAAGGTTTGCCAGCGATTCGTTTACCCTGGATCGAAGAGCGCAATGACACTGAGTTATTGAGTAGAGCGACATCCAGCTACGGGGCAGCCCGACAGCGTGATGTACAGACAGCACATTTACGCTTCGAACATGCAATGCAGCCGCGGCGCGCCAGGGCTGGCTGCAACGTGTCACAGTTGCACTACGCGCGTAAAGGCATCATCACGCCTGAAATGGAATTTATCGCAATTCGCGAAAACATGGCCTTCCAACAGATGCAGGAACAAACCGGATTAGCCCAACAACATTCGGGACAGTCTTTTGGCGCCAGTATTCCACAAGCGATTACACCCGAATTCGTGCGTGATGAAGTTGCCAGAGGCCGCGCCATTATTCCCGCGAACATCAATCATCCGGAAGTAGAGCCGATGATTATCGGACGCAATTTTTTGGTGAAGGTGAACGCAAACATAGGCAACTCCGCAGTTACCTCCTCCATAGAAGAAGAAGTCGAAAAACTTACCTGGTCGGCCCTGTGGGGTGCAGACACGGTGATGGACTTGTCTACCGGCAAGAATATTCACGAGACCCGTGAATGGATTATCCGCAACAGCATGGTGCCAATCGGCACCGTGCCAATTTATCAGGCACTGGAAAAGGTAGATGGCGTTGCCGAAGATCTGACCTGGGCAATCTATCGCGACACCTTGATCGAACAGGCAGAACAGGGAGTCGACTATTTTACGATTCACGCGGGAGTACTGCTGCGCTATGTGCCACTCACAGCCAAACGCGTAACAGGTATCGTCTCGCGTGGCGGATCGATCATGGCGAAATGGTGCCTGTCACATCACACGGAAAATTTCCTCTATACGCACTTTGAAGAAATCTGCGAGATCATGAAAGCGTACGACGTCTCTTTTTCGCTGGGAGACGGATTGCGACCCGGCTCCATCGCCGATGCCAATGATGCTGCCCAGTTTGCAGAACTGGAAACCCTCGGTGAGTTAACCAAGATTGCCTGGAAGCATGATATCCAAACCATGATTGAAGGTCCTGGCCATGTTCCCATGCACATGATCAAGGAGAACATGGAGAAGCAATTGGAAGTGTGCGACGAGGCTCCTTTCTACACGCTGGGGCCACTGACTACCGACATCGCTCCTGGTTATGACCATATTACTTCAGGTATAGGCGCCGCAATGATCGGCTGGTTTGGCTGCGCCATGCTGTGTTATGTCACTCCAAAAGAACATCTTGGATTGCCAAACAAGCAAGATGTGAAGGACGGGCTAATGGCCTACAAGATTGCAGCACACGCGGCGGACCTTGCCAAAGGGCATCCAGGTGCGCAGATCCGGGACAACGCCCTCTCCAAGGCGCGCTTCGAATTTCGTTGGGAAGACCAGTTCAATCTCGGGCTCGATCCAGTCACCGCACGCTCGTTTCACGACGAGACCCTGCCGAAACAATCCGGCAAGGTTGCGCATTTCTGTTCCATGTGCGGACCGAAATTTTGCTCGATGAAAATCTCGCAAGAAGTCAGGGACTATGCGGCTGCGAAAGAGTTGGACAATGTCGACGCAGCCCTGCAGTCAGGTATGAAAGAGATGGCGGAAGAGTACAACCAGTCTGGGCGCAAGCTGTATCACAAGATCTAGCAAAATTGCGCGTCTTTCAGAACTTTCAGAACGAACGTTGCAGATAGAGTTGTAGAGCATCCAGACAGGAATGTGCCAGTCGTTTGCTGCGCTCGGGTGACCAGCCAAATATTGCGTCTGCTGTCGCCGTCGTATCTTTGAATGGCATTTCCAGGGTCATGGCCAGGCAGCGATAGGTAGACGCAATCTGTGCTGTGCTCATGGTCAGATTGGCACCGCCCCGCGTTTTCACCGGATAACCGTGCTCAGTCTGGAAATCCGGACTTAGCGCCGCCAGTGTGCGACAGTAAAAATCCAGAGCAGCCTGCTGCGCGTCGGTCCAATCCAACAGGCCTTCAGTGCCGGCGATAAAACAATAGGGCAACGATTCATCGCCGTGTACATCCAGCAGAAAATCAACCCCAATTTTCGCCATGGCTGCTTTCACCCCAAAAACTTCCGGGCTTGCCTGCATACTGGGATCAGCCCACTCCCGATTCAGATTGCGACCGGCCGCATTGGTGCGTAAATTACCGCGACGACTGCCATCGGGATTCATATTTGGCACTAAATAGACATTACAGTTTTCAAGCAACGCCCTGGTCTTTGCATTGCTTTCATCAAGCAGAGCTTCGAGACAGCCTTCCATCCACCACTGCGCCATCGATTCACCAGGGTGTTGTCGTGCAATCATCCAACAATTCTTCCTCGGTGTGGAAGCTCCCGGAAGTGAAATCTTTAGCAAATCCATATCCTGACCATCGAGCGTCGCGCCGAGCAGATGATGCGAGCAACGGGATGACAGCAGGCTTCCGGCAATCAGGTCATGGTGTTGCTCCATGGAATACGGAGCGAAATAGGCGAAATACACTGCATCCAGTTCCGGGGTGAAGTCGAAACTGAGCACGCCAGCGTTCAACGCAGTTGGATGTCGCGACCACTGCTTTCTATCATAGGAATAGACGACACGATAATTTTCAAATCCAGACGGGTAAGCGGCATCCGCTGCATTCAAGATTTTGAGCGTGCAGCGCTGGGCTTTCGCTCCGGTAAGCCTGAAATAAAACCATTGATAAAAATCTGAGTTAGAGTCTTTGCGAATGCGTAGTTGAATGTCTGCGGGGGTGGAACAAGCAATGACTTCGATGTTACCGGCGTCGAAATTTTGGCTAATAAACACAAGCGCTCCTGAGTAAATCTGAAATACTTGCAAGCTAGTATGACTTTGCTGACCAGTATTTGCTATGATTGCCGGCCCAAAATTTTCAGGTTTAATAAACAGTTAGACAATTAAACAGTTAGACAGTTAGTCGGTTAGATCGGCAATCAAATAGACAAATGGATCAAAGGACCAAAGCCATGTCGGCAGCAACAGAAAATCTCAATATTGCCTCGAACGAAGCGCTGATTACGCCTGATCGGTTGAAATCCGAAATAAAGCTGCTGGGCACCGCAGCGACCTCGGTGCAGAAAGCGCGGCAGGCAATCTTTTCCATTCTGGACCGCAAGGATTCACGTTTGTTTATCGTGGTTGGCCCCTGCTCCATTCATGACGTTGACGCGGCGCTAGATTATGCGCGGCGCCTGCAGGCACTGGCCGCAAAAGTTGCAGATACCTTGTATCTGGTGATGCGTGTGTATTTCGAGAAACCGCGCACTTCAATCGGCTGGAAAGGCCTGATCAATGACCCATATTTGGATGATTCGTTTAAAATCGAAGATGGCTTGCGCAAAGGGCGCAAGCTGCTGATTGATATCGCCGAGCTGGGCCTGCCTACATCAACCGAAGCGCTTGACCCAATTTCGCCACAGTACTTGCAGGATGTTATCGCCTGGTCGGCAATCGGTGCGCGCACTACTGAGTCGCAAACCCATCGCGAAATGTCTTCCGGATTGTCCTCGGCGATTGGTTTCAAGAATGGCACAGATGGTGGTTTGATGGTCGCCGTCAATGCCATGCAGTCGGTGTCAAATCCGCATCGCTTTCTTGGAATCAATGAACAGGGCCAGGTGTCAGTTGTTACGACCAAGGGCAATCCCTACGCGCACGTTGTATTGCGCGGCGGTAGCAACGGCCCCAATTTTGATTCCGTGCACGTGGCACAATGTGAGCAAGCCCTGCGGAAAGGTGGCGTCAGCACCAATATCATGATCGATTGCAGTCACGCCAATTCCAGCAAGGACCCTAATATGCAACCGCTGGTACTGAAAGACGTTACGCACCAGATTCTTGAAGGCAACAAATCCATTATCGGTGTCATGCTGGAAAGTAATATTAATGCCGGCAATCAATCGATTCCGCAGGATCTCTCGAAATTGAAATATGGTGTCTCCGTCACCGACGCTTGTATGGATTGGGAAACGACTGAGAAAGCCATTCTGGAAATGGCTGATAAGTTGCGGCCAGTTCTGGCGGCGCGCTAAACCGATAGGGTAAATCTAGAACGACGAACCCGGGCGTGCGAGAAATTCCAGTTCTTCTGGCGTCGACTCGCGTCCCAGCACCGCATTGCGATGTGGATACCGACCGAAGCGGGCAATAATTTCCTTGTGCCTCACTTCAAAGTTGAAGTTATCTTCCAGGCCTGGCTGGCCGAATAAATATAGCGCGATCTCATGGATCTCCAGTGATTCACTGTGCATGAATGGCATATACAGAAATGCTTTCTTGCGGCTGTCCAGTTCTGAGTCCAGCTTGCGTCGCACGGCTTCCTGCGCCAATACCAGAGCCAGCGTATCATAGGCGAACGCCTGCGCTGAATCTCTGAACATATTTCTGGAAAATTGATCGAGCAGAATTATTTCCGCCAGTGCATCCAGTGGATGTTCGCGCCAGGTGTAAAGCCGCCCTTCGCGCGCCCGCTCATGCAAGCCGCCAAAGCGTGAACGAATCAACGCATCGAACACGCTGTCTTTCGCGAATAGCTGCTTGGGTTCAATTTCATCGAACCAGAATTTGATGACTTCGGTGGCGGACACTTTTCTGTTTATTACTTCGAAGTAGTGGGCTTGTTATAGTTTATCGACAACCACGGGAGTTAATTAATAGCGGAATGTTTCTTGATTGGCTTTTATTGAGTTGGCTTTGAATAGGGTTCCCTTCGATCGGAAGCAGTTCTCCTTCGATCGGCACCGGGGTGGTATTGTGGTTCCGCTGCAGACCGCGCCGCTCCCCGTTTTAAACCCAGCGCTGCCCTCCCTCACGAAAAAGCCCTGAACTACGGTCTTTTTCGCTCCTTCGGCGCTGGTCTTTGATTGCAGCGAACCCCAATACCACCCGAGTGCCTGCGCAATTGCGATGCGGGTTGAGAATTCAACTTCGATGACAGCCCGGATCGGAGGTGATCGTCACCGAGCAATCAGACGCGTAGCGTCGCGAGGAGATGATCACCTGCGAGTCGGGCGGAAAGATGCACGACTGGTCTTACTTTGCTCTCGTAAGCTTACTTTGACTTCGAAGATTTAACCAGTGCTTGAGTATGCAATAGAGAGAGGCTCTTGCTCGAGTCGTCCGAGGGCGATCCATTTCTGGACGAAGGGGTTGTCCAGTAAAACTTGCATGTAGGTATTTGCTTCTTCGCTTAAATCAGCGCCATATGCGTTAAAACTAATTGCCACTGAGGCATACATGCAGTCGGCGATGGAGAAGCGGCCATAGAGGTAGTTGCCGTTCTCGCCGAAGCGGCGGCGGCTACTACTCCAGATGGCATCAATGCGTGCAATTTCCTCGGACAGTTTTGGTGAGGGGGTCAAGTTGTAAGACGCTTTGCAGTTCATGGGCCACTCCTGCTTAAGCGTCGGGAAGCCAGAATGGACTTCGGCGCTGATGGAGCGGGCCGATGCGCGCCGCTTGGGGTTTGCTGGCCAGCCACCGTGGTTGAGGTATTGTTCAGAAATGTATTCACAGATTGCCAGCGAATCCCACACGGTAATTTCCCGATGCAGTAGCACCGGAACTTTCAATGACGGCGAATAAGGGCCGAGTTTTTCGGCGGTGTTGTCCTGATAGAGAACGATCTGAATTTCTTCAAACTGAATATCGAACATCTTCAGCAGCAACCAGGGGCACAGTGACCAGGAAGAATAATTCTTGTTACCGATAACGAGTCTGAGATCTTTCATGCTGCTCCTGCACTGCTGGGTCCTGATCGATCAAATTCGAGGGGAGCATGATCGCTCCCGGTGGTTGGTTGAGCCTGTATTTAACACGAAGTTTATTGCCGGGACACGCGAGGAAAAGGGCTAGGTGCTGATTAATTATGGCAGAATCATGTCATTCACTTTTGAGCTATTGGCATGCCTCTGATTCCGCGGATAAATAGAGTATAGTCACCCCTAACTTGTTCACAGTATTAGAGAAATCCAAAATGAGTCGACGCATAGCTATCGTTGAGGATGAAGCTGCAATTCGTGAGAATTACGCGGATGGATTGCGCAAGCAGGGATACGACGTGCAGACCTATGCCAATCGCAAAGATGCGATGTTGGCTTTTGATATGCGCCTGCCAAATCTGGCGATAATCGATATTGGTCTGGAGCACGAAATTGATGGCGGCTTCACTCTGTGTCAGTCCCTGCGTTCGCTTTCGGACACAATACCAATAATTTTCCTTACGGCGCGTGATAACGATTTCGACACAGTCAGTGGCTTGCGCATGGGTGCCGATGATTACCTGACGAAAGATATTAGCCTGCCCCATCTTACTGCGCGCATTGCGGCGTTGTTTCGTCGTCTCGATGTGATCGACCAGCCACCTTCACCCGAGAATCTTCTGCAGCGCGGAAAACTTACGCTTGATATCGGGCGTATGACTGCACAATGGGAAGAGCTTCCGGTTCCGCTAACAGTGACCGAGTTCTGGATGGTACACGCACTTACCAAGTTTCCCGGGCACGTGAAGAGCCGGCAAGTACTGATGCAAGAGTCCAAGATTTTCGTCGACGGCAGCACTATTACATCGCACATCAAACGCATCCGTAAGAAATTCATGCAACTTGATGCCTTGTTCGATTGCATAGAAACTGTGTATGGCATGGGTTATCGCTGGAATACCACTCAAGAAAGCAGTTAAAAAACATGGCATTCAAAAACCCGTTCGGGATGCGTTTCAAACTGGTATTTCTTTCCAGTTTTCTGCTGGTGATTCCCTGGCTGGGCTACCGTTACATTCTTGAAATGGAGCAGTATTTGCGCCGTGGCCAGGAACAGACTGTTCTAGGCATCGCACAAGCGCTTGCTACCGCGCTCAATGAACGCCCAGAATTATTTGACGAAGGCAGTTACAGCCCCGCGCGGCGCAGCGAGGATTTGTATGTCTATCCAATCTTTTCACCAATCTCACTGGACGACGGCTCGCTCGTTGATTGGGGCCAATATCAGCAGTATGAAGTAGATTTCGGGGCCAGAGACAGTATTCGAACCGGGTTCAATCCCTCGCGCTACTACAATCAGGAAAGCTCGCTGGGATTTAGTACGATGGTTGGTGAACACGATGGTTCACTGTATGCCTATTTCAAGGTGATCGATGATCAGCTGGTCTATCGCAGTCGTGATGCATTAAGCGTTACGCGCAGTGACTTTCTCGAAATCTCCATGCTGACGCGCAATAGCAAAGAAGTTTCACGCTATGTTATCGCTCCCCATGAGCCTGAGTATCTCTATCCATTCAGAGTCAGCGATAACTATGCTAATCCCGAGCATGAAGTTCGCATCAGCGGTCAGTGGTATGAAACTGAAACGGGCTACGAAGTTGAATTGCAAATTCCGATGGACATGTTGGAAGACCAGCTTGGCTTCGCAGTCTTCGATGTGGACGATGAAGGTTCGCGCAATGTGAATAGTGTCGTCGCGACATACAAGCTTGCCGACGCCGAACATCTGGGATCGCTGCGTCTGCCCACCCCGGAAATTGACCGTATCGTTGCCGGTATGGGTCATAATAATTCGCGGATACAAGTAGTAGACCGCAGTGGTCGCGTCTTGCTGACAGTTGGGGACATCCAGTCGGCCACTGGCTTGATCTTGACTACCCCGGTGAGTCAGGAGCGGGTAAACAAATATTGGTTGTTCATTCAGAACAGAATACTCAATCCGCTCTATTACCAGATTCTCACGAAGCCCAGCAATGACTTCATCGACGAACTCTATTCTGGCGTCAGTAGAGAAGGCGCACATATCAACTCGGCATTGCAGGGAGAAGCATTTACCCAGTTTCGAACCTTGGCTGACACTGATACTCGAATTCTCGAGGCGGCACACCCGATTCTTGCAAATGGTGAAATCATGGGTGCGGTAGTCGTAGACCAGAACATGAATGGACTGCGCAGCTTTCGTAATCAGGCCCTGGAGACACTGTTCAATACGATCCTGGGCTTGATGCTGATGGTGACGCTGGGACTGTACTTGTTTGCTTCTCGCATATCTTCACGGATTCGTGGCTTGCGCAATCAGGCTGAGGGCATCATTGATGACACCGGGCGCATTCGCAATACAATCGTACCATCAAGGAAATCGGATGAGATTGGAGACTTGTCTCGAAGTTTCGCGAATATAGTGGATCGGTTGACGCAGTACACAAACTATCTGGAAAATATGTCATCACGGTTATCCCATGAATTGCGCACGCCGGTGACGGTAGTTCGCTCTTCTCTCGAAAATCTCGGGCTTACCGCTCACACTGCTGAATCAGCAGTGTATATCGAGCGAGCGGAAGAAGGTATCAATCGGCTAAACCTGATTCTGACCAACATGAGCGAGGCCACACGGCTCGAGCAAATGCTGCAGACATCAGAGAAGGAAAAGTTTGATCTTGGTGCTGTAGTGAACGGCAGTGTGGAAGGATACCGACTGGGCTATCCGGAAACGAAATTTGAAGTCAGCATTCCCGACTATCCGACTTTCGTGAATGGCGTGCCCGAATATATCGCTCAATTGTTGGACAAGCTGGCGGCCAATGCCATTGAGTTTTCCTATAAGAATGAGCCGATACAGGTTTCATGCCACACCCTGCGGGATCACGCAGTGATCAAGGTAATCAATGCGGGGCCTTATTTGCCGGAAGCCATGAAGGACCGACTGTTCGATTCCATGATTTCAGTTCGTCCACAGGAAAAACAAAAGCAACCGCACCTCGGTATCGGATTACACATTGCGCGTATTATCAGCGATTTCCATGGTGGTCAGATACGAGCGGATAATCGTGCAGACAAGGAGGGCGCGGTAATTACCGTGGTTATACCGCTGTTTTATCGGTAGTGTCGGGGCCGGTGTAATATTGCGGTGCATTCACTTTTACCACGGGAGAATCGGAAGACCAGGCGTGACAAGTGTCGAGTACCAATGGTCGCCGGTCAGATTTTTCCACAGCAGAATCAACTTTGTTCTTTCGATGCCGGAGCAGGGGCCAGATGGTTTGCATGGCCACTGTAGCCATCGGGAACAGGAGTTCGGTTAGATGCGTGCAGCCATGCACGCCACCGACTTTCTGTCTGATTGCCTTGCGCCACCCAGCGCCCATCTGGATGCCAACCAAGGTCTTGTAGTTGGGCGTGATGGCGGGACACATTGCAAACGGACTATTGTCTGTAGCGGCGATAACATCATGAATGGTGAAGCTGTCATCAATGGTAACGCGCAACAGCATTTCGTGTAGCGGCTCTCCAATCTTTACCTCACCACGCCAATTATTCCTGAAGGCATATGTCTTCGTATCAGTCATATGTGCTTCGATATCCCACATACCGTCCTCGCGCTCAAAGCCACAATAAGTAATAGCTCGCGTGTGTACGTGTTTTCTGGGAGTGGATTCTGGCAATGGCATGCTGGTACCCTGATTAGGCGCGCATTATAACTCAGCTCTTATTAAAAGTGGGCGGGTTAAATTGTATAAGGCATAATGGGCGATTCATTTTGATTAATTTTATGAGGATTCAGTTCATGACTACCGCCACTGCGCGACACATACTGGTTAAAACCGAAGCCGAGTGTCTGCAATTACGTGACAAAATAAATGCAGGTGCAGACTTCGCTGCAGTCGCTCGTGCACATTCAAGTTGTCTATCCAAGGCACAGGGCGGCGACCTTGGCCAATTCGGCCCGGGAATGATGGTAAAGGAATTTGATGCCGTTGTTTTCAGCGCTGACGTGAATACTCTGCAGGGCCCGGTAAAAACCCAATTCGGTTATCACTTGCTGGAAGTGACGAGCCGCAGCTAAGGGCTCAATATGCCCGGGTCATGTGTTCTATGGCGCGCCGGGCAGCACTGAACAGAGCGACGAAATTTTCACCGCCAGGGTCAAAGTATGAGCGATTCCCAAAAGTTGTTTGGACACATTGACGTTGAAGTACTTGCTACCAAAACGCTGCACAGCGGCTTTCTCAAACTTGAAGAGATAGAACTGCGCCATCAGTTGTATGCCGGTGGCTGGAGTACGCCAATGCGGCGCGAACTGCTAAGCAAGACTCAGGCGGTGGGCGTGTTGCTGTTCGATCCATGCAGGGACCAAGTCGTCCTGGTAAGACAATTTCGCATTGGCGCGTTGAGTTATGCCAATAGTCCATGGTTACTGGAACTGGTGGCGGGAATGGTCGGCCCGGATGAGGACGCGGAACAAGTTGCGATTCGGGAAGCCATGGAAGAGTCGAATTGCATCCCGGACCATCTGATCAGGATCTGCGACTATCTGAACAGCCCAGGCACCAGTAACGAGAAACTGACTCTGTACTGCGGTCGGGTTGATGCCGTTTCTGCTGGAGGCATCCACGGCCTCGCCGCGGAGCACGAGGATATAGCAGTGGTTGTGCTGGACATGGCTACCGTTGTACAGGCCATTGCCGCCGGGGAAATAAACAACGCCATGACCATTATCGCCATACAGTGGTTGCAGTTGCACAAACCTGCGGTACTGCAAGCCTGGCAATGAATCATCCCTGGCACTAATCAGACGGCCCCCGCAAAGTTAAATAGTTCGGCTATAAGCTCGCAATAATGCGCCAATTGGTTACAATTGCCGACCCACGGCGTGAGCCCGGTCTGCGCCCAATTCAGGTGAATCCGATTCCCCCAAATCGGGTCGGTTTGATCAAGGTCGGGCCGATAAGCTGTATATAAAGACCGACTGATAGAGTAATTGATAGAGAACATGGCCAGAGGCAACTACAGTATTGACCTGATCAAGCAGATGGCTGAGTGCGATGCTAACTATATTCGCCTGCTCAGACTTGTGCCCCAACTACAGGCATACAAAGACAAGTCCTTTCTCGAATATGCAATTCTTTGTGCTGCCGACAATGATGAATTTGAGATCGACTACTGTGCACAAACCACAGAGCCTGAAAAATTTCTGGAGGGCATTTCTACAGAGTTCTGCATCGCAGAGCGGTCCAGTGATGATGAAAAAGTTACTGTGATGATTAAAATTCTCGAAGCATTTAAATATACGACGACACTTGAGATAGTTCAAAAGCCGGAGTTTCGGCAGTGGATGACCAATCCATCCATGCTCGTTCGTGTTTATCATGACGCCAGTACTGCGGAAGTAGTCTCGTACCAGGGCCATCGACATTTGCAAGCTCGATACCCTCAACCGAATCCGATGATGTATCACGCTGATGAAAAAATGCAGGTAAACCAATTTCTGGGCGAATGGCTAACTCACTGTCTGAAAGTAGGCAGAAGTTTGCAAGAGCCAGATATATTACTTAACAGTTAACCAGAATCTGCATAGAAGTCATGAAAGCAATGACTACCAAGAAATCCATTAACGTCATCCAAATTACAGACACGCATCTGTATGGCGTCCCCTATGGAACTTTGTTAAAGATGAATACCAAGAATAGCCTCGACAAGGTTATTCAAGTTATGCAGGAAACTGAACAAGATATCGACTTGATTCTGGCCACCGGCGATATCGCGCAAGACGCCACCGAATCCGCTTACGAAAGTTTCATAGCCACAATCAACAAGCTAAACATTCCATTTCGCTGGATTCCTGGCAATCATGACATCGTGCAGACTATGCAGCGCGTCGCTGCTGGCACTGCCATCGGTGACAAAATCATTACTTTACAGAATTGGCAGATTTTGCTGCTGGACACCAGTATCAAACATCAGGTCCATGGCCAACTGGCGCCGTCTGAACTTGAATTTCTGGAAGCCAGTTTACAGGCCATGCAGGATTCCGCTGAGGTTGAACATGGCATGGTCTGTCTGCACCACAATCCGGTGCCTGGCACAGCGCGCTGGATGCGCGATATCGGCCTGGAGAATGGCCCGCAGTTTTTCCAGATAGTTGCCAGGTATCCAAAAGTGAAGTGCGTGATTTATGCCCATATTCACCAGGAACTGGATTATATGTATGCCGGCGTGCGCTGCTTTTGCTCACCATCTACCTGTATTCAATTCAAACCCAATGTCACTGGCTTCGAACTGGACAGACTGAATCCAGGCTATCGTTCGCTGCGCCTGTTCGCCGATGGCAGCATTGAAACTACAGTAGTGCGGGTAGAGGGTACAACCTTTGACGCGGACTACGGCAGCGCAGGCTACTAGGAAATTCGGTTGTCACGCTCAACAAATCTGCTGTACTTGCACGGTTTTCTCAGCTCACCGCAATCCCATAAGGCGCAACTTACGCAAGAGTATTGTCTGCGAACCGGTTGCGTTGACCGGGTACTCGTTCCCACTTTGCATTGGGGACCCGCTGCTGCCATCGCGCAGCTGCACTCCATCATGGTGGCGGAGAGTGGCAATAATGTAATTCTTATCGGTAGCTCACTCGGTGGTTATTATGCGACTACCCTTGCCCAGCATTATGGTGTACCTGCGGCACTGGTCAATCCTGCAGTGGGTCCATTCGAGCGCTGGCAGGAATATCTGGGAAACCATAAGAATTTTTACTCGAATACGATACACACGGTAACCCGTACCCATATTGAAGAGTTGCAAAATCTGGATATCGCGCTGCTGACCAATCCGGAAAATTTCCTGTTGTTGGTGGGGCAGGGTGATGAGACACTGGACTATCGCAACGCCGTGCGCAAATTTGCCGAAGCATCGCAGATAGTGCATACCGGCGGCAGTCACAGTTATGAGAATTATGCCGCAGATTTGCCGGCGGTCTTCAGTTTCCTGCTATCAAGAATCCCCTGAATTGCGCGATAAATCCTTGATCACTTGCGGTTTCTTGCACCACGTTCTGTTTTGAGAAAAAACAATGAGTAACGACTATAACGCCGATGCGATTGAGGTACTTACCGGCCTCGATCCCGTCAGGAAAAGACCTGGTATGTATACCGATACCAGTCGGCCGAACCATCTGGTACAGGAGGTCATCGACAACAGCGTTGATGAGGCGTTGTCAGGGCATGCCACCACGATCACTCTCACTCTGCACAAGGATGGCTATGTTGAGGTAGAAGATGACGGCCGCGGCATGCCGGTGGACAAGCACAAGGGCGAGAAAGTAAGTGGCGTTGAGCTGATCCTGACCCGGCTGCATGCGGGCGGCAAATTCTCCAACAAAAACTACCAATTTTCCGGCGGCTTGCACGGTGTCGGTGTTTCTGTGGTCAATGCCCTGTCCAAACATCTGGAGGTCACAGTAAGGCGCGACGGCAAGGTATACATGATGGCGTTCAATGGTGGTGAGAAAGCCTCTGAACTGAAACAGATTGATACTGTCGGAAAACGCAATACCGGTACCACTGTGAAATTCCTGCCGGATGAGAGTTACTTTGACTCTCCCAAAATTTCGATCTCCAAACTGAAGCATGTTCTACGCGCGAAGGCCGTGCTTTGTTCGGGCCTGCGGGTAGTGTTTATCGACGCTACCGTTGCCAAAGATAAAGCACTGAGTGAAGAGTGGTGCTACCAGGACGGGCTGACTGATTATCTGACCCAGGCCACTGCCGAATACGAAACGCTGCCCCGGGAACCGTTCGTCGGTTCAGTACAGGGCAATGCTGAGGCCGTGGACTGGGCGTTGCAGTGGCTACCCGAAGGTGG
Source organism: Gammaproteobacteria bacterium (assembly GCA_009692305.1). Classification (GTDB taxonomy): domain Bacteria; phylum Pseudomonadota; class Gammaproteobacteria; order Pseudomonadales; family Pseudohongiellaceae; genus UBA9145. Next base: position 147,967 of record SHZK01000004.1, on the reverse strand, counting down.
CGAAATCATCGGCGAAAGCTACGTAAACCTGATTCCCACGCCATTGGGTGGCACTCACGTGAGTGGCCTTCGCACCGGTTTGGCCGAGGCACTGCGCGAGTTCTGTGAATTCCGCAATCTGCTGCCGCGGGGATTGAAGCTGGCACCAGAAGATGTCTGGGAAAAATGTTGTTATGTACTTTCGTCCAAGATCATTGATCCGCAGTTTTCCGGACAAACCAAAGAACGCTTGGCGTCACGACAGTGCGCGGCGTTTGTTGGCGGCGTGGTCAAGGATGCATTCAGTCTGTGGCTGAATCAGCACACCGACGAAGCGGAAGCGATTGCGGAACTGTGTATCAACAATGCCCAGCGGCGCCTGAAGGCGAGCAAGACGGTGGCGCGCAAGAAGATTACATCCGGTCCCGCCCTGCCCGGAAAACTGGCTGATTGTTCCACTGAAGATGTGATGGCCGGCGAACTGTTCCTGGTGGAAGGCGACTCGGCAGGTGGTTCAGCCAAACAGGCGCGCGACCGCGAATTTCAGGCCATCATGCCCCTGCGCGGCAAGATCCTGAATACCTGGGAAGTGGACTCGAGCGAGATACTCGCGTCCCAGACTGTGCACGATATTGCGGTGGCTTTGGGTGTCGATCCCGGCTCACCCAATATTGACGGCCTGCGCTACGGCAAGATCTGTATCCTTGCGGATGCAGACTCTGATGGTTTGCACATCGCGACGCTGCTGTGCGCGCTATTCGTCAAACACTTCCTGCCGATGGTTGAGGCTGGCCATATATACGTTGCTATGCCTCCGCTGTACCGCATCGATGTCGGCAAAGATGTGTACTACGCACTTGATGAGAGTGAGAAGAATGGCATTCTCGATCGCATTGCCGCTGAGAAGAAAGCAGGCAAGATCAACGTACAGCGCTTCAAGGGTCTCGGTGAAATGAATCCGTTGCAGTTGCGGGAAACAACCATGGCGCGAGATACCCGACGGCTTGTGTTGCTGACGCTGGAAGAAAACCCCATGGCCAGGAAAAAAACCAGCACATTCGAAATCATGGACATGTTGCTTTCAAAAAATCGCGCACCGGATCGCAAGCAGTGGCTGGAAGACAGCGGCAATCTTGCTGATCCTGTGGAATAAATCACTGCACGCTAATATTGCAAACAAACTTCCAGCAACGACTGCTGAGCGCACAATCTGGTGCACTATACAGATTAAGACCATAGATTGAGACAACTATGAATCAGGACATCACCATAAACGAAGACGGCGTCGAACAAATAGCGCTTAAGGATTACACGCAACATGCCTATTTGAATTACTCCATGTATGTGATCAACGATCGCGCACTGCCCAATCTGTGCGATGGTTTGAAACCAGTGCAGCGCCGTATCGTCTATGCGATGTCTGAACTCGGTCTGAAGTCCTCGGCGAAATTCAAGAAATCAGCACGCACCATTGGTGACGTCATAGGCAAGTTTCACCCCCATGGTGATTCGGCTTGTTACGAGGCGATGGTGTTGATGGCGCAGCCGTTTACCTATCGTTATCCACTGGTGGATGGTCAAGGCAACTGGGGTTCACAGGATGACCCCAAGTCTTTCGCCGCCATGCGTTATACCGAATCGCGTTTGCAGGGCTACGCCGATGTACTGTTGGCAGAGCTGGAGCAGGGCACAGTGGAGTGGAAGCCCAACTTTGATGGCACTCTGGATGAACCCGAGATTCTGCCGGCAAGGCTGCCGAATGTATTGTTGAACGGCGGCAGTGGCATCGCAGTGGGTATGGCGACTGACATCCCGCCGCATAACCTGATCGAAGTGGCAGATGCCTGTATTTACGTATTGGATAATCCAAAGGCTACGGTGCAGGACATCTGCAAGATTATCAAGGGACCGGATTTTCCGACAGAAGCCGAACTGATTACGCCGAAGCATGAAATCATGGAACTGTATGAAACTGGTCGGGGTTCTTTGAAAACGCGCGCCACCTATGTCATCGAGAGCGGTGAGATTGTGATTAACGCACTGCCTTACCAGGTGTCAGGTGCAAAGGTGCTGGAACAGATTGCAGCACAGATGCAGAAGAAGAAATTGCCCATGGTAGTGGATCTGCGCGATGAGTCCGATCATGAGAATCCGACGCGCATCGTCATAGTGCCGCGTTCGAATCGCATTGACTACGACGGCGTGATGTCGCACCTGTTCTCCACCACCGATCTTGAGCGCAACTATCGCGTCAATTTCAACATGATCGGCATTAACAAGCGACCGCAGGTAAAAGACATTGCCTCGCTGTTGAAGGAATGGGTGGAGTTCCGTATTTCAACAGTCAGGCGCCGGCTGCAGTTTCGCCTGGACAAGATTCTGGATCGCATGCACATCCTGGATGGATTGCTCACCGCCTATTTGAATATAGACGAAGTGATCAAGATTATTCGGAAGGAAGACAAGCCAAAGCTGGCGCTAATGCAGAGTTTCAAGCTCAGCGAACGCCAGTCTGAAGCAATCCTGGAATTGAAATTGCGCCAGTTGGCGAAGCTGGAAGAAATCAAGATCAAGGCAGAGCAGAAAGAATTGGCCGACGAGCGCAAGACGCTGGAACAACTGCTCAGCTCCGCAACGAGGTTAAAGACTTTTCTCAAAAACGAAATCAAGGCTGATGCCGAGAAATTTGGTGACGCCAGACGTACGCCGTTGGTGCAGAGAGAGGAAGCAAAGGCCTACAGCGAGACTGAACTGATTTCCACTGAGTCGGTGACGATTGTGTTGTCCGAGCGGGGCTGGGTGCGCGCCGCCAAAGGGCATGATGTTGATCCGCTTTCACTGCAATACAAGTCAGGCGACAGTTTCAAGCTCGCCGCTCACGGCAAGAGCAATCAACTGGCTATATTCATGGATTCCACTGGCAAGGCATATTCATTGCCAGCACATGGTCTGCCGTCGGCCCGCGGTCAGGGTGAGCCACTGTCAGGCCGGGTTACCGCTCCCTCTGGTGCCACCTTCCATGGCGTGGTGATTGGCGAGGAAGATCGGGACGTGCTGATTGCCAGTGACGCCGGCTACGGTTTCGTGGCAAAGGTCGGAGATCTGATCAGTAAAAACAAAACCGGCAAGAGTATTCTGCGATTGCCGAAAGGCAGCATGGTATTACCGACCTTGCTGTTGAAAGACTATAAGACAGATCTCATTCTGGCAGTCACCAATGAAGGGAGAATGCTGATGTTCCCCCTCAATCAATTGCCGAGGCTGGCAAAAGGCAAGGGCAACAAGATTATTGGCATACCCAGTGGGCGCGTCGCCGATCGCATCGAGTTTGTCGTGGCCATCATGGTGCTCAGCACTGAAGATGGCCTGATTGTGCATGCCGGTCGTCGTCATCACAACCTGAAGCCCGCCGATCTGCAACACTATTTTGGCGAGCGTGGGCGCAGGGGCAACAAGCTGCCGCGAGGATTCCAGAATGTGGATCGCATTGAACGGATTACGAAAGGTGGCGACTCCGTAGCGACGGAATAGCGCCCTGCTTGAGGTGCGCTATTCTGCGGGCTCGAATCTGCATACTCTAGTCTGTGTGCTCTATGCCGCGTACAACGTAACAAGCTGAATGGCCTGCCGTTCCAGCAACAAGCCATGGTCGTACATGGGTGCCTGCGCGAGATAAATTTTCAGCGGTATGCCGCTGTCATCCACTTCGCAGAATTCTTCAGCATCCACACGCGTACCCGCGCCAGCATGGGTAAATGCAGTCGCGCTGACCAACAAACTGTTATCGGGACACTCGGCACAGATCTGACGAGTCAGATCCAGTGTCTTGCCAGTGAGGTTGGTGGTGTCCTGGGTGACCGCCGAATACAAGCCACTTATCATCTGCCCGCTATGCGCGGAAATTTTCAGCTTGAGCGGTATGTGTTCGTCGCTCACATCGGCCAGATCTCCCAATAGTTGCAGCATCAACTGTCCGGCACAAATGGCATAAAACGCCTGTTCTTCTTCCAGCTGTTCTTCAGCGAAATTAATGATGAGTTCACCCTCGGCACAATAACTCACTGTGCCACTGTATAGCTGACTTACCTTTCCCATGAGGAAATTGAATTTGTTCAGCAGATTCACTATCAGGGTTTCATCTAAAGTAGATGCCAAATAATAAAAGTTAGAGATTCGCACGCAAAGCAATGTTGAATCTTGTGTGCCGGGAACAAATTTTGCGGCTTGCGCGTCAGCGACGGGTCGACCTCGGCCGAAGTTGTCGAGAAAAGTATTTTGGGCAAGAAATTCCGCGGTCGCATTGAACTGGCGAATGGCCGCACTGATTTCGTTGTTGTTGTCTGGCTCGGGGCAAGTTTCAATTTCGCCTTTACGAATATTGCTGATAGCGAAGGCAAGCAGGTTGGCCGGAAAACTGACGTTGTATTGAAAGTAAGTAGTAATCAAGGCCATCGCCACGATCATCAACAGGATTGTGGCGGCAATGACAAACAGCAGGTTATTTACCAAAGTCGCTTCTATGTAGCTGAGATCGAGGCGTATTTGCACAAACCCGGCGATGGAATCGACGAGGTTTATAGGTGCCTGATATTGTGCTTGCAGCCGAGTCAGGGGAATTGGCAATGGCATAAACGTGTTTATGTTTGCCGGTGTGCCGGTCGCTGCCGCGATAACTTCATTGGAGACACTTAATACCCGCACTTCCGCAATCGAGGAATCCCGCGTCAGACTGCTGAGTACGACATTCATGCTGATTAGGTCATTGGCCAAAACCAATTCAGTGAGCTGAATTGCGGTTTGTTGGGCGAGGGTTTGTCCCAGTCGATCAGCCTGCTGTCGCAACAGATTTTGTGTGTTGTAGTTGGTCAGCAACCAGAAAACACACATAGTCAGCAAGATCAGCAGGCAGACTGCTACTGAAAACTTTCTGGAAATCTGGGAATGCTTTGGTCCGGCTTTGGTAGCCGCCTTCGACGCAGGTTTGGCCGCGGTTTTATCTGCTGGCAAAGTTACCACTCTTCAATGGAATATTGGACTGACTTCGGTTTTTTGGGTTTTGTTCTCGTGTCAATAACCACGGCGCAAGGATAGCAGGCACGCGCCACTTCCCCAATCAGTTTGTGTGTAGCGGACAATCCCGTCAGGAGAGAGCCAGCGTCTGCTTGTGGAGAAACGCATAGTTCAGCGTTGGCCCGGGCCTGTGTAAACAGAATCCCTGCACCGATTGAATGTTGGCGGCCCATAACAATGGCAGCTGGGACATATCCTCAACCATGCCGGCGCTGACCCGCAAACCACTGTCATGCAAGCGCGCGGTCAGCACTGCCAAATGGTCCCGCTGCACTGGATCAGCACCCATATTCTCCAGCAATGAGACGTCGAGTTTCACCAATTGGGCGTGCAGCAATGGCAAGTAACGTAATGGATCAGGTGTGCAACCGAATTGGCAAATACATAACTTGATGCGCAATTCCCGTAACTGTTCACAAAAGTATTGCATGTGATGTTGGGCTGTCAGCAGATCAGGTTCACTGATCTGGAACACGAGTCGCGCCGCAAGACTGGCGTCCTGCGTCAGTTGTGCACGCAGCCAGCCTAAGAAATGAGTGCTGACCAGCGTGTTCAAGGTAAGCGTTACCGTCAATCGCAAATCCAGCGCAGCGGGATGGCGCAGCTCCTACATACAGCGGGTAAGCACCCAACGATCGATGTGCTCGCCGAGCGCATTCTGGTTGGCACACTCAAACAATGCGGCTGGCGCTGGCGATAACTCGTCACCTGGTGTGTGGCAGCGTACTTCGAAGTGGCGCAGTCCATCGGGCAGCAGGCTCACCAAAGCCTGAAAACTCAGCTGCAATTTGTCATCACGCAATACCCGCAGCAGTTGCGCCAACGGCATGGCGACGGCTGCGCCATGGCCTGAATCAAGCGTGCCGCTGTGGCGCTGGCGTGACAAGGCGAGGCTAAGATTGTGACGAGCCCGCGCGAACATTACCTCCGCTGAGGGAATCGCCGGTCCCAGTGGTACCAGTCCAACGCCACACCGGAGCTCCAATTGCGGGGGGGATGGAATCCGACACCGCACTCAGCATGGCTTGTTTGACCCGTTGCAGCAGCAGCTGTGCATGCAGGCTGCTCTCAGCCGTGAACAAGGCCGCGAATTCATAGTGCGCACAATGGCATAGCAGCAGCGACCGGGGCAGGGATTGGGGCAATAAGCGCGCGATATCACTGAGCAGGAGATTGGCCTCTGGCTTACCCACCCAGCGCCTGATTTCGTAGAAATTCTCCAGTTGCAGCAAGGCCAGAGTGGCCTCAACCAGTGCTTGCTGCTGTTTGCGCAGCAACGCGTCAAGTTCGTGCATCAGATAGTCTTGCTGGAACAGGCCGGTCAATGGGTCTTTTTGTAGCCCAGGTCCGGCCATAGCTGACCCGGCACTAGCCTGGGCAATGCCGGGGCCATTGGCAAAGCTGCTTGGGTCAGGAGGACCATCCATGGCGTGACTCCCATTACACGAATGCTATTGCAACTATCGTTGCGACTGACTGCGCTTGCCACCGAGACTAGGCGAGGCGGATCTTGGCCGCCGCGCCGGCCTGTTCGCGCACCAGGTGTGGCACCAGATAGCCGGGAAGCTGCTGCTGCATTTGCCTGATCAGAGCGCGCCCCTTGGCCGTGGTAACCTGGAAATGGGCGGTGCCTGCGACCTTGTCTGGCAGGTGCAGGTAATAAGGTAGTACATGGCGCTGAAAAAGCGCCTTGCTGAGATCGATCAGAGCCGGGAGATTGTCGTTAACATCTCTTAAAAGTACGGATTGGTTCAATAAAGTAAAGCCATTGTCGGCGAACATGCTCAAACTGTCCCCAACCTCCGCATCCAGCTCATTGGCATGATTGCAATGGATCACCATCACGACCTTGAGGCCACTGCTGCGCAATACTCGCAATAAACTGGTAGTTACACGCTGAGGTATGACCACCGGCAGGCGCGTATGCAAGCGCAGGCTGGTGACGTGGGGGATCGCACTGATATGAGTAATCAGCCATTGCAGCTGTCGGTCCGATGCCGCTAAGGGATCGCCGCCACTGAGAATGACCTCAGCGATGGAACTGTCGCGTTGAATGTAGTCGATCACCTGTAACCATTCGCTGCGACTGGGCGCATTGTCGGCATAGGCAAAGTGGCGGCGGAAACAGTAGCGACAATGAATTGCGCAATGTGGAACCGTGGTGAGCAACACTCGCCCTGCATACTTGTGCAACAGGCCGGACAGTGGATTGGCCTGTTTCTCGCCCAGTGGGTCCCTAACCAGATCGGGTTGGGCGATCTCTTCAGCCAGCCTAGGCAGTACCTGTAATAGCAACGGGTCGGACCAGTTACCCTTTTGCATGCGTGCCACGAAGGGTCGCGGCGCCTTGAGCGGAAACTGTGTCAGCGCCTGCTGACTGCCGGGGTATGCCGCCGGATCCAGCTGCAGAATCTGTAGTAATTCCTTTGGATCTGTAATGAGATCGGATAATATCTGTTGCCATTTTTCCGGCCGGTCCGATTCAATAATTGCTAATGCTGGTATAGTCATTAAATGGCTTGGTTATCTTGAGAGTTGAATTGATCAGGTTTATGCGCGCAGGCAAAGCATAACAACAATTGCCACCGGCAAACATTGGTATAAATAATTTTGAGAGGCAGTGATGGCAAGTTATTCCACAACCGTATTTAAGGCCGGACTAAAAGTACTGCTCGATGGCGACCCGTATTCCATTCTGGAAAATGAAATTGTCAAACCAGGCAAGGGCCAGGCCTTTAACCGGGTCAAATTTCGCAACCTGAAGAACGGTAGGGTACTGGAGCGCACGATCAAGTCCGGTGATACGGTAGACGCTGCCGATGTCTCCGAAGGCAATATGGAATATCTGTATACAGATGGTGAGTTCTGGCACTTCATGAAAACTGATGGCAGCTATGAACAGGTCGCCGCCGATGCCGCCGCCATTTCTGATTCGAAAGACTGGTTGAAGGAACAAGCCATTTACATAGTTGTGCAATGGAATGAAGCGCCCCTCACCGTCACTCCGCCAAACTTTATCGAACTGGAAGTTGTAGAGACAGATCCTGGCGTAAAAGGCGATACCGCGCAGGGTGGCACCAAACCGGCAAAATTGAGTTCAGGTGCCGTGGTAAAAGTACCCCTGTTCATTAATATTGGCGATGTAGTACGCGTGGATACACGCAGTCGTGATTACCAGAATCGCGTTTCCAAATAACGCGCTTTTTTCGGCGCGACTATGATTGTCGAAAAACCGAATGTCGAAAAACCGAATGTCGGGAAATCGATTGACTGGAAACCGGGAGCTGGATTAGATCGGATCAAGGCGCGCGCACAGCTTCTGCAGTCGATCAGACAGTTTTTCTCCGCACGCAATGTGCTGGAAGTGGAAACCCCACTGCTGGCAGCTACCACCGCTACAGATGTTTATATTCAGTCTTTTGTCGTCACGGCGGCCAATCAGTTCAGCAGCGCGCCCGCGTATTTACAAACCTCTCCCGAGTTCGCCATGAAGCGCATGCTTGCAGCTGGCAGCGGACCCATCTATCAGCTGTGTAAAGCTTTCCGTGCGGAAGAATCAGGACAGATGCATAACCGGGAATTCACCATGCTGGAATGGTATCGACCTGGTTTTTCCCTGGCGGATCTTATGGATGAGGTGGAGCAGCTGCTCGTCACTACGCTGCAGTGCGCTGCAATCGAGCGCATCAGCTACCGTGAATTATTCCGCAGACATCTTGCTTTCGATCCGCACCAGATTACGTTTGATGAGTTGCGTGCACTTGCAACAAACAAAATCAATTTCAATTCAGCTGAGTTATCGGCAACAGATTACTTGCAGCAATTGCTTGCGCAATGCATAGAGCCGCAGCTGCCGGAATACTGCTTCATTTATAACTATCCACTGGCCCAGGCTGCGCTCGCCGCCACCGGGCTCGATGGGCAGGGCCAGCGCGTTGCCTACCGTTTCGAATTATTTGGCAAGGGAATGGAACTTGCGAACGGCTACTTCGAACTGACAGATGCCGATGAACAAGGGGCGCGCTTCGCCGCCGATAACAGCCGGCGCCGACAATTGCAATTACCCGAATATCCGTCTGATGAAAAACTGCTCGCGGCATTAGCCAGCGGCTTGCCAGCATGTGCTGGTGTCGCACTGGGAGTGGATCGCTTATTGATGTTGAAAGTGGGTGCGACTGATATTAGTGAAGTGATCAGCTTTACCGATGCTTGATTGATGCGGGAGTCGCCAGGATGCTGGCAGCGCTACATTGGTTCGATACCATACCAAGGCGGCAGAGCAAATAGTGCGAGCACGGACTACGCATAGCACACTGGCTATAAATATTAATTGGTGAAATTTTTTGCAGGAATCCCCAGCGGCTAATTCGCTTCGAGCAGCATGCGCTTGATATAGAGCTCTCGCAGCCGCATGGTCACAGGGCCGGGGACGCCGTTCGCAATTTTGTTGCCATCTATACTGATCACCGCGGTCACGATCGTGGTGGCGCTGCTGACAAATGCCTCATCTGCTGCCAATGCTTCCGCTATGGTAAATGGACGCTCTTCGACTTCGATGCCGGCTTGTTTGGCAATTTCCAGCAAGGTGCGACGACGAATTCCAGGCAAGATCCAGTTCGAAAGCGGGCGCGTGATAATTTTTCCATTGCTGACGATATATGCAGATGACGAAGCGCCTTCGGTGACGAAGCCATCTTCTACCATCCAGCATTCATTGGCACCCTTGCTATGAGCATCCTGTTTCGCCAGACATTGGGCCAACAAGTTAACTGATTTGATATCGCGCCGTTTCCAGCGCAGGTCTTCGGCAGTGGTTACTATAATTCCGTTAATCGCGGCAGGGCTGTTGAGTAGAGGTAGTGCAGAGGTAAAGGCTACCAGCGTGGTGGGTGTGGGGGGCGGGAACTGGAAGTTTCTGTCTGCGACACCTCGAGTCACTTGCGTGTACACCATGCCCTCTTCGAGCTGGTTGCGACGAATCAATTCCTGCATTACCTCGAGGTAATGTGTTTCGGAACAGGGCCAGCTAATTTTTAACTCCCCCAGACTACGGTTGAGTCGCTCCACAAAATATTGCTTATCAACCATCTTGCCGTGAATTACCGGCACCACCTCGTACACCCCATCACCAAAAATGAAGCCGCGATCAAAGACCGATACTTTGGCATCCTGTTCCGCCACATAAGCGCCATTCACATACACAATTCTGTTCAATTTTTCAGTCCTCGATCCTGGCTGGTAATTTACCGATCAAACTCTGCCGCAAATTGGTGCAAGGCCTTGCCGTCAAGTCTCTGCACTGTCCATTCAGCCATCGGTACCGCACCGATGGAACGGTAGAATTGAATAGACGGTTCATTCCAGTCCAGTACCGACCACTCGAATCTTGTGCACTTGCGCTCCACAGCGAGTTTGGCAATGTAGGCGAGCAGACACTTGCCGAAGCCCTTGCCACGCATTGCGGGTTTCACATACAGATCTTCCAGATAAATTCCGGGGCGACCGGTAAACGTGGAAAAATTCTGGAAGTACAGGGCATAGGCAACCGGTGTGTTCTGATACTCTGCCAGCAAAATTTCCACATTGCGCTGTGCACCAAACAGCGTTTCTTCAAGAATTTCGACAGTAGCCACCACGGCATCGCTCAAGCGTTCATAGTCAGCCAATTGCTTGATGAAATCGAGGATGAGCGGACAGTCAGCAATTTCCGCAATGCGCAGCTCAAAATCTGGTAGCCCTGTTGCTATTTTCATCTGTGAATCCCGGTTTTGCGTAAACGCCGCATTATACACAGGCTGTCCATACCCGCTATCTCAGGCAGCCTTACTATTTCTCAGGCAGCCCTACTATCCAGGGCAGCCCTGCTTTGCCCTTCCCGGCATGGCTGTTATAATGTGCGGCCGCTTAAACTGCTGCCCTGAACTGTTACCCTAACTTTTATCCTAAACGACAGCCTCAAGCATTAACCGCGTTTAGTAATCATCTCAAGGAATGCCGATGTCGGAGCAAAGACCCACAATCATTTACACAGAAACTGATGAAGCACCAGCTTTAGCCACCTATTCATTGCTGCCAATCATTCAGGCTTTCGCCAAACCTTCCAATATCAATGTTGAGACCCGGGATATTTCTCTCTCCGGTCGCATCATCGCCAGTTTTCCAGAATTCCTGACGCCGGCGCAGCAACAACCTGATGCATTGGCTGAATTGGGCAAAATGACCCAGGACCCGATGGCGAACATCATCAAGTTGCCTAACATCTCAGCGTCAGTGCCGCAGATGCACGCGGCGATCAAGGAACTGCAAGCGCAGGGCTACAAGTTACCGGATTATCCAGAAGACGCCAAAGACCCGAAAGCTCAGGATATCAAGACACGCTATGACAAAATCAAAGGCAGCGCGGTAAATCCGGTACTGCGCGAAGGCAATTCCGATCGGCGCGCGCCAGCATCGGTGAAAACCTATGCGCGTAAAAATCCGCATTCGATGGGGGCCTGGTCCAAAGGCAGCAAGACCCACGTCGCAAGCATGAGTGCTGGTGATTTCTTCGGCAGCGAAAAATCCGTAACGGTCATTGCGGCAACCAAGGCCCGCATCGAGTTTCAGGATAGTGCCGGTACCGCCACAGTTTTGAAAGACGGCATCAATCTCAAGGCAAGTGAAGTGATCGACGCCTCTACACTAAACAAGCAAGCCCTGTGCGAATTTATTGCCAGGGAAATCGACGATGCCAAGGCGAAGAACGTGCTGTTCTCGCTGCATTTAAAAGCGACCATGATGAAGGTGTCGGACCCGATCATTTTTGGCCATGCAGTCAAAGTTTTCTACAAAGAAGTTTTTGACAAATACGCCGCGCAGTTTGCCAAACTCGGTGTCGATGCAAACAATGGCGTCGGTGATATCTATAGCAAGATACAGTCATTGACTATGGCGGAACGCAGCGCCATCGAAGCCGATATTCAATCCTGTTATGCCAAGCGACCTGAACTAGCCATGGTTGATTCTGATCGCGGCATCACCAATTTACATGTGCCGAGCGATATTATTATCGACGCCTCCATGCCCGCCGCCATAAGAAGCTCCGGCCAGATGTGGGGGCCAGATGGCAAGCCCCATGACATGAAGGCGGTAATACCCGATCGTTGTTACGCTGGCGTCTACCAGGAAGTCATCGATTTTTGCCGAACCAATGGCGCCTTCGATCCGAAGACAATGAGCAGTGTACCTAACGTTGGTCTTATGGCACAAAAAGCAGAAGAGTACGGCTCACACGACAAGACCTTTGAAATTACCGGTGAAGGTACCGTGAGGGTCGTCGACAGCGAAGGCAAAGTATTGCTGGAGCACAAGGTGAGCAAAGGCGATATCTGGCGCATGTGTCAGGTGAAAGACGCGCCGATCCAGGATTGGATCAAGCTGGCAGTCAATCGCGCCCGCTTGTCACAGACACCGGCGGTGTTCTGGTTGAACAGCGAGCGTGCGCACGATGCCGAGTTGATCAAGAAAGTGAAGCAGTACTTGCCTGCATATGACACCAAGGGTCTTGATATCCAGATCATGTCACCGGAAGCGGCCACTCGTCATACCCTGCAGCGCATGCAGGCAGGCAAGGATACAATTTCAGTCACCGGCAATGTGCTGCGAGATTATCTGACCGATCTGTTTCCAATACTGGAACTTGGTACCAGTGCGAAAATGTTGTCTATAGTGCCACTGATGGCAGGTGGTGGTCTGTTCGAGACCGGTGCTGGCGGTTCCGCACCGAAGCATGTGCAACAATTCGAAAAAGAAAATCACCTGCGTTGGGACTCACTCGGTGAGTTTCTGGCGTTGGGTGCATCGTTGGAACACGTGTTCAATGTTACTGGCAACAAGCGCGCAAAAGTATTGGCGGAAGCACTGGATACCGCTACTGGCGAATTTCTGGATCAGAATAGATCACCGTTACGCAGCGCGAAGGAACTGGATAATCGCGGCAGTCATTTCTATCTCGCCATGTATTGGGCGAAAGCACTGGCAGCACACGACGGCGATGCAGAATTCAAGGCGCGTTTCAGCAAGCTGGCAGCAGACCTGGCTGTTAATGAGAACAAGATTGTGGATGAGTTGAATTCAATCCAGGGCGGCGCAGTTGAGCTCGGAGGCTATTACAAGCCTGACGCGAAGAAAGTGGCTAAAGCAATGCGCCCTAGCGCCACTTTCAACAAGCTGCTGGCTGAATTCTAGGTAGTAGTTAAATTCAATGTTTTTTCGACGGATCAAAGAAAGATAGAGAGACAGAGAGATAAAGAGACAGGAACTAAAAGTCAAAAAATAAAAAACCCGCCAGAGGCGGGTTTTTTATGAGTGCGATACTCGCTACTACTATTAACGAGTGTAGCGCTTGATGCCGCCCACCGGGCCAACTTCCGCACCGTAAATAACCCCGTTCTTGTCAGCTACTACACCTTCTGCGGTGCAGGTGCCGGTGCACGCTGGATTTGGATCAGGAATCAGATACTGAACTTCGCCAGTACTGGCACTGCCAACGCGGATGCCGCGCAACCAGGCGACGTGCGCAGGATTAACTGAGCCCGACTCAGAGTCAGCGGAATACAACATACCAGCCTGGTCGATGTAGATACCGCTGGGACGGCCAAACTGGTACCACATATCGATGAAATTACCTTCCTGATCGAAGATCTGTACGCGGTTATTGCTGCGATCGCCGACGAAGAGTCGACCTTGCGCATCCATAGCCAGCGCGTGTGGCTGCATGAATTGGCCGGGGCCATCACCCATCTCGCCGAATGACTTGATGAACTCGCCGGTGCTGGTGAACTTCAATACGCGGGCAGGAGTGCCGGCGCTATTGGCGTGGCCTTCGGCAACGAAGATGTCACCGTTCGGAGCCACGTGCATGTCATTCGGCGTGAAGAAATATTCATCGCCCTGACCGCCGCCTTTTTTGCCCAGGGACATCAGGTGCTCACCAGTTTCACTGAATTTGTGAATCTGGTGTCCAATCACGGCGTCTTCGGGGGTATTGTCGCCTTTATTGTCGCGGCCATCTGCAACCCAGACGTTGCCTTCCTGATCTACATGTATGCCATGTGGCCACGTGATATAACCGGCACCAAAGCTACGTACCATGTTGCCGTCTTTGTCGAACAACATAATCATATTGACGTCTGGATTCTGGACGCAAGCGTTAATATTGCCGCCGCAACGTTCAGCTACCCAGATACTCTCTCCATCCGGGTGCATGTCTACGGTGCTGGAAGAACCCCACATGCGACCAGCAGGCATTTTCAAATAGCCTTCCTGGGTAGCGTATGGATTTGGCAGGTCATTGGTGGGCGGCATATCCGCCTGCGCCAAGGCAAATGCGGGCGCCAGTAACAGGGCAGCAATTGCGGTATTTATGCGGTTATTCTTCAACATTTTTGAAATTCTCACTGCGCTAAATTGGGGGGTTACAAGAATAAACTACGGGTATGCCCAATTCAATGACATTTGCCGAGCGCAATGCCAGCAACCACAGACCGACAGTTTCACGAACGGCTGCTCGCAGTATGCTGTTTTTTTTGTGTTGCTGCATTTGCACGGGTTCAAGCAATCGAGAGAATCAAGGCAACGATTGCGACTTATGCATGTTTGCCAGAATGCCGCTCGCAACCAGATACAAAGTGCCACTTAACCCATTTTGTAGTTGCGCTGTCCGGATCGCATTTGCAGTCACCAACCAATTCAATTTAGCGGCCAGCATGGCGTAGCCACTGTCGCAAAGCACGGCTATTACCCAGAAGCAGGTCGAGAGCAGGGCAATTTGTTGCACATAGAATTCGGAACTGCTCACAAATTGGGGCAGGAACGCACTCAAGAAAAAAATTGTCTTTGGATTGGTTAGTGACACGAAGAAGCCACGTTGAAACGTGCCAGCAGCGGACACGGCAACAGCATTTCCAGGACGCCAGCAAAGATAGAGCGACTGCGCGGCCAGATATAACAGATAGCCGACGCCTAACCACTTGAGCCAGAACAGGCCCGTATGCAACACCATTAACACGGAGCTTGTTGCCAAGGCCGCAAGCGCTAACTGCACTGCCATTGCTAGGGACACGCCGGCAACTGTCTGCAGTCCGCGTGTCCTCCCGGCAGTCATGGCAGTAGCCGAGATCACCAGAACGTTCGGCCCCGGCATCAGGATGAATACCAGCGAGAGTGCTAGAAATCCGCTGAATTTTTCGGGCAGCACGCTGCGTGGTTCCTTCTCTATTCTGTGTCAGTCACACGAATGCCCAAGGAATCGATCTCAATCAGGGCTGCGCTGAAATTGGTGATATCAAAAGCCGGAGTTTCCGACGCATCATGCTGTGCGAAAACTACAATTTTAAGCGCCTCGTTCATCCGCTCGGGCAGCGGCGGTGCGACAGAGTCAAAGCCCTGCGGGGCGAAGGTATTCACGATATCGAACTTTGCACCGGCATTCCCGGTGAGCATGAATTTGCCTGCATACCAATCTTTCTTGGTTGCCGGAAAACTGACAGCCAGTTCAGCGTCATAGATGAAAACTATGTCTACCTCAGTAATCGTAATGGCATTCGGATCCATTCTGGAGGCGATGCGAATTGTTGCAGGCAGCGCCATCACCGGAGCAAGCCAAATTGCAAATAGCGAAATGCAAAGTACTCTGGTAAATATTGCTTGCAGCAAGGTCGCGTTCATTGTCTTCTCATTGCGGACAGATCAGGATTTTATTCCTGAAAAACAAATGGGCCTTGCGGCCCATTTGTATTATTCCTGATTGAAACCAGGCTGGCTTGCGTCGATAGCAAGTCAGTCTGGCAAGAGTTATATCTCGCTATCCGGTCCTTTGCGACCTGAGACAGCTGCGGAATCTTTCTCGGTGCCATCGCCATTCATGCCCATGGATTCATAACGTCTCCAGCCCGCAAGAATTCCGGCGAGACCGTGATTGCCTTCGTGGCAGGCGTATTCATAGACCGGAAATTCGGACCGCTCCATAGGCACATTGGCTGACCAGGACACATCCCATGACAAGGGGTCTTCCACAGTGAAGTCGTATGACAAGGTATCGCCGTCAACCCAGCTGAAACGCTCTTCGATGAGCGCCTGATTTGACATGCCGCGCAAATTGTAGTCGTGGTAGAAATGACGGGTGTTGATAACCAGAGTGTCGCCATCCCAATGGGCTATAGAGTCACCTTCCCACTTCAGCTGCTTGGTGTGGTGCTCAGAATCGAGGCGAATAATACGGGCAGAATGCACCATCTCATTGAGGATCATGATCTGGTCCTTGGTCTGCACAATCTGCATGTTGTTGTTGTACGAGCCGGGAATCATTGGTGGGCCACCAACGAAGCCAGTCAAACAGCGGTCGACTGTGGTACGGGCTTCAGGGCCGGCACTTTCGTCCAGGATCACGCCATACGCGGCATTGCGTTCCCGGCCAGCGGCATTCAAGTCAGGTACGCGACCATTGGGCGGATCATAGACCAGGGAGGTACGGCGACTTTCAATAGTCTCGCTGCCGCGCTCATACCAGAATTCGTTATAGGAAATTACCCCCGGAGGATAGCCGGCTCCGCCAACACTATCGATGATCAAGTCGCGATTCTGGCGCTGGTTTTCGAAGGCTTCCCATTCGGCGGCCTCAACAGCGGTGAGCACGGCCTTGTCAGCCAACTCGGTTGGACGATTCAAAGGTGTGATGGTCTGAAAAGTATAAGTGCCCTGAAAGTCCGGATGACCGTGCTCGGTGCGCGGCATGTCGCTGGACTCGGTCGAAGAGGTTTGCGCGAACAGGACAGGTACCAGTAGCAAGGCTACGGCAGAAGCGATCGCTCTACGAAGTATGGTGCTGCTCATGTGCATCTCCAATGGTTTTATGCAGTTTGATGATTCAGTTTAAAGTGATAGGGGCAGTTACTGGCATCAATAGTGCCAAATCAGGTGCTCGAAACTACGCTTCTTGCCGCTAATTTTCAAGGGGAAAATACAGTTGTGGTGAATGGTAACAGGCTCAACAGGCCCGTATCTCGCGGCATCTGCGAAATTGTATTGCCCAGATAGGTAGTTTATTCTTGCGCACTCGCAATGTCAGCAACGACGCTCTGTCGCCAGCCTCAGGAACCCTGCATCGATGTCTATAGCCGCCCAGAATAAATCACCAGCAAGTGGACCGGGCTGGTCCTTGCTTGCCACCAGCACACCATTGGGAAATTTCCTGCTGCCTTTATTGCTTACGCTGGCACTGCTGGCTTTGTCTTTCACGGCGCGGATTCAGCAAAGCGAGACTCTGGTGTGGTCCTTCAGGGCGGCGGTTGCGGCCTTGCTTGGCTGGCTCCTGGTGCAATTTCTGATTGCGCGGCAGCGGCACGAGGTCCGCGGGTTTTCGTTCTTGCTGCGACCGCAACATTATATTCAGGCAATGGTACAGCTGAGCGTGTATTCCTACTGGGGCTATTATTGGCGTCCCGTGTATGATCATGCGACGCTAATTCTGGCGCAGCTGATTTTTGCCTATGTCTTCGACATATTGCTCGCCTGGTCGCGACGACGCGACTACACGCTCGGCTTTGGTCCGCTTCCAATTATCTGCAGCATCAACCTGTTCCTCTGGTTCCGCGATGACTGGTTCTATATGCAGTTTTTGATGATTGCACTCGGCTTCATGGGTAAAGAATATGTGCGCTGGCAGCGTGATGGGCGCAGCGTGCATATTTTCAATCCGTCCGCATTTGCTCTTGGATTGATCTCTCTGGTATTGCTGCTTACCAATACCAGTCATCTGACCTGGGGACAGGAGATCGCATCAACGTTGACGTTGGCGCCAAATATTTACACATATCTTTTCCTGGTCGGTCTGGTGGTCATGTATTTCTTTTCCATCACACTTGTTTCAGGATTCTCAGCGCTCACCTTGTTTGGTCTCGGTGCAATATATTCTGCAATCTCCGGAGTGCCATACTTCCTGGATTCAGAAATTCCCGCAGCCGTGTTTCTGGGACTGCACCTGTTAGTCACCGATCCATCCACATCACCACGCACGCCACTCGGCAAGATCATATTCGGTATGTTATATGGCATTGGTGTATTTGCACTCTATAAAATTCTTGGGATGTTTGGTGTACCGACGTTTTACGATAAATTGCTTTGCGTACCGCTGCTGAACCTGAGCGTGATCGCGATCGATAGAATCGTGAGCTCGATAAATTCGAAGACCCTGGTAAACGTAGGGCACTCATCCTGGTTGGGCGGGCGGCTTAATCTGGTTCATATGAGTGTGTGGATTGTTCTGTTTGCGACGATGACGCTGCTCAGCAAAACTGATGGTCGCCACACCGGTGACAGCCTTGTATTCTGGCAAGACGCTTGCGCGGGAAACCTGCCCAATGCTTGCGGCCGTCTGTTGCAATTGGAGCGAACCTATTGCGGTGACAATGCCGCATGGGCCTGCAATGAACTGGGTTTGAACTACCGGGAAGGCAATCTGGTTGCCGCGGACGCGGAGCAGTCTTATCGCTTTCTGAGTCAGGCCTGTGAGCTCAAGTTTCAGGCTGCCTGCGCCAATTTGCTGGAGCCTGAATTGATGGCACGGGCAGAGCCGCTCGAACTGGATCTGCGACTGATGCTGCGTGAAGGTGGTCTGAATTTGTTACAAATGCCATTACCTGACCTGTATGCACGCGCCTGCGATCATGGTTGGTCCTATGCCTGCACGGACAACCGAAACCAACTATGAGTAAACCGGAAATTTTGAAAACGCAGACGCTGGCTGCCAATAAGACGCCAGGCAGGGCAATTGGATTTACTGTGATGAGTCTGCTGATTTTCTTTGCGGGGTTTTGGATGCAGCGTGAGAGTACGTCCATTACGGATGCAGGCGTGCTCAATCAGGCACCGCTGGCTGCTTCGAATTACGCCGGCTTCAATGCCAATCAATGGTACTTGCCTGATGATGAGCTGTTAGGGCTTGTCGAGATCCCAGCTGGAGCATTCACCATGGGCAGCAATCCCGCGCTGGATGGGATGGCCTACGAGAACGAACGCTGGTCAAGCAGCCAACACCAAGGCGCGGTGGACCTGCCGGGTTATTTTATTGGTCGCTACGAAGTCACTGTGGATCAGTTTAATGCGTATTTGCGGGCGACTGCGACCACCACAGAATCTGATACCAGCGCGCAGCCAGGCAATTTTCCCATCAGCAATATTACTTGGGCCGAGGCACTCGCCTATGGTCGCTGGCTGGAGCAACAACTGCGGGAATCAAGCGCTACGCCACAGCCCATTCGCGAACAGTTGCGCGTTGGTGCGCACGTCACCTTGCCCAGCGAAGCTGAATGGGAGAAAGCGGCACGGGGCACCGATGCGCGCATATTTCCATGGGGGTCGGAACCGACTTTTCAATTTGCCAATTTTGGTGGCGCTGCAATGGCACCGGTCGGATCAAAATCATGTCCCTCATGTGCGCATGGTCTGGCGGACATGAGTGGCAATGTATGGGAATTAACGCGCAGTCCCTTGCAGGATTACCCATACGATGCAGCAGATGACTTAGCGAATCTGGCGGCCGACCCAATCTATGCAATGCGTGGTGGTTCCTACGCTGAGTCAAGCAACAACGTGCGGGCTGCAATACGCGGTGGGGTTGATCCAGGCGTACGCAGTCCGACTATTGGTTTTCGAGTAGTGCTGTCAGTCCTGTAGTTATAAAGTTAAAGTAGTTATAAAGTTAAAGAAAGTAGTTGTAATGGGTTGTAACACTCAAAAAAATTTACATTACGGAACTGATGACTACACTAATTTCTTTCCGGTAGCGCGAAAGTCAGGATCAGATCACCGCCGCGCCGACCCCGGTCACCGCCGCCAGAAGCAACTGTGACATACTCCCTGCCATCGATCACATATATTGACGGTGAGGCAAATACACCCGCACCAGTATTGAAGCGCCACAACTCTTCCCCGGTGCGTGCGTCATACGCAAAAAAGTAACCGGCGATGTTGCTGCCGGTACCGACGAATACCACACCTCCAGCTGTGACGACCGAGCCAGCCTGACCGTAGCCTTCAAAGATCTGGCGCCAGATTAATTCGCCGGTGGTTGGATCGTAGGCAGAGAAATAGCCCATTGGGTTGCGCCCTGAATTGAAAGGCTGGTCAATGGCATTGATATAAAGCAGGCCGGTCTGTGGGCTGAACGCAATCGGCGCATAGTTTGCGCCGCCGCCAAAACCGGGTGCGAAGATCTGGTTGGGTCCGATCGGAGTAAATTGTTCCACCAGGGTATTCGCTTCCATATGCTGCGCCGGAATGTCGATTGGAAATACCGGAGACACTGGCTCCATGCGCTCGCCATTGGCCTTGTGCGGAATCGGTTGCGTTGGCCAGGGTTCTTCGCCTACGAGCTCGGTCGCGGTAGACACCGGAGTCTCAATAATCGGATGTACCGGCAAGCCGGTTTCCCGATTCAGAATATATAACCAGCTGTTCTTGCTTGCTTGCGCCAGAGCCTTTACCGGCTGGCCATCGACTTCCATATCAAACAATACAGGTTGGTTGCCGGAATCATAGTCCCATACATCGTGATGCACTTGCTGGTAGTACCACTCAAGCCGGCCTGTATCCATGGTCAACGCGATCAGCGAATCAGAAAACAGGTTCATGCCATCGCGCAAGGTGCTGTCACCGAAAGGGTTGCCCACGGCCACATACACGAGCCCCAGTTCCGGATCGATAGCAGGGGTTTCCCAGATACCGCCGCCATTGCGTTCACCGCCGACCCAGGTAGGCCCGGCAATGTCCCAGCCCTTCTCAGTCTCATCCTGTGGCACGGTATTGAAGTGCCATAAATTTTCACCGGTCTTCGCATCAATGGCGAGCACATAGCCACCGGCGATGTGACTCTCGCTTCTGGTTGTTCCGATGTAAATCACGCCGTTGTAAATTTGCGGCGCCGTGGTGAACCAGTATCCGACGGAGATGGCAGTCTCCACATCAGGATTCTTCTGGTGCAGAACATCGAGAATGACCGGGGCCTGGCCTGCCTCACCAAAGCCGGGTAGCGGCTCACCGGTGATGGCGTCCAGCGCGAAAATAAAGGAGCCGGCCGCGGTATAAACCACACCATCCTCATATGCGACTCCGCGGTGGCGAAAAATATAGCCTTCGCGGCGTCCGCCACCGAGCAGGCTGGTGACGTCGTAGGTCCACAACAAGTGTCCATCTCTGGCATTGAGCGCATACACGCTGCCGCGGGAATCAGTTACATACATGATCTCGCCAACTATAACCGGCGTGGTCTGGTTACTCACGCCATCGATCACGCCGTGCTGGAATAACCACGCTGGTGTCAGCTCGGCGACATTGTCCGGGGTGATCTGGTCACTGGGTGAAAAGCGCGTGCCAGCCAAATCAAGGTTATGCAGTCGCCAATCCATATCACGTATGGAAGAGAGGCGGTTGCTGGTGGTTGCCGCTACCGCAGCAGGGGCACTTTCAGCTGCCGGTGTATTGGCACCGGTAGCAACCGCAATAGAAGTAGTTTCGGGCGCTGGCGAACAAGTAAGCAACAATGCTGACAGGCTGGCAAGCAAGCAGCTGCTTCTGAAAGTCGAGTGAAAATTCATCGTGAGCAATCTCCGTGCACTATGCTGTCTGTGTGATTTGTCATTGCGGCTATTTACTGTTTTCGAGCATGTACTCAATGATGGCTGTCAGATTGTCATCCGTGCAATTGGTACACAGGCCGCGGGGAGGCATGACGCCATTAAGACCATTGATCGTGTTCTGAATCAATACGTCCATGCCTTTCTCTAATCGAATCTCCCATTCGATCACGTCGCCGACCTCAGGCGCGTGAGCGGCGCCAGTGCCATGACAGGCAAAGCAAGTGCCCTGATAGGTTATGGCAGCATCGAATGCATCCGCTTCTGCTGCCAGACTGCAGTTTGCAAGCAGGCTGCAAATAGCCAGCAGCATCAGTTGGGTGTATCTACGAGTGTTCATATCCATACTCCATTCGATAAATCAGTATTGCTTGCGTACTATCTGGAAAAAATCGGTAAATATCTGCATGTGTTCCTTGTTCTGGGAAATGACCAGCGAATGATCACCGCCGGGGATCTCGATATAGACATGCTGCATACCAAGCACCCGCATTTGCTCCACCCAGCGGCGAGTCAATGTAACAAGGCTGTCTTCATCGCCTTGCAGTACCAGGATAGGGAGATGTTTGATTTTTTCCAAAGTTTCCCGAATCGGAGCATCTTCTTCCGGGGCCGGGGCAGCTACACCGAGACCGGCGAACAGATCGGGATGTCTGGCAGCGATGTGATAGGTACCGGCACCCCCCATGGAGTGCCCCCATAAGTAGATGCGATTGGGGTCTACGGCGAATTCATCGCGCACCAGTTGCAGCACGTTCATCACATCCTGCTCGCTATAGTTGGCATCTTCGTTGTCTTCAACTGCGCGCGAACCGTACCAGCCACGACGAATGTAGCCCAGCGGTGTCACTACTATGAAACCATTGGCTTCCGCCTGGTCGAGTAAACCGTGATAGCCCATTAGCCAATCATAACTTCTGCCAAGTCCATGCAATGAAATCATTAACGGGGCCATGTTGTTGCTGTTATAAGTACTCGGCACAAACAACGCGTAGGGAATCGTTTCTCCGGTGTCTGGAAAAACATAACTACGATGCTGCACGCGGGGATCGTCGATTAATTTTTCGTCGTCAGTAACATCTCGATCCGCAGCTGCACCGATGCAATACAGAGAGAGAGGCAGCAGACAGAGGATTCTCAGCCAGGTCTTGCTCATGTGTAATCTCCTTTCATAAATGGTTGCACAAGCCCTGCGCAAATTCGATCGACTAATTGATGGTTTCGTCGAAAAGTCCCGATGTGGCCAGCATCCGGATCATGGCAATCGCGTCACGATCAACTTGCACATAGGCAGCCTTTAAATGCCCACCTACGTCCACCCGCTCATCGTGCTGTTCCAGTTCACGCCTGTAGGCGAAACGTACGCACAGATAACCTGATTCGGGTTCTTCGATGCTGGTTATACTCTCAAAGTGCAACTGTGCGTTGTTGACCGAACGCGTGTTGATCTGCATTTCCGCAGTCAGCACTACGCGCTCGCAGAAACTACTTTTCCCCACTTCTATAGTACGGATAAAGCTGTCATTTTCGACTTGTTCAGTGCGGCACTGCATGTTCTCATTGAATTTGTCGGGGAAGCGCGCCCGCATCACCAATCCCTGCCACAATTGGCGGCGAGTCAACACACTCCATCTTGAATTCTTCAGGTCATTGACCAGTACAATATGCTGAAATTCTAACACTCGTAATCCGTGTAACAAGTTCTCATCAATTGATCAATTGCAAATTCCAGGATTCAACATCGTCGATGAATTCAAAAGCTGTCCAGTCAAATTTGAGCGGCGTGAGGGTGACATAACCCTGCTGGTACGCGAAAGTATCGCTGCTCGTATCTGTAGATTGGACAATGACCCGTTCCCGGTCATAAGTGGAGCTATCGCCCGACCGCCCTACCAGTGTGTAGGCAGCGGTCTGCAGATAAGAGTCAGCCATGGGGCGCACGGCAATTCCCTGCAGCGCACCGCCGGGGACGTTAATAGAAACCAGGATTCCTTCCGGTGCGCCCTGGGCTTGATAGCGGCGCACGATCTGTGCCGCAAATCTGGCGGAGGCGACAGTATTCACATCGTTGACTTCCTGGGAAACGGCAATTGCCGGGACCCCGAGGTAAATACCCTCCATGGCCGCGCCAATGGTACCGGATAGATGGGACACGTCGCCCACGTTGGCGCCCAGATTAATACCGGAAACTACCAGATCAAATGGCGCTATTTTGCCAAGTTCGATAATGCCAAAACGAACTGCATCCGCTGGCGTGCCATGCACTGCGTAGCCAAACAGGGTGCCGTCGCGAAAGACCTGATCTACCACCAGCGGCGGCGCATTGCTGGAGTGGGCGCTGCCTGACATATTCTCATGTGGCGCCGACACAACTATTTCGACATTCGGAATCGCCGCCAGTTCTTGCGCCAGGATTGCCAATAGCGGTGATTCAATGCCGTCGTCATTGGATATCAGTATTCGATAATTTTGCGCGGAGACGAGATTGCTGGTAAACATCAAACCGATCAAAAATACAGAGCGAATGCAATTCGATTTCATGGAAGTCTCTTTCTATTGTCACTTTTTCTATTGGATTGACACTGAACAAAAGCAATATAGTACAGGTTGAACACGAAATTCTACGTGTCAGGGCAAATTCTGGTGGTGACTTATGCGAACAGGAAAGCGAATGCGTATAGCAGGGTACTTGTCAATAACACTAAGTTGTTGGTTGGCAGCATGCGCTCCCGCCCCATTGACTGAAAACAATGATCCAGCGGCTTCAGACTCGAGTAATAACCTGCTTTACGCAGTGGCCTGGAAACAAACCGCCGCCGAATACGAAGCGCTCTACCTGCAAGGCTTCAATATGGCGCGTTTGCAAGTACAGCAAGCACTGGCCAACCGGAACTCCACCGATAAACCGCTGGCAGTGATCAGCGATCTTGATGATACATTGTTGCTTGCGCATGATTACTGGGGTTATCTGATCAACGCTGACCGGGATTTTTTTGACGATATTGCCTGGGATCGCTGGATAGCGGAGCAAGGCGTATTTCCAAGTCCGGGCGCATTGGAGTTTCTGCGCTACTGCGCGAGCAATGGCATCGAGGTATTTTATGTCACGAATCGCGATCAGGGAGACATTACATTCGACCTCGCATTACAAAGCCTTCAAACCGCCGGTTTTCCCTACGCCGACGCTGAACATCTGACAGTGCTGCGCGAAACATCGAACAAGGAAGCGGTGCAGGACTCAATTCGTGAAAACCATAAAGTGGTTGTGATGCTGGGTGACAACCTCAATGATTTCAGTCGCAAATTCTATGTAACGGATGTGTCTGAGCGCAAAAATCTGGTACATGGCGAGCAGGCACGATTCGGTCAGGATTACATTATTTTTCCCAATCC
The DNA here is from genome assembly GCA_009692305.1 of Gammaproteobacteria bacterium. Taxonomy (GTDB): domain Bacteria; phylum Pseudomonadota; class Gammaproteobacteria; order Pseudomonadales; family Pseudohongiellaceae; genus UBA9145. The sequence continues at coordinate 122,855 of SHZK01000004.1, read as the reverse complement.
AACCGATGGTCATTGGATACGTGCAATCTTCGGTGAGTCTGAACCGATTGCGTCCGCACAAAATCGCACAATCCTGAAAGCGGCCGCGACTCTGAGAGCCTGGGTGCCTTCAGGTTGACCTTATAGGCAATTTCTCTAGAATGCTGACACATTTTGGAGAAGCAGCACCCTATGCAACCAGATATCCTGTTTAAGCCGTTCAATCACCCCAAACTTACACTGAAAAACCGGATTGTGATGGCGCCCATGACGCGCCAGTTCTCGCCTAATGGCATTCCGGATGAAAATGTCAGAGATTATTATCGGCGCCGGGCTGAAGGTGGTGTTGGCTTGATTATCACCGAAGGCACCACTATCGCGCACAAGGCGGCATCCAGCGATGCCAGGATTCCCTGCTTTCATGGTGCGGCACTGGATGGTTGGCAACAGGTAGTCGATGCCGTGCATGGGGCTGGTGGCAAGATTGCGCCCCAGCTCTGGCATGTTGGTGGTATTCGCAAGCCTGGCCAGGGACCGTACCCGGAGTATCCGTCGGCCACACCATCTGGATTGATTGCTCCTGGTAAGCAAGTACTTGAACCCTTATCCACCACGGAGATAGATGAAATTATCGCCGCGTTTACCCAAGCGGCGGTGGATGCCCAGCGTCTGGGCTTTGATGCAGTGGAACTGCACGGTGCCCATGGCTACCTCATTGACAACTTTTTCTGGGAAGGCACTAATCAGCGCACGGACGAATATGGCGGTTCGCTGGTGAAGCGCACGCGGTTCGCTGCGAAGATCGTGCAAAACATTCGTCATAGGGTGGGGGAGGATTTCCCGATCATCCTGCGATTTTCGCAATGGAAGCAACAGGACTTTGCTTCGAAACTGGCGCAGACACCAGCCGAGCTTGAACAATTTCTGGCGCCGCTCTCTACGGCTGGCGTGGATATATTCCATTGCAGTACGCGCAAGTTCTGGGAGCCGGAGTTTGATGGCTCTGACTTGAACCTTGCCGGCTGGGTCAAGCAGCTCACGAGCAAGGCTACGATCAGCGTTGGTAGCGTGGGACTTACCGAGGAATTCATTGCGACCTATCGTGAGGGCACTGCCGAGCTTGCAGGCCTGGATGAGCTGATCAAACGCATGGAAGCAGATGAATTTGATTTGATCGCTGTCGGCCGCGCCTTGCTCGCTAATACGGATTGGGCGAGCAAAGTGCAGAGTGGTGCCATGCAATCACTGCGCACGTTCAGCAAAGATCAACTTGCTGAACTGGTGTAGTAAATAAATTAGGAACTACATTAGTAACTACAATTGTTGATCAACAGGATGCAGACATGCAACCCCGCAAAATAGTGTTAGTCGTCTGCAGCATCGTGCTGCTGGGCATCATGTTGTGGTTGTTGCTGCCACCGGCGGTGAATTCCGCCGCTGTCGTGCCCACCACTGCGGACGCGATTGCCCGCGGCCAATATCTGGTAACTGCGGGTGGTTGTATAAGTTGCCATCATGGTATTGAGCGAGAAACTGAAATCTCAGGCGGCCTCGCCGTGGAGACGGATTATGGTAATTTTTACGCGCCGAATATTACACCGGATGCGGACACTGGCATCGGTACCTGGACGGCGCAGGATTTTTTGCAAGCACTGCAACACGGCAGAACCCCTTCTGGCAGTTTCTATTATCCTGCATTTCCTTATCGGGCATACGCTGGGCTTAGCGAAGGCGAAGTGCTCGACATTGCCGCGTACCTGATGAGCCTGCAACCCGTGGTCAATGTTGTCCCTGTACCCGAAGTGCCCTGGTGGCTGACACGCTGGGTAATGGCCGGCTGGAACCGGCTCGCTGATCTACAACCACAACCAGGAAATGGTGAAGAATATGCTGATGAACTAACGGCCCGTGGCGCTCATCTCGCATATCATCTGGGTCATTGCGGTGAATGTCACACGCCGCGTAACAGTCTGGGAATTCCTGATATGTCCCGAGAATTTGCTGGTGCCGAACTTGGCGATGAGGTGATCGAGCCGATTAATGCAGAGGCTTTGGCGGACTGGACTGTCGATAGTTTCGATCTGTTCCTTCTGATCGGACTGAAACCAGACGAAGAGTTTGCTGGCGGTGATATGAACGAAGTGATCGAGCACAATACCAGCAAGTTAACGGATGCAGATCGCGATGCTCTGGCTGCGTTCTTCACCAGACAGCAGCATGCGCCAGTGGCTCCCTGAGCGTTATATCTGCAGCAACTGGCATTTACCGGAAATTGGACTACCCTTTTAATTGTCTTTTCATTTCAACAATCAATAGGGAATTCGTCATGCGTGAATTAACAACAGCGGAAATCAGTCATGTCTGTGGCGGGACAGCCATCGAACATCAGTGGATCACTACTGAATTTGACCTTTCCCGGCAGCGGTCACTGCAGGCGGAAATACGATTACAGATGGAGAAAGTAGTTAAAGAACTACAGGATAGCGTGCGGGTATGTTCGTAAGGCGATATAGCGTGTGGTTTACTGCAACGCGGACAAACGACCAAATCATGACCAAACTATAAATATATCAGCGCAAAAAAAAGGCAGCCGTAGCTGCCCTTTGGTATTCCGGTAGCGTGAACCTAGTTGTTATCGACGCGATACACATCATGACAGTTGGCACAGGCACCGCCCAGCGAGCGAAATGCTCCCAGTGTAGCGGCCATGTCGCCGGCTGCAGCAATACCGGCAAAGGTATTAGCGGCATCAACCAAGGCTTGCGCCTTGACGCCGATATCTTCCAGGTTGCCTTCCCAGATCTTGTTCAGCGCTTCAGTTTCAAGATCGAAGCCGCGTGTGTCTGGTGTGAGCAATTCGGGGATCATCGGTGCGATGGCCGCGATGCGACGCGCATTGCGTTCGGCGATGGCAGCATCAAACGGCGCACCGCGAGCCATGCCAGCAATGGGGCCGAGGTTGTGCCGTAACAGCTTGAATAGCGCTTGCCGTGTGTCAGCCGCAGCCGCTGCAACTTCTTCCGGGGTGGGTGGCGGCGCGTCTTGCGCAGACACGTTAAACAGCAGACTCGAGCATAACAGCGTCAAAGCAGAGACCAGAATCAAACTTCGTTTCAGCATTGCTATCTCCAGATGACCCTGAAGGGTCAGACTTCAAATTAATTAAGGTGATTTTGGGAGTGATGGCCGATTACCGGTGTTACCACCAGATAATCGTGTCGCACTATAGTACATCAGCTTCCATTTTGTCACGGTTATCCGACTGCAAGCATTACTAATGTGCCACTTCCTTCCAGACAAACAGTCGTGTCGCCAGCACGAAGGCGATGACGAACCACACAGCTATTCCAATCAGGCTCGGAGTGATTTCCAGCAGTGACGCTCCGTTGTTGGCAATCTCGCGCATGCCGGTAGAGACGAAGCTCAATGGCAGGATCTTGGCGATTGGTTGCATCAATGCCGGCATGGACTCGATTGGATAAAAAATTCCGGAAAGAAATATTTGCGGGAATATTACTATGTTGCCAACGGCCATTACCGCTTGCTGGGTTTTGGCAATGCTGCCGAGACAGAATCCCAGACAGAGGAAAATAAATGTTCCGAGCATTACCAGAAGGTAGAAGGAAGCGAAACTTCCCACAATGGTGACATCCAGCAGGAATACGGCAAACGCGATCAATACGGTCAACTGAATCAGTATGATCAACATGCGCGCCAGTACTATAGCCGTGATGAAATCCTTCGGTTTGATCGGCGTAACAAACAAGCGTTTAAGTATGCCCTTGCGTCGATATTCGACGATATTGAAGCCGCTGCCAGCGATGCTGAGTTGCATCAGCGTGAAAGCCATCAGACCGGGCAACAGAAAATCAATGTAGCGTTGCGAGCGCGCTTGCACGTCTTCAATAGCAAGCGAAAACATAGGCGCAATGTTACGAAACTCCCGCTCAATGCTAATCAGGGTTTGTTCAAGCACCGGTATGATCAAGCCAAGCTGTTGTACTTGCGCAGCATCAACCAGCAGTCGCAGCTCGGTGCCTTCGCTCGACTCATCAAAGGAGACAGGTAGCACCAGCACCAGTGTCTGGTCGCCTGTAATCAACGCGGAGCGCAGCACGGCCTCAGTTCCCTCGGTAACTGCAAACAACGGATTGCCGTGCAACAGTTCAATAAAATTGGTTGCAGCAGAACTGTTCGATTTATTCACAATTCCAATCTTGACTGCATCCTGTTCACCATTGTTGATGAAGCCAAACACTGTCATGAATATGACCGGAAAGAACAAACTGAAGAATATGGATTGACGATCGCGCAGGAAAATCAGCAGAAATACTCTGGTTAAATGCAGTTGTAATTTGGTGAGCATATTATTCTCTCAACTCATGGCCAGTTAAGGCCAGAAACACGTCTTCAATATTGCCGTGCAGTGGAGCCTGGGGTGGTTCCGGAGCGTGTTGCATGATGAGATTCTGTGGCGTGCCCTCGGCAACAATTTTGCCGTGGTCCATGATGGCGATACGATGGCATAGAGACTCTGCTTCTTCCATGTTGTGAGTAGTCAGCACAATTGTCATGCCGGATCTATTCAATTGCAGTACCAGGTCCCACAGGTTGCGCTTGGCTTGCGGATCGAGACCCGTAGTTGGCTCATCCAGGAATAATACTTTGGGTGAGTTGACCAGAGCACAGGCAATCGAGAAGCGTTGCTTCTGGCCACCGGAAAGATTACCAGGTTTCGCTTTGGCCTTTTCCCGCAGGTTTACCTTTCCAAGCAATTCGTCTGGATCAATGCTGCGACCGTACAGCGCTCCAAACAGGCTGAGCAATTCCACCAGCGATAAATTATCGAAATACTCATTGGCTTGCAGCTGCACGCCAATAAGTTCTTTTATCTTGTAGGGATTGGTTTGCACGTCGATACCATCAATGGTCGCGGTACCGCCGTCTATGTCATTCAATCCTTCCAGCATTTCCAGAGTGGTGGTCTTGCCGGCACCATTCGGGCCGAGAATGCCATAGATCTCGCCAGCCTCGATACGCAGCGAGATGCCAGCAACGGCAAGGAATGATTCAGACTTGTTGCCTGGGAGTGGATATTTCTTGGTGAGATTGTTCAGCTCAATAATCGGCATCACGACGTCCTGTTCTGCGAGCGTCCAAGCATAACTCTCCAAGCATAACACCGTATATCGAGAATCAGACCATGGCTTGGCCAGCGTGCTGGTTTGCGGAATTACTGGTCACGGCAATCAATAGTAATACTGTTGCTTTGATTTCAGCGGAGCCAGGAAGAAATAGAATACCCAGGCGAACCAGGACAGACAGAACATGGCCAGCAACCAGGCGATCTTTTCAAAACCGGTAGTAACATCCGAGGTGGCGATAATCCAGATCGGCAGCAACCAGAGCGCGAATACGAAGACCGCGCACACCACGGCGATGCTGATGGAAATAAGTGGCAGCAGTGCCAACAGGCCAAGACAAACCAGACCGATTACCAGCAGATTGGACAATATTCGCATAATTCACTCCTCACTCAGTGCGCGCCAAGGTCAATGCATTGGCTACTTTAGGAGGGATATTGCGAATAGCGTGCCAATAATTAAATTATTATAAAACAATAAGATACGTTATGAAGAGAGCTGCGGGGTGGGCACTTTTCGCAAATTGTAGTGAAATTCGCCAATGCTTGCTCGGGCCTGCTCCGAGGCTGGCAAGAGGCAGCAATCAAGGGCGGTGAAAAGTGAGCGCTGGCAGCAGTGTTGGCTGCCAGAGCAGGGTGACCTTGCGAAATTCTAGCGGCTACCGCTATAGCCTGGCCCGTGGAGAATCCTGCCAGGTCTGCGACCGGTGTGCTGTCCGGCAGCGACTACCAGTTCACCATTGACCAGCACATATTTCATGCCCACGGCGTACTGGTGCGGATTCTCAAAAGTGGACATGTCGCTGATTGCCTGCGCATCGAAGATGGCAATGTCTGCGTAATAGCCTTGCACGAGCAGACCACGATCACGAATGCTTAAGCGCTGCGCAGTCTGGCTGCTCATCTTGCGTACCGCCTCTTCCAAAGTCAGCACGCCACGCTCGCGCACATAGTGACCGAGCACTCTTGCGAACGTGCCATATTGGCGTGGATGCGGCGCACCTTCCCCGAATACACCCACTGGACCATCGGAGCCTATCGCGGTAGTTGGATGCCGCATGATGCGATCGATGTCCGCACTGTCGATGGCGTGATACACCGCCGTGGCACCGCCGCCCTTGATTATGTCGAACACCACTTCCGCGGCGTTTTCAGCGCTCGGCTCCAGACCATTCTCGATAGCCAACTCCGCCAGGTTCTTGCCCTCCAAATTTCGATTCCATGTGCTGCGTGATATGAAAACATTTTTCGGATCGCCGCCGCCGCGATCGAACAGAATTCTTTCAACGACCGCAGCTTTCAGAGCGGGGCGCGTCTCCTGGCTGTCGATACGCGCAAGCAATTGTGCGTTACCGCCTTCCTGCGCCCATTGCGGAACCAATGCGGTGATACTGGTTTGCGAGGCAGTATATGGATATTGGTCAATCGTTACATCTACACCGCGGGACCGTGCCTCGTCGACTAACCTTAAACTAGCCACTGAAGTTCCCCAGTTACCGGCACCGATGACTTTATGATGGGTAATCTGTACGGGGATTTTTGCCTGCTCACCGATGCGGATGGTCTCAGCGACGGAGTCGAGTAACTGCGCCGCTTCCTCACGCATGTGCGAGATATAAATGCCATTGTATTGCGCCGCGATACGAGACAGCTCCACGACTTCTTCGGTAGGGGTAAAACTGCCCGGCACGTAAAACAAACCAGTGGATATTCCCAGCGCACCTTGCTGCATGGCTTCAGCAACCATGGTGCGCATGCGCTGCAACTCCGCGGCAGTTGCGTCCCTGTCTTCAGTGCCGATCACCTGTTCGCGAATCGTGCCCTGACCGACGAACACACTCCAGTTCGGACTGATACCCAAGGCCTCGATCTCACGGTAGTGCGCATCGATCGGCCACGGTGAGCTGCCATCGTTGCCTTCGGTTAACGTCGTGACGCCTTGCAGCAGCGAACTCTCGGCGGTAGGCACATCGAAGATGCCACGCAGCGCGTGCGTGTGGGGATCGATAAATCCCGGAGCGACAATCAAACCAGTGGCATCGATGCTTGCGTCAGCCTGTGCATTCGCGAGATTACCGATTTGCACGATACGATCATCGACGATGCCCACATCGGCTTCGTACCACGGATTACCCGAGCCATCGACAATCTTACCATTGCGGATGATCAGATCGAATTGATCTGGAGTGGCAACCTGAGCCTGTGTCAGAGGCAGCGTGCACAGGAAACCCAGTAATAGAACTTTTGTGAGGTTTGGTATGGACATGGCAGTTATCACCAGATTCTGATTCTTGCTTCGGGAGGCAGGTACAACGCGTCTCCGGGTTGTACATCAAAGGCTTCGTACCATTCATCGAAATTCCGTACTACACCGTTAACACGAAATTCCGGCGGAGAATGAGGATCAGATGTCAGTCTCTGCACGGTAGATTCTTCCCGGGATTTCGATTGCCACACTTGCGCCCAGGACAGGAAGAAGCGTTGGTCACCGGTAAGGCCGGCCAATATCGGGGCTTCTTCGCCACCCAGCGCCATCTTGTAGGCGCGATACGCCAGCGACAAGCCACCAACGTCACCAATGTTTTCACCCAGCGTAAAATTGCCGTCGACAAAATTTCCCGGTACTGGTTCGAATTGGGAATATTGCGCGGCCAACGCCGTCGTCAGCCGGTCAAAGTTGGCGCGGTCGGCATCGGTCCACCAGTTACGCTGGACACCCAATGAATCTACTTTCGAACCCTGGTCATCAAATCCATGACCCATTTCGTGTCCAATAACGGCAGCAATACCACCATAATTCACTGCCAGATCAGCCGCCGGATCGAAAAATGGTGGTTGCAGAATGCCTGCCGGAAACACGATCTCATTGAAAGACGCATTGTAATAAGCATTCACTGTTTGCGGAGTCATGCCCCATTCTTCCCGGTTCGTAGGTCGGCCGAGATCGGCCAGTTCGTCCGCGTAATTGAATTCGCGCACACTCTGCGTATTCGCGAACAGGTCATCACGCGTCAGGTCGAGCGCTGTAAAATCCTTCCATTCATCCGGGTAGGCGATTTTGGGCCGGAACGCGTTCAGTTTGAGATTCGCTTCTATTTTTGTATCTGCACCCATCCAGTCTATTTCCGCGATGCTTTGCGCAAGGGCAGACCGAAGATTTTCTACCAACACCAGCATTTGCTCTTTGGCTGCTGCAGGAAAATGTCTTTCTACATACACCTGTCCTATGGCCTCGCCGACACCATTTGATGCGCCAACGCGCGCGATACCCCGTTCCCAGCGCGGACGTTGTTCAGGCACGCCATTCAACACGGTGGAGTAAAAATAATAATTCTCGTTGTCGATCTCTTCTGCAAGCACGCTCGCATTACTGGAAATGTAGTGGTAGGTCATATAGCTCTTCCAATCGTCCAGCGGCACCGCAGCGATCAACTCGATTACGGGTGACATGGCACTGGGAAAAGAAATATTCAATGCATCCAATTGTGGGATACCAGCAGCATTGAAATAAACGCCCCAGTCGAATCCTGGATAGGCGGCTACAAACTGTTCATAGCTCATCGGATTGTAAGTCAGATCGCGATTGCGCCGGTCTGCCCGCGGCCACATGCGCTCGGCAATTTGCGTCTCCAGTTGCAGGATCGCTGCTGCTTTCGTGGCAGCATCGGCAATGTTGGCGAAGTTCAGCATTCTCGTGATATGACTCGTGTACTCTTGGCGTATCTTCTCGAAGCGGTCAGTATCCAGCAGGTAGTAGTCCCTGTCGGGCAGACCGATACCGCCGATCGACAGACTCAATTGGTGCACATCGGGATTGCTGCGGTCTGGACCAATGCCAAAACTGAATGGGCTGGCGGTGCCGTTCAGGCGCGAGCGGCCAAACGCAGCGACCAGTTGTGCCATGGAATCAATCTCTGCCAGTTGCGCCAGCCCGGGTCGAAGCGGGCTAATACCGAGAGCATTGAGCGCTTCGGTATTCATGTAACTTAGATAGTAGTCGCTGATCTTCTGCTCAATCGAACCCTGGGGTGGTTCCATGTTGGTGAGGTCATCAACCACGGTTCGCACTCTGGCATCAGCACGGTCGGTGAGCACGTCAAAATTACCATGCCGGTTGCGGTCTGCTGGCAGCTCATAGGTATCCAGCCACTTACCATTGGCATAACGAAAGAAATCGTCGCCGGGTTTGACCGCAGTATCCTGATTGTCCAAGTCGATCCCGAATGCGCCGAGCTCGGGCGCAGCTGCAATAATGGCGATAGTTGCAGCAGGCTCTGGTGCAGTGACAGCAGGTGAATTTTCACCGGAGTCACAGCCAATCAGGCAAAGAGAGACAAGCACGCAGGCGGGCTTAAAGTAAGTGGACATGGTTACCTCAAGGTACAAATCAGTTCGATGGCTGCTGGCAGTATACCCGAATTGCCAATTGCTCCTATGCGCCGCAGCCTCCAGAAATAGTCCAGCTCTTATAATCGTAAAAAGATGACGGTAAGATGCGGCAGGTATGGCAAGCTGACCCAAGAAAACTGTGTTTCAAGTGAGACGGCACCTCATGCCAGCTATCGCTTCTGGTTCTATTCCCGCTGCATCTGCAGCGGTACTTTTTATAACAGTATCAACACCCATAAGTGTCGATCCAGGCTGATTGGTGACCAAGATAATGCAGCACGCGCCAGTTTCGGGTGCCGGCTTCGGCGCGATCATTGTGCTGTTTGGCTTGTTGGCCTTTGCGGGGCACGGCAATGAATTTCTGAAGCAAGTAGTACTTGCTCCGGGATCCAGCGCTGAGCTCGGTATCGCTCCAGATTGTCGTGCAGACGAACTGGATGAGGAGAATCTCACGGTTTTGGAATGCCAGCTGCTGGTGAGTAATGTGCAGATGCAACTGGCGTCGAGCCCGCACTGGTTTCGAATCGTGCAACTGTTGCTCTCTGGTGTTGGCATGGTAGCAGCGCTGGGGTCACTGCTGGTGGGCTTTGCGTTTGTGCATAACCGGTTGCCGATGATTAAATCTGGTATCGCCTGCTTTGGTCTGTTGTTGGCGCTGGATTTGATCGGACTGATTGGCGCCGCCAGTACCGGGCCATTATTACGCGCACAGTACCTGTGGCCGTTGTTCCTGTGGCTCAATATTCATCTCTGTCTGTTGTTGGCGAATTGGCACTATGTGCGCGGGGACTCACTTGAGCAGAACAACTGAATCTGCGCCCATGGTGAAGCCTTCGAATAGTCATGCAATTCTGCAGATGGTCTTGCACTGGACCCTGGCAGCAGCAATCCTGTTCCTGTTTGTCTCCAGCTGGTGGATGCTGTCATTACCCCTGCCCTCGGATGACCACACTTATCGGGTAGTTCCATTTCAGTTGCACAAAAATATCGGCATCACTCTGTTACTGATTATACTTGTTATGATCTGCTTGCGCTGGGTACGCCGCTTGCAACAAAATGCAGCAGCGCGCAGTGCGCTGCAGACACTGGCCGACATTGATCAATGGCTGATTTACGCGTTGGTGGCTGCATGCTGCAGCAGTGGCTATTTGTCTTCCTCCTACAGCGGATGGAATACCGAATTCTGGTGGCTCATACAACTGCCAGCGTGGGCGCGCGAGAACGATGGGCTCAATATCCTATTCTCGGACCTGCACCAATGGTCGTGCTGGTTACTGCTGCTAGCAATCGTGCTGCATATTGCTGCTGCGATTTATCATGGCTTGCGCGATGATGCGCTGCTTCCCAAAATGTTTCCATAATTATCCAGTTATACAATCCAGGATGCTGAGACTTTTATGAAAGAATATCCAAATTTCGTAACCCACCTCGAGTGCAGCTATACCGGCAAGCACTATCCTGCACAGCAATTACATGGTCTGTCGGAAGCCGGCAAACCGCTGCTCGTCAAATACGACCTCGCTGCGCTGGGGAAAGCCGTATCCAAATCTGATTTGAAGGAACGCTTGCCGGAGTTCTGGCGTTATCGGGAATTCCTGCCAGTGCGTCACTCCGCGAACGTGGTGCGGCTCGGTGAAGTCATGACGCCAATTCTGCCAGCAACAAAATTACAGCAAGCATATGGATCTGGGGAAATACTGATTAAGGATGAGGGCAGATTACCAACCGGGTCGTTCAAGGCCCGTGGTCTGGCGCTGGCAGTGGCGATGGCGAAGGAATTGGGAGTAAAGCGTATGGCAATGCCAACCAATGGCAATGCCGGAGCAGCACTGGCTGCGTATTGTTCAGCGGCCGACATTGAAACGTTTGTATTCTGTCCGGAAGACACGCCGCGGGTAAATATAGAAGAGATAGCCTTTCAAGGCGCGAAGACTTTTCTGGCCAACGGCTACATTAATGATTGTGGTCGCATCGTTGGGGCAGGCAAGGAAATAATGCAGTGGTTTGATACATCGACCTTGAAGGAGCCGTACCGTATCGAAGGCAAGAAGACGATGGGTCTGGAGCTGGCCGAGCAGCTGAACTGGCAGCTGCCCGACGTTATTCTCTATCCTACCGGTGGCGGTACCGGCCTGATTGGCATGTGGAAAGCATTTGCTGAGTTGGAGGCGATTGGCTGGATCGGTGCGAAACGGCCGCGCATGGTGGCGGTGCAGGCTAGTGGCTGTGCACCGATTGTAAAAGCCTTCGAAGCTGGAGCGCGTCATGCCGAGCCCTGGCAAAATGCCAGCACCATAGCATCCGGGATTCGGGTGCCGGCGGCAGTCGGTGATTTCCTGATCCTTGATGCGGTGCGAGCGAGTAACGGCTTCGCAGTGGCCGTGAGTGATGCGGACATACAGCAGGCGCATCAGGAATGTGCACGCAAGGAAGGCATCTTGCTGTGTCCGGAAGGTGCAGCAACACTGGCCGCGCTGAAACAGGAATTGCGCAGTGGTCGCATCAAGTCAGATGAACAGGTGATGCTGTTCAATTGTGCCACGGGCCTGAAATATCCAATGCCATCCACGCACTACAGGATTGATCTGCAACAGCCACTGGATTTTGATTTTATTCGGAATTGTTAGAATTCTGCTGAACGACTTCCCGGTGGTCCGCAATTTCCCTGCAAGGGCTGCTTTCGCGGCCCTGTAAACCAAAAGTAAACTAGCGCAAACAGCATGCACTTCGATACTGTTCTACAAAATTCAGCGTAAATTCGCCAATTCCCACATCGCAGTCTAGGCTGATAGTTAGTCCGCAATAGGCAGCGGACTTGTTCTATCAACAACTGGTATCAACATCTGCAATGACCATACAGGAGACAGACGATGAGAGAACTTACAGCAATAGAAGTTGATCGGGTCGGCGGCGGTTCAGCGATGACTGAATACATGGGCGAGGGCAGTGCGCTAGGGACTATCTTTGGCGCAGCATATGAGTGCACGTTAATGGGTGCCGCGCGATTTGGTGCTCAAGGCGCGGTACTAGGGGGCGTATTCGGGATCAGTTTTGGTGTGACCAGCTGGGCACTGGATGAATATTCCTAAAAGGAAAAATGCAGCGTATGCAAATTTCACAGAAGACTGCAAAGAATATTGTGCTGGGGATGGTGCTTGCCGCAGTCATACTGGCAATCGGTCGAACTTTCATTCACCCGGATTTCGCTGGGGCAATGACGGGGATTTCATCGGCATCCGTATTGTATTGGGTGTATAGAAACCCGGAGATGCTACTTACAAAAAACATGGATGAGTTCGGTAAAATATTCGACAGGAGCAGGGATACGAAATTCCTGCACGGGTTTCCCCTGTTCTATGTGCTAACCCTGACAGTGATTCTTTACTTCTGGCTCACATAAAAAAACGGCGATGATCGCTCATCGCCGTTTTCCTTGCCAACACTTGTTAACAAGCGCGTGCTAGCGGAATTGCCACAGGGCACGAAGGTAGAAACGTCGTCCACGACCGTCGAACACGCCGGCGTCGTAGTGCAGGCCGCTGCTTTCACGATAAGGCAGTTCTTCATTGAAGGCATCCAACAAGCCCGCAGTGAAGATAGTTGAACCCAGATTGTTGTTGGCCCATTCGTAGCTGTAGCGATACTGTATATCCCAGGTATCGTAGCTCGCAACGTTTTTCGTCAACAATGAGCGGGTAAAGTCACTGCCATTCTGGTACGTAGCGTCATATGCCAGATCCCGATAGGAACCGATATGACGATTAACCAGCGTTACACCCTGCTGATCGCGCTGCCAGTTGAAAGTGATGTGACCCTTGTTGTCAGGCAGTGAACGCACCAGGTTGCCGTCACCGGTTGTACCTGCGGCATCAAATACACCAAGTTCCAGCAGACCCCGTTCGAAACCAGGAACGTCGGCCAGTATGTACTGACGCACGTAGGTGTAATCGAGACCCACGCCCCAGCTACCCCAGTCGTTGCTCCAGCGATAACCAGTAGTCAAGTCCACACCGTCGGATGTGATGGTGCCAGCGTTGACCGCGCTCAAAGTCAGGGTGATCAAGGAAGCAGTAGTCACACCGAAGGCGCGCGAAATACCAGGCACCACGTAGCTGCGCGGGTCAACCACGCAGTTGATACGCTCCTTAGCAGAGTTACCAAACTGGGCCGTCAGAGCGGCTGGATTGCAAGCTGCGTAGGGAGTTGGAGAATCGGCAGGAATAGTGTCATTCAGGACATAATTCGCTGGATTCTTGGCGGCCGCTTCAAAGGCTGTAATCTCAGGTTGTAATGCAGAGATTGGCGGTTGTGGCAGCACGCGGTCGCTGACTTCGAAGCGCCAGAAATCGGCACCGACCGACAGGCCGTCGAGTTTACCAGCAGGGGTCCACAGGAAACCGGTACTGAAGGTGTCAGCATACTCGTTACCCACATCCGGCGCTGGAACGCCCAGGGTATAGGTAAAGCCTGGAATCGCATTCTCGTTGGTAGCTGGCAGAATACCGGCACGCACTGACTGGTTACGAATCGGATCGCGGAAAGTTGCACCGGATGATTCCAGACCTGTCTCAATGATGGTGACGTTAGGGGCACGGAAAGATTGTGAGAAGGAACCGCGCACCAACAACGTATCAATAGGCCGCCAGCTCACCGCCAACTTGGGTGATAGTTCGCTGCCGATTTGGCCACCGTAGTCTTCGTAACGCAGTGCAATCTGGGTCTCTACGTTCTCAATGAACGGCAGGGACAATTCCATAAACACCGCGCTAACATTACGTTCGTGGTCGTAGTTATACGCACACAGTGAACAGTCAAAGTTATTACTGACGTAATGGAAGTTATTCGGTTTGCCAGCAGCATCGTAACCGAGGATGCGATTGGTCAAGCCAGGCAGGTTAAGCAGGGAAGCGCGCGAGTGGTTATTGGATGAACGATACTGGCCACCGGCTGCGAATTGTGCGGTACCACCGCGCATCTCGAACAGTTCACCGGAGACGACAGCATCGAATACCGCCATCTTATTGCGCTTGTCGCGCACGTTGGTCTTGACGTTAATCCATTCCATCAACTCTTCGCTATTCCTCAGCGCCGGATTGGTCAAGGCACTGAGGAACGGATTGTAGAACTGACAACCGCCCTGGCCCTGGTTGTTACTGGTGAGGCCATAGGACATGTTTTCACGGGTGGTGAACACGAAGCCCGGGAAGAAGGTCTGGGTCAACCCTAGCCCGTACAATTTCGGATTCCACATATTCAAGGCATTGCTACCCAGAACTGTCGCACCCTGGAAATTGAAATCTGGTCGTCCATTAGGTTTGCAGTTTGGTCCGCCCAAACCATTCGCGGCCAGCTCGGAACGATCGCGGTCAAAGGTGCGATAAGTCTGTTCCAGTGATGATCCACTCCAGGCGTAGCTCACGTCGTAGTTCAGCACCCGATCCGCCACTTCGAATTCGCCGCGTAAGCCGGCTTGTATACCAGAAGTATTGGTCCAGGTGGTGTTATCGTCGGCCCCTTGTCGCGGCAGGCCATAACGCAGACCCTGCCACAAGGTCACGTTCGGTCCACCATTGGCAGCAGACAGCGGTGAATTGGTAATGGTGGCTGCGGTTGGACGGGTCAGGCCTACGCTGGGTGCAAAATAACCAAGCTCGGCTGACATCCCAATGCCGTAACCGCCATACGCGGGATTGCCTGCGGTGCTACCTGGCGCGGCCAGGAATACGGTTGGTCCACGGGATTGATTGTAGCCGTCGTCGGCCCGCACAGTGTTCGAATCCGAATACTGGGCAAATGAATAGAACTCAGTGCCGTTGCCGAAGGTGTGATTAAAAGCACCCGCAAAGCTGTCACGAGCGGCTTGCTGGGAAATATAGTTCCACTCGGAGACGTCTTCGCGACAGGTCCCGCCACGCTCGCCACGTATTTCACGCAAGGCGCCGATTATTAAAGGCGAACCGTCTTGAGACTTCAACGTATAACAGCCAGGATCGGTATAGACCGCTGTGGCTAGGCCACCATTGGCAACGTTCCAATCTCTGACTTCGTTGTTAAGCCAACCGGGACTCACCCGCGCACCCAAGGCTGTGCTGGAGACCAAGCTTCCGGCAGTACCGACGGTGCCCAGAAACTGGGAATTCTCATCGAAGAAGTTGCCGTCTTGCACCGATACCGGGTCGCGCTCGAAGCGCTCGGCGGACAATACCAGGTGAGTATTGCCATCGTCGCTACCCCAGCCCCAGATGGCGCTGACCGTGGCGTCAAATTGACTACCGGCTGCTTCGACACCTTGCAGGTCACCGTACACTTCCAGACCTTCGAAGTCAGTACGCATGATGATGTTGACCACACCCGCTACCGCGTCCGCACCATACAGTGCTGAACCGCCGTCGGTGAGTACTTCAACGCGCTCAGTCATAACCAACGGTATGGCGTTCAAGTCTACGAATTCGCCACCACTGCGGGTATTGGCAGCTGCGCCGACCTGGCGCTTGCCATTGATCAAAGTCAGAGTTGAGTTTTCACCCAGGTTACGAAGGTTGACGTTAGCCGTGCCTTCTACCTGGCTATTGTCGCCAGATCCAGGGTTAGTGACTGAACCTGAGTTCACTTCCAGGTTCTTGATGACGTCCCAAATAATTGCTGCCCCCTGGGCCTCAATACTTGCTCGGTCTACCACTTGAACCGGTGAAGGTGCATCCAGAGGCGTGCCCCGGATGTAGGACCCTGTAACCAAGACTTCTTCGATTTCGGCTTCTGGGTCATCCTGTGCTACCACAGGAAATGAGATTCCGGCCAGTACAGCAAGCGTGATTGCCTTGCGACGACCGGGGAAGGATCTGCGCATTGGACTTCCCCCTTATTTAAGGATAATTATTCTAGCTATGGGATTGCTTTGAGTTATTGCGGAATAAGACAGCATATTGGCGAGTGAGTTTAGATTTGCTAATACGCAGCGGAATTTCACATAACTGGGTCAGTATAGAGCGATTGGAAAGCCCCGCGCAATGCTATTCCAGCCCTAATTCCAAGCAAACCTTGGAGCTGAGACGAATCTTGAGTAGGCGGGTAACATTTTGAATAATAAGGAGGACCTGTTCCTGGGAAGATCCCGGATGATGACTATTAGAGAGGTAGTAACTAGCACTATTTATGGTGCGCTGCGTTTTTTGGGACAGCTCGTCACCTCACTATTTTGCAGCCGTGGTTCGGTACCTGATATTTTGAAAAAACCCATGCATAAAAAAACGGCGATGATTGCTCATCGCCGTTTCTTTATTTCAAATCAGCTCTTGATCAGAACTGCCACAACGCTCTGGCGTACAAGCGTCGTCCACGACCGTCAAACACAGACGCATCAAAAGTACTACGTCTAAACAAGGGGAGATCCGCATTCAGGGCGTCTATTACACCCACGGTGAATCCGGTAGTACCCAAGGCTGAATTTGCCCACTCATGGTTATAATTGTACTGAACATCCCAGGTATCATAACTGGCCACACTGGATTTGGCGTAAGCCGCGTCCAGAGGCGTGGTTTGTGGGTTAGCCAGGAATTGCCGGTGGCTAAGCACCTGATACGAGCCAATGTGACGATTAAATAACGATACTCGATGGTTGCCGGATGCCCAGCTAAAGCTGAGGGTGCCTTTGTTATCCGGTACTTCGCGTACGATATTTTGTTCCCCATCGACGCCAGCAGCATCGAACTCACCAGTTGATTGAAAACCTGCTTCAAGACCCGGTACATCGCTAACCAGAAACTCATCCACGTGCGTGTAATCAAACCCAACGCGGAAGCTACCCCAGTTATTTTCCCAGCTGTAGCCGGCACGCAAGTCGATTCCCTGCACTTCGAATAAACCTGCATTGACGGCCGGCAATACGAGCGTAATAAGAGAAGCATTGGTATCAGTCATATTGCGTTGCACGCCATCCGTCACATACGCCTGTGGGTTTACTACACAATTACGGCGCGCAGCGGAGGCTTGATCCGGAAAGGAAGCCGGAGTACAAGGAACCGGCAGGCCATTGGGACCGCGAGCATCGATGGGAATAGTGTTATTCAAAATATAGTTAGCGGGATTCTGAGCCGCAAGATTGAAATTCGCTATTTCCGGATCCAGCGCTGATCGAGGTATCTTTGGCAGTACGCGGCCTTCAACCTCGAAACGCCACACATCGACACCTACCGAAAAGCCTTCCAAATCCCCGGAAGGAGTCCATTGGAAACCGATATTGTAAGTATCCGCAGTCTCGTTTTCCAAATTCGGATTCGGCGCTCCAATAGTAAACGAACCATTCGCAATGCCATTGGCGTTGACTGCTGGCAACAAGCCGGCGCGCACACTTTGATTGCGTATAGGATCGAGCACAGTGGTGCCGAAAGACTCAAAAGACTGATTGACTACACCGATATTTGGAGCCCGGAAGGACTGAGAGTACGACGTCCTCAGCAACAGTTCGTCGAAAGGCCGCCAGCTAAGCGCAACTTTTGGAGAAATATCGCTACCGATATTTCCACCGTAGTCTTCCCAGCGCAGCGCAACCTGTGATTCTACATTCTCCAGGAAGGGCAGTGACAATTCCAGGAACACCGCATCAACATCGCGTTCATCATCAAAATTCGCAATACAGCCCGAACATTCCAGATTGTTGGTAATCTCGCTCGCGAATCGGTTTGGTTGTGCCGCCAGTCCACCTGGTCCATAACCTGTTATAACTGTCAGACCTGGCAGATTAATTAACGGCGCCCGGCTGGATACACGCTGGTTGCGACCTTGATAGCCCATAGCGAACTGCGCCATACCACCTTCAATCTCAAACAATTCGCCAGATACTACGAGATCAACAACCCCCATATTATTGCGCTTGTCGGCGCGGAGAATGTCACTGTCTGTCATCCAATCCAGCAATGCCGGTGAATTCGCCAGCGCTGGATTAGTCAGGGAAGTCAGGTAGGGATTGAAAAATTCACAGCCACCCCTGCCCTGGTTGGTGCTGGTAAGCGCCTGCGACCAGGACTCACGGGTATTCAGGATATAACCTGGGAAGACAATAGCGAATAGTCCGCTCAATGCACCCAGACCTG
The DNA here is from genome assembly GCA_009692305.1 of Gammaproteobacteria bacterium. Lineage (GTDB taxonomy): Bacteria > Pseudomonadota > Gammaproteobacteria > Pseudomonadales > Pseudohongiellaceae > UBA9145. The sequence continues at coordinate 104,255 of SHZK01000004.1, read as the reverse complement.
GACCAGCAAGGAAATTTAAGTTTGGTGTGCCGTTTGGCTTGCAATTTTCCCCGCCCAATCCCATCAGAGCCATTTCAGTTCTATCGCGGATCAATGTCTCGTATTGCTGCTCAACGCTAGACTCGCTGTAAGAATAAGACAGATCATAGTTCAAGGTTCGATCGGCAAAATCAAATTCCCCGCGTAAGCCGAGCTGTGCGCCTGAGGTGATATTGTCAGTGATACGATCTTCACCAGTTCTGGGCCAGCCAGTGGAAATTGCGTTTCCAGAAGTCATGTATCCCACACCAAAACCACCGTTTGCTATGGTGTGGGGATTGTTAGTTGGCGCTACTGCGGCGGGATTGCCAACCAGCTGCGAAAATGCGCCTAATAGTGATGGAGAAGGAATGGCATGTTGTGAGCGTGAGAATGTGTATCCGCTGCCTTCTCTGGCAGTTTCGGTATCGGAGTATTGGAAAAATGAATAAAACTCCACATTTTCATTGAAGGTATGCTCAAGCGAGCCTGCCAAACTGGAACGGGTCTGCCCAATAGTAATAAACTGCTCGTCAAGCGTATCTTCCTGACAGGTTCCGTTCAGGCGACCTTTACCGCTAAACCGATTGTCAATGAAGAAAGCTCCATTCGGTCCTGATTGTGTGGTGCAAAGGGGGTCTGACCACACAATGCCGTTGGTACCAGATATGGACTCGCCCAATTGAACTCGCTCAGCGCGATTTTGTGCGGTCAATGGGCCATTGATGTAAGCTGGGTTGAAGCCAGCGCCTAGTAACGTAAAAACTCCAAAGGAGCCGACTCGATCAGAGTAAGCTGCACGATCCGGGTCATAATAACTGGCATATTCAACGCTTACCGGATCTCTGTCGAAATGTTCTCCGGAAATAACCAGATTGGTAGCGCCGTCGTTAAAACTGCTGCCCCAAATAGCACTGAAGGTGTTTTCGTAAATATCTCCAGCTTCTTCAATTCCCTGCGTATCCGCGTAAAGTTCAAAGCCTTCAAAATTGGTACGCATGATTACGTTTACCACACCGGCCACTGCGTCGGAGCCGTATAGTGCAGAGCCACCATCGGTCAACACTTCCACCCGCTCGGTCATCACCAGCGGGATACTGTTCAAGTCAACGGTTTCCTGACCGGAGCTGCTAACTACCGCGACCGGAGTGAAGCGCTTGCCATTGATCAGAGTTAATGTAGAGTTGCCGCCTAAATTTCGCAGGTTTACTGATGCTGTACCTGCCAATTGTCCAGCATCTTCCGAGCCCCGGACACTGGTATCGGAACCCTGATTCACTTCCAGGTTTCTGATCACATCCCAAATCGCGGATGCGCCCTGGGCTTCGATACTGGCCCGGTCTATTACTTGAACCGGCGAAGGTGCATTCAGAGCTGCCCCTCGGATGTAGGACCCTGTAACCAAGACTTCTTCGATATCAGCGTCATCCTGTGCTGCCACAGGCAATGAGATTGCGGTCAGTACAGCAAGCGTGATTGCCTTGCGATGACCGGGGAAGGTTTTGCGCATTGGACTTCTCCCTTATGTAAGGATAATTATTCTAGCTATGGGTTTGCTTTGTTATTGCGGAATAAAACCAACTGCTGGCTAGTGGGTTTACTGTTACCAAAACGCAGCCAGATTTCGCATAACCCGGTAAGTATAGAGGGGCTGGAAAGCCCTGCGCAAGGCTATTCGAGCGCTGGTCCGATGAAATCCTTGATATAAGATAAATACTGAGCAGGCTGGTAACATTTAGAGTTACAAACAGCTTTTTCCTGAATTATTCTGCAATTAGAGGCGAAATGTGGCCCTTGGTCAGGCAGGATCAGGTATCAATCTTGACTGCACTAATGCAGTGATCGCCGCAATTGTTCCCGGTGGAATGTCGACGTCTCCTCCACGTCCTTGACCAGGCGACACAGGCGCTTGGGAATATTGCTACCTACCGGAATTTCCCGCCGACAAACGATGCGTTCTGCCGGCGCCACAGAAGCATTGTATTGTTCAACCTCGGCATCAGTTGGGACACGAGGCTCGACTGATTCTGCGCCCGGCGCCAAACAGCCCGCGAGCAGCACAGGTACCAGAAGTACCATTACCAACAATCGCAACAGCTTGAACATGGATATAACAACCTCGGTGGATTGGAAAGTAGTTTTCAAAGTAATCTTATTTGGCATCGGTAAGCATGGAAAAACCAGTGTCGGCAGTGAACACGTAATGTAACCGAATATCACTGGCCGCTGTTACCGTGGCATCGATCAAGAGCGGCCTGAATTGCAGTTCGGCAATTTGGCTACGTGCCATGCTTGCTACCAGTTCATTATCTGGTGTCATGGATTCAATGCTCAGATTGCTGATTCCGTAGGAAAAGACGTTGGGTGCAATGGCATTGCTGCTTAACGTGCTGACATTGTTCGATACCAGATTCAGCCGGGCAGTGGCGGAAAATTTCGCGGCAGGCAGCGGCAGGTTGCCGGCCAGACCAGGGGGCTGCAGTGTGCCTGGAAATACAGCAGACCAGGCAATTAAATTCAGAGTTGCGTTGCTGGGTTGCGGCGGCACTGGTCCGGTAGCGATGAATTCCCGCTGCGGAATGATTAGCGGCTGGGCAAACCAGGCCAGCAGCGTTTCCTTGTCCACGTTGGCCTGCTGTAACGATGCATAGGCCGTCCGGTAAAGCGCTTCTGCAGAGCTGCCTTTACCGAACAACAATTCCCAGTCGGCGATGAGCAGTAATATCTGCGCGTCGGTGCTCGCAGAAGCTGCAGTCGAATCGGCATAAAGCGTGCGAATTCGTTGCAGTAATTCCTGGCCGATACTATAGCTCTGTTCAAGCGACTCATTTTTGCTCAGGCTCCAGCCGCTCACTATAACTGGAGTAGTGCTCTTGTAGTCATAGCTGGTCATGCCTTTGCGGCGCGTCAGAGTGGTCTGGTAATAATGGGTTAACACGATGTCATAGAGCCAGGGAGCGAGACGCAGACTGGTTTTGCCGAAGCGCTGCTCCATCGCGGTTACTGCGCGCCAGTTCAATTGCTTGGCGGCAATCAGGTAATGTGCATTCTGCGGATTGTTGCTGTCAGCCGCAGCGCTGAGATACAAATTATTTAGAATTTCCGCACCAGAAAGGTACGATTCGATAGCAGTGGGCTCAAGTTTGCCAAGCAACCATTCAAAATACGCGAGATGTTGATCGAGTGCTGGCCAATCATGCTGTGCAATTGCAGTCTGGGTCATCAGTTGCAAGGCGGGAAACTGTTCGACTGAAAGCAGACCGTGATTTACTTTGATAATTTGCAGCGAGTCAGAAATGGATTGTCTGGCACTCTCAAACTCGCCGGATTCGATTGCAACCAGCGCAGCCTCCAGCAAGCGCTGATAGTCGATGGGCCGAAAATTATCGAAGGAGTCTTGCGAGTTGCCTGGAATAGCAGTTTGCGCAAATGCAACACTGATTCCGCAGGCAAGAGAAGCCGCAGTAAGCAGTAACAGAATTCGATGGGTTGGTTTTCGCATGACAGATCAGAACGGGAATCACGGCAAATTCAGCTTACGCTCAATTTCTGTGGCGGGCAATTGACAGGGGTTCAGCATGCGCGCAAGCAGAAGACCTGGAAACGGTGGCTCGGCCGCTGCAAACCTTGCCCCGATTAAATCATTGCCGTCATGCCAGTCGCCAGGATTCGGAGAGCATTATGTTGCGCGGCGTGCGTCCCAGCCCGAGCGCTTGTGCGAGTCACTGCAGGAATGACTTATCAAGCCAAACAGATTTTGCATTGAAATGAATTGCACAAGGAGCAAAAGTGACAATACCAGCAAATGAAAACCTTATTGATCTCTACACCTGGAGTACGCCGAATGGCCGCAAAGTTTCCATCATGCTCGAAGAGCTGGGCCTCCCGTATAGAGTGTTCCCCATTGATATCACCAAGGGTGACCAGAATAAACCCGAGTACAGCAAGCTAAGCCTGAATAATAAAATTCCCGCCATTGTCGATCATGCAACCGGCATGCAACTGATGGAGTCGGGCGCCATATTGATGTATCTGGCAAACAGGACCGGAAAACTGATGAGTCCATCGGGCCCAAAATATTGGCAGCAGCTGGAATGGCTCATGTTCCAGATGGCGCACATAGGTCCGATGTTAGGACAAACGCATCATTTCCTGAAATTCAACCCCGGCAAGTCGACCTATGCCGAAGAGCGCTATAGCAAGGAGAATGCGCGTCTGTATCAGGTGCTTGAGAAACGGCTGCAGGATCGTGACTATATAAATGAAGAGTATTCAATCGTTGATATTGCCACCTGGCCATGGATTTCGCGCTTTGAATGGCAGCAGATGAATTTGAGTGACTTTCCGAAATTGAAGCAGTGGTACTTGCGGATCGCAGCCCGACCCGCAGTACAGAGAGGGTATGCAGTGCCGCAGCAGTTGGATGTACCCTTGCCATCCTAGAAAGTGCTAAGGCCCCAACTGAAAACGCCGAAGCTGCACTACACGGCTTCGGCGTGCAGATTTCTGCAGCGCCAGCATTGCGCTGGTTGCAGCAACTGGTCTGCTTACTGTACCCGGCTCTCGTAAATGATGTTGTTCGCAACTTCGCGCATATTCGCCGCACCCGGTCGAGTGGCTCCCTGTGCCTGGATCATGCCAATCCAGAACATATCTTCAACCGGATCTACCCAGAACCAGGTGCCCGCGGCGCCGCTCCAGTAATAAGTGCCAGGGCTTTGCGGTGAATTTGCTTGCTCTGGATCGATAATTACGGCGAAGTCGACGCCGAAGCCCTGCCCCGGGGCGCCACTTGAAGTTGCGCTGCCGCGCAGGTTCAATTCATCGCGCAAACTGTTGGTAGCCATAATGCGGATTGATTCTGGAGACAACAAGCGGGCGTTATCCAGTTCGCCTTCGTTGACGAGCATCTGCAGAAAACGAGCATAGTCGTGGGTGGAAGAAACCAGTCCGCCACCACCTGATTCCAGCCGATCTGCATCCATATAACTGGGGCGATCAGTTCGTTCTGGTTGCACCACCAGACGACTGCGCTCAGTATCCCAGCTATGCACATCTGCGAAGCGACTTATATCTGCTGCCTGCACATAGAAACGTGTGTCAGTCATGCCAAGTGGTTGAAATATGCGTTGATTGAGGAATTCACCAAAACTCATTCCGGATAGTTTCTGCACGATGTAACCCTGAATGTCCACGGCGACTGAGTAAGACCATTGTTCGCCTGGTTCAAACAGTAAAGGGATGTCAGCAACTTTTTTCACCAATTCATCCAGATCTGCCGAAGCGAGCACGCCAGTATCACGGTACTTCGTATTCACCGGATCATCACCGCCAAGACCGTATCCAAATCCGGCCGAATGATTCAGCAATTCGCGCATGGTAGGACCGCGCGCGGGAGACACCAGCTCCATTTCGCCATTTTCGTTGTAGCTGCGCATGATTTGCAAGTTTGCGAGCTCAGGCACATATTTGCTCACCGGGTCATCGAATTGCCACAGACCTTGTTCATATAACATCATTAAGGCCACACCAGTTACTGGCTTGGTCATTGAATAGATACGGAACAGACTATCCATGGTCATAGGGGCTTGAGTAGCAACGGAGTTAAGACCGGATGTTTCGAATGTGGCAACCTGACCATTTTTTGCCAGCAGCCACACCATGCCGGCCACGTCCTGATCGGCGACTATTTTTTTCATGGCCGCGTCCAGAGCGGCGATGCCTTCCTCGGAAAACCCTGCAGCAGTGGCGCCAACTTCCTGTGTTGGCCAGTCAGTATCGGCGCTTGCAAGCGGTGCCAGACAGAGTGCCAGCAGCAGCGAGCCAATAGCAGGCATCGAAAAATATTTGGAGAGAGTAGTACGGTAATTCATGGTGTGTGCTCCACGATTATTATTGGGATTTCACGCAAAAGAACGGCTGATGGTACGCGCCGAGAACGATTTTAGCCAGACACTAACCCATTGCGCTTTCCCATACCTGGTTGAGTAGGCGCGCTTTACTTGTCTGTAACGGCGTAATCCAGCGGCAGGGCAGTGGTGTATTTGATCTGTTCCATCGCGAAACTGGAAGAGACGTCTGCCAAATCCGATGATTGCACTAGCTTCTTGTAGAATTTGTCGAAGGCAGGAATGTCGGGTACTACCACCCGCAACAGATAATCTGACTCGCCCGCCATGCGATAGAACTCCACTACTTCCGGAAACTGGCTCACCGTGTTCGAAAACTCTTCCAGCCATTCCCAGTTGTGGTGATTGGATTTCACGGCGACGAAAACATCCACCCCCAGATTCAGTTGGTCCCGTGACAGCAGGGCAACGCGTTTGCGAATCACGCCTTTCTCTTGCAGCCGCTGAATACGGCGCCAGCAGGGCGTAGATGACAGACCAACCGCTGCCGCAATGTCTGCGGTAGCCATGGTTGCATCCTGTTGCAGCAGGCTCAGTATTTTACGATCTATCTTATCCATAGGATGAATCTACTTATAAATTAGATTTAGTAGAATTTAATTCTATAAAACATCGTTAATAGTAGCATATTTGCAAACACTGACTAATACCCTTTTGCTATTGTTTATCTCCTCAATACCAATTGTTTCCAAGCTGGAGATCGCGCGATGTTACGCACCAAAGCCCACCTGCAGAGTGTGAATGAGAGCTATTTTCAACACATGCAACAAGCGCTCAGTTTCACGCTGGCGATGTTTTACGCAGCCAGCTGCTGCCTGATTCATGCATTCATTCCATGCTTATTTGAACGGCGTGGCAGTGCCATCGTGCAGCAGTTGCATGAGCGCATGGTGGTAAATCGGAAGCAGCTGACAGCAGGTCCAGGCGCTCAAAGTCCAATCGAGCCCGCTCTTAAAGAATCTTGATTCCCTGCGCAGCAACTGCTGCTTTTTGGTGCATGTGCTTAAGGGGAGGGCATTAATGCACCAACTTGCAGCGCCAGCAATTGCCGTTTGCTGCTGTATCACGTTGCAGCCCAGAATTTACGGGTCTTGCTCCATGTTGGCTCAATCTTTGCTATCACCTGTGCAGGAAGTATTTTTGCTTTCACATGCACGTTGCAATTGCGATGTTAAAACCTATCTTTGGAGGAACACATGAATAATTTATCCCGCATCGCCGCTGGCCTGGCTCTGGCTTCCAGTGGCTTGTTTGCCACCACGGCTTCGGCAGAAGTTTCTTATAACGTTGGCTACACGTCCGAATATTACTATCGCGGTATCTTGCAGAAGTCTTCTTCAGGCAGCGCAGGTATCGATTACGAGGAAAGCGGATTTTACGCTGGCGCCTGGACAGCTGATGTAGGTGATGGCCTGGAAGTTGATGGCTATTTTGGTTACGGCATCGAAACTGAAACCGGCTTTACCGCAAGCCTCGGTTTTACCGGTTACTACTATACCGGTGAGTTCGACGACACCTACGAAGAAGTAAATTTTGGTGTGGGTTACGGCATGTTCAGTCTTGGCTACTCGGTCGGCGAATGGGATGGTTTTGGTGCCGGCGCTGATTACGATTTCCTCGAACTTACCGTTACTGGTGAAAATGGCCTTTACGGTACCTATGGCACTTTCGGTGATGAGATCGACGGTGACTATGTGGAACTGGGCTGGGGCACCACGATCTCCGAGATCGATTTCGGTATAGCAGCTATTTTCAGCAGCGATGAGTTGTCCGACCAGACCAGCTCTTCCGGCTCTCCCACCGAGAGCGAAGCACTGGTATTCAGTATCAGCAAAACCTGGTAATTCGCTGGATTGGACCATGACGAAAAGGCTCCTGCGGGAGCCTTTTTCATTCCCCCCGTCGCGGCCAGACTCGGATTTGCCTGATCATCTGGGGTATAGTGCCGCTGCCGACTTAGTTGGCAGGGATGGGACAGCGAGCCAGCACGCATTGAGTCGTAATTGGGGGAATGATTGATGAATACCAAAATGAAATTACTGCTTACATTGGCTGCGACTGCTGCTTTTTCTGCAGTGCACGCGGCAGATGATTATCAGGCTCCGCGCACAGAGTGGGGCCAACCGGATCTGGAAGGTGTGTGGAACTTTGCGTCCACCGTACCCATGACCCGACCGCGCCAGTTCGGTGACCGTGAATACATGACCGAGGAAGAAGCCGCGGCAATTGCCGCCATGTCCGAGGCCGGTTATGAAGCACTTAATAATGATGGTGTCGGCGGCTATAACACGTTCTGGGTGGAGAGTGCTGGCCTCGGCGAAAACCTGCGGACATCATTGATAACGTATCCAACTAACGGCCAGCTGCCACCCATGGTAGAAGGTACGGACATTCAGATCGGTGGTCTGGGTCCTGATTTCAAAGGCCAGCGGCCAGTGCGCACACCGGTTGGTGGTATCGGCAAGGATGGCCCTGAAGATCGCGGCATTTCCGAACGCTGCATCGTAGGGTTCAATTCCGGTCCTCCTTTCACTCCGAGTATGTACAACAACAACATACAAATTATCCAGAACCAGGACCATGTCGTCATCATCACCGAGATGATTCACGATGCCCGCATTGTGCCCATGGACAATCGTCCCCACGTGGATGATGCCATCCGTTTGTGGACCGGCGACTCCAGAGGTTATTGGGAAGGCGATACCCTGGTAGTCGAAACCCGTAACTTTAACGACCTCACCCAGAGCTTCAGTGTATTTGGCAGCGCCAAAGACAAGCTGCTCACGGAGAAATTCACTCGGGTCAATCCATACACCGTGAACTATGAGTTCACTGTTGATGACCCAGCCACGTTCAAGGACAAGATCGTTGCCCGTGTGCCCATGTCGAAAGTCGATGGCTTGATGTATGAGTATGCCTGCCACGAAGGCAACTACGGCATGACCAACATTTTGCGCGGTGAACGTATTGCGGAAGAACGCACAGCCGAAACTGCACGTTAAGCTGGTCGCTTGCCATGAAAACCGGGGCCACAAGCTCCGGTTTTTTTATGTCTGGAGTTTGGCCGTTGACATTCTGTGCATATAAAAATACTGTATATTAATACAGTATTTTAGAACTATGTCATCATGGCCGAAAAGTCCCTTGCAGAAAAGCTCCCAGCCCCGGAGGTCAGGCCTCCCCTGGTTTTGTCGTACGCCGAGTTGCACTGCATTTCCAATTTCACGTTCCTGCGCGGTGCCTCGTTTCCGGAAGAACTGGTAGAGACGGCGGCGCTGCTGGGCTATCGAGCCATCGCCATTACTGATGAATGTTCACTGTCAGGAGTGGTGCGCGCCCATGTGGCGGCCAGAGCGCAAACACTCAAGCTGATTATTGGCAGCGAATTTCGGCTGCAGGCGGCTACCGGGGCAGATCCTCACCTCATACTCCTGGCCCGTAATCGCAAAGGCTATGGTGAGCTGAGTCACCTGATTACCTGTGCGCGCCGGGAAACAAAAAAGGGTAGTTATGCAATAAACCGGCAGATGGTGGAGGCTAACCTGCCGCAGGATTGCCTCGCACTGTGGGTGCCTGATTTGCAGCAGCCACCGGAGCATGTGGCTTCGCAGGCGGCGTGGTTGCAGCGCGTATTTCCCTCCCGATTATGGCTGGCGGTGGAATTGTTGTTGCGCGGCAACGACCGTATCAAGCTGGTTCAATTGCAAAAACTGGGTGCGCAGTTCGCAATTCCCTTGTGCGCTGCCGGCGGTGTGTATATGCACTGTCCCGAGCGGCGCGCTCTGCAGGACACGCTCAGCGCGATCCGTCTGGGCAGACCGATTGCGCAACTTGGCCTAGACGCAGAATGTAATGGCCAGAGGCACCTGCGCAAGATTGAACAACTGGCGAAATTATTTCCGACAGCACTGTTGGAGGCCACCATAGACATTGCCAGCCGCTGTGAGTTTTCCCTGGATGAATTGCGTTATGAGTATCCCCGGGAACTGGTGCCGGCTGGATACACACCCCATGGGTGGCTGCGGGAGTTAACTGAAGCAGGTATTCGCCAGCGCTGGCCCGCAGGCGCGGTGCCCAAGGTCCGCAACCTGATTGAGCATGAACTGGAACTGATCAAGGAGCTGGGCTACGAGCATTACTTCCTGACAGTGCACGACATGGTGGCGTTTGCTCGCAGTCAGCACATTCTGTGTCAGGGGCGTGGCTCGGCGGCGAACTCGGCCGTGTGCTACTGCCTGGGCATTACCGAGGTGGATCCGGCGCGTATCGAGGTATTGTTTGAACGGTTCATCTCGCGAGAGCGCAATGAACCACCGGACATCGACGTGGATTTTGAAAATGCCAGACGTGAAGAAGTCATTCAATATATTTATAACAAATATAGTAGAGGGCGTGCGGCGATTGCGGCCACGGTGATTACCTATCGCTCGCGTAGTGTGATTCGCGATGTGGGCAAGGCGCTGGAACTGGAAGATGCCCTGTTGGAGCATCTCGCCAAGTCGATCTACTGGTGGGGAACAGATCTGCAAGAACAGCTCAGCGATGCCAACGTTGACCACACTGATCCCACGATTGCAAAACTGATGCACCTGAGTCAGACCCTGATTGGCTTTCCCCGCCATCTGTCACAGCACGTGGGTGGTTTTATCATCAGCGAGGGGCCGCTGTCGCATCTGGTGCCAATTGAAAACGCCACGATGCCTGATCGCACAGTAATCCAGTGGGAAAAAGATGATCTGGAATCATTGGGGTTGCTGAAGATTGATGTGCTGGCACTGGGCATGTTAACCGCTGTGCAGAAATGTCTGGATCTGGTCAGTAAATACAGCAGCGAACCGCTGACGATGCAACAGATTCCTCCAGAAGATCCGCGCGTGTATGACATGATGGGTAAGGCAGATACTGTCGGTGTATTCCAGATTGAATCTCGTGCCCAGATGAGCATGTTGCTGCGATTGAAACCACGTTGCTATTACGATCTGGTTATCCAGATAGCAATCGTGCGCCCGGGCCCTATACAGGGTGATATGGTGCATCCATACCTGAATCGACGCAGCGGTAAAGAGGCCGTGTCGTATCCCAGCGATGCCGTACGTCACGCATTGGAGCGTACGCTGGGCGTGCCCATCTTCCAGGAACAGGTGATGCAACTGGCTATGGTGGCCGCCGGGTTCAGCGGTGGTGAGGCGGATCAGTTGCGTCGCGCCATGGCGGCATGGAAACGCAAGGGCGGCCTCGAACCGTATCGGGAGAAGCTGGTGGGTGGCATGTTGATACGCGGCTATGAAAAGGAATTTGCCGAGAACCTGTTTAGGCAGATCAAGGGTTTTGGTGACTACGGCTTTCCCGAGTCGCATTCGGCCAGCTTCGCGTTGATCGCTTACATCTCTTCCTGGTTCAAGTTGTACCACCCGGCCGCGTTCTGCTGTGCCTTGCTTAACAGCCAACCTATGGGATTCTATGCGCCGGCACAACTGATTAAAGATGCGCGGCAGCATGGGGTAAAGATACTGCCGGTTGAGGCGAATCAGAGTAGTTACGATTGCACGCTGGAGTTTGAAAAGAAACCGGCGGCAACGAAAAAACTGCATAGCCAGCCTGAGAAGTTGCATGACTGGAAGAGCGCCACCAAACCTTATGTGCAACCGCAATTGCGTATCGGCCTGCGGCTGGTCAAAGGCATTTCAGAGGCCGGTGCCAATGCCATCCTTGCAGCGCGACAGGCTGGACCTTTTGCCACGCTACAGGATCTGGTGTTTCGCAGCGGCATTAACAAGCAGGATCTGGAGGCGCTGGCGGCAGCTGATGCTCTGCGTGGATTAAGCGGCGACCGACATCGCGCTTACTGGCAGGCCTCGGGTGTTGAGATCAATGGCCGATCCTCGGGCAAGGAGCAGGACAGCTGGAGTCAAACAGATTTCTACTCGGACCCAAGACTGACCGATATTGATTTCGGTGTAGATGTATTGTTGCCGGTTGCGAGTGAAAGCCAGAACATCGTCGGCGACTACTCAGCTACTGGCTTTACGTTGCGCCGGCATCCGCTGGCTTTGTTTCGGGAACACCTGAACAGCTTTCAGGTGTCCACCGCGAGCCAGCTGGCAAATATCGATAACGAGGCCAGCGCGAAGGTAACCGGACTGGTCACCTGCCGGCAGCGGCCCATGACGGCAGCAGGGGTGACATTTCTAACGCTGGAAGATGAGAGCGGTTTCATTAACGTCGTCGTGTGGCCAAGTCTTGGCGAGAAACAGCGACCGGTCGTGTGTCAGGCGATGATGCTGGGTGTGGTCGGGCATGTGCAGAAGAGTGAAGGTGTTATTCATCTCATCGCCCATCATCTGGTGGACCTGAGTCACTGGCTGGGAACCATGGAATTGCACTCTCGTGATTTTACTTAAGCCATCGAGTGCAAACCGATCATATTGCCTTCGGTATCCAGCGCCAACACGATAAAACCAAATGGACCAATAGAAATTTTATCGCGATGAATTTTGCCACCGGCAGGCACGACCCGCGTAGCTTCCTGCGCACAGTCCTTGCAGTGAAAATAGACGACAGTGCTGTTAATACCGGATGGCTTCCCAAGAAATTGCACGAGCGCACCAGAGGTACCAAAGCTTGCCTGATTACCGGGGAACGACCACATGGGAAGCTCCGGATTGCACAGACTTTCCAGTTTCACTTGCAACACAGCTTCGTAAAACCGCTTGGCCCTGTGATGTCCTGCACATAAATTTCAAACCAGTTAACGGGGTTATTTGCCATATAAGCACCTGTTTACCAATTGTAGAGTTATGAGTTAGAAGTCAAAAAACAAGAGTTCCAGATTGATGATCAAGCGTGGTTCCGGGCGCCAGTTCTCAGAGCGTGAAACAATTATCTGTGGTGCCGCTTCAAGGAATAGCCAGTTCTCGCGAATAGCACGTCGATAGCGGGTCTCGATATAGTAGTCATTGATGCGCGGATTCGGTTTACTGAACCCCAGCAAGCCAATGGTGTAACTGAGTGTTTCCAGGTCACCCAATGTCTCGTGCAGGGAAACTGCCTGGGCGAATTCTGTTTGCTTGCGATGCTGCTGGTATTTTACTTCTGACGAAACATCCAGCACCATGCCCGACGCCAGCGGCCGGGAGAACATGACATCGGTGTTGTAGCCCCAGCCATCGGTACGGTAATACCAGATTTTCTGGCTTATCCCCAATGACCAGATATCGCCGAGAGGCTGCTGGAAGCGGGCGCGGAATCGGTAATAAGGATCAACCGGGAGACGACCGCGCAGTCCGATATCGTGAGTTATTTCCCACTCGTCACCCAGATCCTGTAAATACCGGAAACCACCAATGGCCCCGCTCGACTTTTCTTCGCCAAGTACAGTGTCCAGCAATGAGTTCAGTTCGTTGTTGTCAGATTCAAAGATCAGCTTCCAGCGTTCCGAGGTACGGGGCAAATCCAGACTGCCACCAATTTTTGCCTTGGAGTGATAACCGTCCAGTGAGCCTAGTTGCTGGTGCAGGCGCAAGCGCAGAAAGGTTTCGTTGGTCTCATCGCCAATAATTTCACCTGCGAGCCAGTCATCAATATTACTTCCGAGCGCTGTTACTCCCCGTGATACCTGATCTCTTCTGCCTTCCAACCATTGCCACCGATTGAGTTGAGGATCTGGCTCGGCCGCTGCGTCGGCGGCCATTACGGTACTGACGCCACTGCTGAACAGTATGAACACAGCAACTGCCGGCGCTAATACCTGCTTGTACAGTGCGCTTTGCAGATTGCTGATCTTATAGCTTATTTGATGTGGCATAGCGTTAATCGGTGGTGGCGGGCAGGGCCATGCCCGCGATTCGTCTGATTAGTGTAAGCCATTAATGGGCTGGCTTCACGCAAAGAATCCGTGCAGGTACCAGTTGCGCACACCGGTTTTTTCGCGATAAATCCAGAGACGGCTGCCGGTGCTCTCCCGGGCAATATAGTAGTCACGCCGCACATCATGACCAGACCACCAGTGAGTCTCGATACGCTCCGGCCCATGTACGATGGTGACAGGTTTGCGGTGATACAGCTTGCCAGCCTTTACGATTAAGCGCAGGGGCTCGATGAGCAACCACAATGGCCTTGGATTCAAAGCGACGGGATGATTGCGGGAAGTGCGATGATTCCCCGGCGTGGTTGCTTCTGTGTAATCCAGGTGCTCGCAGGCATATTCCGGACAGTGTTCTGCCACGCTGGTAATGCGTTTCACGTGGTGCTCGCCCAACCTGGCTTGTAGTTGTTCGATGAACTGGTTGAGATGGGAATCGTTGTAATTGTTGCAACTACTACTACTACTACTACTGATTGAATTGTCCGCTAACAACAATGCATCGCTATGGCTCATGCAGGCATCAAACTTTTTCACCTCGAGTCTTACCGCAGTAACCGGTGCCGGAATACTCAAATGAGTAAAGTGAGTTTCCAGAAGCATCAGCAAGTGTTCCCGGCTGCGACTCGGTTGGCGCAAACCGATGGCGACGGGAGTGCTTGCGCGTTTTTCATGGAGCAGGGAGAACAACAGCTGGCTGGTGCTGAGATCGCGACGCCGCAAAAAATCACAAAGCTGTGCCAGCATTTCATCCGTCACAGGTAATAGTCGATCCAGATTTTCTATTTCAAACGGCAAGTCATAACAAGTAACAAAGGCCGGTGGTGGCAAATAGTTGAAGGTTGGCTCTGGCGCTGTGCCCACAGCCTTGTGCAGTAAATTGATGAACTCACTGCCGAAGCGCTTGCGCAGGCCGTCGCCCGGTAAGCGCCAAATGTCCCGCAAATGGCGCACGCCCATGTTGTACAGACGACGATTCTGCTCCTTGTTCAGTTCGAGCACTGAGGTGGGTAATTGCCCCAGTGCAGAGCGCAGGTTGTCTTTCCGATATACCACGGCGTTATGCCCCGACCTCGCCAGCAACAGACTGCCGGTAACGGTGGGACTGGCTGCATACAGGAAACTGTCCGGCAAGCCCGATTCGACCAGATGCAGGGTAATCGATTGTTTGAGTTTGTCGTGTATCGCATCAATGCCCCCGAAGTAGTTCAGGCTGCTGCGAATCTCGCACACCAGGGCAAGGGGGTGAAAACTTACCGTGGCACTGACTGCCAGCGCCAGTGCTGCCAGCTCGTTAAGAATCTTCTGTTGTCGGGGTTGCGGACAGTCGGCAAGTTGTGGGAACTGCAGTGCATACCACAGGGTGGGTCTGAGTTTATTGAGAGCAGTGATCGCGGCCAGCTTGCTGCCCGGCGCTACTGCAGGCAGTCGCGTACCGACAGATGCCGTGGCCAGCGCTGACTTCGGTAACGGGATAATCCGGGCACTGGTTGCCGGTGGCAGCGCGGGCAGGGAGAGCTGGTTGAGGCTGTCTGGATCTTCCACGGGATTGCTCCAGCCAGCCTCAGGCTGGCTGCTGGAAATGCTGGTAGAGATTGAGCTGGGTGCTTAAGGGGCGGAAATTACCGCGGGCTTTAACGAGGGTAATTTCCGCTTCATTAAAGCCTGTAGCATGTGGAGAATCCTTTATTTGCAGGCGAATTGGCGAGGGTGAGTGTTTGCTATCATGATGCTTGAATATGACCCCAAGAGTATTGCCAGTGTCTGCCGCCAGTTGCAGGCGACGCAATACCTTGCTCGGCAACCAGTTCTGCCAGGCCAGCACCAGGCCACAGGTTTCGGTCTGCAATGCTTTCTCCATGCTCCACAAAGCATCCTTGCAGGAGGTGTCCAGACGCACTACCAACACCTGCTCGGTGTTGATGCCAGCCTGTACCAGGGCGGGGGCATAAAGCAGGTAAGGAGGGGAGATCCACAGTATCCACTGCCCCAGTTCAACGATTGAACGCATGAGTGGAATCAGCAGCTGCAATTCGCCCATGCCCCAGTATGGACTGACGATTTCCATCAGACCTTTGGTCGGCCAGCCCTGTCCCGGCAGAATCGCGTCCAGTTGCGGAAAGCCGGTGCTGCGACCATGGGAGCCCTGGCCGGCCAAGTTGCAGCCGCGCCACAGGTGCGGATTGGTGTGCAGCAGGTGCTCAATGTGCCCTTTGCCGCGCCCTTCACCCAGCGGGTGACTGACTCGTGCGATATCGCTGTAAACCTTGTTAGACGGGGGGTTCAGGTCTTGCGAAGAATCTCTGCTGATAATCATTGGGCATGCCGCCTGTTCTTGTACTGTGTTTTTATACAGTATTATAGACAGCAATTTCCCGAAAATAAATGGGGTTAGAGTAAAAATACAGTAGTTCTACTGTATTTTTACTCTAACCCCATTTATTCCATGTACCCAACAAGATGCAGCGATTGAATCAAGTAACCTGACACAATAAGCCAGTAATCAGTTGTTTTTTAGACAAAAATTAAAGCTTTCCCAATATAAACCGTTAAACCCCATGTACGTTAACTCTGCCCCGGAGATAAAAATGAGCAAGAAACCGGACATGGTCATAGTGGTCATCACCCTGTTTATAGTGAGTGTATTAGCCAGCAGCGTCGCCCAGAGCGCGTTGATGTAGGCAACGGACGCTTGGTCCGTAGCAGTAAAGAATTTTACGATAACGAAAACGGAAGTGTAGCCAGGGACAGGTAGTTAGCTCAGTGCTCCGCCCTATGCAGCATCGGGGCGGAATATTTTCTCGGCGGTAATCACCGCATCCAGTCGCACATCCCAGCTTTGTGTAGGAAACGCGTCCAGCAGCTGATTGGCATGGGCCAACCCGATCAGTAATGGGTTGCTGCTGCGGTTAAAAATTTTGAAACTGAAAGTACGATCGTAGAAACCCTTGCCCATACCGAGGCGGAAACAATTCTGGTCAAACCCCACCAATGGCACCAGCACCAGATCGAAATGAGTCGGGGGAACCAGCTCAGTTGGTTGCAGCGGTTCGGGAATGCCCCAGTTGTTTTTCACCAGAATGGTATTCTTATCGAACGGGGCAAAGGACAACATGTCCGGATTTCCTGCCGCAATAATCGGCAAATAGCAGTGTTTGCCCTGACTTAAGGCCAGATCCAGCAATGGCTTCGGATCAATTTCGCCATCAAACGCTTGATAGAAAGCAATGTGTTCCGCCGCGCGAAAGAAATCCTGCTGCTGCAGCAAATCGCAAACGGCCTGATTGGCCTGATTCTGGAGTTTGGGGGTTAATGCCTGCCGAGCCTGTCTGAGAGAATCGCGTAGCGCTTGGCGGCTTTCTTCATTCATAAAATACAATCAATATCCCAACTTTAAGGCAAGCCCCCGGGAACACCGCTACCAAAGTTGCCCTGAACCCAATGGCTCAGGTGGTGGCACTCGAGATGCATAAGGCTTTCCGACTTGCGGACGTGCACAACAACATCTAACGAGTTGCCTCCGGTGATACAGATATCGGCTCAAGAACACTTTTGGTTGGCAAATGTCCCAGGAGACTCTTTGGCAAGTATATATCGCACAGGAGTACTAAGAAAGGTAAAGAAAATCAGGTTGAAGGCTGTAACCTAAATCTCCAGTTGTCGATTGGCAGAGAGCGCAAAATCGATCTTGTCTTCCAGGGTTTTAACTTGTTGTGCAGTCGTGTGGCGAGTCTCATTAATCAGGCGATTCTTGCGCAACATATCGTGGGTTATGTTCAGCGCGGCCATTACCGCAATTTTTTCAATACCATGTATATTGCCGCGGTCTTTGATCTTGCGCATGTTTTCATCAAGATAGCGGGCGGACTTTATCAAAGCTTCTTGATCAGACGGTGGGCAGTTAACCTGATATTCCTTATCAAGGATCTTTACCTGTACCGCAGCACTCTGTTCATTCATGGTGACTTACCTGGGAGAAATCCTACGACTGATCCATTGCTTTTAAACGCACAAGAATTGACTCCAGTTTCGTTTTAGCCGTTTTATTCTTATCCATCAACTGCTTGCGCTCGGACACCCAAGAGCCTGCACCGGCTTTGAGCAATTGGTTTTCACGCTTCATATCAGCGCACAGGTCGATTAATTCATCGACTTTGTCACTCAGGGACTGGAAACTGTCTTCGCTCATTGTCAGGTCTTCTTTGTTTTTTCTATTTTGACTATAGAACCTTTGTCTAATGTTGTATTGCCGATGCTGCGTTTGGCCAGGGCACAATCCAACTAGCGCGCTATTAACTATGGCTATTTATCAATAAGCGCAATGCACTAATGGCATTAGTTTAGGATTTACATTAACAGTCTGGTAACTATAGAGCCGAGTTGGAAACGGGTCAATAATGGATTGGGAAAATTTGGGACTTGGTTCCAGTTTCAGACCTCTATATGCTTGGCCGCTACGATTTAACACCCCATTCACCCCGCCCTATCCACACTTATATCAAAGCAGATATATCAAAGCAGACAGAGAGCAGCATGAGCAGTCGTTATCGGGAAATGCAACAACGTCGCAAGGAGTTGATGGCGCAAATGGAATCGAACAGTATTGCGTTGTTGACTGCGGCGACGCCTCGTATTCGCAACAATGATGCTGAATATCTCTACCGCCAAAATAGTGACTTCTATTATCTGACAGGATTGCATGAACACGATGCCGTGCTGGCGCTGATTCCCGGACGCAAGCACGGCGAAACTGTATTGTTCTGTCAGGAGAAGAATAAAGAAAAAGAATTGTGGTCAGGTGTATTACTGGGGCCGGAGGCAGCTTGTTCAGAACTGCAAGTAGATGATGCTTTTCCAATCAGTGATATCGATGACATTCTGCCCGGGTTGATCGAAGGCCGTGTGCGTGTGTATTACTCGATGGGCAAAGACCACGATTTTGACAACCGGGTCATGGACTGGGTCAAAGTCATTCGCGGCAAGTCGAAGCAGGGCGCACAGCCACTGGGTGAATTTCTGGTGCTGGATCATTTGCTGCACGAACTTAGATTAACCAAGAGTTCTGCAGAAATCACCTTGATGGAACAGGCGGCAAAGATTTCAGCTGACGGTCATCGCCGCGCAATGGCATTTTGTCGACCGGGTATAAAAGAGTACGAACTGGAAGCGGAGTTCTTATATGCGTTCACGCGCGGCGGCAGTCGCGCACCTGCATACAGTTCCATTGTTGCCGCAGGTGATAATGCCTGTATTCTGCACTACAACAGCAATGCAGCAATGATTAAGGATGGCGACCTGGTGCTCAACGATGCCGGTTGCGAATACGAATACTACGCCTCTGATATCACGCGTACATTTCCTGCGAATGGCAAGTTCAGTCCAGAACAGAAAGCAATTTATGAAATTGTGCTACAGGCGCAACTGGCGGCAATCGATGCTGTGCGACCTGGCGCTGCATGGGATGAACCGCACAATACCTCGATCAAAATCATCACCCAGGGTCTGGTCAAACTGGGCTTGTTGAAAGGTCGCCCCAGCGAATTGATAAAGAGTAGCGCCTATCGGGAGTTCTACATGCACCGCGTCGGGCACTGGATCGGAATGGATGTGCATGATGTCGGTGATTACAAAATAGGCAACAAGTGGCGCCTGCTCGAGCCGGGCATGGTCACTACCATCGAGCCAGGAATTTATATTGCTCCTGACAATAAAAAAGTGGCGAAGAAATGGCGTGGCATCGGCGTGCGCATTGAAGACGATGTGCTGGTAACCCGCAATGGGCGCAGGGTGCTCAGCACGGGTATCCCGAAGACCGTACCGGAGATCGAATCATTCATGGCTGCAAGCGCGCATTAATTCATGCGAATCCAGACACCGGCAACGGCATATGATGTTGTCATAGTAGGTGGCGGTATGGTTGGCGCAAGTTTCGCTTGTGCGCTCAGCCATGGGCTAACTGCTGCAGACATTTCCATACTGGTGGTCGAGTCCATTGCGCCCAGTACTTCACCAGGCAAGTCGCCGAGTTTCGATGCGCGCTCCACTGCGCTGTCTCTCGGTTCCAGCCAGATTTATTCCCGCATGGGCCTGTGGCAACACCTGCAAGGTGTCGCCACAGCGATTCATGAAATTCAGATTTCTGATAAGGGACGCTTTGGATCGGCGCGCATTACCAGTGCTGAACAGCAAGTCGAAGCATTGGGATATGTGATAGAAAATCACGAAATCGGCAATTGTCTCAATGCCGTGCTGGACAACTCTGCAGGCGTACAATTTTTCTGCCCGGCTGCAATCACAGCAATCACACCGAATACTGCGGGCATGTCGCTGCAAATTGATATGGCTGGCAAGTCCCATGCGCTGTCGGCAAAACTGGTGGTGCTTGCCGATGGGGGCAATTCTCCCATATGCGAAAAGTTAGGTATTTCGCATCGCAGAGAGTCGTATGAACAGCAGGCGCTGATAGCCAACATCGCTTTTGAGCAGCCACACAAGAATATAGCGTTTGAACGATTTACTGATAGCGGCCCCCTCGCAGTATTGCCACTGGCAGATAACAATGAGCGACATCGTGGAGCACTGGTTTGGACGCTGCGTGATAATCAAGTTGCAGAACATCTCGCCGCTTCCGAAAGCGAACTGCGGGCACGCTTGCAGGAACGATTTGGCAACCGACTCGGGCAGATACAGCATATCGGTGAGCGCTTCTGCTACCCGCTGAGTCTCTCCATTGCGACAGAACAAGCCAGGCCGGGTCTGGTGCTGCTGGGCAACGTCGCACATACATTACATCCGGTGGCAGGGCAGGGCCTGAACCTGGCTCTGCGCGATGCGCAGACGCTGGTGCAAATCCTGGTGGAGGCGAATGGTACGACAGCCATGCTCGGGTCGATGCCGGTATTGCAGCGTTATCTGCAAGCGCAACAAGCGGATCAGGATCGAGCCGTGAATTTCACGGATTACACTACGCGGCTTTTTTCCAGCAATAACAGTGGCAAGATATTGGCAAGGAAATTTGGTCTGCTGGCAATCGACCTGGTGCCATCCCTGCGGCGCGAGTTTGCACGGCAGGCGATGGGAATTTAGTTCGGCGAATTGGCTAAAGCGCTGCGAATAGCCTCGATGCGCTTGCGATTCGCGCCCATGTCGCTGTAACCGAGCCGGGAGGCAGAGCGGACGTGGGTGAGGCCGCTGGTCTGATCGAACAGGAATTCAACATCATCCACATATCCCATGATGCGACTGGTGAATTCAGCATATAGATAATTGTCGGCGGCATGCACAATATTCGCCGCATCATTACCCACCAGCACTTGTTCTATCTGCGCCAGATTTGCAGCCAATGGTTGAATGCCATGCGCCTCATCGGTCGCGTAACTGGACACACAATTCGGTGACTCCGGGCAGGCAGCGAGTCGGCCATTATTCATGCCGATGTTTTGTGGTGGTTCTCCGGCACAGGCGGTCAGGAAAGGAATAAATGCTATTAGGGCTTTTCTCATGTGATTCTCTGATTTATGGGGTGATTTATGGGGTCAGAGTAAAAATACAGTGGTTTCATCCTGGAGTGCGACGTTAAATTCCTGCAAACCACTGTATTTTTACTCTGACCCCTATTTAACAACTGTCATGCCCAGCCATTCTGCAATCAGTGCTGGCTTGTCGGCTCCATCAATTTCGATAGTGACATTATGTTTCATTAGATAGTGCTTCGGCTTTTTCTCTTCGGCGCTTACCAATTGAAAGCGGGCGCGGATTCGATTGCCGACTTTTACCGGAGTGATGAACCTGACTTTATCCAAACCGTAGTTGATACCCATGACGGCATTGTCCAGTTTGATGCCGCCATTTTTCGCACTCAATATGCTCATCATGGATAGAGTGAGGAAGCCATGTGCAATGGTGGAGCCAAAGGGAGTTTGCGCGGCTCGTTGCGGATCAACATGAATGTACTGATGATCGCCAGTCGCTTCGGCAAACTGATTAATGCGCTGCTGGTCGATTTCAATCCAGTCGGTAACCCCGACTTCCTTGCCAATATAATTCGGCAACTGGTTTGGGGTGACAACGTTACTCATATTTTGCTCCATGCCTGACAAACAATTGCGGCGATCGATCGAGTCTAGCAGCAATTGCGGATTGGCGGAATAACGCATAATTAGCAAATCATCGAAGGCCCACTTATAATAGTCGACATGAAAAAGGCAGATGAATTCAATTTTGATATCGTGATTGCAGGTGGTGGCATAGTAGGTGCCTCCATGGCCTGCCTGTTAGCACAAACCGGACTGCGCCTGGCTCTGGTAGACCAGACTCCATTCAATGCGGAACAACTAGCGTTCCAACAGCAACCATTAAAATTCGATCCCAGAGTAAGTGCGCTTACCTCGGCATCAATGGCGTTATTCTCCGATTTGGGAATATGGCAGGACATTGCGCGCACGCGCACTTGCAGTTATCAGAATATGGAAGTATGGGATGCCGATGGCACCGGTTCCATTCAATTCTCCGCGACGGAAATCGGTCAACCTGCGCTAGGCGCGATCGTGGAAAATTCGGTAATCCTGCACGCGCTCTATAAGAGAATCGCCCAACAGGATTCGTTGCGACTGCTGGCTCCATTCACCATTGCAGCGCTGGATCGAATTCAGATTGATGGCGAACAACATATTCAATTGCTGAGCAGTGAAGGCAGTAAATTGGTCGCAAAACTGGTAATTGCCGCTGATGGTGGCAATTCGCGAGTGCGTGAACTGGCCAACTTTTCCTGCAAGGAATGGAACTACGACCATCAGGCGCTGGTAACAACAGTGCGCACTGAGCGGCCACACCAGCACATTGCTTTGCAGCGATTCATGACCACCGGTCCATTGGCCTTCCTGCCTCTGCTGCCCGCAGCGGACGCTGAGGATCGGCACTATTGTTCAATTGTGTGGTCTTCGGTGCCAGAGAAAACGGCCCACTTGATGGCGTTGCCCGATGAGCAATTCCGCAAGGAACTGGGAGCCGCTATTGAACAACGCCTCGGCGCCATTGAGTGGAGTGATGTCCGCTTTGCGTTTCCCCTTACTCAGCGTCACGCAACCAGCTATGCCAATGCAGGTATCGTACTCGTAGGCGACGCAGCCCATACCATTCATCCTCTGGCTGGGCAGGGAGTAAATCTGGGCTTGCTGGATGTGAGGGCGCTTGCTGCCGAGTTGCTACATGGTCTCGCTGCCGGCCGCAGTCTGACTGACCCGATTTTGCTGCAACGTTACCAGCGCCAGCGGCGGGGGCACAATCTGGGCATGATGTGGCTGATGGAAGGCTTCAAACAACTGTTTGCTGCGGAGGCTTTACCGGTTCGCTGGCTACGGAATTTTGGTATGAAAAATATCAATAACCTTGCATTGGTAAAGAAGCAATTGGCGCGCAGGGCGATGGGTTTAGATTAAATGGGTCTAGACCAATAGGGTGGGGATTAAAAGGGATTCGACCAATAAACTAGGGCTAATGATGACTGCCGCTGTGTTTACTGTTGACGATACCGTTCACCATCAGCTCTACATGATTCTTGATTAGTTGTTCTACTGCCGCGTCATTGGTCAAGCCGCAACTTGACGGCCACCCCATGTGAGCTACCGCCGCTTTGATAGAACCGGAATTTCGGAGTGTCACAATTCCATGTAATTGCGACCACACTAGCAAGGCAACATTCACGACATCGCTCTCAGAACAGGCAATCTGGTGCTTCTCATAAATTTGCCACACAAGTTTGCGTACTCGTAAAAGACTGCGACAGGAAATCGCCACCGTTTCTGGTGTTAGCCATTCCAATGGCAGCGTGGAACTAAAGAGGAATTGAAACTGCGAGGAGTATTCATTGGAATAATGGTAATACGCCGTGCAAATTTCCAGTAAGGCCTGCTCAGGATCAGTGGTAGTAGAACGACAGGACTCGAAATACTCGTTCATTTCAGCATAGATGCGAGTCTTGATCGCTAATAGCAGCGCATTCTTGTCGGCGAAGTGGTTGTACACAGCCGACGGTGTAATGCCGACCTCCTTGGACAGTTTGCGCAAAGATAGCGTGCCAACGTCATGCTTCTCAATCAGCTTCATGGCGGTGTCCACCAATGCCTCCTTGACGTTGCCATGGTGATACGGTTGTTCAGGATTGGTGTGGTCTGGCAGCATAGTTTGATACCTCCAATGCAGGGTATCCTCAGATTTGAAAGTTAAATTGCAGCTGCAACTGCAGCATGTCGTTGTTGCGATAGTCGTAAAACAGACTTTCACGCTAGCTGCTGTAGTTCATCCACAGCAAGCCAAGGGCGATTTGATCAGACCAGTTGTAGTTTACGGACAACCGACCTATTTCTATATCGGCATCTATCAAATTGTTCCACACCGCAATCAGTTCCAGACGCTCATTTAATGCAGTCCAGTATACGCGGGTGCCGAAACTGGTCTGGTCCCGCTGGTCTGCCATAAATTCATCATGGTCTCTGCTATGGGTATTATCCAGTTCAATTGTCAGCAGCAGATTGCGGAACCCGTTGTATTCGAGACCGAATGCACTGAGCACCTGATCCTTTTGAGCCCAACCCTGGCTCTGTCCGAAAAAGGTCTCGGCAGTGGGGCGTACTGCCTTGTCCTGATGCATGCCCAGTTCGACGAACATAAGCCAGGCACCATTCACCCAATTACCGGCGATCCCCGGCATGCGCATTCGGTTCTGGGAATAAATGAGACGGGGCTGGATAGAGCCGATGGTTTCGATTCGCTCGACGCTCAGGTTGTTGTCATTGAATTCACCAGCGATCAACTGCAAGTCGCCTCTGGCCCAGTTTGTGGAAGCACGCAAGAAGCCTTCATACTGGTTATCAGGCTGCTCGCGCTCCAGATTGAGGCCGCTGTCGCGCAGACGCAAAAACTGGTCGAATTCATCCCGCAACGGAGCGGTATCATTCCTGCCGGCCTCATAGGTAAGCACACTGTTCAGCGTCCAGTCGCCAAGCTGAAAACTTAAAAGAGTCGCTGGAACCTGCAGGCGAATATCCTCCAGATCCTGTTGGCCAAATGTAAACTGGTCCTCAGTGTTGATCAGGTCAGTCACTCGGGAATATTCTGAGAGTCCCCATGCAAACAACTGGTTTCCCACTTTGAGATAGACGCCATTGTCATACTGACGCTCAAGAAAGAAATCCTTTACCTCGAATCGACTGCGAAACTTGTTAGGTTCATCTGTGGAAAATTGCGGATTGTCGTTGAGTGAATAAATAGTATCGCGATAAGCCTTGCCGCTGAATCGCAACTGCAGCGAGTCGTTTACCGCGGTATCGAATTGCATAAACAGACTGGTTTCAACCTTGGTCAGTTCGCTGTCCTGACGACTGAAAGGGACACCTGGTGCTTCCAATCCATAGCCGATTTTCTGATTTAACCAACCGAACAATGAATAGGCCGATGACGCCGCAGAGGTGCGGGGAATTTGCACATTCACTGAATTAAAGAAATTGTCCTGCGCGAGTCCTCCACTGGCAATGGTCGACAAGCAGAATGCGGCACAGCCGCGCATCAATGTCCGATGCCCTTTGTGCCCTCTGCCGAATCGCATTCCAAGATACTCCTTCAATCGCGCTGCGATAGGACTTAGTCCAGACCTCTTTCCATGTATTCAGTAGTAAATATTTCATCACCCAACTCAGTGTTGTACTGGATGGATTTGACCTGTAATACGCTGGCGTGTTCCTGGCTTCCGTTGCGGGTGGTGACAGCCTGCAACTTGCCCACTGTCCATATATCATCAATCAGCTCAATTTCTGAAGCGGTAAAATACTTGATGCGATTTCCGCGCAATTCCCACGCCTGCCCACGCAGCTGCAGGAAATTATCTTTCCGTATCCAACTCTGCAATTTGGAGTAACTGGTTGCGTTCTCCGCGAGTGTTTTAAATTCAGGTTTGGGAATTGCCTCAATTACGCAGGTGTCATGTCCATCGATCAATTCAGAGGAGTTCACCAATTCGTAGTTATACCAAGCCAAATCAAAGCCGTTGATATCAGCATAGGTAAAGTCTCTGCCAAGAAATGAATCGGATGTATCGCTGCTGGCGAGGCGCTTTACCCGTTGCAGTGCCGGCAGATACAGCCAGGAATCATCATCACGCGCCGGATCGTCCCAATCCATGTTCAGATAAGCGGTGTCACGAATATCAGCCGGTGACTCGAACGGCGATAGTACTCGCGTATCCGCGCCGTAGTCCTTTGAATACAATTTCAGATCGCGTACACGTTGCCGGTCGCGCCGATCAATGAGCACCATCGTATATTCGGCAACCATAGAGCTGCCATCTTCTCGATCATCTACACGCTGCATAATCTCAGCAGCAGTGAATTCGGCAGCGTACAACTGAGTGGGTATGCTGAAAATGGCAAGCATCGAGACAGCAATTGAACAAGCATAGCGCATACAAAATATTTTCCTGATAAGCAGTCTAGATCAACTGGAAGTGGTATTGGTTGTGATCTGGTCGGTGGTCGCCGGATCAGACTCTTTGCCATTGCCATCGACCAGATAGAGCAGGGCAGGCAGGAACAGGAGGTCTCCCAGCAGAGCCAGCGCCATGATTATGGACCCGAACATTCCAACATATATGATTGTGGTGAACGATCCAAAGCATAAAACGCCGAAACCCAATACCAGGACCAACGAGCTGAATACCACACCGCGACCCGATTCGCGCATCGCTCGAGCAATGGCTTGCTGTGTCGTTGCCCCGGCTTCACGGGACGCGAGATAGCGGGTTATCACATGAATTGAGTCATCTACCGCGATACCCATTGTCATGGCACCGAAAATTAATATGCTCAAATCCAGATAAATGCCAAGCATGCTGGCAATACTGGCTGTCAATATTATCGGCAACACGCTGGGAATCATACACAGAATGCCGTACTTGAAAGATCTGAGTAGCAAGATGAAGAAACCGCTGATTACACCCAATGACACCAGTAATGATGCAAACATGCCTTGCGACGTATAAATGTCCTGCACGGTAAATAAGACCATGGTGCTAGTCAGCAAGGGATTCAGGCTGCCGTGATTGTCATTCATGTAGGCAGTAATCGCGTCCAGTTTAATTTTCGTTGCCGACGCTACCATGTTCGCAAGAGGTACATTCAGGCGCGCATACCGATCCTCGAAATCCTTGATGTCAGACAAATCTTCATTCGGGCCAGCACTGTCATACAGCAACAGAAACTGCGCAGCCAACTCCGCTGTATCCGGTAACTGGTAAAAGTCCGGATCATTAGCATTGAGAGCTTGCGAAATATCCTTCAGAAAGTCTGCCAGTGAATTGATCTGGCCGAGCGGTTCACGTAATTCCAACTATTGTTCTATGGCCTCCAGTTCGCGTGGGAACGCCGAATCTTTTACTCCGTCAATCCGGCTCGAATCAAGAATTATATCCAGCGTCATGGTGCCTCTGAAGACAGCATCAAAATAGTGAATATCTTGTCTGGTGGGACTGCTTGCCTTGAACAGGGTTACATAGTTCGTGTCGATCTTGATGTTGGGAATATAGAAAACAGAAAATAGCAGCA
This sequence comes from Gammaproteobacteria bacterium, assembly GCA_009692305.1. Taxonomy (GTDB): domain Bacteria; phylum Pseudomonadota; class Gammaproteobacteria; order Pseudomonadales; family Pseudohongiellaceae; genus UBA9145. The sequence continues at coordinate 76,875 of SHZK01000004.1, read as the reverse complement.
ACAGCGCGCTGCAGGTCAGGATCGAATTACGGTGCTTGAGAGTGAAAGAGGGCACACGCCGGGTGAGTCTGGAGATGTATCCTTCATCCAGAATATCCTGCGTACCTTGTGGCAATTGCTTCACGTAGCTCAGTAATGCAGGCAACACTGTCAACGAAAAAAAGAATAGCGCCATCGGGCCAATCGCGCCGAGCAGTGCGAAGTCGCGAACAGGTAGAATCTTGGTGACTGACAGGGCATAGAATCCGGCCGAGGTTGTAAGTGCTGTAAACAGCGAAGGACGCCATATGAATGACACACGCATGTGCCGCTTCGGGTCCAGATAAACCAAGATGGCGATGGTGAAAATATTCCACAATCACGTGAACGGCACTGCCGATGCCGATGATAATCAGGCTTGGCAATAGTGCCGAGTCGACAGTGGAATGGGGTAGTTGCAAATAGCTCTGAATTTCAGTGACGAACAGGACGCCACTGAGGATCACAACCTAGGGCAACAAGGTGCCAGGCAATGAGCAAAAACTCAGGAACAGCATCACCATCATTAATAACACCATGATGGGTATGAGAATATCCAGGTCTTCGGCGGATACAGTTTCATAACGCTCGTTAACTAGTGGGTAGCCGGACAGGTGCAAAATATAATCATCTGAAGAAATCGATTCCTCTTCAACGAACCGATACAGATCTTGCACTAACTCAATCTTGTGAGGTGACGCTCCATCGTGATATTCAACGCGCGCGGCTATGCGAGTGTGGCGAAAGTCGTCAGTAACGAGCACGCCCATCGCGAGATCTTCATCGCTTAGGATGGCTTTGACCCTGGCAATAGCCGCCGGGTCATTGGCCAGCGTGGTCGCATCTTCAATCAGGTAGTCAGTGCTGAGAGTGTCGCCGTCAGCATGTATGTATTGATAATTGCTGAGCGAGCGAAGCTGGGTGATGTACGGGTGGAATTCCAGAAATTCGGAAACTTTGACCAGGTCATGCAGCGTATCTTCGGCAAAAATATCCTCAGCGCTAGCGCTCGCTTCAAAGCCGATGACCAGATATTCGTTATCGCCGAACAGTTCCAGTAGGCGATCATAATCCGCTATGGTCGGATCACCGGCGACAAAGTAGCGTTCGGTACTGTTATCAAATGGAATGGTTGGGCCGATGAGCAGAGCGATCAACAGTAAGATGGCGACCGTAAGCAGGACCCCGGCGCGCTGCGTTATGACGAAATTCGCCCAGGCACGTATGAGAGCATTCATCCTGAAACTCCTGACTGAGCGCGACATCCCTGTACTGAGTCTTTTATTTGCTATTGTTATTGGTCTACACCGTGGGCCCGGTGCTGCAGGATTCCCCAACTTCGGGGGCTAGTGTAATACGTGATGTATACCGCGTAAAGTTAACATCGTATATATAAATAGAGCCCCTGTTTAAAGTTAAAAACTTCATATAATAGAATTTCTTATGAAGATTTCTTAATGTCAGTCGATACCCATTCTGTGCAAGTTTCTGCCCTTCAGTTCGGGGTGTATTAATGAGCCAGGAGTTGTATTTCTCATGTCTAAGGAATCGAAATTTCCATTCGATCTGGACCTCAGTGCCCTGGATACAGGCAGTATCACGAATATTCTCAGTGATATTGAGCTGCACTTGCCACTTATGGAAAGCGAAGGCGATTTCAGCCAACTCCTGCAAGTCAAAGCCTTTTTTGAAGACGAATTGAAAGCGGCGCGCCGACTGCATTAATGCCGTAGTTTGGGCTCTTATCCAGCCGCGCAACTGCCCGTAATCGGCCCAGATTTCGGCGTATTCTCGTTGTATTCCCGTACTAGCTTGGTTTATGCTGCTGTGCCGCGATTCTCAGGAATTAGTGGCAACGCAACCCAATTTCATTTCAGTTCATTCCCTCCCATACAAAGGTTACTACTATGAAATCCATGATAAGTTTGTTCGCAATTTGCTTGCTGGCAGCTGGTTCAGCTTCAGCTGCGCTGGACATTGCTGCCCTTGAAAGCGCCATGGCCAATCCTGATCGTCCGGCTGAAGATAAGGCTCGTGATGCCAGCCGCAAAGGACCTCAGGTATTGAGTTTCTTCGGGCTTGAAGCTGGTATGACGGTACTGGATATCAATGCCTCTGCTGGTTGGTACACCGAAGTGCTGTCCTATGCTACCGGACCAAGCGGCAAGGTTTACATGCAGAACCGTGCTGGAGCTCGTCCCGGGGAAGATGCTGCTGCTCGCGATGCCCGTGTTGCTCGCGAAGCTGCACGTGCTGATCGCGCCACACGCCTTGGCAATGTGCAAGAATTGGATGACATGGGAACCTTGCCAGCCGCTTCCATAGATTTCGCCATCACTGCCATGAATCTCCACGATTTCCACAATTCCGACCCGGCTGTAGCACAGGGCATACTGGGCCAGGTGTTTGCCGCGCTGAAATCTGGCGGTATTTTGGGCGTCGAAGACCACGAAGGCACCAAGGGTGCGGATAATGCGACTCTGCACCGCATTGCCTATGATGACGCAGTTGCTGCGGTAACAGCTGCAGGCTTTGTTCTGGAAGGCTCCAGTGAAGTACTGCGCAACGATGATGATGATCACACAGCAGCCCCATTCGACCCAGCACTGGGCCGGGACACTGATCGCATCGTATTGAAATTCGTAAAACCGTAAAAAGTTTCAATCGCTAAAAGTAATAATCAGAAAAGGGACCTTGACGCGAGTCAGGGTCCCTTTTTTTTCGTGCTAGAATCCGCGCAGGCATACCTCACGTCATACAGTGTTTGTCGCGCCATCCACCCCAGAATAAATACAGGAAAAGATTGGACTCTCCATCATCAGGCAATTCGGTCAAGAAATTCGCAGCGGTATTTCAATATAGCGGCGTAGCTCTCGATATCGTCTGGAGCACCAGTGCGGGACTGACCATCACCATGGCGCTCGCGACCTTGCTCACTGGCGTATTACCAGCAGCAATCGCCTCCATCGGTGGTTTATTCGTGGATGCAGTTGTGACTGCATTCGAGTCAACCGGAGCCGTCGCTGAAGCTGCGTGCAGCGATGTGCTTTATTTCGTGCTGGTAGAGGCTGGATTGGTTGTGGTTATGACCGGAGCACAACGACTGAACTCGGTATGTCAGTCCATATTGCGGGTGCTACTTGGCAACAAGATCAATGTCATGATTCTTGAAAAAGCCCTTACTCTGGAACTGGCGCATTTTGAAGACGCAGAGTATTACGACAAGTTGGTGAGGGCGCGACGAGAGGCATCAAGCAGACCGTTAAGCCTGGTAATCAAGACGTTCGACTTGCTGCGGGACATTATCACTCTTGTCACAATTGGAATATGGCTATTCCAGTTCTCAGCCTTCGCCGTGTTATTGCTTGGTTTGGCGGGTGTGCCGGCATTTTTGGCGGAGGCAAAGTTCTCTGGTGAAGCATTTCGTATTCAGCGCCGCCGGTCGGCTGAACGTCGCATGCAGATATATCTCGAAATGGTGCTCACGCGGGAAGATGGCGTAAAAGAGGTCAAGCTGTTGCAGCTGGGCAAACTCTTTCTGCAGCGCTACATCGATATATTTGCCAATATCTATAAGGAAGACAGAGACCTGGTACTGCGTCGTGGATTTTGGGGATACGTGCTTGGTTTGCTCGCCAGTGCTGCATTCTACTTTGCCTATGGTTGGGTCGGCTTTGCAGCAATTGCCGGCGCGATCACGATAGGACAAATGACCATGTACATTGCCCAGTTCCGTATCGGTCAGAATGCGGTGATGAGCAGCCTCACTTCGGTCAATGGCATGTATGAAGACAATTTGTACCTGTCCAACTTGATCGAGTATCTCGAGCACAAGGTGCCGGAACAAACCGGTGTCAAATTGGCAGGTCCAGATCCCCGCAATGGAATTCGTTTCGAAAATGTCAGTTTTTACTATCCCGGCAGTAACACAGCCGCATTAAAGAACGTGACCCTGCATATCAAGCCTGGTGAGAGTCTTGCCATCGTCGGTGAAAACGGCGGCGGCAAAACTACATTGATCAAATTGCTGACTCGATTGTATGCACCTACCGAGGGCAAAATATTTCTGGACGGACTGGAACTGGGAGAGTGGGATATCCACAGCTTGCGGCAGAAGATCGGGGTTATCTTCCAGGATTTCGCCCGCTACCAGCTAATCGTGGGTGAGAACATCGGCATTGGCGATGTGGCAGACCTGTCTGAAGAAAAGCGCATCGCAGAAGCTGCCAGCAAAGGCATGGCTGACACCTTTATCAGTGAGCTGCCTGATGGTTACAACACGCAGTTGGGCACCTGGTTCAAGGACGGCAAGGAACTTTCCGGTGGCCAGTGGCAGAAGATCGCCTTGTCGCGAGCTTTTATGCGCACCAAAGCCGACGTACTGATCCTCGACGAACCTACAGCGGCGATCGATGCGCGGGCAGAAGCGGAAATATTCGCGCATTTCAAGGAAATCACCACGAACAGGATTTCGATAATCATTTCACACCGCTTCTCTACGGTGCGCATGGCAGATCACATTATCGTGCTGGAAAAAGGCGAGATTCACGAACAAGGCAGCCATACGGAACTACTCGCTGCCAACGGTCAGTATGCAACCTTGTTCAAGCTCCAGGCGCGAGGCTATCAGTAGCAAAATTGATTGCAGCAAATTGTGCGGTTAATCCGCGCACTACTGCGATGTACATCAACGGTGACATCCGTTACATTGCCCGCGTAACAATCGCTCCCAGTACATTTATTCAGGAAAAACGTGAATCATTCCACGGGCAAAGATCAGGAAGCAGGTAATAGCATGAGTCTGAAGGAAAAAGCAGCGCGCGCGAATACAGCGTTGTGGCAGCAGTCTCTGCGCAATATCAGTCGCGCCCGTACGCGACTGCTAGTGTGTTTCTGGACGCTACCAGTCTATGTAGTTGCCGTTTGGATGTTGTTGAATAATGGCCGCAATGTTGACGCCTTCATGTGGATCTACATAGGGGTTTATGCACTTTTTGCGATAGATATGGTGCGAAGACGTTGTCCCCGGTGCAAGCAACAATTCTTCGTGAAAACTATTCTGCTGAATCTGGTCACCCATAATTGCGTCCACTGCCAACAGGCATTGAAACCAACCGATACATCCAGCGACAACTGATCGTTTACGTCTTGCTGCGTAACAACTGCAGCAGTTCCAGCAGCCTGGGTGGTTGACCCGTGCGCAGTACCCCAAGTCGAAATACTTTTCCGGATAGCCACAAGACCAGCACGATAGACAGCACCAGCACAATCGTTGTGCCTACGACATCAATCATCGGTGGGTCTGCTGCGGCTCGATTCATCATCAAATAAGGAGTGAACAGGGGAAACTAGGACAAGATGCGAACGATGGTGTTGTTCGGGTCCAGCACCACGAAGGCCATCATTGCGATGGGCACAATCTGAATCAGAATCATTGGCATCATCAACGCCTGCGCTTCTTTCAGGGTATTACACAAACTACCGATAGCGAGAAACACACCAGAATACAGCGCGTAACCAGCAAAGTAATAAAACACAAACCATGGAATCAATTCTGAACCCAAAATCACCCCAACGATCTCGCCAATCAATTCGGTTTGAGCGCTCTGGTAAAAATTTATAAACAAATAGAAAGACAGCAGCCACACAGCTATTGTAGTTAATCCTGACAGGCCGATACCAAGCAATTTGCCCATCATCAGCTCCCCTGCAGTAACCGAGGCGAGGAGAACTTCTATGATGCGGTTGGATTTCTCCTCAATAGTATTGCTGAGCAGGTATTGCACGCTTTGCATGAGTGATACAAACATCAGGTAGACAAATCCCATCGGCGCATATTGCCGAAAAGTGTCCGCCATACTCACGGCTTCCTCACCCGCAGCGGCACTCGGGTCCAGCTGTGTGACTGGCAAGCGCGTGCGCTGCACCGTGCGCACCTGTTCCGCATTGATACCGAGCTTGATGTATTCACTATTACGAATTTCACTATTGATGCTGGCTGCAATCGCATCTGGCAGACGACTGTCGGTGAGATTGCGCGCCCAGTATTGGATTCCCGCTGATACCGAGCCCGTCGTCGGTACGGGCCCGGGCCGGGCGATGAATTCATCGACATTTTCTGGAATCAGAATCAGCGCAAATAAATCCTCCGATCTGCCATTCACGCTGATCTGTTGCGCGCCGGTGAGGTAGGGACGCAGGGCTTCGACGATTTCTGTCGGAGTTCCGTCGCGGTTTACTGCCGCCGGCAGCGGCGCTTCGACAAACTGATATGCTGGAGGAGTGAATGCTGGCGCGTTTTCGCGCAGATACGGGCTGGCCATGGTGAGTGCGAAGTTGAGTCCGCCGGCGTCGAGCCACTGATCAAGAGCCGCCACTTCATCTGCATCTACATCTTCAATCAGTGTATCCACGGCTGAAGATGCATTCACAGGAGTCTGCTCGAAATTGACTTCCTTGCGATTCTCTAAAAGGTAATTGACGAATTCCTGCAGCAGGCGTCGTTGATGCTCACGTTCAATCGCGGTGGCTACCGCCTGCTCATACTGACCAGACTGGTCAATAAGCAGGTAGTAACGCGTGGGCGTGGCGCGTGACAGTGTCGTTTGCAGAAACACCACTCCGATGAGCATGACAGGAAATAACAATATGCCCACCCAGAAACCTTTGGTGCGCACATTCTCCATAAATTCGCGCCAGGCAATCAAACGGATCATGTTCATCGGGCGGCGCGCTCCCTCGCATCATCACCGACCAGATGTACGAATACATCGTGCAGGCTTGGCTCGGTAAACTCGAATCGGCTCAATGCTATGCCTTTATCAAAGCAGGTTTTCAGGATTAGTTGCGGATTGACCTGTTGCTGAATTTGCAATTGCCAAAGCTGACCCGCATTGCCGGTAACGGGATTGGCTGCAAGTATGAGAATCTCCCGGATGCCGTCAATATCGCGCAAGCTGGAAATATCACTGTTGGTCTCGATCAGAATGCGTCGTGGAATAGTGGCTTTGGCTTGCGCAACGCTGCCATCAAAAATTTTGCGGCCTTTTGCTATGAGCAGAATCTGATCGCACAGGCGTTCGGCGTGTTGCATCACATGAGTAGAGAAAATGACGGTTTGTCCCGCAGCCGCCATATCCCGTATCAGTTCTTCCAATACACCCTGATTCACCGGATCCAATCCGGAAAAAGGTTCATCGAGAATCACCAGTTCCGGTGCATGCGCAACGGCTGACAAGACCTGCACTTTCTGACCCAGGCCTTTAGACAGGGTTTCAACTTTGGCTTCGGCGAAATCCTTCAGCCCGTATTTTTCCAAAACGGTCCAGGCCCGCTGTTTCGCCGCCTTCTTCTCCATACCTTTCAACATGGCGAAGTATTGGATAATGGCCCACACTTTCATCTTCTTATACAGGCCCTTCTCTTCCGGTAAATAGCCAATGCCAGTGCGGACATCGAGCGCTGAGGAATGACCGAGGATTGTAATTTCGCCGCGCGTGGGTTTGATGATATCCAGAATCATGCGAATGGTAGTGGTCTTGCCGGCGCCATTCGGTCCGAGAAAGCCATAGATCGAGCCCTTCGGAATGTTCAGGCTGATATCATTAACGGCAGTGAAGTCACCGTATTGCTTCACCACATGACTCAGACTGAGAACGGATTCTTGCATCGTGCACAATCTATGGATTTTCTGTAGCGAGGCAGTATGTCAGAAAGGGGTGAGGATTTGAAACTTGTCACATGGGGAAGTGTAATTCTTGCAACAAACGTCCGGATCAAACCAATGATCCGGAAATTTTAGAACCAAATTGAGCGTCGTGCGCGCTTACGCAGTCAGATAGCTATTAATTGCGTCAGCTACAAGTCGCCCTTCGTATATGGCGCGAACCACCAGTGATTGGCCGCGACGGCAATCACCAGCGGCAAACACTTTCGGGTTCGACGTAACAAACTTGCCGAGCTCAGCCTTGTAGTTCGAGCGTGAATCCAATTCCAGATCCAGCTGGCGGCTTACATATTGTTCGGGTCCGAGAAAACCTATCGACAGCAGAATCAAATCTGCCTTCCAGAATTTGACTGTTCCTGGTATCTCTTTAAAGTGAAGGTCCACTTCGACCGTATTGATACCCATTAGCTTGCCGCTCTCGTCGCGCACAAATTCCTTGCCGGATATCGAATACACGCGCGGATCTTCGCCAAATTTTTGCGCGGCTTCCTCGTGACCATAGTCAACGCGATAGATCTTCGGCCAGAGCGGCCAGGGGTTGTCGGCAGGGCGCTCTGCACCAGGACGTGGCATGATCTCGAAATTGGCCAGTGACTTGCAACCATGGCGCAGGGACGTACCGATACAGTCAGTGCCGGTATCACCGCCACCGATGACAAGTACATCCTTGTCTTTGGCGCTGATGTAATCGCCATCGGTCAACTCCGAGTCCAACAAGCTCTCCGTATTCTTTAGCAAAAACTCCATCGCGAAATGAATGCCGTTTCCTTCTCGATTGGGGATCTTGAGATCTCTTGGTGTGGTCGCACCAGTCGCGAGCAACAGCGCGTCATTTGTATCCAGCAAGCTCTCTACGGATACAGCTTTTTTACCTTTGCCGCCGACGTCGGCATTGACGACGAACTTCACACCTTCTGCGCGCAACAGGTCTACGCGGCGATCCACGACATCCTTCTCCAGTTTCATGTTGGGGATGCCATACATCAGCAAGCCGCCAATGCGATCATCACGCTCGTAAACGGTGACATCGTGGCCAGCGAGATTCAATTGCGCGGCGGCGGCGAGACCAGCCGGACCGGAACCAACCACAGCGACTTTTTTCCCGGAACGGTAGGTAGGTGGATTCGCCACAACCCAGCCATTCTCGAAACCTTTGTCGATGATGGCGCATTCGATGTTCTTGATGGTAACTGCCGGTTCATTAATGCCGAGCACACAAGAACCTTCACAGGGCGCCGGACATACGCGTCCGGTAAATTCGGGGAAATTATTAGTCTTGTGCAAGCGCTCCAGCGCATCCTGCCAACGGCCGTGATAGACCAGATCATTCCACTCTGGAATCAGGTTATATACCGGGCAACCTTCATCGGATTGACAGAAAGGTACGCCACAATCCATGCAACGAGCACCCTGTGTAGACAGTGCGGTTTCCTCGTGCGGTGTGTAAATTTCCTTGTAATCAAGCAAGCGCTCCATCGCATTGCGATAGGGTTCTGTCTTGCGCTTGAACTCCTTAAATCCGGTCGGCTTTCCCATCTATATTCCTGAACTGGTATGTCTGATCTGTAGTTATTAATGTAGTTACTAATTTAGTTATTAATTTAGTTGCTAACGCAGAAGCTTGATTGTAGCTACGCTTATGCAGCGTTGGCGCGCGCTTTTTCCACCAGGACTCGCTTGTAGTCGGTCGGCATCACTTTGACGAAAGCTTGCAATGACTGCTGCCAGTTTGCGAGTAATTCCCCGGCAACTGGTGAGTTTGTGTACTGATGATGATTCTTGATCAGAGTTTGCAACTCTTGAATATCCTCAGCCGCACTCATTGGCTCCAGCTCAAACGTTTCCAGATTACAGCGTGTGTGGAAGTCACCATCACGATCCAGCACATAGGCAATACCGCCACTCATGCCGGCACCGAAGTTGCGACCGGTGGCGCCAAGTATCACCACCCGTCCGCCGGTCATATATTCACAGCCGTGATCACCGATACCTTCAACGACTGCACTGGCACCGCTGTTACGCACGGCGAAGCGTTCTGCCACGATGCCGCGTATATAGGCTTCGCCGCTGGTAGCTCCGTAAAGTATCACGTTGCCCGCGATAACATTTTCTTCTGCCTTGAAAGTACTTGCCTGGGGCGGGTACAGAATTATCTTGCCCCCGGACAGGCCTTTGCCGACATAGTCATTGGCATCGCCTTCGACCCTGATGGTAATGCCTTTCGCCAGCCAGGCGCCCAGACTTTGTCCGGCCGAACCATGCAAATTAATCTTGATGGTGTCATCCGGCAGCATTTCCATACCGTGCCACTTCGCGATTTCATGGGAGAGCATGGTACCAACCACGCGATTGGTGTTGATGATGGCGCGTTCGATGACGACTTTCTCGCCGGTTTCGAGAGTGCGTTTGGCCAAATGTATCAGCTCATTATCCAGCGCTTTCTCGAGGCCATGATCCTGATCCATCGTCTTGTAAAACTGAGTGCCTTTGAAAATAACTCGCGCTGGCTCCAGGATCGCGCTGAGGTCGAGACCCGACGCCTTCCAATGATCGACTGCAGCGTCTGCTTGCAGAAAGTCAACGCGGCCAACCATTTCGTTAATTGTGCGGACGCCAAGTTCCGCCATGATGCCGCGTAACTCTTCTGCCACCATGAACATGTAGTTCACTACATGCTCTGGTTTGCCCTTGAATTTTTTGCGCAACTCAGGGTCCTGCGTCGCAATTCCCACTGGGCAGGTATTCAGATGGCACTTGCGCATCATGATACAGCCGAGGGTGATCAGGGGCGCAGTCGCGAAGCCAAATTCTTCGGCTCCAAGCAATGCTGCTATGGCAATGTCTCGGCCGGTCTTCAATTGACCATCAGTTTGCAAGGTCACGCGTGAACGCAAATTGTTCATCACAAGGGTTTGATGGGTTTCGGCCAGGCCAAGCTCCCAGGGCAGACCCGCGTGTTTGATGGAAGTCAAAGGAGACGCACCAGTACCGCCATCGTGACCGGATATAACCAGATGATCTGCCTTTGCCTTGGTAACGCCGGCAGCGATGGTGCCAATCCCAATTTCGGACACGAGCTTCACACTGATCCGCGCGTCGCGATTGGCATTCTTCAAGTCATGAATGAGCTGCGCGATATCTTCAATAGAATAGATGTCATGGTGTGGCGGTGGACTGATGAGACCTACACCAGGAGTCGAGTATCGAATGCGGGCAATCATTGCATCTACTTTGCCACCGGGCAATTCGCCCCCCTCACCAGGTTTGGCTCCCTGCGCTATCTTGATCTGTAATTCATCAGCGTTGCTCAGATACCAGGTAGTAACACCGAAGCGGCCAGAAGCTACCTGCTTGATGGCAGAGCGCTTGGAATCGCCATTTGGCAGGGGTTTATAACGCGCCGGATCTTCACCGCCTTCGCCAGTATTCGATTTGCCGCCTATACGGTTCATGGCGATCGCCAGAGTTTCATGGCTTTCGGCCGAGATAGAGCCGAAGCTCATGGCCCCGGTGGCGAAACGTTTCACGATTTCACTCGCTGGCTCAACCTGATCGAGAGCTATGGCGGGCTGAATGTCTTTGCGGAATTTCAACAGGCCGCGAAACGTACAGCGGCGTGTGCTGTCTTCATTGGAGAAGCGTGCAAACGTATGATATGCGTCGGCGTTATTATTGCGCGCAGCCACTTGCAGATTGAATATTGTATTGGGGTTCCACATGTGGGCATCGCCACCGGAACGCCAATGGAAATCACCCGGATTGGACAGCACGGGTATGCGTTGACTCGGATCTTCCGGGTAACCAACACGATGCCGTCGACGCGATTCTTCTTCCAAAACCGCAAAATTTACCCCTTGCACGCGACTGGCAGTGCCGACGAAACAACGGTTGACGATTTCACTGGCCAGACCAACGGCTTCAAAGATTTGTCCACCCTTGTAGGATTGCAAAGTGGAGATCCCCATTTTTGCCATCACCTTCAGCATGCCCTTTCTCACACCTTTCTTGTAGGCGGCAACAACCTGATTTTCCTCTTTGAAATCTTTTCCTAACAAGCCGTCCATGTTTGCTTGCCAGATTGATTCGAAGGCAAGATAAGGATTGATTGCATCCGCTCCAAAGCCGCTCAGCAGGCAATGATGATGAACTTCACGCGCTTCGCCAGTTTCAATTATTATGCCGATCTGCGTGCGCAACTGATCCTTCACCAGGTGATGATGCACAGCGCCGCAGGCTACCAGTGCGCTTAGTGGAATGCGTGAGGCAGAGATTGCACGATCTGACAGGATGACGAAGGAATAGCCATTGCTGATGGCGCCAGTGGTTTCTGCGCAAATTCTGTCCAGGGCATTCATGAATCCGTCTGTTTCGTATTTGTCGTAAGTGATATCCACTACCCACGAGCTGAACTTCCTCGTGTCCATCAGCTTGATATCAGTGAGTTCCTGGTTTGACAGGATCGGGTGCTTCAGACTCAGGCGATGCACCTGTTCTTCGGTAGTATCCAGCAGGTTGCCTTCTGGACCACAAAAGCACTGTAATGACATTACTACTTCTTCACGAATGGAATCGATAGAAGGGTTTGTTACCTGGGCGAACAGCTGCTTGAAATAGTCGTAAATCATCCGCGGCTTGTCAGACAGACAGGCGAGCGCGGAATCATTGCCCATGGAGCCGAGCGGATCACGCGCCTCAGTAACCATCGGGATCAACATGAACTGCATGGTTTCAGTGGTATAGCCGAATGCCTGCATGCGTTGCAGTGTGTCGACACCATCGAGCGAGTGTGCGGCACTGCCGCTGACGATGTTGGCAAGCGTGACTTTCTGGCGTTTGAGCCATTCACCGTAGGGACGTTTGCTGCAGATAGCCGCTTTTAATTCTTCGTCTGGAATCAGGCGTCCCTGTTCGAAATCGATCAGGAACATCTTGCCGGGTTGCAGACGACCCTTCATTTTAACGTTGGCTGGATCCACATGTACCGGGCCCACTTCTGAGCCCATGATGACCTTGTCATCATGCGTTACATAGTAGCGGCTTGGGCGCAGGCCATTGCGATCGAGTACCGCCCCGATATAGTGACCATCGGAGAACACGATAGAGGCCGGACCATCCCAGGGCTCCATCAGGGCGGAGTGAAATTCATAGAAATCTTTCTTGGCCTGATCCATGTTGTCATCAGACTGCCAGGCTTCCGGAATCATCATCATCACGGCTTCCTGCAAGGAGCGCCCGGAAAGCAACAGGAATTCGAGCACTGCATCGAAACTGCCAGAGTCAGAGCAATCCGCATCGATGATAGGGAACAGGCTATTCAGTTTCTTGCCGAAAACTTCGGTGCGCACTGTGCCCTGGCGCGACACCATGGAGTTGACGTTACCGCGCAAGGTGTTGATTTCACCGTTGTGGCTCATGAAACGATTCGGCTGCGCACGATCCCACGAGGGAAATGTGTTGGTGCTGAAACGTGAGTGCACCATTGCCAGATGTGTTTCGAAATCTGGATTGATCAGGTCCTTGTAAAAAGGAAACAGCTGCCCCGGTGTGAGCATCCCTTTATAGACGATAACTTTGGTAGAAAGGCTGCAGGCGTAGAGCTGTTTCGCTTCTTTCAGGCCGGATTCGAGCCGTAGCGCGTGCGTAAATCGTTTACGGATTATGTAAAGCTTGCGTTCGAAGTTTTCGGTACTGAGACCAATCGCCGCACTAACAAACAGTTGTTCTATTTGTGGTTGTGCCATGAGCGCGGCCGGGCCTACGTCGGCACCTTTGGCATCAATCGGCACCTTGCGCCATCCCACCAGATGTTGGCCTTCTTCCATGATGATCGCATTGATCACCTTGCGACATTTTTCCCGCTCAGCTTTCAGTTGCGGCAGGAAAATATTACCGACGGCATACTGGCCAGCAGCGGGCAACTCGGCGCCCAGTTCCTGCTCGGCAATTTTGTGGAAGAAACCGTGGGGCAGCGCCATCAGGATTCCGGCGCCATCGCCGGTGTTGGCCTCGAAGCCGCAACCGCCGCGATGATCCATTCTTGAATTCAGGTGGTAGGCATCCAGCATGATTTGATGACTGGGCTTGCCTTTTATATTGGCAACGAACCCAACACCGCATGAATCTTTTTCATAAGCCGGATCATACAAACCAGATTTCTCGGGATAACCAAAGCGCAACGGCTGGTGAGTTTTTTTGCTCATATAAAAATTCTCGTACTCTATTTTTAATTCCCGCTACTGCAACCTCCGCAGAGGTTAGACCTTACGGTGTGGAATACAGAGTGCTGCTGAATTTGTCTTGACAGGGCTTGACGATTCAATCAGTTGCCCTCGCGCTTAATGCGGCGTCGAAATTTCTGCGCCGGAGACAGCCGACCACAATATCATCGCATCAGAATATGTCAAGGTTGGCGCCGCCTGCAGCCATATACGACTGACCCGGAAATTGCATCAGCAACGCTCGCTGAATGTACCCCGGCGTGGGTTATTCTGGAATTGAATAGTTGCCTCGCCAGCGCAGCGGCAGGAAGCTGATGCGACACTTGTTCTGCAAATAATTGTGCAAGCACATGGAATTTTTAAGGTCTCTTAATGGGCCAGAAAAGTGTGCTGCAAGCAACCCCGATTTTGCTCTGTAATTGACAATTCTAGGCAGACATCCAAAGCGAAATCAGAGCTATTTCAGGCTCAAATTCACCTGTATCAGATTGAGCTGAACCCATAAAAAATAGCGGTCTTGCGAGCAATTTTGGCGGCTTGATAAAAAGCAGCAGGTGAATTACTCTAACTAACTTATCTATGCAGCAAAAAATTAATCAGTAGTCTAAACGTAAACCATTCTCATTTAGATTCAGAATTTCAAAAAAAAGAGTTCCTTTCCCTTGAACGGAGGCGATAGCAAACTGTGAATTCAAAACTAACCCGTAGACGCTTTATCAAAGGTGTCATTGCCTCTGGCGCAGCGGCCACCTCCACGACGATCTGGTATGCCGCTAATGGTGCCGACCGTCCAGCTGGCTCCGTCGAGCGCTTGATTCAAATTAATGTTAATGGCCAGGTACGCAGCGTCGACGTTGCCCCTCAGGAAACATTGGCCTCCACGCTGCGCTACAAGCTCGGTCTTACCGGCACCAAACTCGGTTGCAACCGCGGTGAATGCGGTGCCTGTACTGTGCTGGTGGATAGTGTGCCGACTTATGCCTGCTCCGTGCTGACCCATTCCATGAAGAACGGCCTCATCGAAACAGTAGAAGGCCTCGAATCACCCAATGGGGATTTGCATCCGGTACAACAGGCATTTGTGGATCAGTTGTCTCCACAGTGTGGCTACTGTACTCCTGGCCAGATTATGGCTGCGGTTGGTCTGCTCCGCGCCAACCCTAACCCAACCCGTGAACAGGCACGACAAGGCCTCGCTGGCAATATTTGTCGTTGCGGCTCATACGACTCTTACCTTGACGGCGTCATGCGCGCTGCACAAATAGGATAATCAACATGGCGTACATGCATATTGGAAAAGATTTCGTTCCACAAGATGTGCCCGGCAAGGTCACTGGACGCATTAAATATTCTGAAGACTATGCCCGCGATGGCATGGTTTACGCACGCTTACTTACCAGTCCGATCCCTCACGCACGTGTCGTTAACATAGATGCATCTGCGGCACTGGCGATGGAAGGTGTGTTCGGCATTTTAACCGCAGATGATGTCTATCCAGACGGTGAGCCCGATGGCACTGGCCTGAAAATTCTCACGAATGAACCGACTCTGGTCGGAGAACCAATTCTGGCGCTGGCTGCAGTCGATGAAAAGACTGCGGAAACTGCGCTGGAAGCAATTATCGTGACATTTGAACGGCTGCCATTCGTAATGGATCCTGTAGACAGTCTTGCGCCCGGTGGCCCGGATGCTTATACCGGCGGGAATACTTTCGTATTTCGTGAAGGTTTCAAGTCAGAGAAATGGACCACCGACCAGGTCGCTGCATTCCGCGCTGGTAGTGAGCCCACGGCAGAACCACAGCAACAATTTGCCTATGGCGAACTGGAAGCAGCTTTTGCCAGCTCTGCCTATATATATGAAGGGTCATTTGCTACCGCTGGTTACCCGCACCATTCTATGGAGCCACGTAGTGCTTTCGCCTACTGGGAAAATGGCAAACTGTACCTGCATGGCACCTCCCAGAGTCTGACCGCGCTTGCGGCTGACATGGCTGGTATCGTCGGCGTGCCAATTGAAGATCTCGTGTTTATTAATGAAGCAACTGGTGGTGGCTTCGGGCAGAGAGCGCGTGCTGGTTCTATTCCCAGCATGGCTATTCCCGCCAAGCTATCCCAGAAAATCAACCGCCCGGTAATGATGCGCGTAACCCGCGAGGAAGAATTCACTATTGGTGGCGCCCGTCAGGGTTTCCAGGGCTGGATCAAGTGTGGCTTCAAGGCAGACGGTGTCATGGCTGCTGCGGATATGTGGATTCTTTCAGACAATGGTGGCAAGGGCGGTGGTGGTGATGCGTTCTCTGCAGCTGACTGTATCTCCATCCTCTATCAGGCCGAGGCCATGCGTTTCCGTGGCACCTCCATTGGCAGTAATACCGCTCACCGTGGCGCCCAGCGTGGTCCCGGTCAGAACCAGATCGCTCCAATCATTGCCCCAATCCTAGATAAGGCCGCCGCTGAACTTGGCCTCGATCGCCTCGCGATCCGCATGTTGAATATGCCAAAAAATGGCGACGTCGGTGGACCACAGCGGCAACCGTTAACCAGTGCCTACATGCCAGAAGCTCTGAATATGGGCGCGACCATGTTTAATTATCCAGAACGCATTACCCGTTCCCGTCAGCGCAATGGCAGCAAGGTCACTGGCATCGGTGTCGGCGAGGGTTACCACAACGCAGGTCGTAGCGGCATGGATGGTATTGTGCGTTTAATGCCAGACGGTCGTCTCGCTGTGCACAACGGTGTCGGCAACCTGGGTACCTATTCCTATGCATCAACCTCGCGGGCAGCAGCTGAAGTATTGCAAATGCCTTGGGAGCGCGTTGACGTAATCAGCGGCCGTACCGATCGCCATCTGCCGCTTACTTCGCCGCAGGATGGCAGTAACTCCATATTTACCAATACCCGCACTAACTGGGGTGCCGCGCAAGATCTGCTGGCGAAGATGAAAGAAATCGCAGCCATGGATCTCGGTGGTACACTGGCGGACTACTCCGTAGGTGACGAGCGTATCTTCAAGACTGCCGACACTACCAGCGGCATGACGTTTGCTGAAATTGGACAGCGTGGTTTGCAACTCGGTGGCAAATTCACCGGCGAAGCAGAAGTGCCGGAAGATCTGAACGATTTTACCAAGCTGTCAGTGTCACGTCTGGCTGGCAGTGCGCTCATGGGCATCTTCCATGATCCACGCCACAACAATAATCCGCCCGGATTCACCGCGACTTTTATCGAAATTGAGCTGGATACAGAAACTGGCAAATTCGACATCATCGAATTGGTGACGATCGGCGAATGCGGCACGGTCGTGCATCCGCAAGGCTTGAAGAATCAGTTGGTGGGTGGTGCAGTCTGGGGTATTGGTTTGTCCGCCCTCGAACAGCATCTCTACGATCCGCAAAACGGATTACCTGCCAGCACCGGTTACTGGCAGAGCAAGGTGCCTACTATTCTGGATACACCTGCGAAAATCCAAACGGGTTGGGTAGATTTACCTGATCCTGAAAATCCGGTCGGCGCGCGCGGTATCGGCGAGCCATCCATGGGTGCCGTATCTGCGGCCCTCACCGCTGCAATTTCTGATGCGCTGGACGGACATGTGTTCAATGCCGCGCCAATTACAGTAGACATGATTCTCAATCACCTTGCCGGGATAACCACAGACGCGGTTCCTCTGGCTCAAAATAATTACCGAGGTTGATATGGTAGCCACTTCACATGACGTAATGCCCGATATCGAACTTTATCAGCCAACTGATGAAGCCAACGCTCTGGCATTAGCCGGAACTTTAGGTAGAGATGGCTGGCTGCTCGGTGGTGGGCAGGATACTTTTGGCTGGTTGAAAGACCGCAACAAGACTCCTGCAGCCATGATCGAGCTTACCCAGATCGACGCCTGGAAAGGTATCAAGGAAATCGCGGATGGCATTGAGATCGGCGCTGTAACCACGCTGACTGAAATCGCCAATAACCCGCTTGTGCAATCCCGCTATGGCCTGTTGGCACAAGCCGCTGGTCACGTAGCCAGCCCGCAGATTCGCAATGTCGGCACCCTCGGCGGCAACCTGGTGCAGGATGCACGCTGCTGGTACTACCGTCGCGGTCTGGATTGTTATCGCGCCGGTGGCAACATCTGCTATGCCGATTCGCCACAAGGCCTGAATCGTGAACACGCAATCTTTGGTGCCAGTCGCTGTGTCGCGGTGAGTCCTTCTGATACAGCGCCAGCACTGGTTGCTCTCGAAGCCACCATGGTGGTGCAGAGTGAAAGCGGTCAGCGTGTGATTCCGGCACAGGATTTCTTCGTCGGACCGGCCCGTGACATCGTTAACATGACTGTACTGAACGCGGGTGAAATTCTCACTGCTATCAGAATTCCTAACACCTGGGCCAATGCCGAGTTTTATTTCGAAAAGGTAGCGGACCGCAATGTATGGGATTTCGCACTCGTGAGTGTTGCGGCTGTGATGAAAGTGTCTGGCGGCGTTATTGAGGATGCCAGAATTGCCTGTGGCGCTGTTGAATGTGTGCCGCGTCGACTGGAAGCAGTTGAAAATGCCCTGCGCGGTCAACAACGCTCTGAACAGTTGGCCAATCAGGTCGCTGCCATTGCATCAGAGGGCGCGCGGCCACTGAACTACAACCATTTCAAAGTGCCATTAATGGAAAATCTCGTGAAGCGTGCGGTTCGGGGTCAAGCCTAAAGCGAAGAGCCGAAGCCCGGGCCGGTCGTTGCTTGATGACTGGCCTGATGGGACGAGCGAAACTAAAAATAATACAAAAATGAGAGGTTAGTAGAGTGGGAGAAATTGTCCGCTATAAACGCGATGTTTGGGGAGAGGAAGTAATTCTCGGCGTGTCATGGGATTTACTGTGGGTGGTAGCCGTTGCAGTTCTGATCCTCCTTGCAGCCCATGCAATTGTCATGGCCGCATTGGCCAACAAGAAAATGGACATGCCTTCTGCTGAAGGTAGACGCGTTTTACGTCACGAATCCATAGATCGATTATTTCATTGGGTAATGGCCGCAAGTATTTTCGCGCTGATTATCACCGGCATAGCACCGATTCTCGGTTGGGGTTGGGCTTGGCTTGATATGCATTGGATCGCAGGCTTGTTGCTTACCTTCGTAGTGATTTTCCACATCATCCGTTCTTTGTTTTGGCAGGACTTCAAATCGATGATCCTGGGGCCGCGCGATTTCGGCGAACCGTTTGATTCTGCAACAAAGCCTGGCAAATACTCTTTCGAACAGAAAGGTATGCATTGGGCAGTAACTATCGTAGTGCTGGCAGTTGTCGTGACTGGTATATTACTGTTCATGCAGATCGATACTCCATTCTGGGATCGCACCAACAGCATGGCGGAAAGTCAGCTGGGTCTTATGTTCCTGTTGCACGGTCTGGCAACGCTGGCTCTGATTGCACTTGTCGCAACGCATATCTATTTCGCGCTGCGACCTGAGAAGATGTTCTACACGCGTTCTATGCTTACCGGCTGGATTTCAGAAGATGAGATGTCCGCAAACCACGACCCGAGTCGTTGGTCACCCAAAGAAGCGGATTAACATAATCTAATTAGCCAGCAGGAAGTACGCAGTGATAGAAGACGATATAGAAACCATCGAGTCTGGTTATGAGTACCTGTTGGCCTACGCCGCACAGGGTAGACCGGCTCTGCAAGAAACCGGACCTGGTCCCCATGCCAGACCTACAATTCAGGGCATAGCAGACGCGATGAAAAACATCGCCTCTGCTTTTGCTTCGAGTAAGGATGCATTCGAACAAGTGATCGCAGACGATTGTCGTAAAGCCGGTGCCGCACTCGGATTCATTCTTGCCCAGAAACGTATAGGGTCGGAAATAGTCGACAATCTGAATGCATCGATTCACCTGCGTGCGGTACTGACGAATCTGTTTCTCTACAGTGAAGCTTTCCGCCCACTGGCAGAGGACGAGCCAGCCGGTGCGAAAGGTGGCGTGCAAACTTACGATGCAACCAAGGGCAAGAAACAATAATTGATTTGATCGCAAGTCCCTGACCGTGATTTGAAGTCAGTCGCTTTACCAAGACGGAATCGGGTTTGCCCAATTCCGTTTTTGCGTTATGGAATCACAAGATATTTTTACGCTGGGGTTCGCCACCTCTTATACGGGATTTGGAAGATCTATGTTGAACTGGCCTCGACGATTACAACTGGCGCAACTGCCAACACCCCTCACGAAACTGACAAATTTTTCGAAGTCATTTTCGGATGTGAATATCTGGATCAAGCACGACGAGCTTACCGGTTTGGAAGTGTCGGGCAATAAAGTGCGCAAACTCGAATTTTGCATCGCCGAAGCATTGGAGCAGGGTTGCAATACGCTAATAACTTGCGGCGGTGTGCAGTCTAATCATTGTCGCGCCACGGCCATTCTTGGAGCACGTCTCGGACTCAAGGTGCACCTTATATTGCGCGGCGAAAGGCCGACAGTGCCTGAGGGCAATCTGTTGCTGGATTATCTGGCGGGCGCAGAGATCAGCTATCTGCCGCAACGGGAGTGGAAAACGCATCCCCAATTCGCCAGAGAATTGCAGGAGAAATATCGGACGCAGAACAGCAATGCATTGTTTATTCCAACTGGCGCCAGCGATGAAATAGGACTATGGGGTTACATCGCCGCCACGGAGGAATTGCAGGCAGATTTTGCAAGACTCAAGCTGACTCCAGAATTCATTGTAGTTGCCACCGGCTCTGGTGGTACGCAAGGGGGTCTCACTCTTGGTGTGGAACTTTTCGCGATAAAGAGTCAGGTGCTCGCCTTTAACGTAAGCGATGATGCAGCGTATTTTACGGCGAAGATCCTTGAAGATGTGACGCTCTGGCAACAACGATACAAAGAGAGCTTCGATTTGTCCCGTCTGAGGATAAAAACTATCGAGGGTTATCTAGGCCCTGGTTACGGTGTCGCCGGCAAAGAGGTGTTTGAGACAATCAGAAATGTGGCCAACTCCGATGGAGTATTTCTCGACCCGGTCTATACAGGAAAAGCCTTTCATGGCATGGTAAGCGAGCTTCGGAAAGGTGCTAACGGTGCACTGGCAGGTGCCCGCAATGTCGTATTTGTGCATACCGGAGGCTTGTTCGGAGTGTTTCCTCAACAACAGAATTTTCAATTCGACTGAACGCGTCGCGCCGCAGTCATCAGGGCCGGTGCACTATTAACATGAAAACATCAATCAAGCTAAATTTTGCCGCAAGCATTTTGTTACTCGCAGCCTGCGAACCCGCAACCGATATCGCAACTGCTCCAGTAGCTGAAATAGCGGCGGAACAAGCCTATGACACAGTCGCGTATGCCGGTGCAGATGGTGCTGCAGCTGCCACCATGGCCGCCGCACCCCCGGTCGCTAATCCCCATGCCGACAGCGTTTTTGAGAACCAGTTGCTAAGCAATACCCGCCGCCTTGTCACCGATAGTCTGCGTTCTGGTGAGGGGTATTTCGGCGCTGACGGCAAGCGCTTTATCTATCAAAGTGAAGAGCCTGACAGTAACAATCCGTTCTATCAGATATTCCTGATGGACCTTGCTTCTGGCGCCACGCAAAGGGTGTCACCTGGCACAGGCCTGACAACTTGCTCCTGGATTCATCCGACACTCGAGCGTCTGATGTTTTCCTCAACCCATGACGATCCTGATGCACTCAGCAAGCAAGCGGAAGAAATTGCCATACGCGAGAGTGGGATCGAACGCCCTTATGGATGGGACTATGACCTGCACTATGAAATCTATCAGGCCAATACCGACGGCTCCGATCTGGTAAATTTAACCAATACTATCGGTTATGACGCAGAAGGATCATATTCCGCCGATGGTAGCCAGATTTTGTTTGCTTCCAATCGCGAAGCGTATCAGCGACCACTCAGTCTGGCAGAGCAAGCACTGTTTGCCGATGACAGCTCCTACTTCATGGACCTGTATATAATGAATGCTGATGGCAGCAATGTGCGTCAGCTCACGCAGTCACCCGGATATGATGGTGGGCCGTTTTTCAGTCCAGATAATACTCAAGTGGTATGGCGACGCTTCAACCCGGATGGCAATAGCGCCGAAATCTGGACCATGAATGTGGATGGCAGTAACCAGCGCCAGCTAACCGCGGATGGCATGGTGGATTGGGGTCCATACTTTCACCCTAGTGGCGACTACATTATTTATTCCAGCAATTTACTGGGTCATGCCAATTTTGAGTTGTTCATGATCGATTCCGCTGGCAGAAAGGCTCCGGTACGAGTGACGAATACGGATGGAACCGATATCCTGCCAGTGTTTTCTCCTGACGGAGTGCAATTGGCCTGGAGTACAACGCGTACGCCAGATGGTACTTCGCAGATACATATTGGCGACTGGGATCATGCGAAAGCCCGGGAATTGCTCGGACTGTAATCAGTGTAAATACCGTGACCCTGAAGCCTGAATTGATATTAAAGTGGCAAGCCCCCGATGCGCCTGATTAGCAGTAGTTCAACAACCGTTTTACGGACGATTTGCCTGCTTCTGCTATCTCAATTGGCGACTGCGCAAATTCCGCAGGAAGCTGCGCCGACCCGTCCGGCGCATCACAGCCTGAGGATAGTGCTCGATCCGGAAAATCATCGCATCACTGTCGAGGACACCATTAACCTGGCAGCTGTACCTGCGAATAACCTGTTGCGGTTCTCGCTCAACAGTAACCTCACAATCAGCAATAATTCCGGAAGCCTGCAAGCATTATCGGTGCTCGCGCAATCCATCAGCTCTGGCGGCAATACCATGAGTGGCGAAACCGCGCCAACCCGATCCTATGAGTTGCAATTGCCGGGTAGCAATGCTGACCAGATATTGTTGATATACAGCGGCACCATTTTCGATGTAGCAGAACAGGTCGGTGCCGAGTACGCCCAGAATTTTGCCGAAACCACCGGCGTGATCAGTGAGCGGGGTGTGTATCTGAATAAGGCCAGCGCCTGGATCCCGGATTTCGGTGATGGCCTGATCACCTTTGACCTGCAGGTAGAATTCGCAGAAAGCGCCAGCACCTGGACTGCTGTTAGCCAGGGAGATCGCGCCAATGTGAATGGCTGGTCGAGTCAGGAGCCGATGGAAGAGGTGTATCTGATCGCGGCAGACTTCACCGAGTATTCACAACAGTCAGGTGACGTTGAAGTGCTCGCCTACCTGCGTCAGCCCGACTCCAATCTCGCGGCGCGCTACATGTCTGCGACAGAAAGATACCTGGCACTGTACGAACCCCTGCTTGGCGAATATCCGTACAGCAAATTCGCATTGATTGAAAACTTCTGGGAGACAGGCTACGGCATGCCTTCTTTTACCTTGTTAGGCTCACAGGTCATCCGCTTCCCGTTTATTCTCGAATCGTCCTATCCACACGAGATTTTGCACAACTGGTGGGGCAATGGTGTTTATCCGGACTATGCCACCGGCAACTGGAGCGAAGGGCTTACTGCCTATCTGGCGGATCACCTGTTTCGGGAAATGGATGGCGCTGGCGCCGAGTATCGTAAGGAAATGCTCGCACGCTTCAAAAATTATGTCGCGGACAGTACCGATTTCCCGCTCTCGGAATTCACCGCCCGCAATTCGGCCGCCTCCCAGGCGGTGGGCTATGGCAAGACCTTGATGTTGTGGCACATGCTGCGTATCGAACTGGGCGACGAGTTGTTCGTGCAAGGCCTGCGCAAGCTATACCAGGATTTCAGATTTGCCCGCGCCGGATTCGACGATATCGAAGCGTTGTACTCCGAGCTGAGCGAGATTGACCTGCAACCGTTCTTTGCGCAATGGGTCGGTCGCACCGGAGCCCCAGAGCTGTCCATGTCGATAGAATCCGTGAATGGCAATCGTGCTCGAATCATGTTTGCCCAGATTCAGACCGGTGATCCGTATCGGGTACGGGTGCCGGTTGCGCTGTACTATGCAGGTGCAGAGACGCCGCAATTGTATGACATTGAACTGTCCCAGAAGCTGGAAGGCTTCATGGTAGATGACTATGCGAACCTGCAGGGTGTTCTGGTCGATCCTTACTTCGACGTATTTCGCTTGCTCGACCGGGAGGAAATCCCGCCAACCATAGGAGAATTGTTTGGCGCGAGCGAGATTGCCTTCGTGCTTCCACAAACAGATCGACAGGAATGGAGGAGCCTGGCAGATGCGTTTGCTGAAGGCACGAGCGCGCAAGTGTATGCAGCGGAAGACCTGACTGAGTTACCGTCGGATCGCTCGGTTTGGATTTTGGGCAAGAACAATCCGTTTGCGAACAGCATTGCCACGGCAACTGCTGCATACGGCGTGCAGTTTGGCGATAATCTTGTGAACCTTGCTGGCAATGACACTGAATTCGCCAATCGCAGCACAGTGGTAATAGGGCGGCACCCCGCGAATCCAGAACTGGCCATCGGCTGGATTCATATCGATAGCATGGTGGCACTACCAGGCATGATTGAGAAATTGCCCCACTATGGCAAATATTCCTATCTCAGTTTCCTCGGTGCCGAACCAACGAATGACTTGAGTGGTATCTGGACGAGCCCTGCATCACCGATGCAATGGGTCAAGCCGGAACTCACCTCCGCAATAAATTGGAACAATCTGCCGGCTTCAGAGCCGCTCACGGAATTGCCTGCGAAATACCGACCGCAGCAGCTGTTGAGCCATGTGAATCAACTCTCCGCTGGTAGCATGCAAGGTCGCGGGCGTGGTACCGAAGGTATTGGCCGCGCCGCTGTCTATATAGCCGATCAGTTTGGCGCTGCCGGTTTGCAAACCGTGTCCGGTACCTATCTGCAGAATTGGGAAGCGGCGCTACTCGACAATACCGCCGTGAGCCTGGCGAATGTGGTAGGCATGATTGCTGGCGCCAACCCACAACTCAGTACGCAGCCGGTTATCGTCGGCGCGCACTACGATCATTTGGGAATAGACGCAGCTACCGGCCTGCCGTATCCAGGTGCTGATGACAACGCTTCGGGCGTGAGCATAATGCTGGAAGTTGCGGCGTCACTGGCCCGTAGCTACACGCCACAGCGGCCGATTCTGTTTGTCGCCTTTTCCGGCGAGGAGAGCGGCTTGCTGGGCTCGCAGTATTTCGTCAGCAACCCTCCTGGCGGTTACCTGCCAACGAACCTGTTTGCCATGCTCAATCTTGATGCAGTAGGCAGACTGGAAGGTCGCCAGTTGCAGGTATTTGGTTCCGAGAGCGCCTACGAGTGGCCCTTCATGGCGCAGGGTATCGGTTTCACTATTGGCTTGCGCTCACAGATGGCGGCGGCCAACATTGCGAGCAGTGATCACATCAGTTTCCTCAATGCCGGCATCCCGGCTATCCATCTCTTTGCCGGAGCCCATAACGACTATCATCGGGTCAGTGACACCCCAGACAAGCTGGACCTGGATGGCATGTCGAGCGTGGCGTTGTGGCTGGAGGAAGCAATAGTATATCTCGCGGATAACACCTCGCCTTTGCGGGTAAACCTGGCCAATGCCGCGGTAAGTGTTAATCCCGGTGGCAACGCTAATGATAATGCCAATGCACCCGCTGCGGCTGCAGTTTTGGGCCAGCGCGAGGCGAGCCTCGGTACGGTTCCCGATTTTGCCTATCAGGGTAATGGTGTGCGCATATCTGATATCGTTCCCGGCAGCGCGGCAGCGGAGGCGGGGCTCGCGGCGGGCGACATATTGCTCAGCATCAATGACCAGGCACTGACAGACCTGCAGACTTATTCCAATCTGTTGCGGCAATTCAGTCCTGGTGATCGGGTAAGCATCACCGCGCGCCGTCAGGCCAACCGGATTATTGTCGAGGCCACATTAAAGCCGCGCTAATGCAAGTCTTTGCTGGCAGCGTATTCGCACAGGAAAAATTGCAATGACTCGATTACAACAATGTATTGCCGCTGGAAGTGTTGTGCTGGTTTGTGCTTTGCTAACAGCATGCGGGCCCGAGATCGAAACCGGCCCGGTCGGAGCTGATACCGTCTATCGCAACGGTCGCCTGTATACGGTAAATCCGCAGCAACCCTGGGCCGAGGCCGTGGCAATCACCGCTGGACGGATCGTGGCTGTGGGCAGTGCTGCGGAAATTTCCACACACATCGGCAGCAATACCGTGGTCGTGGATCTTCATGGAAAGCTTATGCTGCCCGGGTTTCAGGATAGCCACATTCATCCGATTGGTTCCGGTGTGGAAGCGTCGATGTGCAATCTGAACGGTTTGGCAGGCGTGGACGCCTACCGCAGCACGATACTCAATTACGCGACCGCGAATCCAGATGTGCCCTGGATACTCGGCGGCGGGTGGGCCATGTCCGCGTTTGGACCAGGGGCAATGCCGAGTCGATTGATTCTGGATGAATTGGTACCCAATCGTCCCGTCTACCTCAGTTCACAGGATGGCCACACCGGTTGGGCCAATTCGGCAGCACTGGCCATTGCCGGCATCACGCGTGATACGCCGGATCCAGTTGACGGTCGCATCGACCGTGATCCGAACACCGGGGAACCCATCGGCAGTCTGCAGGAAGGCGCGATGCGTCTCGTTACCACACACATGCCTGCAACTACCCAGGCGCAGTCTGATGCCGGCTTGCAGTACTCGATAAAACAGCTGAATGCCTATGGGATTACTGCAATTCAGGATGCGTCAGTGGATGCCGTCGCGCTCGCTACTTACACCGCCGCCGCAGAACGGGATCAACTTAGCCTGCGCGTGGTGGGCTCGATCTGGTGGGATCGCAATCGAGGTCTCGAACAGGTGCAGGACATCATCGCCTTGCGTACACAATTTACCAATGGGCGGATCGACGCCGGCACCGTAAAGATCATGCAGGATGGTGTAATGGAGAATTACACAGCAGCGATGTTGGACCCATACCTGATACCCAGCGGCTCCAGCGGCATTCCCATGATCGAGCCGGAGTTCCTCAAGCAGATAGTAAGTGAGCTTGATCGCAATAACTTTCAGGTGCATTTTCACGCTATTGGCGACGCTGCTATCCGTCAGGCACTGGATGCTATTGAGCAGGCGCGCGTCCAGAATGGCCCTCTCGGCAATCGGCATCACATTTCTCATTTGCAAATTATTGATCCCGCAGATATTCCGCGTTTCGCCAGTCTGGACGTCGTTGCCAACTTTCAACCGCTGTGGGCTCACGCGGATGAGTACATTACCGAACTAACCTTGCCATTTATCAAAGAAGAGCGGGCACGCTGGATGTACCCTATAAAGAGTGTGTTAGATGCCGGAGCAACCATTGCCTTCGGCAGCGACTGGTCAGTGTCCAGCGCGAATCCTTTCCAGCAGATCGAAACAGCCATACTACGCAAGAACCCAATGCGCAGTGACGCCGAAGTATTCCTGCCCGAGGAAAGTATTGACCTGAACAGCGCGATCACCGCATTCACAATCAATGCCGCCTTCGTCAACCGGCTGGAACAGGAAACCGGTTCGATCGAGGTAGGCAAGTTTGCTGATCTGGTCGTACTCAGCCAGAATTTGTTCGAAATCGCGCCAGAGGCCATTTCTGACGCCAGCGCGATCCTGACACTCTTTCAAGGTCGTCCCGTGCATGGGAGCACGGACGATCTCTGAAGTATTTCCCATTCCCATCTACGAGGTATTGAACAATGAAGAAACTGCTCAAGGTATGCACATTCAGCACATTGGCAATAACAGGTGCTTTCGCTGTGGTAGTGAACGCCGCTGACGCCGAATGGGTAACACTGCTCGACGGCGAGAGTGGTATAGAAAATTTCAACAAGCTTGGCGATGCCAACTGGACGGCGCGTGACGGTGCCATAGAAGCAACCGAAGGCAGCGCTGCCTCATTTCTGGTGACGAAGGAAAGCTATGCAGACTTCTCCGTGCGGGTTGAATTCTGGTCCAGTGATGATGCCAACAGCGGCATCTTCCTGCGTTGTCAGGACCCGACCACAATTACTGATCGCAACTGTTATGAGGCAAACATCTACGACCAGCGTCCTGACCCGAGCTTTGGTACCGGCGGTATCGTGCACATAGCCCCGGTGGTCGAGCCACGCCCAATGGCCGGCGGCAAATGGAACACGTATGAGATTACGCTGCGGCGTTCACACCTGGTGGTGGTGTTGAACGGCATCCAGACTGTGGATGTGCAGGACAGCCAGTTCGCCAGGGGTCCATTCGCCCTGCAATGGGGTCGTGGCACCATGCGTTTCCGTAAAGTAGAGCTGCAAGCCCTGTAATTACATGGCAACCCGAAACGTCTCACCACCCAGCGGTCGCGCTGAGCACCGCTGGCGTGCAGTTGCCTTCCCCGGCACACTCACCAAGCCTATGTCGATTGATGCCATTGAGAGTGCATTGAAACCCTATCTCAAGATGAAGCAGGATTTGCTCGAGCGCTCCTGGAATGACAAGATCGTCGACACGCTGGCCATCAGGCTGCGCTATCGCCTGGGTTCCCAGGCCACCCGCGCTTGCACAGCGCGCGGCGGCGATATTCACATACATATTAGTTGTGTAGACTATGGTGCGAACTGTTATCAGCAACAAGAATCACACATAAAAAGTCATACCAGTGCTGCGAAGGTATCCTCCATGCAAAAAATAATTTCCCAATTCCGCTATGTCTTTCTAATGAGTGCATTACTTATGGCTGTTACATTGTCTGGTTCCACCCGGGTCTATGCACAAAAAGTTGTGGTCGCTCATCGCGGAGCCAGTGGGTACCTGCCGGAACACACACTGGAAGCGAAGGCCATGGCCTATGCCATGGGCGCCGATTATCTAGAACAAGACGTGGTCATGACGAAAGATGATCAGCTGCTGGTGCTGCATGACATTACGCTGGAGAGAACCACCGATGTGGCAAGCCGATTTGCCAACCGTGCCCGATCCGATGGCCACTATTATGCCATCGACTTCACCCTCGCGGAGTTGCGCCAGTTGCGGGTCAATGAAGGTGTGCGGGAAGCAGTGAATACACGCAGCGCCGTTTACCCGGAACGCTTCCCGGTGGATGCCTCGTCATTTCAGCTAAACACGCTGGAAGAAGAAATCGAATTTATCCAGGGCATGAACAAATCCACTGGCCGCGATGTCGGCATCTATCCGGAAATAAAATCACCGGAGTTTCATCGCGCAGAAGGCAAGGATCTCAGCACTGCGGTCATCAGTGTGTTGAAGCGCTACGGCTATATGACGAAGCAGCACAAGGTATTCGTTCAGACCTTCAGTTATGAAGAGCTCAAGATCTTGCACGAAGAAGTATTGCCAGCCGCTGGCGTCAGTCTGAATCTGGTACAACTGATTGCCGGTGAGGCTACTTATGACTGGATGCTGGATGCACAAGGCATGAAGGAACTCGCGCGTTATGCCGACGGTCTGGGTCCGGAGAAAGCCATGATTATTGATCGGGATTCCACCCCGGATGACATTATTATCAGTGACCTGGTGGAACTGGCCCATGCCAATGGAATGCAGGTACATCCCTATACATTTCGCGCCGATGAAGGCCAGGTGCCGCACTTTGCCGAAAATTTTGAAGAGTTGCTCGACCTGTATTACTTCGACGCCAACGTCGATGGCGTGTTTACCGACTTCCCAGACAAGGCGGTAAATTTTCTGCGCAGCAAGGCACGTACTACCCGTTAGTCATTGGAAAAGTAGTCTTCCAACGAGCAATTGTCATGACTATTTTAAAAAGAGTACCGTATCCCGACAAATCCGGCGCGGGGTGGGGCAGCGCCCAGAAACCGGGGAATGGAAAAATCCTCAAGCACAGGCAGCCCGGATTCATCCGGGGTCTCGCCCAGTAAACCAAACGTCTCAAATTCCTTGTCGAACAGATTGTCCACTTTGGCGAATAATTCCAGTTGGTCCGAGTAGGCGAAACGAGCACGCAAATTCACTATCGTATAGCCAGACACTGGATCCAGTTGATTGGATTCATCACCTCGTATCATCTGGTCATCATTGTTGATCAGGTCGAGCCCAAATGACAAACCTTCGCGTACCGTATAGTCGGTGCTCAATTTGAATTGATTGCGAGGAATGCCGGGGATGCGATCACCGTTGCTGACACCGATCTCACCAGCGTCATCGGCGAAAGTATGATTCGGACTCAGGACCTGGAAGTCAGCCGCAAATTCCGCTTCTATATAACTGTAAGCAGCCAGCCAGCGCAAAGCCCGCCAATGTCCGAGCAGACTCGCTTCCAGGCCGCGGCGACGGGTCTTGTCCACGTTGGCGAACAGACCAGTGCTGCGACCGGTGGTCTGGAACAGGATGTCGTCGTGGTTAATGGTGTTGAACAAGCCGAGTGAGTAGCTGCCACCTCCAGGTAAACCGTCGAGAAATCCACGCACACCCACTTCAGCACTCTTCGCGACCACGTCATCCAGCGGCGGATCGGCGAGAAACGCATTGGGCAGGCGACACTCGAAGTCCACATCATCGGGATCTTCACCAGCAGCAACGGCATTGGCCACGGCCAGATCAAATACGCCCTCGTTGCATGTGAGTTCGATCGGGGTGGGCGCGCGGGAGGACTCGCTGTATGACGCATACAGATTGTGTTCGGGGTGTACCTGCCAAGTCAGTCCCACAGAAGGATTGAGTCGAAAATAATCGTGACTGCCATTTAATTCCGGACGCACACCAGAGCGGTCGCGGAGCTCAACGCGCGTGTTGTTGGCGCGGGCCGCGAGGGTAAGTGTGAGGGCGACATTGATGTCCATCGCATTGGTAAAATACAAGCTGCTGGATTCAGTAATCGTGTCGATGTCGGTCGCCGCTGCATCGACGAAGGTGCCTGTGCCCAGGCCATTGGTGCGGCGTGTGAGCGGATTGATTTCTGACAATTCCAGCACCGCATCGAAACTGGATTCACCCTTGTACCAGGCAGCACCGGCAATCAACTGGTTGTCCAGGCCGAACAGGGTTGGATGCAGGGTCCATTGAAAATCCATGCCAGTACTATCCTGACGGCGGCGGCTGAGATTGTTGATCGCGGCATCGGATAACACGCGGGTGCCAGACAGGTCATCACCGAAGTCTTCCAGATCAAATGCTTCGGCATTGAAGAGTGCGGCAGTGGCATTCAGGAAATCTTCCAGTGCATCGGCATCGGCGAACTGACCTTCGCAGATGTCATCAGCGTCCAGACCAATGTCGTCCAGCTCATCCTCTTCGAGTCCTTCGAATACGGTTGCACCACTTTGCAATTCGCAAACAGCAAACTCGGACAGGTCACCGTTGAAAGAGTTGGTCTGGTTGCGACGAAAATACAGATTACCGCTGAAGCTCGTGTTGGCACTCACGGTGTGGGAGAAATCGAGACTCACCATTTGCATGTCATTCGCAGTGATATCTGGCCCGGTGAATAATGCGGTGCGATCGAGTTGCAGCAATTCAATCGGCGACGCGCCATTACCGATTAGTTCGGAATCGGTGTATTGGTAATTCAATCCGAGCTGGGTCAGATCTGAGCGCCAGCCAACACTGCCGTAGAAATTGAGCGCATCGGAGGCGGAATAATCGCGCCAGCCATCTTCTTCGAAATAATCGACGTTGGCATAGTAGGCGAGGCTGCCGTCGTTGTAGCCAGTCTCCAGCGATGTGGTGCGGCGCCCGAATGAGCCACTGCTGACTTCCACTTCCGTGCCCTGGAAGCTGAAGCCATCTTTCATGGTGACGACGAGGGAGCCGCCAAGACTATTCAAGCCGAATAATGGGTTGGCACCGCCACTCAGTGTAATGCCGTCAATTGCTGATTGTGGCAACAGATCCCAGTTGACTGTGTCGCCAAGCGGTTCATTGATGCGGGCTCCATTCTGGTACACCGCGAGGCCCTGTGCCAATCCGAGCAGAGGCGAAGCGGTAAAGCCCCGGTACTGCAGGTCAGCTTGCAAAGGATTGTTTTGTGCATCATTAAGGCTGATGCTGGAAAAATTCTGGCGCATGAAATCAGCGAGACTCAGCGCGTTGGTGTTCTTGAATGCCGCAGCGTTGGCCGTCTGTACGGGAAAGGGAATCTTGTCCTTGTCGATGCCGGCGCCACTGGGCACGACACCAATTACGATAATTTCATCTGGTAGTTGCGCAGTCACATGCAAGGAAAAACACAGTGAGCTTACGGCACAGATAACGCGTCGCATGGGGATACTCTGGAGCTTGCGGAAATTAGCCAGGCTAAAGGCCGTGTAGTATAGCAGAACTCCAAAGCTTTTGACCAAGCGCAGCCGGAAAGGTAGATTGGTACACCAACTGAATAACTCATTCAGAGTGAGCTGCATACAAGAGAGGACGGCATGGCAACAATTTTGGTTACAGGTGCTAACAGAGGCATTGGCCTTGAGTTTACCCAACAGTATCTGGCAAGAGGCGAGCGTGTGCTGGCAGCTTGTCGTGACCCTGCTGCGGCGACCAAGTTGCAACAGCTGCGTGGCACCTATCCGCAATTGGTATTGCACCGGCTGGACGCAGCGGATAACGAGTCTATTGCTGCGTTTGCCGCAAAATTGCAGGGCGAGGCAATCGATGTCTTTATCAATAACGCCGGCGTTTACGGCCCACGCGACTCCCGCTTCGGCAAGGTTGATGGTGCGGTATGGCTGGACGTGCTGCAAGTCAATACCGTTGCACCGCTACTGTTAACCGAGGCACTCGTGGCAAATCTGCGCAAGGGCGTTCAAAAGAAACTGATTTATCTAACATCCAAGATGGGTTCCATCGCCGACAATGGCGGTGGCGGGCACTATATCTATCGCAGTTCGAAGACGGCCTTGAATATGGTGGTCAAGAGTCTGGCTATTGATCTGGCGGGTGAAGGACTGGTCGCGGCGGTTTTGCATCCGGGTTGGGTGCAAACCGATATGGGCGGGCCGAATGCACAAATCGATACGCACACCAGCGTGACCGGAATGATCAAGGTCATCGATAAATTGACACCGATCCAGACGGGAGGCTTTTACAATTATGACGGCGCCATAATACCCTGGTGAGCGCTGTGTTCGCTGTCGCCCGGCAGACGTGATAAGGTAAGCCCCCTTCATAGCACTGACGAATATCTCGCCACATGCAATACAAACTCTCTGCATTCTTAATAGTGCTGCTGATCAGCAGCGTCAGTGCGCTTGGCGCGTCGCGCGCTGCCGCTCATGGCAGTGTGGTGCCAGGTCAGGATAGCTGCCTGATCAAAATCAATTTCCTGGAGGCACACTTTACCGTATTCCAGCCCGAGTCACGGGGCAGTGCTGAATTTTGCGAGGGTATTCCGGACGTCACCCGCGCGGTGTTCGTTATGGAATATCTGCATAACTTGCTGCCGGAGATGGAGATCGATTTTCGTATAGTCGAGGACACGGGCAATCTTGGCAGGTATGCCGACTGGGAAGATGTGATACAGATCTCCGACCTCGACGCGGTTACCGTTCACTATGACCCGCCGCGTATTGAAACGGGCGGTTATTACCGATCCAGTTACGAATTTAATGCACCGGGGAATTATTTGGGCATCGTTACTACCAGTCATCCTACGCAAGCAAGAGACTATAATGCCGTGTTCTATTTTCGTGTGGGTGGTGCCGATTTGGGTACGTTCCCCCTGTTTGCGCTGCTACTCGTGGTACTTCAGGCCGGATACTGGTTGAGCACCGGAGGTTGGGTGAAATTGCGAACTCGCTGGAAGAAATCCCTGGTGTGATGCAATTGTAAATTTCAGTGACAAAGCATTGCGCCGATAAACTGTAAGTGTAAACTCGCGCTTGCTGGTGTGTGCGTAGCCCTCTATTCATAGCCCCCGATTCAGGTGATTGGATGTGAATGCCAAGATTCTGAGATTAAACAAAGCAGGTAATCCGGTGAGCTGGTTGACCCGGGAAGAGACTGCGACCTTGCTAGTTAAAGAACTGGTTATATGGTCATTGGGTGATACCGTGATGGAAATTCGCGGCGGCTTCAATCGCAGCGGAGAACAGTCAGTTCTGAAACTGCCCAGCATTGTCGCCTGCGATGGCAAGGTACACCTCGAGAGCTTCGACCCACCACTTGAAAACAAATATCTGTTCCGGCGCGACAAGAATATCTGCCTTTATTGTGGAGGTGTGTTCGCCGTAATGGATCTGTCCCGCGACCATGTAGTGCCTTTATCCCGCGGCGGGAAAGACTCCTGGACCAACGTCGTGACTTCCTGTCGCCGTTGCAATAACCGCAAGGCGGATCGCGCGCCGGAACAAGCTAACATGCAGTTGTTGGCGATCCCGTTTGTCCCCAACCAATATGAATTCCTCTATCTGTCCAACCACAATGTATTGGCAGACCAGATGGAATTCCTCAGCGCCCGTTTCTCGCCGCATATCCAGTTGTCCTGACCGTTGTCTAACCAGAAACCTCTCAATAAGCATGTGGCGGGATTTTTCCTGTCCCTCAATGCGGCATTGATGTGGGGCATGTTGCCGGTGGCAATCAAGGAACTGCTGGCCGGAATGGATGCCACCACCATTGTCTGGTACCGGTTTCTGGTGGCTGGAATTGTATTGGGACTGTGGTTGCTCGCCACCCGCAACCTGCCTCACATCACGGGCACGTCGATACGGCTGCACAAGCTGATGCTGATTGCGGCGCTGGCTCTCAGCTGCAATTATTTCCTGTTTTCCTACAGTCTCAATTTCGTCAATGCCGAAACCAGCGAGGCGGTAATTCAGCTAACCACTCTGTTCCTGATACTCGGCGGTGTGATTATCTACAAGGAATCCTTTGTTGCCGTGCAGAAAATCGGCACATTGCTGATCGTGCTGGGCCTGGCTCTGTTCTTCCATGATCGCATACGGGAACTGTCCAGCCTGGCGAACCGGGAAACCATCGGCGTCATAATCGTGGTATTTGCCGCCATCACCTGGGTTATCTACGCCTTGTTGCAGAAACAACTGCTGCGCGACTTTTCATCCGTGCAGATTCTGTTCTTCATTTATATGTTCGCTATCGTGTTGTTGCTGCCTTTTATACGTCCCGCCAGCCTGCTGCAATTATCGCCGTTCCATGCCTGGTTGCTGGTGTTCTGCTGTGTCAACACGCTGGTGGCCTACGGCAGTTTTGCCGAGGCGCTCAATTGTTGGGAAGCCTCCAAGGTCAGCGCCATATTGGCTCTGGCACCCTTGTTCACCATTGGCACGCTGAAACTTATTGTCTGGATCAATCCCGACTATGCGTTCTCTGATCATCTGTCCCTGTTGTCCATATTGGGAGCACTACTGCTCGTGTTTGGATCAGTAATGACGGCACTGGTGCCGATGATTTACCAGAGGCGCCTGGACCGACTGGCGAAAGGCATCACTTAGCAGTGACAGTCTCTGGTGAAGGCGAGAAACTTCGTTGACTCTATGGCTGAAATGCTAAAAACTCGGTAACACCGGTACCCGGCTGCATTGACGACCGGCCTTAATCCCTGTAATCCACCCCAACGACCAGCGCTAGCGGAACAACCTATGTCCGAAACTACAATGTCCGAAAGTAAAATGACTACCAGCAAATTCACCCGATCGTTGTTCATACTATTACTCCTGTTCGGCTCAACGCTTGGCTCGGCTGAGTTGACCCGTCTCGAAATTACCAGTCGGGAAACGCTCAAGGACGCAGCGGTCAGTTTCACCTACGAGCGGATTGAGGGGCTGGCCTACTTCACGCTCGATCCGGCGGACCCGGCGAATGCTGCCATTACTGATATCCAGTATGCACCGCGCAATCAGGCTGGACTGGTGGAGTATTCCGCAGACTTCAGGCTGCTGGTGCCGGCCGCGGCAATCGCCAATGGTGGACTGTTATACAACGTGAACAATCGTGGTGGCAGCCAGGTGCCACCGGAGACTGGTCTGACACATCCGCTCAGCGGACTCGGTTTCACCTATCTCGTTACCGGCTGGATCAACGAACTGGTGCCGGGTGCAGACGGAATTCTGCTGCACGCACCCATCGTAGGATCGAACACAGCACCCATAACCGGGGAAGTGCGATATGAAATTATCGTGGGTAAGCCGACCAATACCGAAAACATCGCCGGCGGCGGACACCTGGCCTATACGCCTACTGCGGCAGGCATACAGTCGGCATCTTTGACCCATCGACTGTATCCGAACGATCCACGCATACCCATCGAACGGTCCCAGTTCCGGCTAAATGTGCAAGCGGTAGCTGGCAGCAATCAACCGGAGATCACTCTCGATCTGGATGGCGGCTTTGAGCCGGGTCGAATCTATGAATTGAAATACGAAGCACAAGACCCGGTGCTCGCAGGCGCCGGCATGGCTGGAATTCGCGACATGGTTGCCATGATTCGTTATGAAGGTGCGAGCAATGCCGTACTTGCGCCGCTGAATTTACCCTCTATCGGACATACAGTAGCGTGGGGTAATTCCCAGAGCGGCCGCTTGCTGCGCCAGTTTATGTATGACGGTTTCAACTCCGATCTCGGCGGTCGCATCGTGTTTGATGGCGTCATTCCGGTGATCGCTGGCAGCGGAGTTGGCATGTTCAACAATCGTTTCGCCATGCCTA
This sequence comes from Gammaproteobacteria bacterium, assembly GCA_009692305.1. Taxonomy (GTDB): domain Bacteria; phylum Pseudomonadota; class Gammaproteobacteria; order Pseudomonadales; family Pseudohongiellaceae; genus UBA9145. Next base: position 40,345 of record SHZK01000004.1, on the reverse strand, counting down.
CGCGCACCAATGGCCAGGAAGCGAATCAACTGTATCCGAATGACCTGTTTCCATTTACCTACGGTGATAGCACTGATCCCTTCAGTGGTCGTACTGATGGCATTCTGCAAAAAGCGCGCGCGTCCAACACGCTGCCCAAAGTCATGCACATCCAGACCTCCAATGAGTACTGGCTGCGCGGTGGCTCATTACCGCACACGAATCCACAGGGCACCGAAGATGCCGTGTTGCCAGATGAGGTGCGCTTCTACACCATTGGCGGATCACAGCATGGCTCCGGCAGCGGTATACCGCGTGCTGCGACCTCCACGCAATTACCACCGAATCCAAATATGTGGTCACCCTTCGCCGACACTCTGCTGGTGGCGATGTATGACTGGGTGGCAGCAGGCAAGCAACCGCCAGCCTCGCGCTATCCAAAAATCGCCGATGGCACGCTGGTCGCTTCCCACCTGAACGGCAGAATCAATCGTGCGGCCTGGAACCCAATGAATGGCATTGCGCATCCGGAACAGATCTATGTGGTCGGATTGGGAGAATGGGGTGATCGCTGGTGGCAACAACGCATCATCGACCAGCACCCGACTACTACCGATCAGTACTACAACACGCTGGTGCCGGCCGTGAATACCGACAATAACGATTTTCCGGAAAGTACAATTCTGCCGCCGTTAACACAGGTGCCACTCGCCACATTTGTGCCATGGAATCTGCGCTCAGCAGAGGCAGGCGCGCCCAAGTCGCTGGCACGACTGAGCGGCGGTTATATACCGTTTCCGGCCAATACCGCGGTTGCAGTGCAATCCCGCGACCCACGCAATTCTATCGCCGGCTTGTATAACTCTTTCGAGCATTACTTGCAGCAGTATGAAGCCGCCACGGACAAGCTGATCGCAGAAGGCTATTTGTTGCCAGGATTCAAGGAGACACTGCTGACAATCGCGCGCGGCAATAAAGCGATGTTTGAATAAATTCCAGATGTCCCCGTTGCAACAGAGGAGGCGCTTTTTCTAATTGGACTGGACTGAATACACCCGTATGTTTGTCGGACTGTTTGCGATAGTCAGTCCACATGGCATGGTGCCGCTCTTTCTGAGCTTTACGGAAAATATCAAATCGAGCCGCCCGCGCATTGCGAAGGTTACGGCTTTCTCCGTGGGCGTCATCTTCACCGTAACGATTCTTCTGGGACAATCGATTCTTAACTTCTTCAGTATCAGTGTGGATGCCTTCCGTGTCGCTGGTGGTATTCTGCTGATGACCATTGCTTTCGGCATGCTGGAAGCCCGGCGCGGGCGTACTCGACACACGCCGGAAGAAGACGAGGAAGCCATGGACAGTGCTTCTGTGTCCGTAGTCCCTCTGGCCATGCCCTTGCTCGCGGGGCCTGGCGCTATCAGTACTGTCATCCTGTTCACGAATCAAACGAATGATGTTGGTGGCAAGTTGGCGTTGTTTGCTGTCTGTCAGATTGTTGCTTTGATGGTTTGGGTGATCTTTCACTTCGCGCCGCAGATTGGTGATCGGATGAGCAAGACTACGATGAACATAACTACACGCGTCATGGGGTTGATTCTTGCAGCCATGTCGGTGGAGTTTATCGTCGGTGGTTTACGGAATCTGTTGCCGGGTCTTGCCTAGCTAAAAGAATCGGTACAGACAATTCTGAAAGATCGCGCTGGGTGAGCTTATTGGTGCAGACAATTCTGAGAGACCGCGCTGGGTGAGTGTGTTGTGTTTGCACGGCAGCTTGCACCCCTCCGGGGTTCCCTCCCTCGGTCGGGAGCCCAAACAACGGTCTCCCTCGGTCAGTCGGTGCGGCGCTTTAATTGCTGTGCTAACACAACACACTCACCCAGCGCTCGCAGTTCCCACTGTACGACGTGCATCGCCGCCGATCGAAGCCATAACTTTTATTTGCCCTAAAAAAATCAATCGCCAGCAATGTCCGCCTGCGGCCGAATCTTCTTGTGCAGGTGTACTGCTTTCTTGCGCCTGCGTTTGCGCGCCAGCATGTTGAGGAACTCCACACCCATTGAGAAGGTCATGGCGAAATAGATGTAGCCGCGAGGAATATGGAAGTCGAAGCCTTCAGCGATCAGGGTGCTGCCAATCAGGATCAGGAAAGACAGCGCCAGCATTTTGAAGGTGGGATTGGCGTCGACGAATTCGCCGAGTGGGCGCGCCAGCACTAACATGACTAACATGGAGATGACGATGGCGGTAACCATGATGGATAGCTCTTCCACCAGACCCACCGCGGTAATGACCGAGTCCAGCGAGAACACCATGTCAATCACACCGATTTGCAAAATGACGGCGGTGAAACCGGCATACAGCTTGCTTGGATTGCCTTCTTCGTCGTCCACTTCGAGACTGTTGTCGATCTCATGCGTGGATTTGGCGAGCAGGAACAAGCCGCCAGCAATGAGGATCAGGTCGCGACCGGAAAACTCCTCACCGAAAAGAGTAATCCAGGGTGAGGTAAGTCCAATCAGCCAGGCCAGGCTGAATAACAGCAGCAGACGCATTACCAGAGCCAGCCCCAGGCCCAATTGCCGTGCCTTGTCGCGCTGCGCGGGCGGGAGATTGCCAACCAGAATTGAAATAAACACGATATTGTCGATGCCGAGAATGATTTCGAGAGCGATCAATGTCAGTAGAGCGGCCCAGACTTCCGGATTGGATAGGATTTCCAGCATAGTTGTATTTTAAAACTCGATAGGGTTTAGACGTGGCAATATACAGTCGTGTGCAACGGTGTCAAATGAAGCTTTTACGGTACCATCACCCGCATTCAGGTTAACGAAGGTCGCGGCATAGTCGCCGTGATTGTTGCCGATGCAGACAATACTGGAGTTCATCGCGCCGGGTTTCAACATGCCGTCCCAGACTATGTTCGGTGATGGCTTGCCGGTGGTTTCGTGCAGCGCGACCAGCGTCCAGTGACGCGGGGCAGTGCCACCGCTGACAAACTGGTTGTCATGCACGTAAATTTGTTCGGGGTAGGGATCATAGTTGGGATCATCAATCGTGCGACCACCGAGCGCGAAGCTGTAAATCATCAGATTGACATTGCCATTGTCCGCAAATTCATTGCCGAATACTTCGATATTATCATTGGCGAGAACCAGCATGCCGGTACCGGGAGGCACATTGCCGACGATGTTGCCAGGCGGAGCAAAGTTTTCGGTGTTGTTGCCGTAGATCTGGTTGTTGAATACGCGCGTGGCCTGACCCCCTTGCACCGGCAGATTCGGCAAGTCGAACACGAGAATGCCGCCAGTATTGTTGGTGGCGACGTTCTCATAGACATCAGCATAGGTCGAGTTTTCGATCTCGATGCCAGCCACATTGAATTCCGCCCGTGAATTGCGCACGATGATCTGGCTGGACTGGCCTACATAGATTCCTGCATCGGCCGCGCCAATGGCGACCGAGCCTTCGATCAGCACATTCGTGGATTGCACCGGATAGATGCCGTAAGCACCGTTGCCAGAGTCAGGACCGTTGGTCCATTCCGTACGTACGTTGCGCACCGTCACATTCGTACTCTGGTTAATCTTCAATGCATCGCCGACAGTGTCTTCTATCGCCAGATTCTCTATCGTGAAATCATTGGCGGTAACCAGCAAGCCCTCGGCGCCTTGTGCCTGATTTTTAAATGACAGGATGGACGCGTCAATACCCACACCGCGAATTGTGACATTCGGTACGGTGAGTGAAAGGCTGCGAGTAAACTCATGAATGCCCGCCGGTACTTCGATAACAGCACCGGGTTGTGCCTCTATGAGTTGCGTCTGGAACGACTCCGCAAACGAGAGCTCGGGTGCGGCTATTTCGGCTTCGCCGCAGGCGGCGAGCAGTGCCATTGTCAAGCAGGCAGCGACTGGATTTCGAATAATAGTAGACAGGTGCATCGTGGGCCTCTCTTGCATAAACCTGGTGAATTTAATTTCTGTTTCTGACTACTGATTCCAACCATTGATTCCAACTACAGCGCAACAAAACGATTCTGTACCACATCCTTTTTTACCTTGCCCTGCTCAAACAACTGACCATTCATCGTGATGTACACACCATACTTCATGATTTGTACCGCGGTGACGGCACAGCCAATATTAAACATCGCGTCGGAATTCTTGAACAGCGCCGGCGTTAGCGCACCGGTAAGTACAATCGTTTTACCGCGCACCTGGCTCAGGGTCTTTGCGGTTTCTACCATGGTGTCAGTGCCATGGGTGATGATGATACGTTCCTCATGGGTCGCCAATACTTGCTTCAGAATCAGCGCCCGATCTGGGGCGGTCATATCCAGGCTGTCTTTCTGCATCAGCGAGGTCACTGCGAATTCCGGATTCAGGTGCAGACCATCGAGGATTTCAGCAATATTCGGAGGACCAACTTCGTAGGTGCTCTTCGCATCGAAATATATCTTGTCGATGGTGCCGCCGACGCTAATGATCCTGATTTTTTGCATACTGCTCCGGCGCGGTATAACGGTTGAATATTCAGTTACTGCTTATCTTGGCTCTACTTATTTTGGTTTATCTTGGTACTACCTGAAACATCCAGGTTTCACCGTCAGTGATGGTGGCGATGGAGGTGGGTTCGCCGGCGCCATATTTACGATTGAATTCACGCAGCACTGGCATCACATCCGGCCCATCCATGATGCGTTGCAAGCGTTGATCGTACAGATTGCCATCGATGCGCAGAATGATGTGGTCATCTTCCGCCAGATAGTGGGGCCACTTTTTCCAGATGGCGCCATAGTTCGTAGTCATGTAACCGCTCACGACAAATAACTTGCCGTCGTTGGTGGCAAGCCAGACTGTGCGCGAGGTGCTTGGTTCCAGAGTCTGAAATTCAATCGTCGACCGGTCTTGCAGGAAACTCCAGTCAGTCGGCGCGGCTGCAGGTGTTCCCGTAGTAAATGGCCCGCCGGCGATAATTTCCAGAGGCCCATCCTGAAAGCGTACGCTGAAAATAAATAATGCTACTGCTACGACAAGTGTGAGCAGTATCAGACCTGTCCATTTCAAGAATTTTTTCATAAGGGCTTTAGGTGACCAGAGTTGAAGGAATGAGCGAATTCTATGGCAGGAAACTAGATGCCGATCCGGCTAAGATTATTGATTAATTCGCGCAGGATTTTTTCGGCGACCGGATGGCTCGCGGCAAAGCGCGCCTCCAGTGCTATCGCATCATCCAGCACGGTATTCTCTGCAGAGTCGGTATCCGGGTCCACCAGATCGTTGATATCAGCTTGCAGTCGTTTGATGGTGGACTTGAGTTCCTGATCGACATTATCGGTGCGATCCAGTTCCTGCATAAGTTCCTGCATCAGTTTGCGGAGTCGTTCTGCTCTCATATTATTCTCCCTTGTTGCGCTGCCTTGATACGACCAGAGGACATAATCCCAAGATAGCATTTAAATCGAGTGAGCATACCGCCAATTACAGAGCACGTTTATGCAGATCGAACACTTCGGTATGCACACTGTCATCATCTTCCCGCAGGCGCAGTTCGATGCGCAGGTGCGTGGGGTCCACCAGGGTGTAGCTAAGCCCATTGAAGACCGCTTGATTCGGCGCGACTGACTGCAGGCGAAAAGTCACGTATTCATCCTTCTGTTCCCAGCCGGTGAAATCCGGATTGAAGTGCTTCAGGCGCAGCACAAAATCGGTCCCGATCCTGGTGATTTCCATGAATTCGGTGAAGGTGATGCCGGCTGCAGATGACTGTTTGAAAATGCCGAACATGCTGCCGTCGGCAGCAGGCATCCACATTTCCTCGGACACGCCACCAAATCCGGTACCGCTCCAGAAGCCTTGCAGGAAGGCGAAGTCGTCGATGCTGGGTGTTTGGTCCTGGGCTTGGGCGATCGTGCCCAGACTGCAGCTGAGCAGGGTCGGTCCCAGCAATGCACGTAGAAAATACCTCATGCCCACGCCCATATTTATCTCGTCCCATTATGCCTGTGAAAGTATCAATACATTTTATTCTTACCCATCCTGAAGGCTCCTGTCACGGTAAAAAGCTGGGACGCGCTGCCAGCGAATGCTTTACTATCTTCGCTATACAGCCACCAACAATAATAGCCAATACCGGAGGTCCTCATGTCACCGCCCGCCAGATTGCTGCTAATCCTGCTGTCACTGCTCGGCAGTACCGCACTCCAGGCCCGGGTTCATCGCACCTAGAATCTCGAATTCCCCACCTCCGCCAGCGGTCCGGCCCAGGAGCATTTCCTGGATGGTGTGACTTATATGCACCTGCATATGTTTGAAGATGCAGAAACCGCATTCCGCGCAGCGCAGACACTAGCGCCCGCTTTCGTCATGGCGTACTGGGGTGAGGCGCTGAGTCAGCATCGCACCATCTGGAGTATCCATCGTTATGCAGAGGCACAGGCCGTACTCGCCAGGCTGGGTGCCACGCCTGCCGCGCGCGCGGCGCAAGCGCCGACACCACGGGAACAGCAATATCTGGGCGCGGTTGAATTATTGTTTGGCACTGGTACGCAGGAGGAACGGGAAATGGCCTATTCCGATGCCATGCGCGCACTCAGTGAAGCCTATCCCGCAGACGTGGAAGCCACCGCCTGGTATGGCCTGTCATTGATGCGCCTTACACCGCTGGGACTGACCCGAGAGCAGACCCGCAGTCTATTAGCTGCCACCGTACTGCGGGTACTGAGCCGCAATCCGCGGCATCCGGGAGCCAATCGTTATCTGATTCAGGCCACCGATGATCCGGAAAATTCCGCGTTAGGCATTGTGGCCGTGGAAAATCTCAGTGGCATAGATACCGATGCGGCGGATGCACTGCATATTCCTTCACACTATTGGCTGCAACACGGTATGTGGCAGGAAGTGGCTGCCTCCAACTGGCGGGCGTTTAATGCGTCCATGGCCTGGGTAAAAGACCATGGGTGGTCGTTACCGGATTTAAACCAGCATAACTACGGTCATTTACTGCAATTCGCCAACTACGGCTATTTGCAGTCTGGCAATCTGGCGCAGGCCGCTGCGATTCGAGACCGGGTCCGTACGGACTATATAGCCAGCGGACTCGCGCCTGAAATCGAGGTGCCGTTTGCAGACGTGAACGCGCGCTATGTGCTGGATCTGGAACAGTGGCAACAGGCGGGGCAACTCGCCGAAATCGCGCGTGAATATAATAGTGTCGACCCGGGACTATGGCAGGCAATCGGTGTCGCCGCTGTCAGGTCCGGCAATATGCCACTGGCGAATGAGGCCGTGGCTGCATTAAATGGTATGAGCAGCAATCCGGCAGCGCAGGGTCCGGTGACCGGACGCGCCGTAGAAGGCATGGTGCAGCTCGCGCAGGGACAGCAGGAAATAGGCTTGAACTTGTTGCGGCAGGCGAGTGAGTTGAACTGGGAACAACCCACCACATTGCTCGGTGTGCCGCCGCGAGCGGTGAAACCACTGGTGGAAATGTATGCAGAGGCGCTGCTGGAAACAGGAGACGCAGCTACGGCGCTGGCGCAATTTCAGTTAGGCCTGACCCGTTATCACGGCCGTACCAATTTATTGCTCGGTGCCGCCCGCGCTGCTGAACAATTGGGAAATTCAGAATTGGCACAGCACTATTATCAGCAGTTGGCGCAAATCTGGCGTGAGGCAGATGCGGAACATCCGTTTGCCGCAGCAGTCAGAAAGTATTCAACCCGGTAATTCTGCGAGTGCTGGCACTGCATGGCGTCTGTGCTTCGAGCCACGCTCGATTTTCGGCAGTCCGAAGCAGGATATCAGGCAGCTGGCGAGACCGGTAGCGTTGCTGGTTTCGCTGGCTTGCGCATCGTCCGACAATGCACGCTCTGCATATTCCACGCCTTTTTCCAGGTCATGCCAGTCATGTAGTTGACTTCACCGACCCGCAACCGACAGCCTTCCTGGATAGTCTCAACGTTCAATAGTTTGCCGAGATTGCTGTAATCGTTGTTGCTGCTGGAGTACAGCGCGATCCAGTTATTGCCGTACAGCGCGGACATGGATACCGCCTGTTTCTCGCCATCCACCGCAATTGTCAGCGTCCGCAGATAACCCGAGCGCTTCAGTTCGCGCACTACTCTGCGCACTTCTTCCTTGCCAGCCTCCGAGGAGTGATCAGAATCAGCGCCGAAATTCTTCACGCTCAACTTGATAAACAATTCGGATTCGTCATCCTCGCTCGAGACCAATTCGGGATTACGCTCGCGGAATTTACGCAGGTCATAGAGGAAGCCCTTGCGCTTGTCCTTGGAAAAGGTATTGATGTGATTGACGAAGTCGTAGCCGAAGCTGGCAGGTAGCAGGAAGAACTGGTCATCTTCCTCGACAAAGTTGGGTTGGTACTGGGGATGTGCCGCCAGCACTTCATCGACGAAAGCGCCCTTCAAATCAAACAGGACAGTTTTGTCGGGGAATTGAGCAAAGTACTCCGGGAAGTCGGCAATGTTTATCCACAACACCCGGCTATCTGGATAACAGCCGCCAAACAATTCGTGGCTGCCATCGGAAGAATCGTAAACCAGCGGGATCAGACCATCCGGCTTGCCATCCCTTTCATGCACCATGAAATTGAACGTGTAGGTGGCTTGATCGTGGAAGGCATACATGAGATCCCACTCATCCCATGCGCGCTTGTGCGGCGAAAATTTTTGCCACAAATCCCGACATTCTTCCATGATAGTCGTGAATCGAATCATATCTCCCGCAGGTAGCCCCAGCTGTGCAGTTTGTCACTGTCTTCCAGCCATCGGTCCCCGATATCCACCCGGTAATACATGTGCGGAATGATCAGGTTCTTGATACGCGAATAGGCCTGTTTCTGCGCCTGCTTCATGGTCGGACCGGTACCGACGACCACCAGGATCACACCGGATACTCCGGTGATTACCCACTCGTCATTCACCAGTTTCACATCTTCAAAGTGTACACCTTCCTTGCCTTTGCGGAAGTGGATGATGGTGTCCTTGGATTTGACGTTGAATGTTTCCGGGTCGGTGAACGGGAAGGGTGGTACCACGATGCGCACGCCAACCTGAAAGCCCATCTTGGTCTTGAAGGTATTGCGGGTGCCGGCAGCGAGACCATGCAGGAATTCGCCTATTGGCGTAATTATGCCTTCCTGCTGGATAAAAATTGTTGGATAACCAAAGCGGGAGGTAAATTCCAGCGGATAGATGTTGTTGCCGCTGACGATGCAGTTCAGGTCGATATAACCGACATAATTCTCTTCCGCCAGCTTCGGCCCGAGCTTCTTCAGGGTCGCATTAAAAATTTTGTTGGGGCCTGACCAGAACATGGCGGTGCCCATTTCACCAGTGGACGGACCAAGGTCGCCGGGAAACAGTTTCTTGTGTTCGAAATTGATATTGATCGGGTAGGCGAATTCTTTGCCGTTGAAGAAAGCACCTACTGCCACCTCGACCCCGACCACTCGCTTCTGTAACTGGAATGACGGAATCTTGTCTGCCCAAGCCTGATGGTAGTCTTCCATCACCTGGATAACATCGGAACCGTCTTCTTCTTCGCCGATAAACAACAGGCCCTTCATATTCTGCGCTTCACCGGAAGGCTTCAGTACATAGCGGGTAGGGTTTTCCTTGACGAATTGTACGGCCGCGACGAAATCGTCGAATTGTTTATAGGGGATAATGGAGATGCCGTGCTTCTTCAGTTCTTCCTGGCCGAAGGCGCGATCGTCTTCCAGCATGTCGGTATAGGTAGTGCCACCAACGACCAGCTTGCCCTCCCCACGTAACCGCTGCGCCTCGGTACCCATGCCCAATACATCATCGAATACGATGACATCGGCCCAATCCACCTCCGCCTTCCAGTCATCAACCATCGGCACAAAGCCGGCGCCGACTTCGCGGTCGTCCGGATTCTTGACCGAGTACTTCACTTCATTGCCCTCTTTCAGGACTTCATAAGCGAGGTCACCGATCAGCGCGTCATAGGATACGAACAGGAACTTGCGTTTGGGTTTGTGGTTAGGTGCAACTTCAGTAGTTGAGTTTTCCAAGTGGATTCCTGGTGAATTATTTTTGAATTAAAGCGGTTGGTGTTTGCATGATGAATTGAGTTTGAATGAATATAACAACCCAACGTAGTAAAAGAAAGACTGGGGACTGTTCGAGCCTCAGCAAATTTATTTTTGGCAGCGGTGCATATGCTGGCGAGCATGGCGCTGACAAAAACACCAGTGTGAACTGGCTACGGGTACACGCATCGAACTATAATTTATAAACCAATTTATAAACCAATTTGTAAGCCAATTTGCAGCCCCATAAATTCAAGGATACAGCGCACGCACGCCATGGCAACTATCAAGGTCTACACCTCACCCTACTGTGGTTACTGCTCAGCGGCCAAACATCTGCTCAGCAGTCGCGGTTACGAATATGAAGAGATTGATCTGTGGGGCGACCCCGCGCTAATGCAGGAAATCATGCGTAAATCCGGGCAGCGCACCGTACCGCAAATTTTCATCGGAGAGCATTCGGTAGGTGGATATCAGGAGTTGCTGGCGGCTGCCTCCAGTGGAGAACTGGAGGCGTTGGTAGCCGACCTGTAGATTGTGAGGCCTGAATTCTGCTGGCGATGTCTTGCTGGCAGTGCCTGGGTAGCAGTGTCTTGCTAAAAAGTCCCGTTCACCTTGAACGACAGCGTGCGACCTGAGCCGCTACATTGATCCTCGATTTCTTCCAGGATTCCAGCTGAAATTCGACCGACGAAGCGCTGACGTTCGCGACAGAACTTGCCGTTGTTAAAGCCGTTAACGTCCAGCCGGAAGGTGGTACCACCGAAAGCTACCACTTCCATGAATGCCAGCACGAACGGATCACCAGCAGACAGCTCGATGTCGTCGATATCGTAGCGCTTGCGATTGCCGTCGAAGCTGTTATTCCACTGCATGCCGTAGTTCATGCTCCATTTAGTGATGTCATGACGGAATCCCAGGGAGAGACGGCCGCGATTGTTGAAAGTGAAGCGGCGCTCGATGCCAAGAAAGGGATCGGTAATTTCGGAGTCCTCCACGTTCAATCTGGAGGTGAGTAGCAGGTTTGGCAGGTCGAACATGCCCATGCGAATACTGGCATTGAGGTTCATCCCGTACAGCTTGCCGTCGCCGATATTACCGTTGGCTGATTGCAGGTTGGTTGCCGAGGGTGAAACATCGACCCGCTCGATGCGATCGCTGTAGTCGCGGTAGAAGATATTGCCATCCACCACCCCGATATTGTTCGGCAACCGGTATTCAGTGTTGAACTCGTAATTCCAGAACCATTCCTGACGCAGGTTGACGTTACCGGCCTGAGTGTTAGCGTCGTTGTCCTGATTGTCAGTGGCGGCGACGAAGTCGCTGAAGCTGAGTTGCTCCACGATTTTTTCGATCTTGGCGCGCATTTGCCAGGTCGGGGTCAGATCGAATCGAAAATCCAGCTTGGGTTTAACGAAAGTGAAGTCGCGCTGGTTAGAGACGTCGCCTTTCTGGGTAATCTCGGACATTTCATAGAGAACCGTGCTTTCGAGCGACATGCGCGGATTGATTATCCAGTTATGAATGAGGAAGGGCTCATAGCGAACTTCCTCAACTGTAGAGACGGAATTGGCGACGGGAACCGGCACCAGGCCGCCGACTGCTGCTGATCGTGTGCCTACAGGCAGCGGCAAGCCCAATGCCAGCGCGGAGTCCAGTATGGTTTGCGCGCGTTCAGCTCCCGCTTCAATATCCTGACCCTCGAATAGCTTGAAGGTATAGGAACTGCGGATGATGCGTTCTCTGGTGGTACTGCCGGAATCGAGGAACAGGGTCTTGTTCTCACTGTCGTCTGCCGCAATGCGGAAGCGCTCCTGTGTGGACTGCCGCATATTCTCATTGCTGATGAAGAGAATCTTGAAGCGATCGCCGTCAGCGAAGTTGTATTCGTAGTCGCCACCTATTTCCCAGTTATCGTTGGTCTGGGGAGTGTCTTCCCGTTCCCGTATTACGCTATTGGGTTGCACCTTGAGATTGGTGATTCTGCGGAATAATTCCGTAGGACCTTCGCCATCAGCAATCAGCCCATTGAAGCGCACGCTGCTACTGGTGTTGATCTCATAGCCAATATTGGTGCTGAATTCGGAGCGTTCGCCATCGGTGGTGCGGTCTTCACGGACCAGATCATTGGGAGAGAAGTTACCCAATATGCTGTTTTCCTTGCTGACACTGTTGTTATAGTAATTCCGTGTATTGACGCTGAACAGGTAATCTAGGCCACCGTATTCGCCGCTGTAGGCCAGCGCGCCGCCGGGTGCCAGGGAGCGATCTTTGGACTGGTTAACATTGGCCTCATAAGAGATGTAAGAACTGGATAGTCGCTCGAACAGCACTATGTTAATGATCTGGCTGCTACCCCTTACATCCAGTTCGCCGGAGGTGCCGCGGATCAGCTCGATATAATTCACCTGATCTGCAGTAATCCGGCTCAGTTGGCCGCTAGCCTGATTATTCTTGCCGGCAGTACGTTTGCCATTGATCAGGATTTCATTGCCGTCGCCACCGCCGAAGCCGCGGCCACCGCCGCCACCGCCGCCACGACTGCCGCCGAAACTAGGGCCACCAGGGCCACCACGACCGCCACCACTAAAACCACCACTAAAACCACCAGGAGGACCACCGCCACCGCTACCGGAGTCCATGCCGGGAATGCGATTGAGCATGTCCTGGGCAGTGACCGGAGCGAACTCGGTAAAAAACGAGGCTGGATATACTACCGTGGAGTTTTCCACCGCAGGCTCTTGAGCCAGCAGCGCAGATAGGGGATTAAGCGCTATTAAAAACAGCAGGAAAAGCTTGAACCGCAGGGTAGGTCGAACCACGAATGTATCCTCATTGCATCGATATAAAGGACAACTGGGTGCCCTGCCTGAAAGAAGCCGGGGACTATACTCGCTAACGGGGCTTCAGAGTAGCTCCAATGCGCTGAGCGGTCTCTTATTGCAGGTCAATCCGTTACCGTGTCTGCTGGTTATTTGTTCAATAGCATAGCTACAAAGTAGCTATAACTATAAAGAGGTATAGCAATGGCGTGGTTGATACTGCTGGTGGCAGGCTTGTTTGAGGTGGGCTGGGCGATCGGCTTGAAATACTCTGAGGGCTTTACGCGCCTGTGGCCAGCGAGCTGGACCGTGTTGGCAATGATCATCAGCCTCGGCTTGCTGGGCATAGCCATGAAGACCCTGCCCGTGGGCTCTGCTTACGCCGTTTGGGTCGGAGTGGGTGCCATTGGCACCGCAATCCTGGGGATAGTGCTGTTTGGAGAAGCCGTCAATGCCCTGCGGCTGCTCAGTCTCGGTCTGATTCTCACCGGTATCCTCGGGCTCAGGCTGGCGTCCTAGGAGGCTGGCCTCCTAGACGCTGATAAGACCGGCAATCTCGGAAGGGGTTGCGCGCAGTGCCAGCGCCACCCGGTCGAAAAAATCCAGCTCGAACACGCGAATTTCTTCATCACTGCGAATAACCGAGGCCAACGCAATCAGAATAATAGTGCGCTCTCTTTCATCCAGTTTGCGGGTGGCACTGGCGAGATAGCGCTCCAGTGATTGAGTCTCGAAGATTTCAGATGACGCGGCAGTGCGAATTTCAGCGTCCGAGAAGTCCATATCCAATTTCTGCTTGAGGACTTCCCTTACCCTGGCAATTTCCACCTTTTCCACATTGGAATCGGCGCGGGTCGCGCGCGCCAGCACCATCAGCAGCACTTCCTGGAACAATTCCTGTTTGTGCTTGACCTTGCCGCTGTTGTCGCGAATCAATTTGGTGATCGAGGCGAATTTAACGAGACTCATAAGTATTCCCTGACATCTGTTTCTATTCTGAACGTCTGCGCCGACTAGCGAGACTTTTTTAAGGTGTTTGATTTTGCTTGAGTCAGGGTAGTGATTGCAATCCCCAGTCCGCTTACTTCCTATATACTTGCACTTTCATTCATTGGGTGAGCGCCATCAGGCCTGTTTTAAATGCCCGCAATTGTGTTCACAACTATGCCAACAACCATACCAACAATAGCAGATCTGCAACCCACCTTAACCGGTAACCGGGTCCTGATTCGACCGTTGCTGGCGACGGATTGGGATGCCATGTATCGGGCCGACTCCGATCCGACAATCTGGGCGGGGCATCCAGCAAGCAATCGCTATCAGGAGCCGCTGTTTCGCAGTTTCTTCGAAGAGGCTTTGGCCAGCGGTTCTGCATTTGCCCTGATCAATCGCGCCGATGAAGCAATCATAGGCTCAAGTCGCTACCACGGCTATGATGCCGCGTTGAGCGAGATAGAGATTGGCTGGAGCTTTCTGGCATGCGAGTATTGGGGCGGGAGTTATAATCTCGAAATAAAAACATTACTCCTGTCCCATGCTTTCAAATTCGTGGACTGTGTGGTGTTCTGGGTAGGCGATGCCAATATTCGCTCACAACGCGCTATGGAAAAAATTGGTGGAGTGCGGCGAGCAGGCATATTCACACGCAGCATTGGTGGCGTCACGTCAAACAATGTCGTGCTCGAGATTCGCAAGGAAACCAAAGCAGTTAACTAGATATATTAAAGAACCACAGGTGGTCAGTTACAGCCACCGGTGCTGATAGAGATTAATCCAATACGGCACGGTTGGTGTCGGCGCTGGCTGCCAATCTCGCAATCCAATTGCTAACTCATAGAACAATCGAGGGCCAAGTATGCAAAGACGCCAATTTCTTCGAAAGGCCCTTACCATAAGTGGCACGATTGCGCTCCCAACTGGTTTTTATCATGCTGCATTTGCCGCCAGCCAACCCGCTGCGATCACCGATTTTTCAGCACTGCAATTGTCCGCGGCTATTCACCAGCGCACAGTGAGTTGCAGCGAGGTTATGCAGGCATATATTGCACATATTGATCGCTACAATCCGGTTTATAACGCCATCGTGTCACTGGTAGACGATGGTGATTTACTGGCGCAGGCGCGAGCGGCGGATGAGGCGCTGGCCCGTGGCGAAAATCGTGGCTGGATGCATGGCATGCCGCACGCGGTCAAGGATCTGTCTGCAGTGGCTGGTTTGCGCTTCACCAGTGGCTCGCCACTTTATGCAGACCGTATTGCTGACAGCGATAGTGGCTTGGCCGCGAAGATACGCAGTGCCGGAGCGATCTTTATTGGCAAGACCAATTCGCCGGAATTAGGCTTGGGTTCGCAGACCTATAATCCGGTGTTCGGCGCCACCGGCAGCGCCTGCAATCCAGCGCTCACCGCGGGCGGTAGCAGCGGTGGTGCAGCCAGTGGGCTCGGCACTCATATGTTGCCGGTAGCAGATGGCAGCGACATGATGGGTTCATTGCGCAATCCTGGCGCGTTTAACAATGTCATTGGTTTCAGGCCAAGTACGAGCGTTATGACCAACGCCGACGCGTCCAGTCGCGCCCTCAGTGTCTCGGGACCGATGGGGCGCAATACCGCTGACACGATTCAATTGTTGGAGACTATTGCAGAACGTCCCATCGGCATCGATCTGGCGGCGTTAAACCTGCGCGGCGTACGTCTCGGTTGGATGGGTAGTTTCGATAACTACCTGGCAATGGAGCCAGGTGTGCTGCCCTTGTGTGAGACAGCGCTCGGTGGTCTGACATCCGCCGGTTGCAATATCGAAGCGCTGCCGCCGAATTTCAACATGTCGGATCTATGGCAATGCTGGACGACCTTGAGACATTCCGGGCGCGCCGGCATGCAGGATCTTTACCAGGATCCAGCCACGCGTTCGCTGCTAAAGCCGGAACTGGCATGGGAGATAGAGCAGTCACTGCTGATAACCCCTGAGGATATAGCGCTGGCCAATCGCATCCGTGCCGACTGGAATAACGAACTGGATCGATTGTTTGCGGTCTACGATTTCCTGATACTGCCAACCGCGCAGGTGTTTCCTTATCCGAAGGAAATTCACTGGCCGCAGACAATCAATGGCAAGCAGATGGACACCTATCACCGCTGGATGGAAGTCGTGATCCCCGGCAGCCTGGGTGGCATCCCGGTGGTCAATGTGCCAGTTGGTTTCGACGCGCAAGGTCGACCCATGGGCATACAGGTGATGGGAAAATTTGGTGATGACCGCCGGGTGCTGGAATTTGCACTTGCCTACGAAAATATTACGAATCATTTGCAGCAACGGCCACAACTGGTTGCAGCGCAATAACTGATGTGACACATGCCTGTGAGTGAATCTGCGTTGGACGAATTGCTGGATCAATTGCGAAAATTTGCCGCAGAGCGAGACTGGGATCAGTTTCACTCGCCGAAAAATTTGTCTATGGCGCTGGCGGTGGAAGCGAGTGAGTTGCTGGAAATTTTCCAATGGATGCAGGAGTCAGAAAGTCTCGCGCCAGATGCTGACACCCGCGCACGCATCGGCGAGGAGCTGGCAGATGTATTGGTCTATTGTTTGTTGATGAGCAACAAACTGGATATTGATCTGCTGCAAGCGGCTCAGGAAAAAATGAAAAAAAATGCTGCCAAATATCCTGCCGACAAGGTCAAAGGCAGTTCCAGGAAATACACAGAGTATTGAATCGCGTGTTGATAGCAGTGACTGCCAGTGAGTTATTCAGAGCATGCTGAGTTATCGCCATGAGTTTCACGCAGGCAATGTCGGTGACTTGATCAAGCACTCTGTGCTGTCACTGATCATCGACTACCTGAAACAGAAGCCTGCACCAATCCGCTACATCGATACTCACGCCGGTGCTGGCCTTTATTCCACTCGCAGCGCCATGGCCGCCAAGACCGGTGAATATGGGCTTGGAGCGGGCGCCATCGTCAGCCATGATTTATCCGCACATCTCGGTTCTTATATGAATGTGCTGACCCGCTACGCTGCACGCCATCAATACCCGGGTTCGCCATTGCTGGCGGCGGAATTACTGCGTGCGCAAGACAAACTCTGGTTGTATGAATTGCACACTACCGAATTCCCGATTCTGCACCAGATATTTGCCAGAGACCGGCGTGTGCACCTGGCCCATGCCGATGGCTACGCTGCATTGAAGGGACTCTTGCCGGTGCAAAATGCGAGGGCTCTGGTGTTGCTTGATCCGTCCTATGAAACACAGTCAGATTACGCAGCGGTGACCCAATGTGTGGAGCAGGGCTACAGCAGAATGCCCCATGGCGTGTTCGCCATCTGGTATCCGGTGGTTAACAATCCAGCGCTCGCAATCATGATTAAAAAAATCAGCGCAATAGCACAAAATAAATTATGGCGCTTCGAGTTGACTGCGACGGATGGGGAAAAATCTGGCATGACGGCAACCGGGATGCTGGTGATCAATCCGCCCTGGACCCTGGCGCGAGATCTGGAAGCGGCCTTTCAGAAAATCTGTCCGCTGCTGCCGTTCGAGCAGACGAACTTCACGGCCACTTGCATCAAGCAATAGTCAGTGCACGTACGCGATGACTCTCGCTGTCAGTAACATAAACCGTACCTTCATGCACGAACACACCATGAGGGCGATTAAGTTTGCAAAGCAGAGGATTGCCATCCGGGCCGTCACCGCGCTCTCCGGAACCTAACACTGTTTCTATTGTGCCACTGCTCAGTGACATGCGCCTGATAACATGATTCTCGGTGTCGACGATATATAGGGCATGTTCAGCGGTCGAATAGGCGATGCCCTTGGGCCCATTAAATGTGGCTGTGAGTGCCGGCCCGCTGTCACCGCTGTAGCCCTGCACTCCGGTACCAGCGATGCGCTGCAAGCGACCAGCCTGCAAGTCCAGCTGGAACACAGCATTGCCTTCTCGCAGCACCAGATACGCGTTACCTAGCGGGTCGGTATCGATGGAGCGCGGTCCCAGTAGCGGCGTGCCGAGGAGTGGCGCGGCATCCGATGTGGCTTCGCGCTGGCCCGTGCCGGCCAGCGTCGAGATCACGCCGCTAGCCATATGCACTTGGCGCAGGCGACTGTTGCCAATGTCGCAAATCAGCAAGTTGCCTGCCGCATCAAAGGCGATGCTATGGGGTTGCCGCAGTTGTGCGCGATTGGCGGCAGCATCATCGCCGCTGTAGCCAGCCTCGCCGGTACCAGCGATAGTGGTAACAATGCCGCTGCTGCCATCGATGCGACGTACAGTGTGGGAATCCCGCTCCACCACGAACAGGTTGCCTTGAGTATCAAACCGGATTTCATGGGGCGCCGAGAATGCGGCCAAGCGCGCCGGGCCCCCATCTCCGCTATAGGCCTTCTCGCCAGTACCGGCGATTGTGGTCAGGCGTTGCGTGACCAGATCAAGCCGCCGAATGCGGCCGCTATCCACCTCGCAGAAATAGAGCGCAGCATCCGGACCAACTACTACGCCATAGGGATTATTGACTGGCGTGCTGGTGCCAGGCAGGCCGGCAACTCCTTCCGCCGTATAGCCGGCAATGCCGGTACCGGCTATGGTTTTCACTGTGGTTTCCAAGCTGGCTGCGCGGGCTTGCAGCTCGAGGCCTAACTGACTGCAAGCAGTCGCAGTGGTAGCAATGACGAGACCACCGAGGAATTGGCGGCGGGGGAATGATTGCATGGGCATTGGGCCTCCGTTAGAGCGACGGTTGTTGCAGTTGGATGTAGTTGCAGTTGGATGCTGCAAAATTATATTGAGTTTTCAGCGTCGCCCAAATACTCTCATATCCCTGCTCTGCAAACCCAGTTTCCATCCATAACAATATCGACTTCTTGCAGCCATTCGGCCGGGCGAGAGCGAATCAGGAGAGAAAGATGTGTGATTTAGATACTCAACAAGACGTAGATGCTTTTCTGACCGGCAAGGGCGACATGACCCGTCGCCGTTTCGGCAAACTGACTGCTGCGGTTGGCCTCGCCATGTTGCTGCCACCGGTGGCTAACGCCCAGGACGTGGTTGAATCCGATGTGGATGTAGCCACAGCCGATGGCATGGCTGACTGCTACTTTGTGCATCCTGCTACTGGCCGGCACCCGGCAATAATCGTATGGCCAGATATTCTCGGTCTGCGTCCGGCCTTTCGTGCCATGGGCAAACGGCTCGCTCAGTCCGGTTATTCTGTATTGGTAGTGCATCCGTTCTATCGCAATGCCAGGTCACCGGTGGTTCCAGAAGGTGCCAGTTTCGGTGATCCCGAAACCCGTAACATTGTGTTGCCCATGGCCCGCAACCTGAACGCCGCCACTCACTTCACCGATGCGCGCGCTGCAGTAGCATTCCTCGACGCGCAGGCTTCAGTGGATACTGCACGCGGCATTGGTACTACTGGTTACTGCATGGGTGGACCAATGGTAATGCGCACCGTTGCTGCCGTGCCTGAGCGTCTGCGTGCCGGCGCCACGTTCCATGGTGGTGGCATGGCTACCGATGCGGTGGACAGCCCGCACCTGTTGATCCCGCAAACCAAATCCGCAATGCTGCACTGCGTGGCCGAAAACGATGATGCTACTGATCCAGCGGCCAAAGAGACTCTGCGGGCTGCCTATGCCGCTGCCAATCTGGCGGCTGAGATCGAAGTGTATGTGGGTACTCTGCATGGCTGGTGTCCGCCGGATTCTGCGGTATATAACGAAGCCGCAGCAGAGAAGGCCTGGAGTCGTATGCTGAATTTGTTCAGCACTGCTTTGGCTTAGTATTTTTTCAGTAAGTACGGTTATAAAAAAAGCGGAAGAGTCGGTGGCTCTTTCGCTTTTTTTATTGGTGGTTGGTGGATGGTAGTTGGTGGGGAATTCTTTGGAGTGGAATTTGCGGATGGAGCGCGCCAGGTAAATGGGTTTTGTCACCTCAGCAGCTTGCACCCCTCCGGGGTTCCCTCCTTCGGTCGCATAAAAAAGGGGTCAGACACCTTTTCCCTGCCTTTTCCCTCACGAAACGTATATTTATCGAGAGTCTTTGCAAGGAAAAGGTGTCTGACCCCTTTTTTACGCTCGGTCAGTCGGTGCTGCGCTTTTATTGCTGATATGACAATACCCATTCACCTGGCGCTGGCAGTTCCCATGTAACATCTGTTTTTTCTTTTTTACTAGTGTTGCCTGTTTGAGTTCATCATCACGTTGCGCGCGTTGTAGCCCTCAGGCATTGGCAGGACATTATTTTCCTGCGCATAGCGTTCATAGTCTGCAATCATCTCGCGAAGTAAATCTGGAAACTGTTGAGCGAGGTCAGTTGTTTCACCCGGGTCGCGCTTGATATCGAAGAGCTGCCACTCGGTTTGCCTCTGTTCTAAGCGGTTGAGCATAATTTTATGATCGCCCTTGAACAAAGCGCTGTTTCCGCCCAGTTCATAACCTATAGGCTTGATATCGTCATGAATGGATGGCATTGCTCCGGACAAAAATGTCGAAAAATCAGCACCAATAATTGGTTCTACCGCGCGATCCTGCCAGCGGCCACCGTGATCATCAATCCCCACCAGACCGAGAATAGTTGGCATAAGATCGGTCACAAACACGAACTCATCGGTCATTTGCCCACGCTTTTCGATACCTGGGCCGGCCATCACCAACGGCACACGTAGCCCACCTTCATTGGCATGAAATTTATAGTAGGCCAGAGGGGAAGCGGCGATGCTGGCGTTGCTTGGGCCAATCGCATTCCATGAGCCGTGCTCACCCAGGGTGTCATAATCTGAGTTGTTTCCCGTAGCTTCGAACCACTCAGAAAAGGGTGATCCCCCGTCTGGCAGAAGGCTATTTGAGCCCTCGGCGCCATTATCCGAGGCGAACAAGAATATGGTGTTGTCATATTCATCAATGCTTTCCAGATAGTGCATCAGTCGACCGATATGCAGGTCCATGGCATCCACCATGCCAGCATAGACTTCCATGCGGCGTGCGTGGTGCCGTCTCTGCTGATCGGTCAGGCCCTCCCAATCCAGAGTGCCCGGCGTGATCACTGCTTGTGAATCGGCAGGAACCACACCGGCTGCTATCGCGGCCAGGCGTCGTTTCTCCCGCATGACAGTCCAGCCTTCATCGTATACCCCGGCATATTTGTCAGAAAATTCTCGTGGCGCCTGCACCGGTATGTGAACGGCCTGGAATGGGATGTAGGCAAAAAACGGTTGATCATCGTCAGCGTTTGACGCAACAAATTCGATGGTCTTGTCGATGAAATAGGTCGACGAATAAAAGTCATCCGGTAAGGTAAGCGGGGCGCCATCAGCGTACCAATTAGCCTGATCATAAATGGGCAAGTAAGAGCGTTGCTCCCAGTTGTCCGCACCGGTGTCCGCCAGTGCAATGGTGCGATCGAAGCCGCGGCTTGAGGGAAGTAACGCCTGGGTATGACCCAAGTGCCATTTGCCGGTCATATACGTGTGATATCCGGCGGCTTTTAAAACATCAGCCAGCGTAACGACGTCATTGCTCAATACGCCCTGATAGTGATCAAACGCCAACTGTACGTCTGGTAACATTTCAGGAATGTTAGGTACACCATTGCGGTGGCTTTCTACACCCGTGAGCAGCATGGCACGCGCCGGCGCGCAGCTACCCGCTGTGTGGTAGTTGGTGAAGGCAAGGCCTTCCGCCGCCAGTCCGGCAATATTCGGCGTATTAATCTCACTGCCAAACGGCGATATGTCGGTGTAACCTAAATCGTCTGCGAGAATAAGCGCGATATTGGGGCGCTTGGCAGGCTGTGCATCAGCCAGAACGGGCGTCCCAAGATTGAAAGTCAGGGTGATGAGCGCAACGAGTATCAGTAATTTCACGGTGTGTTCTGAATAAGAGAATAGGAAGGATTAACGGTATCCCTGAAGCAATGGCTTGTCCAGTTCCGTAAGTGGTGAACCGGTTTATAATTCCCAGTTCCCACGTAACATCTGTTTGGTCTTTTCCTGTTTAGAGCTCAGAGGAACAGGAATCAGATCACCGATTCAACGCGGAATGTCCACCAGCTGTCATTGCGTTCGGCATCGGCGGGGGGAGCCGGGTTGCCGGTATTGCCGACGACTTGCAGTTTGGTGATGCGGGCGTTCCAGGCCTGATCCATTTCAGGGGGGTTGGTGACGCGCGTGATGGTGATGGGATACACGATGCCATTCAGGCGCAGGCGGCCGCGGGGATTGTTGGCCACTTTGCTCGCCCAGTATTTCGTGTCACAGGCTGAGCAACTTAGATACAGCCTGCCTTCCGCCGTAGCCATGCAATTGAGATTTATGGCATGGGGGCGCCCGCTCGCGGAGATTTGTATTTGACACAGATCAACGTTGTTGGCGAATGACCAATCGCTTACCGGTGCTGCGGCGGTTTCACCCATGAGGATGAAGCCGGGCATACGATCACAGGGGCAGGTGTAGGTCCAATATAAAGTGCCGGCAGCAACGCCGACGACCAGTACCGCCGCCAGCGCGAGGAGTAGTTTGCGCAGTTTCGATTTTGGATTGCTATTCATAGCAGCGTGCATGGGGTGACTCGCTTTTGTTATTAATAGGTTTTAGTTGCTCAGATTCAGCTTCTGGGTCCAGAAGATATCGATATTGCCGAAGCTGTTGTCCGTGCGGCCGGAGAACCAGGTAATCGTCTCGCTATCAGGGGGCAGCGCCGGGCACATGTCGGCGCCAGCGGTGTTTACCTGTGGGCCGAGATTGACTGCGGGTCCCCAGGAGTTTGCTCCCTGCGACGCGGCTTTCCAGATATCCATGCCCCCGTAACCGCCATCACGGTTGGAGGTGAAATACACCGTGCCGTCGGTGTCCTGAGAGAAATGAAATTCCTCGCCGGCGCTGTTGATATTGGGACCTTGATTGATGGGGTCCATCCAGTTGCCAGCGGCATCCTGCCGGGAGCAATAAATATCGGCGCCACCAAAGCCGCCTTCCCGCATGGAGGCGAAGCAGAGCGTGCGGCCGTCCTGCAATATTGCCGGGCAATGCTCATGGCCGGCATCGGTGCTGATGGGAAAGCCGACCAGTTCAGGGTTGGTCCAGCTGCCATTCACCTTGCGCGTGAGGAAAATATCGCTGCCATTGGCCATGCTGCTGGAGGCGAGGCGATCTGATTTGAAATAGATGGTATTGCCATCTGCGGTAATCCACGGTTCCCGGTCATCACCAAAGCGCAAGGGATCTGCGTCGGTAGCGGGGGCGGCGTTGATTGGAATACCCATATTCACCGGTGTATTCCAGCTGCCGGTGTCGGCATTGAAAGTGGCGATATAAAGATCCTTGGGATCGCCAGGCGCTACTGCCATGTCTTCGCGAGCGCTGCAATAGACCATGGTGCCATCGGCGGCGAAAGACAGCTCACCCTCGGCCCACATCGTATTAATCGGTGCGCCGAAATTGTGTACGGCCAGGTTTACCCAGGAATCCGCTGCCATGCCCTGGGTGCTCAGGGTAGCGGCGAGAGTTACCCAGCTGATATTAAAAACGAGCCGCAAAGCCTGCAGCCTGGATTGATGAATATGCATAAGTTTACCTCTGGCATTGGCCTGCGAATGAGCTCGCAATGGCTATGAAATAATTGTGCTAGCAAGAATAGAAGGCCAGCCGAGGAAAGTCCACGGCATTCCTGTCAGCTCTAGCGGCTTGCCGGGGCTGACCCGGTTTCGAGGCTGAAAATATCCTGCAATATGCCCCGCCATTGACGATATTGCGATTCCATACTGCCACTGAGCCCGTGCACCTGTTGATTCAGTTCCAGAATTGCGGGAGCAATCTCGTTATTGAATCCGGACGCGAGTTCGGTGAATTCTTGCTCGTATATCTTGCTCCACTTGTATCGGTCATAACGCTGGGTCAAGGACAGATAATTGTTGGAATCGGAATAGTTGGCTGGTTCGAATTCGCGCAGTCGATCGCTGGTTTCGATCTGAATCTGCTCCAGTGAAAAACGCCGCCACAGCACATACGCTGGCTGCATTTCGTCATACAAAGCCCGGTAATAGTCATCCACCGTGTCGATGAACAGGTAATGGCGCAAACGAATCTCCTCGATACGTTTGCGCATGGGGTCATCATCTGCAGGCAGACTCGCTACCGAGCGGGTGCCATCCGCATTGATTTGAAGCGTGTGGGCAAAGGCATCCGGGGCGATATCGTTCGCGTACAACATTTCCGCTACCAGCTGGATTTCAGCCAGTGCGCCGGCATCGATCGCATTGCGGGCGGCTTGCAGATCGTTGGCAATCAGGTCATAGACGTCTTGAAACGGATCAATGAAATTATTGGCATCGAAACGGCGCCCCGGTGTGAAGCGTGTTGTGTCTGGATAATCAGACATGGCAGCCACTTCCATATAGCGCTTGTTAAGCCATTCGCGACCTGTGCTGTCAGTGGCGCGAATAGCCAAGTCGAGCACTTCGCCATCAGATTGGAAAATAGTGCCGTGCACCAGCAAATCTACCGAGGGGTCATTTTCCGGCAGCACCCGCACCGCGCCCCACTGGTTGGACGCAATCAAGGTATTGCGCAATACATAAGGCAGGTATTGGGTTTCCTTCCTGGAAATTTCCGCGAAAAGCCAGGCGTTGGCATCGCTCGTCTGCTCTGCGTTGACGGTGCTGGTGAACACCGCGACTCCAATATCCAGCAATGCGCTGGTGGGTAGGGATGCTGATGCAAGCTGCAATGCTACCGGTGCAGTGGGTGCCAGCGCTGGCCGTTCCGGTGGCGGCGCTGGAGGCTGGGCGCATGCGACCAGCGCACCGAACCATGTCAGCAACGCCAGCTGCTGGCTGCACCGGAGCAATTTGTGCGGAAGTGAGGTCATGGCCGTGTTGCAGACTGGCTGCATGAGCGCCCGCGACTGATGGTTTGCGTGCAATCGAATTCATCTGCCGGAGCGTTATAGCGATTGAAAGACTGGCGCAGGTTGAACGGATCCGAACCGCGACTGCTGAGACTGATTACCATGCTGAGCAACTGACCATCCGAGGAGACGCTGAAGCGGTGCAATATAATCAGGTCATCTGGCAGGCGTGTCTGGAACATGAGCTGATTGCGGTCCCAGCCACAGATCTCGGAGCCATGTACGCTCGAGAAACTGGACGTCGCGCCGTCTTCCACGCTACAGATCAGGGTGGCATCGCCCTCGCGCTCAATACGAACTTCAAACCGGGTCTGGGTGATGCGCAGGGTTGTCTGGCGACTTATGTACTCGGCCAGGCGCGCCAGTTCCATCACATTGGCGCCGCCGCGACGGCCACTGCCAGGGAGGCTTGCCCCCTGATTGATCGCGCTATCACTGGAAGAGCTGCGACGCAGGCGATCAATCGCCTCCTCGCGCATAAGCAGTACACGATTTAGTTCGGTCTCCCAATTATCACTGCGTACGAAATCTCTTTCCCAAGAGGCAGCGAAAATCGGGCGCAACGGTTGCTCAAGATTCAGTTTGGGTAGAGCGTCGGGGTCTTGCGCGGTTCCAATCTGTGACCAGCACAGGGGCAGCCAGCACCATAGCAGTAGCCATCCTCGACGTGTTCTTGATCGCTGAGATTTATGCCCCATAAAATGCCTGTCAGACCCCTCGGGTGACTGCTGGTGTTGTTGTGCTTTAGTGGGTGCCCACTGTAAACCACCACGGGCTGGATTGAAATCGTAGTCCCGTATTAGCGCTATTGGACTTTCGCAAGTGGGCCTCTTATGCTTCTGCCTCACAGCCAGTTCATATAGAAGGAGACGATCCATGTTCCAGCGCCTGTTCCCAACCAGATTTTCCTGCTCACCCCGGTCGCCTCGCGTAGTTATAGCCAGTGCCTGTGCCGCACTGCTGTTGGCTGTCCCTGCTTTGGCTCAGCAGGATTTCAGTGCCGTGCAAATCATCCCCCATCATGTGGCAGGTAGCGTGTACTACCTTGAAGGTCAGGGCGGAAATATAGGACTTTCCGTAGGCACAGATGGCGTGGTGATGATAGACGACCAGTTCGCGCCCCTCACCGACCGTATCGTGGCAGCGATCAAACAGCTTAACAGTGGTGAAATTCGCTTCCTTATAAATACCCATGTGCACGGTGATCACACTGGCGGCAATGAAAACATGGGCAAGTTGGGCGTAGCGATTCTGGCCAGGGATCAGATACGCGTGCGACTGAGCGCCCAGGCTCCGGCAGCCGCGCTACCCGTACTCACTTACAGCGAGGCCATCACTATCCATCTCAATGGCGAGGAAGTGCACGCGTTCCCGGTGCCACCGGCACACACTGATGGTGACACCTTCATTCACTTTCGGGATTCGGATGTAATTCATGCCGGCGATGTGTTCCGAACTACTGCGTTTCCAATTATCGATACCAACAATGGTGGAACTTTGGACGGAACCCTGCAGGCACTAGGTATCCTGATTGGTAGTGCCGGCCCGAACACAAAAATAATCCCCGGCCATGGCGGCGTGTCAGGCAGGGCAGACGTAATCGGATTCCGCGATATGGTGCTGGATGTGCAGGCGCGAGTAGCGGCTCTGGTGGCACAGGATATGAGCTACGCACAAGTGGCAGTCGCCAATCCAACTGCTGCGTATAATGACCGTTATGGCGACCCTGATCGATTCCTGCGTGCGGTTTATACTGAATTGGGTGGAACCGATATATAGCCCCCAGTTGAATTGAAATATTGATTATTATTGGCCGCACTTGCACTATCGATTTTCAGGAACCGCAACACATAAAATTTAATTCGTTAGCCTACAATGTGCTGCTCGAGCCGGAGCCGCCGCAACATCATTGAAAGGAGTGAATATTGAGAAGGAATATACGACGCAGCATCGACGCGGGGCTTACGCTGGCAGGAATTCTGGTGATATTTGGCAGTGTGTTTTTTGCCAACACCATCGGAGTTCAAGCGCTGTTCTTGCTGGTATTGTTCGGTGTTCTGATAATGGAAATTGGCGTGTGGGGCCTATCCAGTCGACTTCTTCCCAGCGAACGCAAGTTTTCTCGCTTGCGGGAAGAAGGTGACAATATGATCACTTTGATTCGCGAGTTGAATGCCAGCGCTATCGCCAAAGACCGCGGTGAAGAGGATGCGAAGCGGTTTCAGCAAACCTTGGCTTCCATGCATGACTCCGTGGTACGCATGGCGGAACTTGCTGCACATCAAGACGACGATTCCAAGGCCTAAGCCAGCACTATTTTAATTGCTCCAGTCGCGCCTTCAGCGCCGCCAGAATACCCACCACCTCGGCGAATTTCTGGTCTTGCTGGATCAGCTTCGCATAAGCGGCATTCATTTCGTCATACTTGTCAGCCAGCTGTGCCTACAGTTGCTGTGGGGTAAGACGCGTAGCAAGATCGGCGGCAAAATCGCGATTGTTGCGCTGTCGTTCTTTGGTTAAAAACAGCGGTTCACAGATGCGTTGCGGAAAATGCGTGCCAGTTGGTGTCTCGCGCCGGCATTCTATATTCAGGTCGGTAGTATCAAGGCGGGCATTGCTGTCATTGAATTGCCGAAAAATATCTTCTTCTACCGCAATGATTTGTGCTTCCACGGCTGCTCGAGACAGTTCGCCGATGACGATGACTTCTTCGATGTTGGAATCGTTTTGCGCAAACACAACCTGTGCTGAAAGCAACATGCCAAGTACCGCGCCTTGCAATATTGCGCGAATGAAGTTTTGCTGGTGCGAAATGGACATAAGGCGAATCTCTGTGTGGTGATGGTGAACATCGACCTGTGAATGGGTAAACTCTGGCACATGACCGAACGCATTCAAATTGGCTCCCTGCAAGTAGCGCGATCCTTGGCGGATTTCGTGAACCAGGAGCTGTTGCCGCAAGCAGGTTTGGACGCGGGCGCATTCTGGCCCGGATTCGAACAACTGACCAAGGATTTTATGCCACGCAATGTACAACTGCTCGCGCGCCGCGATGAGTTGCAGTCGCAGCTGGACAGCTGGCATCAAAACTACAAGGGCATTGCTTTCGATCCACAGGAGTACCGCCAGTTCTTGCTCGCTATCGGTTATTTGCTGGAGGAAGGGACTGATTTCTGCATCAGCACGGTTGGCGTGGATTCTGAAATCGCAATCCAGGCAGGTCCGCAATTGGTGGTGCCGGTCAAGAATGCCCGCTTCGCCCTCAATGCCGCCAATGCACGCTGGGGCAGTCTGTATGATGCCCTGTATGGTACTGATGTGATTCCGGAGTCTGTAGGCACGCAACGGCAAGGCGCCTATAACCCGCTGCGCGGCGCCAGAGTAATTGCCT
Organism: Gammaproteobacteria bacterium; assembly: GCA_009692305.1. Lineage (GTDB taxonomy): Bacteria > Pseudomonadota > Gammaproteobacteria > Pseudomonadales > Pseudohongiellaceae > UBA9145. The sequence continues at coordinate 12,167 of SHZK01000004.1, read as the reverse complement.
TGGCGCGAGAGTTCCTCGATCAAGCCATACCGCTGCAGGGTACCAGCCATAGCCAGGTTTCCAGTTACCGGATTGCGGCAGGCCAGCTGCTTGCCGGGTGCGGCGCGGCAGAATACGGTTTGCGCGAACCGCGCCAGTTGGTCGGATATACCGGCAGCGCTGCTGCTCCAAGCGCATTGCTCCTGAAACACAATGATTTGCATATAGATATCCAGATCGATGCCACGGCAGCGATTGGAAAAACTGACATGGCGGGTGTGAATAACGTACTACTAGAGGCCGCGCTCACCACGATCCAGGATTGTGAGGATTCGGTCGCCGCCGTCGATGCCATGGACAAGGTGGAGGTGTATCGCAACTGGCTCGGCTTGAATACCGGAGAGCTGAGCGAATGCTTTAGCAAGGGCGGCGTGCAGCTGACCCGGGTGCTAGCAGCAGATCGCGCATACATTACGCCGGAGGGAGGCGAGCTGCGACTACCCGGCCGTAGTCTGTTGCTGGTGCGCAATGTTGGTTTGTTGATGCGCAATGAGGCAATCCTCGATGCAGACGGTGACGAAATCTTTGAAGGCATCATGGATGCCGTCATCACAAGCGCCATTGGCTCTATTGATGTAAAGCAAAAAAATAAAGTGCGCAATTCCCGAACTGGTAGCATCTATATAGTAAAACCCAAAATGCATGGTCCAGCCGAGGTGCAGTTTTCAGTTGATCTCTTCGCCCGCGTGGAAGCGATTCTTGGGTTGGCGCACAACACTATAAAAATTGGCATCATGGACGAAGAGCGTCGTACCACTGTGAATCTGAAGGAGTGTATTCGCGTCGCGCGCGAACGAGTCGTGTTTATCAATACCGGTTTTCTTGATCGTACGGGTGACGAAATTCATACCAGCATGGAAGCCGGCCCCATGGTTCCCAAATCCGACATGAAGCATGCGACCTGGATCAAAGCCTACGAGGACAACAATGTAGACGTGGGTCTCGCCTGCGGTTTTCAAGAGCGCGCACAAATCGGCAAGGGCATGTGGGCCATGCCGGACTTGATGGCACGCATGCTGGAGGAGAAGAGTGCGCATCCGCGCGCCGGCGCCGATACGGCCTGGGTGCCTTCGCCTACGGCGGCAGTCTTGCATGCCATGCACTACCATCAAGTGAATGTTAGTGAAAGGCAGCGTGAAATCATGTCTCGTCCGCGTGCAGACTTGAATGCGATTCTTACTCTACCTCTATTGCATGCTCCTGATAAGTTGACAGCGGAACAGGTTCAGATGGAATTGGATAACAATGCGCAGGGCATACTTGGGTATGTCGTAAGATGGATTGATCAGGGTATTGGCTGTTCCAAGGTGCCTGACATTCATAACGTAGGATTGATGGAAGACCGCGCCACCCTGCGTATTTCCAGTCAGCATATAGCCAATTGGTTACGGCACGGCATCTGCGATCAAGTGCAGGTGATGGATACCTTGCGACGTATGGCGGCTGTTGTGGATCAGCAGAATGCAAGTGATCCGCTGTATCGACCTATGGCACCTCATTTTGAATCCTCCAGCGCGTTTCAGGCTGCTTGTGAACTTGTGTTCAAGGGTGCTGAACAACCTAATGGCTACACGGAACCGGCTTTGCATAGGCGGCGATTACAGAGAAAGCTTTCCCACTGATGCAGGGCTTCGATCGGCACCGGGGTGGCATTGGGTTTCTGCTGCAGCCCGCGCCGCTCCGCGGTTCCCTCCATTACGAAAAAGCCCTGTACTGCGATCTTTTTCGCTCCTTCGGCGCTGGTCTTTGATCGCAGCTGAACCCCAATACCACCCCAGTGCCTATGTGCATGCGATACGGATTGGAATTCAACTTTGATGACAGCTAGAATCGGAGGTGATCGTCACCGAGCAATCAGACGCGCAGCGTCGCGAGGGGATGATCACCTGCGAGTCGGGCGGAAAGATGCTCGATTGGTTTTTGACTTTGGAACTGCCGGCCCAAATTGAAGGTGCTTGCGTCACAACAGATGTGATAATTTGTCATTTCAGCGTAGCTGCGGATATTTGCGGCCATGAAGGTGGCATGATTGGGCACGCGCACGGGGCTGGAAGTTTGCGTCCGGCATCAATAGAAGAGGGGAGTGAAGCATGGGTTTAGTAAAAAAATTGACACTGTTTTTGGCCACCAGCATGGTAGCCGGGCTCAGTTATTCACAGGATCAGGGCAATGCCCGTGGTCCCATCGGCCCAAGTCCATATGATGTGGTGCGGGCATGGCACAAGCCGTTTGCCAAGCAGGGATTTGCGTTTGGCGGCAATTCCGGGCTGTATGCTGAATCACCCGATCGCATTTTTGTGTTGCAGCGTGGTGAAACACTGCTGCCTTTCCCGCTGCCAGCTGAATTTGAACAGCATGCAGGCTCCCTTGGCATTAACGTGCTACGGGCTACTGAATTGCGCAACTGGCAGAACTGCATGTACACCCTGGATGGCGAAGGCAACGTCACCGAGCTGTGGAATCACTGGGATTTCCTGTGTGCCGGTTCGGAAGGGCCTGGACCACATCGGATTCGTATCAGCCCCTATGACCCTGAGAAGAAGGTGTGGGTAGTCAACGAAACCTTCAGCCAGATTTACCTGTTCTCCAACGACGGCAGTGAATTACTGAAAATTTTTGGCGAGAAACTGGTTACCGGGAATGACGCTGCCAATCACTTAAGCTTTCCACAGGATGTCGCGTTTCTTCCGGATGGTCGTGTGCTGATTGCCGACGGTACGTCTGCAGGCGACAATAATCGCATCATCATTCTCGATAAGGACCTGAACTATCTGTCCGAATTTGGTGGTCCCGGCGAAGGCCCTGGCCAGTTCAAAGGCATTCACGCTATTGGTATCGGACCGGGTGGACGCATCTTTGCCCTCGATCGTTCCGGTGGACGTATCAATGTGTTTCGCACTACCGATGATCCAGCCGCAATGGAATTTGTCGACGTGTGGGACGGTTTCACACTGCCGCTGGACATCATCGTTAATGAAGACGATATCTGGATTACTGACCTCGGTCCGCTGCGTTTCGTGAATCTGGATTTTGAAGGTAACTACAAATACACCTGGTTGGTGCCGTTGGAATTACCGGACGGTTATATCGAAGTGCATACCTTTACTGTAGATACTGACGGCAACATGTTTGGTGGCGACAACCAGTATGGACGCACGCAGAAGTTTGTACCAAAGGCTGGCGCCAATCCGGAGCAGTTGATTCAAACGCCGTGGGTTGCTCGTTAACATGCCAATCTGTAGTTAATAGAAGTGAAGAAAGCCGGTTCATGCAAATGAGCCGGCTTTTTGTTTTATATGCGTCTTGTAACAATCCTGTTATGAAATTGCGCTTGCAAGATGTATTACCGTCTCCAAGTCCTACCTCCTCAACCCGGTAGTTCTACTGACATCACTGCTCATCTGTAGCCACAAAACCCTTCCAGGTACTCAAGTAATTCAGAAACTTTTCACTTACTCCTTCCGCCTCCAGATGGGCCTTGCTCACCGGATTTTCCAGCGGTTTGAAAGAGGGATTGGCCTGCATCTGTAGCGGAAAGTCATGGTGAATAATCGCGGCGCGCCCCAGCATTATCCAGTCAACTCCGGTTGCCATCACCTTTTCGGCATCAGCAGGCGTGCGGATATTGCCGGCGACACCAAGTTTCACCGCGTGACGCTGCAATCCAGTAAACCAGTGAATGAGGCTGTGTGACTTGAACGCGTCTTCGTTCGGCTCCTTGAAGCAGTCCCAAAGTGACATATCCAGAAAGTCGATTTTGCCTTCCGTCATCAGCGCTTGCGCGAGTTCCATAATTTCTGCCATGCGCAGACCGAAACGTTCCGGCGACAGGCGCACGCCTAATATGAAGTCAGCACCGCAGCGCGCGCGCACACCGTCAATCATCATGCGTAGCGCTCGCGCGCGATTCTCCAGTGAACCACCGAACTCATCGTCGCGCTGATTGACTTCCGGCGACAGGAACTGGCAGATCAGGTAGCCGTGTGCGCCATGTAATTCCACACCATGGAATCCCGCCTGCTCGGCACGCTTGGCGGCAGCGATAAATGCCTCAATGCTCTCAAGCACTTGTGCATGCGTCATCGCAACCGCTCCCGTCTCCCCATTGTCAGAGGGGCAATGTGGAGCCCGCCCGATCAGGTCTTTGGGAGAGCGCATGCCGGCATGGTGCAGTTGGGCAATAGCGATGCTGGCCTCGGTCTTGATACCGGTCGCGAGTCGGGCAAGTCCGGGAAGGTGCGCATCTGAATAAATGCCAAGCTGACCCGGGAATCCCTGACCCTGCGCCTGTACGCAGGCGGCGCAGGTCATGGTGAGACCGAAGCCGCCCTTGGCGCGCAGCGTGAGCCAGTGGTATTCCTCATTCGAGAGCCTGCCATCCGAGTGGCTTTGCAGGTTAGTGAGAGGAGCGAGCATGAAGCGGTTTTTCATAACCGGGCCGCGGCCCAGATTCAGAGTGGAGAATAATTTTGTCACGAAGGCCTATTATCCTGATGTTTGCGGAAAGGGCTGCATTCTACCGCATTGGCAAATCGATTTGGATTTGAATAAAAAAGGGAAAGATTTACTTTTCGGTTTAGTTATCACTGAACAATGATACAGCAACTAGATTGATCCCCCATTCAGATAGGCTCTATTTGGCACGTTTATCGATAATCAACTGAAATTTCCGGGTGTGGGCATTCAACGGAATATCCTCCACGATCGGCACCTCGAACGTCACATTACCCAAACCCTTCTGCTGCAGAATTTCATGCAAACGAGTCTCGACTCCGGTGACGGCCATGGCCTTCGCTTCTGCGGTCAACCCAGTTTCCGTGCAGATGGGAAAGCTAAACGAACTCGCGCCGGTAATCTGCAATTGAAAGCGTGTCACGCCGCGCACAAAGATCTCATTGATCGTGTGCGGGCTAATAAAATCGGTGGCCCCTTGTGCGTTAATAAATGTCGGCATCTGCTCACTGCGCCCCACCCGATTCTTGATCACGGTGCGACGCGCGCGCTGGTCGCTGATCGGCACAAGGATGTCAGACATGCTATAGCGGATGAGCGGTATCGTGTAATTGAACAGGTTAGTAATCAAAGTGTGATCGTCAAAGAATTCGAAGATCAGATTATCATCCGCCAGAGTCATGGTATCGCCATCGGGATTGGACATGCCCAGCATTAAATGCTCGGTGCAGCCATAGGCACTGATCACTTTCGCTCCGCCGAATGCCTCTGAAAGAAAGTTCATGTCGGACTTGGTCACTGTCTCACCCGTCGCGGCAATCATGCTCGGCGCGATATGCAATTTGCCCTGCTGCTGTTGCTCGCCCAGAATTTTAAGCGCGGTGGTATATCCAAAGAGTATACCGGGCTGAAATTGATTGAGTTGCGTCACTACCTCTGGCAGTGGACTGTTAACCTCGAACGCCTTCGCATTTACCAACAGACGCAGCAACCCGCGCTGCAATGCAGCGACACCAGTAATACCGGCGTAGTGCCCTCCGATAGCCCCAAAAAATGCCACGCGCATGCGGCCGATGCGCTTGGGTCGTATTTGCGAGATCGCGCGCCAAGCCCTTCGCCAGCTGAAGGCGCCACGACGCATGCGACGATAATCGCGGCGGGTGTAGAGAAAATAACCGACCTCACCGGAGGTGCCAGAAGTATGCATGACGATGATTTCGTTAAACAACAACTCCTTGGGATCGGACGAGCGCGTCAGAAAATCCGCTACTACTTGCTTCGAAATGCGCTTGTCAGTGACGATGTTGTCATAGTTCGCCATCAAGATAGCCTTTGTCAGTACCGGGAAGTCTGTCGGCGCGCAGGTCGCGAGGTTGATACCGAAGTCACTGATGATTTGTGCGTAGTAAGGGGAATTCTGCTGCGCGTAACGCGCCAGGGCGCGAAATTTCTCCAGCTTGATCATCTCCAATTGAGTGCGTGAAAGCTTGTCATCGCCGTTTGCTGAGTTGACGGTGGTTTTTGCTGTGGTCATCGTTGCTGCTCCTTGATGCGGTTAATGCGCGCTACACGATAGGTTGCTCGTTAACAAGCCAATCTGTAGATAATAGAAGTGAAAAAAGCCGGCTCACTTGCATGAGCCGGCTTTTTGTTTTCTATGCGTCTTATAACAATCTTGATATGAAATCGCGCCTGCAAGAAGTATTACCGTCTCCAATCCCGGCCGTGTCTCAGTTCAAGAAGCATAAGATTAACTTTTTCAACTCCCGCACAACTTAATTATTTGCAGCGCCGGCTGGTTCAATTCCCAACGGGGCGTAGTAGGTACCGCCTGCGCTTTCGATCTGGGTGCGACGTTCACGCCACGCCGGTCCGGCAGAACCGCCGTCTTCGTACTGCAAATCCTGCCGCAGATAGTTCCAGCTGGTAGGGTCAAGTTCCTGCGCCATGGTCCAGTATTGCTCCGCCTTGGCATCATTGCCCAGAGTGAAGTAATGGGTACCGATGCGAAATGCCGGCTGGGCCATTTCAGCTTCCGGAGTGCGTTGGAATATATTTGCTCGCACTTGCTCCAGATCCCATACGTACTCACTGTCTGCGCCCTTCGCTACCCAGTCACGCACGATCGGTACGTATTCGTCGGTGCCGAATGCGCCGTTGGCATGAACTGCGGCATAGGTGCCTTCATTGATGCGCTGGATCTTGCCTGCTTCGTCGATCCAGACACCCGAGGGTACATTCACCAGATTATACAACGCGCTGATGTGATGGTTTACATCGATCACCGTGGTGTAGGTAACATTGCCCGCGTCGAAAATAGGACCGGCTGCTGCTTCTCCGCCAGTGTCCTGGGCGAAAGAAATTATTTCGAAATTTTCAGACTTCAGTTCTTCGTAGATTGACTGCCACACGGGCACGTCTAGTCGGCAGCCTCACCAAGAGGCCCAGGTGAGCAGGAGCACTTTCTTGCCCCGGAAATCTGACAGTCGCACGATATTGCCGTCGCGATCAGGCAGGGCGAAATCAGGTGCTTCGCCGCCGCGGAAAAACGCGCGTCGCTCCAATGGCATGGCACCGAAACTCCAGATGCTGTCTGCGTAGTCAGTTACATGGGCTTGCTCCAGTTTGTCCGCAAGACCAGTGACGTTAAACCAGCCCTGGCCACTACGAGTGACATACATGTCACTGTCGCGGTCCTGCAATACTGGAATACACAAGTCTGCCAGGCAGGCGCCTTCTGGCTTAAGTACAAAATCATTGATGCGAGTGAGATCGGCTGGGGTTACCCACAGATCACTCGCATCGGGCAGGGTTTGCTCGATCGCAACCACCCGCTCGTTATACAACACGGTGGCACTCTGCGCCGTCACGGTTCCCGCAATTACTGCGGTTCCCAGTAACAGGCTGAAGCCCATCAAGTTCTTCATGCTAGATTTACTCCTATAGAAGAAGGGGGCTTTTTCAAGTAAAACTGCCGACAGGGTAGAGTACTGGCAGTGAAACTACAACCAAGCCACCGCTGCACAGCCAATGGCGCCACACAAAGTCACCTTTCAGCCAAATGCGCTGGCAGCCGGCTACAGCGCCGCGCCACTGCATGTTATTCGATCCGAAACTTTATACAGGCAGAACCAAGAGTTTTGGTGATATTGCCTGTTCGACTCTATAAAATACCCAGACAAAAAAGCATAGACAGGAGTGTAAAAGATGGGACGACTCAGGCACGCAGTAGTTCTGTTCGTGTTATTGGCCCCAATATCAAACCTCTACCCCCAGGCCGACAGTATCAGGCTAAACAAGGCAATTGAACTGCTGGCCAACGACGAGGCCGCCTTCGGTGTGCTCTCTTTTGATTACTCCCTCAACAATGCTCGCTCCATGGCCCGCTCTGGCCTCGACTTCATCATCATCGACATGGAACACGCCCCGTTTGATATCGAGCAATTACGCCTGTTTCTGCTGGGCATGACCGACAAGCGCATGATCGGGGAAAAAGGCAACTTGCAAGCCGACGTGGTACCGCTGGTGAGAATTCCGGCAACTGGCAGCGAAGATGTCCTGTGGCAGGTAAAGCAGGTGCTCGATGTAGGCGTGTTCGGCGTAATGTTTCCGTCGGTGAACAACCGACAAGAAGCGGAACTGGCGGTACGAGCGATTCGCTATCCGCAATTGAATGGTGCGGATGATTACGAGCCGGCTGGACTGCGCGGGCGCAACCCGGCCAATGCCTCCTGGTACTGGGGAATCGATGACTATCATGAAAAAGCTGATGTCTGGCCCCTGGACCCTGCTGGAGAATTACTGGCCATCATTCAGATAGAAACACCTGAAGCGGTAACGAATATTGACGATATTCTGCGTGTGCCAGGTATCGGCGTAATTTTCATCGGACCCTCTGATCTGAGCACCGCCATGGGCTATGCCAGTGCTGCAGCGCCGGAAGTGGAAGCGGCAATCCAGCGCGTGTTGCAGTCCTGCATTGCTGCCGGTGTGCCATGTGCGATCACGACTTCGGCGAATACGGTGGCGCAGCGGATTGAAGAAGGCTTCCGTTTTGTCACCGTCGGTGCCGATGGTGGTTTATCGGGTTTTACCACTGAGGCGCTTACTCGCGGCAAAACCGCAGCCGGACGTTAGTCGAACTCGCCAGACAGTCGTAAGTTAAAACCGGCAGATGTAGGAATAATGCGCTTGCTTAAAAGTTGTTGAATGACTAATTTGAATCTCTCTAACTATTTGATTTTACTGTTCTATCATCTGCTGCATTACAAAAAGAGTGGGTGTACCGACGGCGCCTGCCAGGGTTATGTCGCCGAGTTGGAAGGCGCGCTTGTATGAAACATCTCCTCAAACCAAAGAATCGTATGCTGGGTGGTCGCGAACTGCGATTTCTATCTATCTACGCGCCTTTTCTTTGCGTCATGGCGCTGGCTTTGGGCACATTTTTCTATCTGCTGGATGCGCCTGATCTGCAGCAGTTATTGCCCATCCTCGGGCTGCTTGCCGGCACCATGCTGCTGTCTGGCGTGATTTCCTGGAACTTCGCAACCACGCTTTATACCAAAGAAAAAGACTTGCGTGAGAATCGCATGTTGCGCGAGTCCTTCATGGAGAAAACCCAGAGCGGTTTGTTTGTGAAGGATATAGAAGGCAGGTTCCTGTATGCGAACGATGTCTGGTGCCGCATGCTCAATTCCAGCCATCAGGCCGTGGAAGGCAAAACTGATTTTGACTTCTTTCCACGTGAGCAGGCGCAACTACTGCAACAACAGGATGCAGCAGTTGTGGCGAATGGTGATCGTATTGAATTTGATAACATCCTGACCGCGGTCGATGGGGTGTCGAAGTTTGTGTTGATGAAATTTGCCATGCGCACGCACAGCGGGCGTATCTACGCGATCGGCGCCATTGTCCATGATGTCACCAAGGTGCTCATCACGGAGAAGGCGCTGCAAGAAAGTGAACACCGGTTTGAAACCCTGCTCGACATGGCACCGAATGCCATCATTATCGCCGACTCCAATGGCATGATTAAGCAGGTAAACAAGCAAGCATCAAATTTGTTTGGTCGCTCCGTCGACTCACTGCAAAGCATGAACGTGGATGACTTGTTACCTGTAGCAGATCGCGAACGCAATCGTCAGCGCCGGGAAAATTTTATGAAGGCACCGGCCACGCACGTTATGGGCACCGAAGATGACATGATCGGTGAGCGTGGCAATGGCGAACAGTTTCCGATTGATGTCGCACTCAGTCCAGTCTGGATTGGTGATGAGATGATGATTATGAGCATCATTCGGGACGTGACCAAGCACAAGCACGCACTGCAGGAGTTGAAGCAAACCACGGATAAATTGCGGGAACTCAACGAGGAGCTTGAAGGCGAGCGCAAGAATCTCGAGAAGCGTGTTAATCTGCGCACCAAAGAACTCGAACAATCGAAGCAGCTACTGCCGGCAGCATATGTATTCGAGTTGCAGATAACGGCATTGGCATGTCGCCTGGTGCAATGCAGGCCGTATTCGAACCCTTTTCACAAGCAGATAGTTCAACCACGCGCCGTTTCGGCGGCACTGGCCTCGGGTTGCCAATTACCAAACGCATTATCGATCTGATGCGTGGCAAATTGCATCCGGAGAGTAAGCCTGGAGTGGGTACCACTTTCGAGATCGTCTTGCCTGCCAAACCTGCCGCGCACAATAGCCAGCATGAACAGTTCGCGAGACTCGATCAATTCCGATGTTACTTGTTATGCACAGACACGAGTGTGTTTAAAGACGGGTCCAATTGCTTGCGGCATTTGGGTGCGACAGTCAAACAGATTGCTTCCCTGGCGACGCTCGATTTGCAACAGATGTCCGCCAGCGCCAATGCGGGTACCTACAACGTGCTGGTCGCAGTAGATGACAACGCCAGGATCGATGACTATCAGGCCATAACGGAGAAGGCGTCGGATCAAGCCTTGCACAGGCTGGTGTTGGTGCGCCCACTTGAGAATCAGACAGTCAGTGTTGAGAACGAAGTATTTACAATCGTCGGTACCCGTCCCAACTTGAATACCACCTTTCAGTATGTGATCAGTGTTTTGCACGGTAATGTGGCGCACTTGCTTGAGGAGGAGGCAGGATCGACGGAGTCGGCGCGAGTGATTACCCGTGAAGAAGCAGAGCGCAGCGGCCGCATGATTCTGGTAGCAGAAGACAATGATATCAACCAGAGAGTAATCAAGAGTCAGCTGGATTTGCTGGGATACGCTTGTGATATAGCCGCTAATGGTGAGGAGGCCCTGGTGTTGTGGGGCAAGAATCATTATTCGCTTTTGCTGACCGATTTGCATATGCCAGTTCTCGATGGTTATGAACTCACAGCTGCCATTCGCAGGCAGGAAAAGAATGGTGACAAGCGCCTGCCAATTCTGGCTTTTACCGCAAATGCAACCAAGAGTGAACGCAAGGCTTGTATCGACTCTGGCATGAATGACTACTTGCCAAAGCCAGTGCCGCTGGAGAATCTGCAACAGAAGCTGGCGCGTTGGACCAATCAATCGACAGGTACCGATGTGCGCGCTACCAGCGATACCGATACAGCGGTAATGAATACGGCGGACGCAGTGCTTGATGTTGGCGTGCTGGAAAAACTGGTAGGTGCAGACAAGGCCATCATTCAAAGTTTTTTACACGACTACAAGGCATCTTCGCAGCGATCGGCTGCGGCAATTTTCAAAGCCTATGAAGGCGGCGAATGGCAGCAGGTTGGAAGGATCGCACATGCATTAAAATCATCCTCCCGTTCCGTGGGCGCACTGGCCCTGGGCGAGATTTGCGCCGAACTTGAAAATGCGGGCAAGACTCAGGACGAGAAGCAAATCCATCGATTAATGACAGGCTTTCAACAAACGCTGACTGCTGTTGTTGAGTCAATTAGTAAACGGGGCATCTAATGGAATACTCGCCAATCAATACTGACATTATCATCGTTGACGATGACCAGTTTCAGTTGAAGTTACTCTCGCACCAGTTGGCCATGGTCGGATATGAAAACGTCACTGCCTTCGACGACGGCCAAACCGCGCTCGATCGAATGGCTGGCAAGATGCTGGATGGCACTGTAGTCATACTGGACCTGAATATGCCCAACATGGACGGACTCGAATTCCTCGAGCGGTTAAAAGACTCGCAGTTCAACGGCGCGTTGTTGTTGGTAAGTGGCGAAGATGAAAGAGTGTTGCAGGCGGCTGAAACGCTGGCTGGTTCGTACAATTTGCAAGTGCTTGGCCACTTGAGCAAGCCGGTGCAGCAGGAACAGTTGCAGAAGTATTTGAACGCGCTCTCCAAGAATCGCAAGAATGCCGCCACCGGACCCAAGTCGCAAAACTACACAGCCGAACAACTGCGCGATGCAATCGAGCAGGGCAATCTGTTCAACATGTATCAACCCAAAGTGCTTTTGAGTACAGGTGAGTTGGTTGGAGTTGAAGCCCTGGTGCGCTGGCGACATCCGCAGTATGGAATAGTACGGTAATCATCTCTTTTTTAACTAATTTCAAAAGCAGAAGTCATGCTGCCATCAGCATTTGTTTCGGTGGAAAACCACCATTAGCCTTGTTGGGTCGTTCATTGTTGTAGAACCAAAGCCATTGTGTGGCATAGTCCTGAACTTCCTGAATCGAGTCAAAC
>SHZK01000059.1 GCA_009692305.1 Gammaproteobacteria bacterium | reverse complement strand
GCCGATGATCTACTACCCGCTCAGCACTCTGATGCTGGCGGGCATTAGGGAAATCCTGATCATTTCGACGCCGCAGGACACGCCGCGCTTTGAGCAGTTGCTTGGGGACGGCAGTCAGTGGGGTCTTGGACTCCAGTATGCCGTGCAGCCCTCACCCGAAGGGCTGGCGCAGGCTTTTCTCATCGGGCGAGATTTTGTGGGGGACAATCCGTCAGCCTTGGTGCTGGGCGACAATATCTTCTATGGGCACGGCTTTGATCGTCTGCTAGGCTACGCGACGCACAAGGCGCGTGGCGCGACGGTCTTTGCCTATCATGTTCAGGATCCCGCGCGATACGGGGTGGTCGAATTCGATGCGGCGCGCCGGGCGGTGTCGATCGAGGAGAAGCCCAAGGAGCCGCGCAGCAACTATGCGGTGACCGGGCTTTATTTTTACGATGAGCACGTGTGTGAGGTGGCGGCGTCCATTAAGCCGAGCGCACGAGGCGAACTCGAGATTACGGATGTCAATCGGTGGTATCTGGAGCAGGGTCTGCTTCAGGTCGAGATCATGGGACGGGGTTATGCCTGGCTGGATACTGGCACCCATGAATCCCTTCTTGAGGCGAGCCAGTTTATTGGAACCATCCAGCGCAGGCAGGGCCTGAAAGTGGCCTGCCCGGAAGAGATTGCCTGGCGGCAGGGGTTTATCGATGCGGGGCAGCTTGCACGCCTGGCCGAGCCTCTGGTCAAAATCGGCTATGGCCAGTACTTGATGCGGCTGCTTGCCGAGCCGGGGCGCCTGGCATGAAAGTCATCCCGACTGCTATTCCGGATGTGCTGATCATTGAGCCTCGTGTCTTTGGCGATGAGCGCGGCTTGTTTTTCGAAAGCTTCAACGCCCGGCGCTTTGCCGAGGCCACCGGGGTTCAGGCGAAGTTCGTACAGGACAATCACTCTCGATCACGGCACGGCGTGCTGCGTGGCCTGCACTATCAGTTGCCGCAGGCGCAGGGTAAGCTGGTCCGCGTGATTCGCGGGCGCGTGCTGGATGTTACTGTGGACATCAGGCGATCCTCGCCGAGTTTTGGGCGCTGGGTGAGTGTGGACCTGACGGAGGAAAGCCATCGCCAGCTTTGGGTGCCGCCGGGATTTGCGCATGGCTTTGTAGTGCTATCGGACAGTGCCGACTTTCTGTACAAAACCACGGACTACTATGCGCCTGAGCATGAGCGCTGCATTCGCTGGGATGACCCCAGTCTGGCGATCGACTGGAAGCTTGATGGGCCGCCTCAGGTCTCGCCCAAAGATATGCAGGGCGTGGCTTTTGCTGAAGCAATCACCTTTCCATGAACACCGTTTTGCTTTTGGGGCGCACCGGTCAGGTCGGCTGGGAGCTTGAACGCAGCTTGCAGCCCCTGGGCAGGGTAGTAGCTTGCGCGCGTTCGGAGGCCGATCTCAGCCGGCCAGAAACCTTGCGCGCACTGGTTGAGCGTGTGCGCCCGGACGTCATTGTTAATGCTGCGGCCTACACCGCGGTGGACGCGGCCGAGCAGGAAGAAGATCTCGCTTACCGTATCAATGCGGATGGTCCCGCCGTCCTGGCTGAGGCGGCCAGAGAACTGAACGCTTGGCTGGTGCATTACTCGACTGATTATGTGTTTGATGGCACGCGCGGGCCTTACTCGGAAACGGATGCGACCCGCCCGCTGAATGCCTATGGCCGCACCAAGCGGGCCGGGGAGGAGGCGATCGCGGCGGCTGGCTGCAAGCATGTTATCCTGCGGACCAGTTGGGTCTATGGTGCGCGAGGGAAAAACTTTCTAAACACGATGCTGCGGCTTGCGCGTGAACAAGAGGTACTGCGAGTGGTGGATGACCAGATCGGTGCGCCGACCTGGTCGCGGACGATTGCAGATGTGACGGCAGCGATTCTCACGCGGCTTGACGAGCGGCGTTTCAGCCCAGATATGTCAGGTATTTATCACTTGGCGAGCCAAGGCGAAACGAGTTGGTACGGCTTCGCGCGCCTGATTATTGAAGAAACCCGTAGCCTGCGGGAGTCTTCACCTCGTATAGAGGCCATTTCCACGGAGGCTTATCCTCTGCCGGCGCAACGGCCAAGAGACTCGCGGCTTGATTGCCGGAAGCTGACCGAGATTTTTCGCCTAACATTTCCAACTTGGCAAGATGCGGCCCGTCTCTGTTTCAAGGATTCTCTGGTTAAATGAAGATCCTGATCGCTGGTGACTGGCATTCCGAAGTACACGAAGAAACCGTGTTTCAAGCGTTCCGGCAATTAGGGCATGAACCTTTACGTTTTGCCTGGCATGAATATTTTGAGCCGCGGGATGCTTTGGGTAAGATTGGGCTACTTTTGCTTAAGGCTCAAAACAAATACATGTTCGGGCCCCGGGTTGACCAGTTGAACCATGATCTGGTGGGACAGGTAACAGCCGAACGTCCAGAGCTGTTGTTTGCCTATGGGGGAAGTCATGTCTATCCCGATACTCTGCGGCTGATCCGCAGGGTTTGCCCCCAAACGATCTTGATTAGCTACAACAACGACGATCCGTTTTCCCCCTTATACCCAAAATGGAAGTGGCGACATTTTCTGGCAGGGGTGCCAGAATACGATCTGGTTCTCGCATATCGCCTTCACAATCTGGTTGAGTTCAGGACTGCTGGTGCAAACCGTGTCGAATTGCTGCGCTCTTGGTTCGTGCCTGAGCGCAACCGGCCGGTTGACTTGACCGAGGAGGACCGAAAACGTTACCAGTGTGACGTGGTATTTGTGGGGCATTATGAAGATGATGAGCGAGTGGAGTATCTCAGAGCTGTCGTCCGCGCTGGATACAAGCTACGTATTTGGGGGCCGGGATACGATTGGGACCCTGCGATCAAGCATATACCTGAACTTAAAGATCAAGTCCCGGTTAGATTAGTGTGGGGTGAGGATTACAACAAAGCCCTTTGCGGGGCAAAGATCGCACTTTGTTTTCTATCAAAGCTGAATCGCGATACCTATACCCGTCGCTGTTTTGAAATTCCTGCCAGTGGCGTATTCCTGCTGTCCAGTCACTCTCCAGATCTGGAGTCTATGTTTGTCGCTGGGGAGGAGGCTGAGTATTTTCACTCGGTAGAAGGCATGATCGACAAAATCCGCGTTTACCTTGATGATGACCAACGTCGCCGGAATGTTGCCTCGGCCGGCCGTACGAAGGTGGTTGCTGCTGGGCATGATGTCCGGTCGAGGATGTCCTCGTTGTTGCAAATGGTGCATGAAATAAACAAGGTGTCTGGCAATGCGCAGCTTAATTGAACTTATAACAAGTATTGTCGCATGGCTTCGGTGGAAGCTGCACCTCAAGATCAAGCCAGAGCCAGGGCAGCAATTGAAGCTGAATTTGGGGTGCGGCTTGGCGGTATGCCAGGGCTGGGTCAATATAGATGGTAGTCTCAACGCAATCATTGCCTCCCTCCCTAAAGTAATGCACAAGATTGCCTATCCGCTGAGCGGTTCCAATCGATACTATACATTCGCGCAATATGAAGGCCTCTTAAGCGGCAATAGATTTTTTCAAGCTAACCTGTCTTATGGGATACCCGCCGAAACAGGCTCGGTTGATTACATATACTCCTCACATTTTATGGAGCATTTGTATCGTCATGAGGCAGAACGGCTTGTTGCTGAATGTTACCGTGTCCTTAAGCCTGGTGGGGTAATGCGAGTTGCTGTCCCCGATCTTGACTACGCGCTAAAACTCATGCATGGCGGCGAGAGGCATCGGGCATTAGTGAATTACTTTTTCGTTGAGGATAAGAAAAGCTCGTTTGCCAGGCACAAATATATGTATGACTTCCCTCTTTTGGAATCATTACTCCAACAACCCGGGTTCGTTGAGATCATTCGCCGTGCATATCAAGAGGGCAATGTTCCTGACGTGCGGGAGCTTGATAATCGGCCGGAGGAGTCTCTTTATGTTGAAACGACAAAGCCCAAACATTGATCTACTTGAGCTTTTGCGCTGCTCGTCGTGCGGGTCCAGTGACATCCAATGTGATGGCGATATTAAATGTAAAAATTGCGGAGTGACCTTCCCGGTCATTAAGGGCATCCCTAATATGACCGTAACAAAGTCATGGTAAAGGTTGCCGGTGTGCTTATGTCGATTTGTATCCCAAGCTATAACCGTGTAAAAGAACTCGAGCGGTTGCTGCGCTCAGTGGATTGCGATCCTGCGGTTGTTGAAATCGTCATATGTGAAGATGCGGCCCCACTGAGAGTGGGTGTGAGGGAAACAGTCAAGGCGTTCATCTCAAGATCGCCGTACAAAGTGGTTTATGAGGAAAATAAAGTAAATCTGGGCTATGACGGCAACATCAGGAGACTAATCGAGGTCGCTTCAGGCGAGTTCGTGTTGTTTATGGGCGATGACGACCGGTTCATCCCAGGAGCACTCGATAAATTTATTGCTTTTTTATCGGTCCACCGGGGGGTTGGGTATGTCTTGCGGTCCTACTACGCGGAGCATCCCGACGGCACCCTGGAGCCCTTCCAATATTGCAAGACTGTGAGATATTTTGAGCCATCGGTGGAAACGTGTGTGTTTCTGTTCAAACGAACGGTCTCTATCGCGGGCGTAACATTTAAAAGAAGCAGCGCCTTAGCGGTCGCAACGGAAAGATTCGATGGGACTTTGCTTTACCAGCTCCATTTGGTCTTAGAAGTGGGTTTCACCGAACCATCGGTGTTTTGTAATATCCCAGTCGCGGTTATGGCCCAGACCTACCGCGACGACAAACCCCAGTTCGGCGCGGCAGCGAAAGAATCGCGGTTTCAGCCCGGGAAGGTGACGCCGACGAATTCTATTACGTTTACTCAAGGCTTTTTTGAAATTGCTAATGCTTTCGATGAGAAGCATGGAGTTCATACTTCAAGTCTGATCGCGGTAGATTTATCGAAATATTCATACCCGATACTTTCGATACAGCGCAAAAACGGTGTGTGTCGGTTTATCAAATACAGCATCAGACTTGCTAGGGAAACCCCGATTAATAAGACGTGGCATTATTATGTTTATGCCCTAGCGTTGGTATTATTTGGTGAAGCGTTCTGCGATAAGTCTATTGTGTGGGTGAAAAGGCGTATTGGACATACGCCTAGATTGTAAGCTGCTGGGCAATGCCCAAGAAATCAGAGCAAGTTGCTAACCGCCCAACCGCTACTTCCTGCGGCCACGACCGATAGGATGGGGGCCTAGTGTGGTTCGATGAATTGGTCGGGGATATAGTTATGTGCGGCATAGTAGGTGTCATCGGGCAAGCCCCCATTACTGATAGGCATATCTTGACCGCCGGTCGGGATGCCTTGCATCACAGGGGTCCAGACGATGCCGGTGAATGGTGGTCGGCAGATCGCCGCGTCGGCTTTGGGCATCGGCGGCTCGCCATCATCGATCTCTCCCCGGCCGGGCATCAGCCCATGCAGGACGCCAACGGGGAACTGTGCATCGTTTTCAACGGCGAGATCTACAACTTTGCCGATCTGCGCCAGGAGTTGGTGGCGAAGGGGCATGCCTT
>SHZK01000058.1 GCA_009692305.1 Gammaproteobacteria bacterium | reverse complement strand
CGGCGGGCATCTGCTTCAAAATGTTCGCGGCAATTGTCATCGGCCATCCCCTGCGGGAACTAGAGTTGTGCACTCCTATTCAAGCAGGGCGTGGCCTTTTTCGTTACTCCCCTTCACCTTACTCAAAAAATGTCCGAAGTATTGAAAAAAGGAAAGGGGTTTCTACTTAATGGCATCACAATTGCACAAACCCCCATGAATACAGGGTTTGCGGGGTGTTGCTATTCTTCCGGCCTGCGTCCTTTGGGAGCCCACTCTGGCCGGATGATGGTTGCAGCTTTGTCTGCCAGTGTTTTAGTAAAATCTTGCTCCATTAACCACGTCGCTATGTCACTATTTTTGGGATAGGTGCTCTTGTCGTCTCGGTCCGCTGTACTCCAAAACTCTTTGGATGCTCGATTCACCAAGCGAAGTAGCTCGGATTCGTAATCGTTGTCTGGTGTCTGCTTGCGCTGGGCTTCCCGACCGTTACGCATGATGGCCACGTGTTGGCGGGTGATGGTAATGACATTTGGTTCTGCCAAAGAATAGATTCCCTCTGGTGTTCTTATTCTTGAAATCTGGCACTCAGTGGTGCTCTTCGTTAGAAGTTCTCCCGCCTTGTCGCGGTCGAGCGGGATAAAAGTAAAATGTTTGGTAGAGGCCACTTCTATCAAATTCGATGACCACTCTTCTATGTCCTGTCCAGGATAAGCAGGGAACACCCCCGCCGGGACCTGCTCAAGCATGTCGCTTTGGAGTGTTTTGTTCAGTAGCCAATAAGCCTGCAAGAATCCTTCGGTTGCCTGGAGCAGGAGGTTATCGGTACTCACTTTAAGCAAAGCCGCAGCCTCATCCAGTAGCAAGTATTCAGTTTGGCTCTTCATGCTACCCCTTGATGGTAATGAACATGCCCTGCTCGCTGGTCATGTTGAGATTTGCTCGCAGCCCCCCTTTTTGTGAGGGGGGCTTTTTAATTCTGAATGGTTACCTTACCTGTAATAGCCGCCTCCCTGCTGACCAATCGATTTGTCGATGTCCCGACGCGGATCGACCGCAATCTGGTCACGTACCATCGTCGTCTCGCCAGCGCTAACTCTTATCGTTACTACAGGCGTAGTTACAGTTGCCGCCCCCTGTGGTGTCGGTGATAAAACCACCCACGACTCTGGTGGCCCTCCCCTTGGGGCGTGGCTCAATCAGTTCGCTGCGTTCAATTGCCCTGGAGAGCGCTTATGGACCACAAGTTGAGCGCTATTTTTTGCAGGGAAATGATTGGGCTAGTGCCGCGATTACCAATTTTTGCGCAGGTTCGGACCATCTTGCTGGATTGGCTTTTAAGTAAGCAGCAACAACAGCTCCAAGTTGCCTAGCATTTGAATTGTCTGGAGTGCAGAACAATATTTGATCACTAAGATCAACAACCCCAAGCAAATAACCTCTGTATTCACCAGCAGACATAAAATCAGCTGATGGGTTTTTGGCGGCTGCGATTTCCCACTGCGCCATGTATTTAACCAATGTATTGCCATCTATAAAGCCAGCTTGAGCCGTGATGGCTATGGATAACAGCAAGATTGCAACGATCTTCTTCTGCATAAATATTCCAATGCTTAATTAATTTAATTTTTAAACGTATTCCAAAAAGAATCAAATATCTATGCGTGCAGCAGGAAGATTGAGAAAAGGCAGCTCGATGACTGACTGTGAATCTTAATTGAATCTGGATGCTGATTCTAGGGCAATCAGGCCTTTTGCTGTGCGCAAATTTGCGCAGAGCTAACGCGCTCTACCTTGGCTGCCGTTTGAATTGAGCGGTGAGATAACCATTAATCCTGACCCGTGTGATGGTCATCGAATCCCGTACAACGCCAGAGCACATAAAACTGTGCACTGGCTCAGTGCCTCCGATCACCTCCGCACCTTCTAACCCGCCACCGCTGCACCACTGCGCTGGCCAGCGATAAAACTGCTCGCCAGCTTGCGGCTTGCAGGCGGCTACTGTATCGAGCGCTGAACCACGCCGTCACGCGATAGGGCTGCGTCACGGCTTTATCACTCCTGCTATCGCTGTCCCGCCTGCGCCTATTTTCATCCTTGGCTGGCTTGGTTACGTACTGGCCGCCGCCTGCGCCATCAGCCGGTAAAGCTGGCTCATGGCTCCGTTGGCTACTTCAATACTTGTTTGTTCGCTGCGCTCAATTGCACCAAGGCCGGCCAGGGGTAAATCGCAAAGGCAGCGCAACTTTTTTTCTGTAAATATTTCCAGGCGACTCCATTGGGATGGAAGTTTCAGTCTTTCAGGTTGAGATATATTTTTCCGGTCATCCACTCCTCATCGCATTCTGCCAGCAGTGCGGAGACTAGGCGCAGGCAGGAAGCGGCATTGGGGAAGATGGAAGCGACCCTGGTGCGCCGCTTGATCTCGCGGTTAATGCGTTCAAGGCCGTTGGTCGTGCGTAGCCGGACCCGTTGGGCAATCGGTAATTTGAACGTAGCAAAGCCATCGGGCAGATTTTCCTCGGCCCACTGGGCGAGTTTGGGTGCCTCGGTGCGCCAGCCATCGATGGCCTGTCGTAAGAGGCGTTCCGCCTCAGTGCTATCCGGTGCATTGAAGATGGCCCGAATCCGCTGCGCCACCGGTTTGCGCTGATCGAGGCGGGTGACATACGACTGCGCATTCTGCTGCAAGTGGAACTGACAGCGCTGCCAGGGAACGCTGGGCAAGGTCGCGCGGCGCGCTGCATTGAGTCCGGCATGCGCATCGGAGATGATCATCTTGATCCCCTTGAGTCCGCGCCGCACCAAGCTATCTAGGAAAGAACGCCAATGCACCTCCGCCTCGGATAAAGCGACCGACACCCCGAGTACCCGACGATGCCCGCTCTGCGTGATACCGACTGCCACCAGCACCGCGCAATCCACCAGATGTCCGCCTTCGCGCACCCGCTCGTAGCGCGCATCGAGAAAGACATAAGGCGTTTCATCAAGCGGTCGCTCGCGCCAGACCGCCAACCCGGCATCCAGTTGTTCGGCAGCACGGCTGACCTGAGTCGACGAGATCGACACCTCCGGCCCGAGCAGCGCCTGCAGAACAGTGATCACCTTTCGCGTCGAGACGCCCTGCACATACATTTCGGCCAAAGCGATATTGAGAGCCTGCTCGGTTCGCGACCCCTTCTCTAGGGCGCTGGGATAGAAGCCGCCACCGCGCACCTGCGGGATGTCAAAGGTCAGTTCGCCGACGCGGGTCATCATCGTTTTGGGTTTGAAACCGTTGGCGTAGTCGGTGCGTTCAGCAGTACGTTCATGAGGCTGGGCATTGAGAAAATGGTTACGTTCGATCCGGCTCGCCTCGTTGACCAGGATGCGCAGCGCTTCGCCGGCGCCATCCAGACCGTTGTTCAGTAGTGCCGCAAAAGCGGCGTCCAGAGGGTGATGTTCTATGCGTTGTGCCATGCTGTCGATTCTTTCTTGGAAAGGGGTAAGAATGCCCCGAAGAAATCGCCTGCGGGTATTGCCTGTCGAAGTTTCGCCGCGCGGCTGTGCCGTCCTCCGCGCATCGGGCGCTACGCACCCTCAGCGCTCCGGCCAACACAGCCGCGCAAAACCAACAGTCAAAGAATTTACAGAAGGGATGTTGCACTAACATCGCAAACGATTTAACATAACGCGGATTACGCAAAGTCGGCCAGTCGCTCCGCTAAAGCTGCGCTTGGTGTGCCTACCGCTGGCGCGCCCTTCGGGTTCAGGTAATGATCTGTTATGTCTTGCGCCCCCGTCCGTCCCAACACCGCTATTTTGCGCTTCGCGTGGTTTTAGTCAGCACTACGTGCAGTGTGGTGTTGAGCCCCCGCCCGCCCAGCGGGTTTGCCTTCGACGGCTCGCACTTTGTTGCTCGTTTCCGCTGCAGGCAAACCCACTTCCCATCCGCCCCCAGTGGGGCTCCCTAAGGACATAACATCACTGTATTACCAGCGCCTAGTCTTTGTAGATTATGCCGCGCCGCGAATATGGTTGCGACACTTTCAGATTATTGAGCCCATAGTGTCGCCGAAGGATCTTATGTAATAAGTACGGGGTCGGCTACAACGTCGCGGTCTCGATCAGTCGGCTAAGGTGGAAATGCTGCTTTTGTAGCTGGCTACATATTTATGCCGGTTTTACGCTTTGCTGCTCGTAGGGTTGCACTTCAGTGCCAGCCCCGACGTTGCAGCAGGTCGATTTCTCCTGCTGTTTTTCCATAGCCGTAAGAACGCTAAAAACAATGAGTGCAGCACCCTAACGAATTGAAATGGATTTTCATGGCAACAACTTTTGAGAAACAATTTGGGTGAGCACATCAACAACCCTCAATTGCTGCTGTTCAGTAAGTCCCACCCACAGAGGCAAACGAACCAGACGCTCGGATTGTCTGTTCGTCACATCCAGCGTCCCGTGAGTCCTGCCGTAGCGTTTCCCTGCAGGCGACGAGTGAAGAGGCACGTAATGAAAAACAGACCCAATATCGTTGCGTTTGAACTCATCCAGCACCTTCTGGCGATCAATCTCGGGCGCGAGCAGCACGTAGTATATGTGCGTATTGTGCTGACAACCGTCGGGCACGACAGGGCAACGGAGGATACCTTTGAATTCCAGCGGTTCAAGTAACTCGTGATAACGCTGCCAACTCGCCAGACGCTCTTGTGTGATTCGATCAGCCTCTTCAAGCTGCGCCGAAAGGAAAGCGGCAATCAACTCGCCAGGCAGAAACGAAGAACCTACTTCCTGCCATGTGTACTTATCCACCTCACCACGGAAAAAACGACTTCGGTCGGTACCTTTTTCTCGAATGATTTCGGCTCGTAAAGCCAGCTCAGGATCGTTGACCAGTAGCGCCCCACCTTCGCCTGAGATCACATTCTTTGTCTCGTGGAAACTGTAGGCGCCAAGGTCGCCGATGCTACCCAATGCTCGTCCTTTATAACTTGCCATCACGCCTTGAGCAGCGTCTTCCACAATTTTCAGATCGTGGCGCTTGGCTATGGATACGATCGTATCCATTTCACAAGACACGCCTGCGTAATGGACTGGAGCAATTGCCCGGGTACGAGGCGTAATGGCAGCCTCGATCAAACGCTCATCAAGGTTAAGTGTATCTTCCCGAACATCCACGAATACGGGTATGCCGCCTCTCAAAACAAACGCATTTGCCGTGGACACGAATGTGTATGAGGGCATGATAATCTCGTCGCCAGGCTGAATATCCAGCAACAACGCCGTCATCTCCAGTGCACTGGTACAGGAGTGTGTCAACAAGGCTTTGCTGCAGCCCGTGCGCTCCTCAAGCCAACTATGGCAACGTTTGGTGAAAGGGCCATCGCCAGCCAATCTGCCATTGGAATGCGCCTGAGCGATGTAATGCAGCTCCTTGCCCGTCATATGCGGCCAGTTAAATGGGATTTGTTGTTCTTTCATCTTATTCAATACTTCGGACATTTTTTGAGTAAGGTGAAGGGGAGTAACGAAAAAGGCCACGCCCTGCTTGAATAGGAGTGCACAACTCTAGTTCCCGCAGGGGATGGCCGATGACAATTGCCGCGAACATTTTGAAGCAGATGCCCGCCG
>SHZK01000023.1 GCA_009692305.1 Gammaproteobacteria bacterium | reverse complement strand
CAAGGTACTCAAACTACAGATCCGGGCGCAGTTCAGGGTCGAAAAGAGGAGACACTGCTGTGATTATCACCAAGAAATTCATTCCCCGTCGGGCGCTCTTGCGGGGCATCGGTGCGGCCCTTTCCTTACCCCTGCTGGATGCGATGATTCCCGCGTTAAGTGCGCAGGAAACCGGCGCCAGCAAGCCGGTGAAGCGGCTGGGCGTGGTGTATATACCCAACGGCATGGCCATGGAATATTGGACCCCTGCCAGCACCGGGCGGGATTTTGAATTAACACCGGTGATGCAACCACTGGCCGGGTTTCGAGACCGGATACTGCCTGTCTCCGGGCTAAAGCTACCCTGGGACAATGCTCCTCATGCGGGTGGTTCTGCACCTTTTCTGACCGGCTCGATTGGTAATACCGGAGAGACCAACATTCATTGCAATGTCTCCATGGACCAGATCGTCGCGCGTCAATATGGACAGCATACACAATTGGGTTCGCTGGAATTGGCGATGGAAGATCGCGGCAATTCAGGTCAGTGCAGCAACAGCTTCGCTTGCATCTACACCAATACCATCGCCTGGCGTGACGCGACCACACCGTTGCCCATGCAAAACAATCCAAGAATCGTCTTCGAGCGCATGTTTGGTGCCAGCGAGAGCACTGACCCCCAGGTCCGGCAGCAGCGCATTGAGAGTGGGCGCAGTATTCTCGATTCCGTACTCGGCACCGTCAATGATTTAAAACGCGAGGTTGGTGCCGCAGACCAGGACAAGATTAACCAGTATCTGGATGGTGTGCGCGACGCCGAGCGGCGCCTCGAGAAGGCCGAGGAGCAGAAGGACAAGCCGTTGCCGGTGGTGGATAGACCCTCCGGGATTCCAGCCAGCTATGAGCAACATGCAAAGCTGATGTTTGATCTGCAGTTACTCGCCTACCAGACTGACCTGACTCGGGTCATAACATTCATGTTAGGCAGAGAGCAGAGCAGTCTGACCTATCCCGAGATTGGTGTGGCCGAGGCCCATCATCCACTTTCGCATCATGCGTATGATCCGGAGAAAATCGCAACGATGTCGAAGATCAATACGTTTCATGTGCAATTGTTCAATTATTATCTTGAGCGTCTTGATGCGACCCCGGATATAAATGGCAGCCTGCTCGACAATACGCTGCTGCTGTATGGCAGCGGCATTTCAGATAGTCATGTGCATAAACACGACAATCTGCCTATTCTCCTGGCAGGCGGTTCGAATCTTGGGATCAAGGGCGGGCGGCACCTGCACTTCGAAAATGATCTGCCACTGGCCAATCTGATGGTTACCCTGATGGACAAGCTGGGCGTACCGGAAGAGCAACTGGGCAATAGCAGCGCAGCCCTGGATATTGGCTAGTATTGAAAGGTGGTATTGAAAGTTAGTAAGACCGGGCGTGCGCCTATAGGGTGGCGCCCAGGCTGCGCAGCAATTGCTCGGTAGTCTCGTTACTGGCCTCGCTCTGACCAACTCCCCGACCACGTAGTCGCATCGCATTCGCCAGCGGTGTCATGCCGCGATTATTGGCCGCTTCCAATTCCGCGCCATGTGCCGCCAGATAGCTGACCACCTTGTCATAGCCGCGCCCTGCGGCCTTGTGCAAGGCGGTGTCGCCGTTGCGATTGCGCGCGTTGATATCGATGCCCATTTTCAGCGCATATTCAATCAGTTCCAGTGCCTGTTGTTCGCCAGCGCCTGGATCGACAATACCGCGAGTCTGTTCTTTGAAAAATGCGTCGCGGCCATCGATGGCCAGCATCATCAGAGTATCCTCTGACGCCAGCGTGAAACTCGGGTCAGCGCCCGCGGCAAGCAGTGCTTGCAGTATCGCAGTCTGCCGATAATGGGCTGCAATCCAGAATGGGGTGGTGCCTACCAACTGCTCCCGAATGGCGTGATCGCGACTGTCGCGACGCTCCGGGGAAGGGCTCAATACCAAGGCATTCACATCGGCGCCGTGTTCGATCAGTGCACTCACCAGGGCAAGCAGCCGATGCGGGATGGCTACATGCAGGGCTGAATAGCCGGCGCCCATCAGGTTCGGGTCAGCACCCTGTTCCAACAACAAGCGCGCCAGCTCACTATGGCCGCTATGGCTGGCAAGTACCAACGCTGTGGCGCCAGCGGCAGTGCGGTCGTTGACGTCGGCGCCTGCTTCCAGCAAATGTCTGGCAACTGCAACATCACCCTGCTGTGCCGCAAATAGCAGGGCGGTGTAACCGCCTTGTACAACTTCATAGATGGCATCGCGAATTGCCGGTATTGCCCCTGCTGGTTGCACTACTTCGTTCCAGGTCGCGGTGCGGGATTGCCAGTCTGCGCCCGCGGTGAGCAGGGTCTTTACCACGTTGGCGTGCCGTTCAGAGGCCGCCCACATCAATGCTGTCTGTTGCTGAGCTGCCTCCTTCGCGTTCAGGTCAGCGCCATGATCAATGAGTAATTGCACCAGTCGGTCATTGCCGCTGCGTGCGGCCATCATCAACGGGGTCTCTCCCGAGGGCAATGGCAGATCAGGATTGGCCTTCGCATCCAGCAAAAGCTCAGCCAACTCAGCGCTGCCATTTTCCGCAGCCAGCCACAGCGCTGACACACCAAGATCATTGGTTAGGTTGACGTCGGCGCCTGCTGCGATTAGAGCGGAGGCCATCGTTGCATCGTTGAGGTTAGCGGCCCAGTGCAGTGCAGCACTATTGTCGCCAGCCCTGGAATTTGCGCTGATGCCTTCCGCTAATAGAGAAGCTACCGCATTGGCATCGCCCTCGGCGGCTGCTTCTACCAGGCGAGAATCATCGACCCCGGGGATTCTGGTAGTTGGAGCGAGGTTGGAGGCTAATTGAATCAGGAGCGCGACGACTGCGCCAACCAGAGCCGTCAGCAGGAAGATCTGCGGAGCATTGAGCTTCTTGTTTTTTCGCTTTTTTGCCATTTTGCTGTTCGTAGCGGACCGGAAAGTGAGCTCGATACTAGCATGTGGAATGGAATTTTGGCAGTCGTAGCGCCATGGTCCATTGTGCGTATCAGCAGCTTTGTCCGCCCCGGCTGGGAATGGAAGCGCCGGCATATAATTATAGGATTGGCGAAAAGCACGTCCTGTGTGGCATATTGCTACGCTAAAATCAGCTGCGTTCAGTATTGATTCAGCTCAAGACAGTTATAAGCTGCAGTATCAAACACGCATCCTGATAGTGGCAGCATATTCGCATACAGGTTAACCCCCGCATTCATGAATAGCATTGAAAGTACAAATTATTTCGGAATTTCTAGACAGATTGTGATGACAATTCTGGCTTGTTGGATGAGTCTTGCCTCGGCAAATGCCGATGAGCAGGCAGCCGCGGAGCCGGAATTGTCCGAAGCAGCTGCGCTTGAGCGAAGTCAGGAGATCGGTGTGCGACAGCGCGCGATTGAGGAAATGCAGAGTGAGTTTGGAGTTTATAATCCAGTGCTTGTGGAAGCGTATGCTGATTTTGGCAAGTACTACTATGATCTGGGAGATTACACGAGCGCGGTCGAGTTATATGACTCTGCACTGCAGATTGCGCGCATCAGCAATGGGCTCTATAGCGAACAACAATTACCTGTTTTGGATCAATTAATAGATAGCAATAAACAGCTTAACGACTGGCAGGCTGTCGATAAGATTGAACATTTGCGTTACCACATCGGTAGCCGTCTGTATAAAGTGGATGATGACCGCTTCCTGGCAGCTGCCACGCAATATGGTGATTGGAAGTTGCGCGTCGTACGAGAAAATTTGCTGGAACTGAATAGTCGCGGGTTAAGTTCAGAAACTGAAGATCTAAGCAGGTTCTATGGCCGCGTGATTGCCGATATCGAATTGCAAACGGATACCACCCAGGAAGAATTGCTTCAAATGATCTACGGAAAGTCGCTGGCGGACCTGGCTCTCACCAGAATAATTGCAGCGACACCATATACAGCTTTCCAGGGAACTGTCAGTCAGTATGTCTATGAGACTCGCTGCCAGAATGTAGTCAATTCACAGGGACAGCTGGTGCGGCAGTGCATTAACGTGCAGGTAGAAAACCCTCGTTACCGGCAGTCACAGCAAGACGCCAAAGACATAGCCATTGGCCAGTACGCAAGGGAAGTGACACGTTCCATCGACAAGTTGCAAGCTATAGCCACGCAGAGCCAGAGTCTGACAATTGAGCAGAGGCAGGCCCTGGAAAGCCATATCGGAGAATTGCAGACTGAATCTACCCTGTTGCTGCGTTCGGCACGGCGCCGGGTGCTCTTCTGACGACCACTTGCAGGCTGTTTTGTCTCGATGCATTGCCACCACCCTGACGGTACCAGCCTTTTTAGAGTCAACTCATGTTTTTGCTGGAATTTCCCCGCTACTCAAGGTACAAGACACAGGCTGCTGGCGCCTTTGTGCCAGTGGCAGATAGCAACCTATGGAGGAGATTATGTCTAATTACGTTAACCGGCTGTCCAGGTTGGTGCTCACTGCGATCGTTGCAGTGGTAGCTCTTGGTGGTCAAATTGCGGCTGCATTGGAAGTGGGTGATAAAGCGCCCGACTTTTCCTTGCAGGCATCAGATGGTATGACTTATAGCCCGTCCCAGTTTGTGGGTCAGCGCCCGGTTGTCATTGCCTTCTTTCCAAAAGCCTTTACCGGTGGCTGAACTATGCAATGCAAAGCGCTGCGTGACAGTGCCAAAGAAATTCAAAGTTTCGACGTTGCATACTTCATGGCCAGTGTAGATACACTGGAAGACAATACTGCTTTCGCGGCTGAACACGCCGCTGGCTTCCCGATACTGGCGGATCCAACGAAAGCGATGTCAACTGCATATGGTGTACTGGGAGAGCGCGGCTTTAACAACCGCTGGACCTACTACATCGGTATTGATGGCACAGTATTGAAGATAGACAAGGAAACTAACCCGGCAACGGCGGGACAGGACCTGACTCGGACTATGGAAGAGTTGGGATTTCCGAAAATCTAGAAAAGCATGCTGAATAAATAAAGGTGTCAGAATTCAAATTCTGACACCTTTTTTTATTGCATTTATTGTGCTTATTTGTCTTTGTCAGCATCCACCTCAATATCGTCAAACTCAGCTTGCTCCTGCTCTAATGCTGCTTCGTCAGAGTTATTGCTGAGGAATCGGGTCAATACTTCATCCAGTTTTTTCTGGGTATCGTCTTTAGGTTTGTTCATGGGTTCAGGATCCTTGTGGTAAAAAATCCAGCGTATCATACACAATCGAGCTGGCCTGCATTGGTCATCAAGCACCAGCTATCATGCAGCCACTGCCTGAATCTGCCTGAATCAGGGCAATTGCTGGCAACAACATGATTGTCATTGGCATTTGTTGTAGGCACTTTCACGCTGTGCCAGAATGCCGGATCGCATTGGAAGGGAGTTTTACATGTCTAAAACCGGTCTGTGGGTAGTTGCTGGTGTCGCTGTAATGACGCTACTTTTTCTCGTTTACCTCGCGGCAACGTTTGAGGCGCCCGCAGGGTCAACGACAGTTGCAATTCCTGCTCCAGTGCAAGCCCCAGCGCCAGCAATAGAAACACCGCGACCAGCCTTGCCATCCACGCCGGTGCAGTCCACACCAGACGCAGCCACAGTAAGCAGTAATGCGCCAGCCGTGGTAACGCCAACTCCAGTTGAAGTTCCGGTAGTCGCAGCTCCTGAAATAGCTGCCGCCAACTTGCCCGTACTGAATGACAGTGACTCGTTTGTATTGGACGGACTACGCGCCATGCAGAATGGCGTTGCAGTCGTGCAACTGCTGGCGAATGAACAGATGGTGCGCAAATTTGTGGTGTTCGTGGAGAACGTCAGCCGCGGTACTTTTCCACAAACTGAGTTACCGTATCGCCCGCTCGGAAAGGAAATGTCTGTAACCAATATAGACGATGATTTGTTTGTGATGGATGCGAGTTCCCACGCGCGGTTTAACCAGGTTGTAAATGCATTCGTTGAACTCGACACCTCGCAGGCCGTGTTGCTCTATCGAAGCCTGTCACCATTATTCCAGCAAGCCTATGCCGAAATCGGTTTTCGAGATGTCAATTTTGACGACACCTTGCGCGCTGCGCTGAATCGCGTGCTGAGCGCACCCAACGTAGAAGGTCCGTATCAACTCATCAAACCATCTGTCATGTATCTGTATGCAGATTCGCGCATAGAAAATCTGCAGGCAGTGAACAAACAGCTGATACGACTTGGTCCGGAAAATACCGCGAAACTGCAAGACCAGTTGCGCCAGTTCGTGCTAGAGCTATAGAGCGGCGCTAACAGCCATATGCCAGCCAATTCACCGCAAGTTCCACAGGCTCTGGTTGACGCGGCCTGGTTGCAGGCGAATCTGTACGCCCCCAATCTGATTTTGCTTGACGCTTCTGTCCCTCCCGTAGTGCCAGGTTATATTCCAATCAATAGCGCTGGGAAATTTGTCGCCATCCCCGGCGCCAGACGCTTTGATTATGACAAGCGGATTTGCAAACCCAACAGTGCGTTGCCGCATATGTTGCCTGGACCGGACTTGTTTCAGGATGAAGTGCGCAAGCTCGGCATCAACTCTGACAGCATGATTGTCGTCTATGATGATGTGGGCATTTACGCCAGTCCCCGAGCGTGGTGGATGTTTCGAGCCATGGGACACGCAAATGTTGCAGTGCTGGATGGTGGTTTGCCGGCGTGGCTGAAAGCGGGTGGGGCTGTAGTACCTGAATTAGTGCCTGAATTGACAGCTGCGGCCGCGCGCGGTGCGTTCGTGGCGCAGTTGGACCCGAATCTTTTTTGTGATTTCGAAGTAGTGCTGTCTGCCCTGAATGATGCGTCATGCCGGATTCTGGATGCCAGATCTTCGGGCCGTTTTCGCGGCACCGCTCCAGAGCCGCGCCCTAGCGTACGCAGCGGTCATATGCCGAATGCCAGCAATCTGCCTTTTCCTGAGGTACTCGATGGCGGCCATATGAAACCAGTTACAGAGTTGCGCAAGATATTGGAGACTGTGGCAGCAAGAGATCAAAAAGTGATTACCAGCTGCGGGTCAGGACTGACCGCCTGCATTCTTACGCTTGCTGCCAATCTCGCCGGATACAACAATTTGTCAGTCTATGACGGTTCCTGGGCGGAATGGGGAGCCCCGTCAAAACTGCCGGTAGTCTGCGATTGAATCTTTAAGTGACAAGTTTTAAAGCAACCGGTAATGTTTGGCGCGTCTTTCGATTTCAAGCACAGCTTTGAGAAAATTCATGGCGCAATGCAGTCTAGCCACCTGAGACTCTTGTCACTTTTAACAAGCGCGTTGAGTTATCCGCGCAGATGGCAATCTCTTTTTTACTCAAAGGCAGTTATTAATTACAATTCGTGCTGATTATGAATTGCTCCGGATTTACGATCCGGCTCGCAATAAGGACGCCGCATGAATAATTCACCCAATAGCGTGGTTGTTGCCGCGCTGTATCGTTTCGCCGAATTTCCAGACTTCGCTGCCTGGCGGAAACCCCTGCTGGCACTCATGCTCAAGCATGAGGTGCGCGGCACATTACTGCTCGCCGCTGAAGGCATTAATGGCACCATCGCCGGGTCGCGGCAGGGTATCGATGCCGTGTTGGACTGGCTGCGCGCGGACAGTCGCTTCGCCGGGCTGGTGCCAAAGGAATCCTTTGTCGATGACAATCCGTTCTATCGCACCAGGGTTAAGCTCAAGAAAGAAATCGTGACCATGGGCGTTGAGGATATTGATCCGAAGCAAATCGTCGGCACTTATGTGGCACCGCAGGACTGGAATGCACTAATCAGCGATCCTGATGTTTTACTGCTGGACACACGCAATGAATACGAAGTCGGCATCGGCACCTTCGAAAATGCAGTAAATCCCCACACCACGTCATTTCGTGAATTTCCTGCCTACGTCGCGCAGCATCTGGACCCGGCATTACACCGGAAAGTTGCGATGTTCTGCACCGGAGGTATCCGCTGTGAGAAATCCACGGCATTTCTGAAGCAACATGGATTCGAAGAGGTTTACCATTTGCAAGGTGGCATCCTCAAATATCTGGAAGAAGTGCCTGAGTCGGAGAGCAAGTGGCGTGGTGAATGTTTCGTGTTTGATAACAGGGTGACGGTGAACCATAAACTCGAGCGAGGCAATTACGATCAATGCCATGCCTGTCGCATGCCGATTACCGAAGCCGACAAACAGGGCCCACACTATGAGAAAGGAATCAGTTGCCATTATTGTTTCGACAAGCACAGCAAGGATCAGGTGCAACGCTACGCAGAGCGCGAGCGGCAGATGCAGTTAGCCCGTGAACGTGGCGAGTTGCATATCGGTCAGCCGATGGCGGCCGCCAACGAGCAACGTAAACGTGACAAGCTGGCATTCAAGGCGGCGCAGCGGCAACGGGAACAGGCTTGGGAAAAATAGGCAGGAAAATAACCAGAAGTGGCAAAAACCCCTAAAGCTCGTGCCAAGGTGCGGTCGTAGCCTGTCCGGATATTCTGGGCTATAGTCTCTTCAAACAATAAAAAGGGACTACTCATGACCAACGCCGCCGTTACTACCGCGCCCCGCATTTTTCCCGTTATCCTGACTTTAATTGCCTTGCCTATGGTGCTTGGTGGTTTGCAGCTGATTCTTTTGGGTGGTTCATTCTATTACTTGCTGGCTGGATCGGTGTTGCTGGCAAGCGCGTTTCGAGTCTGGCAAGGCAGCAAGGTAGGCGCCTTGATCTATGGTGGCATGCTGGTCGCCACAGTGGCCTGGGCCCTGCTCGAGGCGGGCACTAATCTGTGGGCCCTGTTGCCGCGGATTGTGCCTCTCGCTGTACTCGGGCTGTGGTTCCTGACGCCCTGGTATCGCCGTGCCATCTATGCGGGAACCCCACCCCGACTGTTCGCTTCCAGTACCTCGCGCTATGTGGTCGCCGCGGCCGTAGTGATCGTAGTGTATGTGAGCTTTGCTGGTACCGGGTATAGCGTGCTGCCACTGGCTGCACGCAGTGGCAGCAACACAGTTACAGCTGGAACTGACTGGCCTTCCTATGGCAATTCCCCCGCAGGCACGCGCTATTCACCGCTTGCGCAAATAGATACCACCAATGCCGATCAACTCGAATTGGCATGGAGTTATCGCACCAATGAGGGCGGAGCCTTCAAGGCTACACCTTTGCAGATTGGTGAACTATTGTATTTCTGCACGGGCGGCAATGTCGTGGTCGCGCTGGATGCAGAAACCGGCTCACTGCGCTGGCAATTCGATCCCCTGGTAGACCCCGCGCATCTGGAATTTGCGCGTTATTTCACCACTGGCTGCCGCGGAGTTTCCTACTATGCGGCGCCGCCGGAGTATACCGGCGAGTGCCCGCAACGAATCCTGACAGCCACAACTGATGCCCGTTTGATAGCAATCGACGCACTGACCGGAGCGCGCTGTTCGCAATTCGGTGACCAGGGCGAGGTCAGCCTCACGATTGATATGGGGAACGATCCGCTGATGTTCAATTTCCAGACTTCTCCTCCCGGCATCGTACGTGGCAATGCGGTGGTGGGTGGCTGGGTGCTGGACAATCGCAGCGTCGGTGAGCCTTCCGGCGTGGTGCGTGCTTTCGATGCTATCAGCGGCCAGTTCGCCTGGGCCTGGGATATGGGTCGACCGGGTATTAATACCGAACCGCTGCGCGGAGAAGTGTATACACGGGGCACGCCGAATGTGTGGAGCCTGTTCAGCGTCGATGAGGCGCTCGGATTGATCTACGCACCAACCGGTAATGAAACGCCGGACTACTTCGGTGGCCAGAGAATGGAGAGCAGCGAACAATATGCGAGTTCCATCGTCGCCATTGATGGCGAGACTGGTGCTGTCAGATGGTCGTTTCAGACCACACATCATGACCTGTGGGATTATGACGTACCTGCGCAGCCGGTATTAATCGATTTGCCAGGGAGCAACGGCGAGATGATTCCCGCGGTGATCGTGCCGACGAAACGCGCCGAAGTCTTTGTGCTAAACCGTGTCACCGGCGAGCCGGTGTTCGACATAGAGGAATTACCGGTGCCGCAGACTGGCGGAGCGCCCGAAGACTATGTGGCAGCGACCCAGCCTTTCGCCACAGACTTGCCCAATTTTCGACCTGACCTCAGCGAAGCCAAGATGTGGGGCATTACGCCACTGGATCAACTCTGGTGCAGGATTGAATACCGGAAAATGCGTTATGAGGGCCATTTTACCGTGCCAGGTGTGGGCACCATCCTGCAGTTTCCTGGCAACGCAGGCGGCCACAATTGGGGCAGCGTCAGTGTCGATGAGGTGAATCACATCATGGTCGTTAACCCGCTGATCATGTCAAACCAGCTGACCCTGACTCCGCGCGATCAACTGCCGGAAGGTGAACCTGGCAATCAACAGGGAACACCCTATTCACACACGACCGTGCGCTTTATTTCGCCGTTGCAGATTCCTTGTCAACAGCCCCCTTATGGGGTGCTTGCAGCAATAGATCTGGAAACCAAACAGTTGTTATGGGAAAGACCCATCGGTTCGGCCAAGGATAGTGGGCCATTCAATATTCCAACCCGCTTGCCCCTGAATGTAGGCGCGCCCCAGACGGGCGGTACGGTTACTACTGCTGGTGGATTAATATTCATAGCGGGTACTTTCGACAACACGGTGCGTGCAATGGACTTGTTGACAGGCAAGGAATTGTGGCAGCACCCGCTGCCATTCTCAGCACAGGGCACGCCGATGACCTATCAATCACCATCTGGACAACAAACACTTGTCGTTACTTCGCCGGTCTACTCGACCAATTCTGCGGTGGGGGCTCGGGTAATCCCGGCCGCTGAGGAAGACCCGCTCGGCGGATATGTGTATGCATTCAGACTGCCACAATAGAAGGGGATGGAAATTGAAGAGTAAGCTCAAACCGATATCGGCCATCTGCCTGCTGTGGCTGTCAGGTCTACTGCTTTCAGGCCTTCTACCGGTAACTGCCAGAGCTCAAGCCACGGATCTGACACGCCTCGCAAGTTGGGTCGCGCTCGATGCGCCAACCGGTCACGAACAGATCGCCCTGGATAGTTTGCAGGCACAATTTCCGGCCTGGCAGCGTGACCGCTATGGCAATCTGGTCCGGACCATCGGCAGTGGTAGCCCGCACCGCGTTGTCGCCTGCGGCATAGACGCTTATTCCTATGCGATAACGCAAATTACTGCTGACGGTTATCTGCGCTTGCATCGCGTCGGCAACGGCTCGGGGCACCCACTTTGGGACCAGAGCCATGAAGGACAACACCTGCGGATTCTCACCGGGGAAGGTCCGCTGGTGGGAGTCACAGCGGTAGCCAATGGTCATTTTGCCATTCAGCACCGTGCTGAGACCGCGCTGGTCACACAGAATGACCTCTGGCTCGATGTCGGTGCGGAATCGGCAGCAGCAGTCGCCGGCATGGGCATAAATTTGCTCGACCCGGTGCTAAGACAATTACCCCCATGGTCATATGGGAGTGAAGTGGCTGGGCCCCGCAGTGGCGCGCGCATCGGTTGTGCGGCGGTTCTCGCCGCAGCAGAGGCGGGGATTAACGGCGCCGGCAGCACCAGTTATGTGATCAGTGTGCAACAGGTATTCGGCTGGATCGGCCTGGGAGCCGCCTTATCCAGACTGCCGCTTGCCGATGCCTTGATCGTATTGGGCCCGGGTGAGTTGTCGGGTCGGGATGCGCTGATTCAAAGTCTCGGCACGCGACTGGAGCCGGTATTGGCGAACCGGGTAACAGGTACTGTGCGCATGCTGGTACCGGAAGTTGCGGATGCCGATGCCCTGATGGAACGGGTCGAACTGGACGCGGCGAATAACTTGCTCCGGGCATTGGTCGAGGCAATCACCCCGAATACAGGCGAACTTCCAGCCTGGCAGTCGGCGCCGGTACCGGCACCAGTCCTGAATAATGTGGCAAGCCGTTGGGGGGCAGGGCAGGACAACATCGAAGATTTGATGGCAATCGCCGAGGTGCTGGATCAGGTTGCAGAGCAATCCGCCGTGCCAGGACATGAAGGTCCGATTCGCAACATCATTTACAACGCCTTGCCGGACTGGGCGCAGGCACTGGCCCAGGTGGATGACATGGGCAACCTGTGGGTGGAGTTCGGTCCGGAAACAGGCGCAGCAGCAGAAGTCACGGTCTTCATCGCCCACATGGATGAAGTTGGTTATGAAATAGCGAGTATCGACGCTGCTGGAGTGGTCGATCTGATCCGGCTTGGGGGAGTCGTTACCACGGCATGGGAAGGGCAGCCGGCACTGCTGCAGCTGGATCCCTTTAGCAACCGTGAATCCAGCCCAGATGCGGCGCAATTGCGGGGCGTATTTCTGACGCGATCCGATCCCGTCAGCAAACAACCGGACACAGAGCGAGCCTGGTTTGGCATGAATGCCGAGCAACTCAGCGCTGCCGGGGTGCAGGTAGGCATGGGCATTACTGGTTATAAGGAAGGGCATCGCATGGGTGGTTTCCGCTATGCGTCCCGTTCGCTGGATGATCGTGTCGGCACCACCGCACTGTTGCGCGCCATTCAAGGTATGGAACCTGGCAGTGTCAGCAGCCGCGTTATTTTCGCCTGGTCGGTGCGCGAAGAGGGCGGTTTGCGCGGCGCCGCGGCGTTGGCTGAGCTTTTCTGGGAACGCACCCGTCGCGTCTACAGTATCGATACCTTCGTCACGTCGGACACGCCACTGGAATCGGCGCATTTCGCCTTCACACCATTGGGTGACGGGCCAGTATTGCGCGCCATCGAAAGCGCCGCGATGTCTACACCGGCCGAGTTGCAGCGCAATCGCGCCATTGCCGCAGATGCCGGCATCTCGGTGCAGATCGGATTGACCCAGGGCGGCACCGACGGCTCGACTTTTACCGCATATGGCAGCCCCAATGCCGG
Organism: Gammaproteobacteria bacterium; assembly: GCA_009692305.1. GTDB lineage: Bacteria > Pseudomonadota > Gammaproteobacteria > Pseudomonadales > Pseudohongiellaceae > UBA9145. The sequence continues at coordinate 17,756 of SHZK01000023.1, read as the reverse complement.
CATTTCCTGGCCCGGACGCTACAGCCATTCACCGGCAGAGATTGCCGATCTTAGAGATGTCGCTGGTTTGATCGATTTGATTCAGGCGCTCGCTAGGGCGCCGCTGCAAGCCCAGTAATTGGCAGAACTCGCAATAATGTCAGGACTCGCAATAGCAGGAACATGATGAACTCGAATAAAGCATTACGCATGAGCCCCTACGGCGAATTTCTCGGCATTGAACTGGATTCGGTTGGCGAGGGTAAGGCTCACTGCAGCATTAAACTGCAACCGCAGCATCTGAATACCGGTGGGCGTGTGCATGGTGGTGTGTTAACTTCGCTGGCCGACACCGCGGCTGGCGTCGCCGTGCGCAGCATCAGGCCCGAGGGTAAACTCTCTGTCACCACCGATCTCAGTATTGCCTTCATCCGTCCACCACAGGGCAGTTCGCTGGAAGCTGTAGCCGAGGTCATTCATGCCGGCAGGCAGTTGCTGCGCACCGAGATAGCCATCTACAGCGACAGCAAGCTGGTGGCCAAAACCACCGCCACTTTCATGCTAATCGATGCCGCCCAGCCGGTGTGATATACATCCCAAGCTTGGTAAAAGCCCTTGGCAAGACAATGGCATTTCTTACGGCTCCAGCTTTTCACCCACCGCTGCGCTTGATGTAAAAGCATCGATTCGGGCGGAGCCAGGTCACGTGGGCCAGACCGGCAATCTGTATCTGATCCTGGGTCTGGGGCAGCAGTTTTTTATGCGTGACAGCAGCGGCAAAGATCACTGGCTTATCGGCAGTGCGATCCTGATCAAGCAAGGAGCAAGCTGGGGCAATCGTGTCGTTGGTGCTACTGATGCTATGCACTATGAAAATTAATCCAACCAGCCTGAAAGTTGATAGTGGAGCTAGCGGTGTCAAGCTGGAACCAAAACATTTACAGCAGGCTATGCGGCAACTGGGTGGCCTGGAAAATAGGACGGTGGTTTCGATCAAAGCAGTATTGCCCAGCAGTTTCCACTGAATGCCGAGAATGTAGACTTCTTCAGCTCCACCAAACAAACCAGCTAGTGCGCTCGCATTACTCGTCTTTCGAGTTCTCTTTTATTTGGCTTATTGGCTTCGAGCGGCACCGATGCCCAGCATTGGGTCGGGCTGCAGCCCGCGCCCTCCGGGGTGCCTTCGCTTGGGAAAATGCCCTGTAAAGCCGCCATTTTTCCGCACTCAGCGCTGGTCTTTTTACGCAGCGCCACCCAACACTGCGCATCGGTACCTTGCTGAGTGCAAAGCTGCAGCATTAGATTCTTCTGTGAGCCAATTTTTTTAACAGCAGGTTTCGCGAATACCTCAGTTGAGGGTTTGAATAAGAAGCGGATCTTCCAGTTTGTGCAGGGATGCTGGTAGTGCCTGATGGCTACAATAAAAGGCCAGCGCCGAAGGAGCGAAAAAGACCGCTTTCCAGGGCTTTTTCGTGAGGGAGGGAACCGCTGGTTTATGAACAACAGCGGCGCGGACTGTAGCAATCAGGCACTGCCAGCATGCCGGGGTCGCCAATAGAATCGTTCAAAATATTCAATAGAAAATACACGCACAAAAAAAGGCACACTGAAGTGTGCCTTTTTTATTTTGAGTTTGGGCTGAACGAACAACTGGTTCAGCCCTGGCTCACGAGCCTAGAAATCGACTCTTACCCGTGCGTAATAGAACGCGCCTTCAATACCCCAGGGGGACGAACCGGTAAAAGTATTACCGGAATCGAAAGTGCCATCACTATTGTCGATGTCATTCGGTGCATCTTCATTGAACACATTGTTTGCGCCGAGGACGAAGGTGTAGTTGTCATTCCAGGTATAGGCAGCTTCAACGTCGAAAATGGTTTCGCCGTCGTAGCAGTTATCCCGGAACAACCCAGCGCCGCAATCGCGGTTGTAATTGGTACCATCGGGGCCGCGTACAGTTGGGTCACCACTCCAGTCACCTACTGTCCAGTCATCATAGATACTGGCGCGAGCGAGGAAACGGAAGTCCTCGTAGAAATGGTTGTAGGAGAATATGCCGCGATTTATCGGGTTGTAATTTTCCAGTTCCAATACACGGTCCCGGCTTACTTCGGAACCCGCATTTTCCACTTCTGTTTCAGTTTGGTTCCAGGCTGCAACCAGGGCGCCACGACCGGCATTATTCCAGTCCAGATTCCATGTACCTACGATGTCGATACCAGTTGTAGTGGTTTCGAAGTCATTGGTATAGAAGGACACGGAACTCAGGTCAGCTGCACCCGGTACGCCCAGTTCCTGCAGACACAGGGCCAGGTTGCCCACTGGATTCGCTCTCGCGAGCGGGCAATTCTGGCCGACTGGTACTGGGCGACCGGCGATATTGATAGTACCGGTCTGAGAGATGCGGTCTTCAATGTTGATGTTGAAGAAGTCGACTGTCAGATTGATGTCTGCTGTGACATCCCATACCACACCGGCGGAGAAGTTGGTGGCTTCTTCCGGAGCCAATGCTTCTGCGCCAAGGAACACCGCAACTGGATTGGTAGGAGGAATCTGACCACGTTGCTGCAATTCGCCATTTACGGTGATAGTTGACAGCTTGGTCACGTTTTCCTGACCAGGAGTCGGTGCGCGGAAACCGGTGTTGTAGGATGCGCGCAAGGAGACATTGTCAGTCACGCGGTAACGACCTGCAATCTTGTAGTTGCTGGTATCACCGAAGCTTTCGAAGTCCTCATAACGCAGTGCGATACCGGCAGTGAAGGCTTCAGTAATATCCGCTTCAATGTCAGTATAGGCCGCATAGTTGGAGCGACCCCATAGACCTGACTGCTGCGGGCTGAAACCGGCGAAACCGTGAGCACCGATGCTCAGGTTTGGCAATCTGGTCACGCCATCAGAGTAGGTGTTTGAGCCATTCACGTTCTGGAATGCATAGTCACCAGCAACCCAGGACGCCTCTTCGCCGAGTAAGGTTTCGAAACGCTCATCGCGCCACTCACCACCGAATGCAATGTTCAAGTCAGAAGCCAGGCCTTCAACTGGCATGCTGTAGTTGAAGTCAACGTTGAAGTTGGTTTCGGACTGCACATAGGAACCCAGCGAAAAGTCACTCTGCAAGGCGCCATTAACAATGCCATTGGGGCCGTTTGAGGGGTTCCAGGTATTGTTCAGGAAGAACGACACCTTGTTGCGACCATAGCTGCCGCTGACATCATAGGTCAGGTTATCGCTCAGATTGCCGCGGAAACCAGTGACGATGCTGGCATCTTTCAATGCGCCACCGAAGGCCGGGGTATAGCCGCCAGGCTCGACCTGGTTCATTACCCAGCAATTAGCCGGCAATGCAGCCAGTGCCGCCGCATCAGCCGCCACGGCCGCTGCATTCAGGTTTACGCCATTGCCGCCCGAGCCTGGGCTGCGCAGAGCAGGACAGTTGGAGCGGACGTTAGTCTGGCCGGGTCTGATGTTTCTATCAACTACTGCGCGGATACCACCACTGGTGTAAGTCGCATCGCGGTTGTTTGGATTACGGTAGAAGAAAGCGCCTTCAGTCTCGCGCTGTCCGTAGTTACCAAAAGCGTAAAACTCCAGATCGCTGGAAAGCTGGATACCGGAATTGAGGAAGATATTCCAGTTGTCACGGTACTCCGGACCACCCCACACTTGCGCATATGGTTGTTCAATACTGGCTCTTTGTGCTGGGCTGCCGCTGCGGATAAGAGTGGCAGCGTCGGTGCGTTGGGTAGAGCGACTGGTTGCATCTTGCTCCATCCAGGAACCAGTGACATTGAGGAAGCCGGAATCGCCCAGAGGCAGGCCGATATTCCCCATGTATTGCACCAGATCGCCATCGCCATTATCAAATACTTCGCCGTATTCGCCAGTGCGAGCTTCGAAAGTCATGCCATCGGACGCATCATTCAGCTGGAAATTGATAACGCCAGCAATAGCGTCGGAACCGTAGAGAGCGGAAGCGCCATCACGCAAAATCTCGGTTTGCTTGATCGCCAGAGAAGGAATGGCAGAAAGGTCGGCACCTTGTGAGCCCGCAGCAAGTGAACCGCCAAGTTCCGCAATTACACCGGAGCGATGTCGGCGCTTGCCATTAACCAATACCAGAATATTATCTGGTGGCAGGCCGCGCAGGTTTGCAGGGCGTACAATCGTCGCTGCGTCGGATATTTCTTCGCGCTGCACGTTGTATGAAGGAACCGCAGTTCGCAACAAATCGTTCAGGTCCGCATATCCCATATTTTGAATTTCGTCGCCACTGATTACATCAACTGGCACAGAAGAATCGGAGGCACTACGTTGTGGACGTCGTGATCCGATGGTAATAATTTCTTCTACCAGTTCATCAGTTTGTTGTGCGAATACCATTGGGGTATAGCCCAGTGGCAAGAGCAATCCAAGAGCAATGGCCGCAGGCAATGCCTTCTTGGCCAATTTAGGTCGGTTTATCATTTACTTCCCCCTTTACATTAAAGGTAATTAAGCTTTTTAGAGCTTGTAGGTTTACACAGAAACTGGACACTTTCTCAAACTACGCAACTTGTTTAAACGGCACAATTTGGGTTGATCGAGCGCGTGTTCGAGTACTGCGCTGGGGTGGAAGGATAGAGGCCTCATGGGCAAATGTCCATCACCAGAGACATAAAGAAATCGTTTAAATCCAATGAAATAGTACCCCTCAGCGCCAAAAACGTGCGAACCGCAAACGTATGCACTGCTGGCGTGCAAAATTCAGTCAGGTATTCAAAAAATCAGGCAGCAATCGCTCTGTTAGTCGCTGCTGGTACAATAATTGCTGTGCTAGACTGCTCGGCACTTAGGTAGCTCCGGATTGGCTGTCTGCTATTTCAAGGGGGCATACATGCCAGAATTTCTTTCACGCCGGGCGTTTCTTGCATCTTCGGCGAGCCTCGCGCGCAATTCCTGTATCGTGCTGACACTGCCGATGATTCTGACTGCTTGTGAGCGTGCCCAGGAAGCACGTCTGCGAGGAGATGCTTTTCGCACCTTAACCGAAGTAGACGCGAACGAATTGGCAGCCATCGCCGCACGCATAGTGCCTACAGATACAACCCCTGGGGCGACTGAGGCTGGCGTCGTTTATTTCATGGATAACGTGCTGGGTGACAAGCGCGAGCAAGAACTGGAGTTTATACGTGCAGGCGTACGCGAACTGCAGACAGCTGCTGCGCTGGAATTTAATGCGCCCTACTTTTATCTGCTGGACAGCGCACAGCAGGATCAATTACTCACCGCGATAGAAGCAACAGAATTTTTCGCCAGCGTGCGTTTTCTAACTGTTGCCGGCATGTTTGCATTGCCTGAATACGGTGGTAGTGCCGACAAAATCGGCAATCAGTTGATTGGATTCGAAGATCGTCATGCCTGGGTTCCTCCTTTCGGCTTCTACGATGCCGATTTCAGCGCGCGGGGAGAATAAGCATGGCCGAGTCAACTTCCGGTGCTGTCAATGCCGTCACTTTTCCCACGCGCACTGCAGTGGATTTTGTCATCGTCGGTTCCGGTGCGGCAGGAGGCATTGTCGCCAAGGAACTTAGCACCGCAGGATTTTCCGTAGTTTTGCTCGAGCAAGGCCCGCATTTACAGGCGGCAGATTTCAAGCATGACGAATGGGGCTATGACGTCAATCACGATCTCACCTGGAATGCGCGCAAGGGACACCCACAAACTTTTCGCAAGTCGGAAAATGAGCGTGCAGTCCCGGTGGAGCAGGCGCTGGGCTATGCGCACAACGTGGGCGGCAGCAGCGTACATTTCTCCGGTAATTTCTGGCGATTCCGACCGATTGATTTCATGGAGGCCAGTGTGCGCGGCACCATTGCCGGTACCAACTTCGCCGATTGGCCGATCACCTACGATGAGTTGGAACCCTACTACACCAAAGTAGACTGGGAAATTGGCGTGTCCGGACTGCAAGGTCCCTGGGACCCGCCTCGCTCCCGTGAATATCCGTGTCCGCCGATGCCGATCAAGGGTTCTGATGTGCTTTTGGAGCGCGCCGCCCGCCAGTTGGGGCTGAATCCCTACCCAGCACCTGTTGCTATTCTTTCGCAGCCATACAATGGCAGACCAGCCTGTATTCACTGCGGCTTCTGCAATGGCTTCGGGTGCGAGGTGAATGCCAAGTCTTCTTCAATGATAGCCATGATTCCGCTCGCGCTCGCTTCCGGCAATTGTGAATTGCGCACCGGTTGCACAGTCTCGAAAGTGAATACTGACGAGAGCGGCAGGGCCAATGAGGTTGTGTATTGGGAAGCAGACGGCACGATTCAGGCGCAACTCGCCAAAGCAGTAGTGTTATGCGCGAATGGTGCCGAGACGCCAAGGTTATTGTTGCTGTCAGAGTCCGACAGATTTCCGGATGGTCTGGCCAATTCCAGCGGTATGGTCGGCAAGAATTTGATGTTCAACGGATATTCGTCGGTAGCCGGGCTGTTTGCAGAGCCGGTGAATGCCTACAAGAGCATTCCGGCCACTCGCGTAGTACATGATTATTATCAACTGGATCCGGCTCTTGGCTTCTATGGCGGCGGTGGCATTGACGGCCGCCATCCGACGCGCGGCACACCAATGGAATTTGCATTGGGCAGTAGCTGGTTCGGTGGTCCAACCTGGGGCAGCGAATACAAGCGCAATCTGCAGATGGAGTTCTCCCACATAGCTGCTTTCGATGGCCACACTACGTCGTTGCCGTTGGCATCGAATAACGTAACGCTTGATCCGGACTTGCAGGACAGATGGGGACGGCCGGCGCTGCGCTGCACATACATGGATCATCCCGATGATATTGCCACCATGAAATTTTTCTACGAGTTATCAATGGAGTTGATGTCGGCGGCAGGAGCAATCAAGCAGGCTGGGTTTTATCCGCAGAATGGACAAAACGGCAACGTACACCTGCTCGGCACTTGTCGAATGGGAAATGATCCGGCGACCTCAGTGGTCGACAAGTTCAATCGCGCCCATGATGTGCCAAATTTATTCATGGTAGACGGCAGCAGTCTGGTCACTTCCGGACGCGGTCAACCTACGATGACTATTATGGCGTTGGCCTTCCGCGCCGCAGACAATATTATCCAGGCGGCACGGCGCGGCGAGATTTAAACCTGAACGGACAGCGGGATGGTCTCCCGCTGCGGTTGCTTGGTGAGCGAATTATTGGTCAGCGGCGCTCTTGATGCTGGCGTATATCGCCTCACTGCCGTCCTTCGTCATCAACACGATGTCATAGGGTGAGAAGCGATCGCCCACTTCCATCCCCGGGCTTCCCATCGGCATGCCAGGAACGGCGAGGCCGAGCGCATTCACCGGTGGTGACGCCAGGAACTGGGTCATGTAGCGTGCTGGTACATGCCCCTCGAACAAAAAGCCTTCAGCCGTGACCGCCGTATGGCAAGACTGCCATTGTGGCAATACGCCAAGCTCCGCTTTCACAGCATTCAAATCCTGCGGATGATGAATCGTAGAGACAAATCCTTGTAGTTGCATATGCTCGATCCAGTTTACACAGCATCCACAAGTCTCTTCCTTGTACACATCAATCTGGCGCACCGTAGTTGATTGCGCGAATATCGGTAGCGTAAATGCTCCCAATGCCGCACTGGCGGTTAATCGCAAAAACTGACGACGATTGTTGCATGTGTGGGGTTTGGCGCTGAATTTCATGACCGGCTCCTTTGCAATATATTCGATGAAATCACATCTCCCAGCCTAGCTCTAAGCTCGATTGACAGCAAGTGCTGCGGGGTCTCTGCGGTTGTCTTGGCCGGACTGATAACGTACCATGCACGCCGACTGCTACTGCTGGTCAGGACCCGAATCTGCCTGCTCTCCTGCAACTGATCCACTCCCGGTTCAACGCAGACCATGCATTCAATTTTGTCCATCCATCCTGAAGTGTCACTGCGTCATGAAGTCGGAACCAATTCACCTCAGACTGCACCTTAACCGCGACATGCTGGCGCAGCTGGTGCAGATCGCTGTGCCCATGGTGGTCTCGCAGGGCACCTTTGCGATTATGATTTTTACTGATCGCTATTTCCTCTCACAGATAAGCCCGACTCATATGGCAGCGGCACTCGGTGGTGGTGTTGCCACGTTTTTCTCCTTCTGCTTTTTTTCCGGCTTGTTGTCATATGCGAATGCACTGGTGGCTCAGTATCTGGGAGCAGGTCATCCGGAGAAATGTCCGAAGGTAGTCACTCAGGGAATGGTGATGACGCTCGCCTGTCTGCCGGTACTGGCTCTAATAGCGTGGTTCGTGGTCGGCATTTTTGCCGGCATGGGACATGATCCATTGCAGGTGGAACTGGAACGAGTGTATTACCTCGTGCTGATGTCCGGTGCAGTGATCACGCTGGCGAAGATTTGTTTCTCGTCTTACTTCGCTGGAATCGGTCGCTCGCGCGTGGTCATGATTTGCGACGTGAGTGCGATGTTGCTCAATGTGCCGCTTTGCTATGCCATGGTGTTTGGTCGCTGGGGTTTGCCGGAGCTGGGTATTTTTGGCGCGGGTTTAAGCACCGTCATCGCAACGCTGGCAGGTCTGTTGCTGTTCATCGGATTTTATTTCCAGAAGGAGCATCGCGACACTTTTCATGTACGGGACTCGTTTCACTTCGATGTCGGCGTGTTGCGACGCTTTGTGCGCTTGGGATTTCCCTCAGGTTTTGAATTGTTTCTGAATGTTGCTGCATTCAACCTGTTCCTGCTGATGTTCCAGTCTTATGGTGTCGCCCAGGGTGCGTCAGCGGCCATTGTGTTCAACTGGGATGTAGTGTCCTTTATTCCGATGATTGGCTTGAATATTGGCGTGATCAGCCTGATCGGACGTTTTGTGGGTGCGGGTGATTTGACCCGCGCGAACGAGGTGATTGCGGCAGCCTTCCTGCTCGGATTGAGCTACTCCGGCACGCTCGCGCTGATGTTCATTTTCTTGCGCTTTCCCATGGTAGAAGTATTCGCGCCACCCGGTGGTGAGTTCACAGAAATTCGCGAGCTCGCCGCATTCATGATGATTGGGCTCGCCAGTTACTGCATGGCGGATTGTATAATTCTCGTGTCAGGTGGAGTGCTGCGCGGCGCCGGTGATACGCACTGGTTGATGTACACATCAGCGTCCCTGCACTGGGCCATGCTGGTTGCCCAGTATTTGGTTATTCGTGTATTTGAATTGGGTCCGAAAACATCCTGGCTGGTCTTTGTCGCCATGTTGTTTGCTATTGCCGTCGTATTCGTCTGGCGCCTGCGCGGCGGCCGCTGGCGCGACCCGATGGCACTGAAGATGGTGATGGCAGAATAGGATTCCGAATTTTTCATGCTGGCGCTTGCAGCCGTTCCGGCGAGACGATAGCCTGCACTGAATAGTTTTATTAATCTGAGGCTCCAGAAGAGAGTTCGCTATGAAAAACCATCTAAACTTCGCATTGCTTGCGTTAACTGCGGCACTGAGCATCTCTGAGTCAGCGTTGGCCCAGGATGGTTACAGCAGTGCCCTGTTAAACCAGAAAGGAATTTTTTCCAGAGATGGCGCCGAGGCATTGGCAGAACCCTTTCGTGGCGTTGCTACTACCGCTGGTGTAACTGAAGGGCTGTTTCCAGTGCGCAGCACCGGCGCTTCTACGGCAGCTGTGCAAGGAGCGGCGGCGGCCTTCCTTGCTTCCCTCAATCCAAGGCTGCTCAGTCGCACCCAATTCCCCATAGATGATCCTGAATGGCGCAACTGGTCCAATGTTGACGTTGGCATTTTCGCGCGTCACGGTGTCAGTCTCGAAGAAATGACTGCACCCCAGAAAGACGCCGCATGGGAGTTGCTAACTGCATCATTGAGTCCTGCCGGTCTGGACAAGACCCGGCGCATCATACGTACCGAGCAGACCTTGCTGGAACTGAATGGCGAACCAATTCGCTACGGTGAAGAGAAATACTATTTCACAATCATGGGCATTCCTTCCAGCGACGAACCCTGGGGCTGGCAGCTGGACGGTCATCATCTGGTAATAAATTTCTTCGTGCTCGGCGATCAGGTAGTCATGTCTCCGGCATTCTGGGGTGGTGAACCGGTGCGCGCGGAATCCGGTAAATACGCCGGCAATATCATCATGCAACAGGAGCAAGACCAGGGTCTGGCGTTCATGCAATCGCTCGACGCCGCGCAACAAGCACGCGCCACTCTCAATACCGAAAAGACTCGCAACGCGCCCATGGCTGCTGCCAACGCTGACAATGCCGTGCTCGATTACGAAGGCATTGCGGGCAAGGATCTGACGAGCGCCCAAAAAATCCAGTTGCTGGATCTGGCGCGAGTCTATATCGGCAACCTGCGCGACGCCCATGCCGCAGTCACGATGGAGGACATCAGTCGCCACATCGACAACACGCATTTCGTCTGGGTCGGCACCACTGCCGATGACGCGGTGTTCTTCTACCGCATCCACAGCCCGGTCATCCTGATCGAGTTCGATCACCAGAATCCGGTCGGTACCTTGCAAATCAACCAGCCCGGCGTACCGACCCGCGATCACATTCACTCTATGGTGCGCACACCCAACGGCAACGACTACGGTAAGGATTATCTGCGCCAGCACCTGGAGACGCATCCACACTAGTCGTGTTGATTGGATTATTCGTAGTTAGGAATCCCAGGTTACTGAGACTGGCTGATAGCTACAGTCCGCGGCGCTCCGCGGTGCCTTCACTCTGAAAAATGCCCTGTAAAGCGGCCATTTTTCGCCGTTCAGCGCTGGCCTTTAATTGTAGCCATCAGCCAATCCCAGCCACCTTCAGCCGACTGCTGATTCAATGCTTCTTCTCAAGCAATTCATCTCTATGAATGCTGCATAGCACCCAGGTTCCGCGGCGCAGTGTGGGGTTAAGCTGCAGTCAAAGACCAGCGCCGAGGGAGCGAAAAAGACCGCTTTACAGGGCTTTTTCGTGAGGGAGGGCACCGCGGAGCGGCGCGGTCTGCAGCTGAACCCCACACTGCAGAGTGGAACCGATCGAAGCCACCGAAGTTAACCAACTAATAGCAAAAATAGCTCTAATCTCCCATTCAACTCTAAATAGCGACTAGCCCACCAATCTTGACTTTATGACCCTGAACCGTCATGTTCTTCAGTCCTACCGCTTTATATATCAGAGCATCAAGAGGTCATAAAAAAATGAATAAAACTACCCAAAACCAGCCACGACAATTGCCCAGACTGATCCTGCAAACCGCAGCAGCAAGTCTGGTGTTGTCGATGCTGACAGGCACAGTACTGGCACAAGGGCAGCGCGGGGCGATACAGCCAGCGGCCCATGCCAGCGTTACACCAATCAATAATTTACCCAATCCCTATGAGACGCAACGTAACTTCGGCACTTTGCCTGACGGTCGTAGCTGGGGCTCAGTCAGTGCTGTGAATGTCGATATCGATGGCATTCATATCTGGGCCGGAGATCGCTGCGGCACAAATTCCTGTGCCACGACACCGGATCTGGATCCGATGGTGAAGCTGGACCCAGATGGCAATGTAGTGCAGAGCTTTGGTGCGGGCCAGATTCTGTGGCCACACGGAATGGATGTAGATAGCGAAGGCAATATCTGGGTAGTTGATGCCCGCGTCGCCAGCGCCACTGAACTTGAGGCGAATCCAGCCGCCGCGAATCTGGGCAGTTCAGTAATGAAGTTCAGTCCGACTGGCGAGTTGTTGCTGACCATCGGCACGCCTGGGCAGATCGGTGATCCGCCCACGCATCTTACCGATCCGAACGATGTACTGATCGCGCCGAATGGCAATATTTTTGTCAGCGAGACTCATGGCGCCCAGTTCCAGGACGAAGCCGGCCCTGATTCCAAGAGTCGCATTTCGATTTACCAACCAGATGGCACCTTCATCAAGAGCTTTGGTGAATTTGGTTATGAAGACGGACAGTTGCGCTCACCTCACTCACTGGCTATGGATTCCCAGGGGCGATTGTTCGTCGCCGATCGCGGCAATGTGCGTATCCAGATCTTCGATCAGGACGGTAATCATCAGGACACCTGGTACCAGTTCAGCCGCATCAGTGGCATCTTCATAGATGACAATGACATGCTGTATGCAATCGACTCAGAATCTGATCCAAACTATAACCCGGGTTGGAGAAAGGGCTTGCGGGTCGGCAGTGCCCGTACTGGCGAGGTAATGTATTTCATTCCGGAGCATGTTTCCGAGCGCGCTTCAGGCATGGGTGGTTATGGTTCCATGGGCGAAGGCGTCACAGTTGATCGCAATGGCGTGGTTTATGCCGGAGAAGTTGGCCCGGTGCAGGGCATGACCAAATTCATCCCGCGCTTGATTCCCTGATACACGGGAATAGTTGATTCACAGATTGATTTGCCGGTGATTTTAAAAAATGTTTAAAAAAACTGATTTAAACAAAAGACAAAAAAAAGCGGAGACCAGTCTCCGCTTTTTTTTGCGTTGCTTTTAGCTGCTAGCGCGAGCCGTTATTCAAAAGAAACCAGGCGGAACAAGAGCAGATTTGCATCAAGCACTTCGAGCACCACATTTCGAAACGCAATCTCGCCATTTACTATAAATTCAGGAATAGTGATGCGGCCATTACTGCCATTGAACACGGCCATCTTCGCCACCGGCGTCGGCAAAATAGTGAGAGTGGAAGGCAGTGCCTGCAACACTACCTGAGGAGCCAGCGAATGCACTGCGAACACCAGTCCTAGCAAGCCATCGGCGCCAGCATTGACCTTCGTGTACAGCAGGTTCATGGTGGTATCGAAGACGTTTGGGTGCGCAGCCGGATGCGTCATTACGGCCATGGTCATCGTAACCAGATTTTCGGTTTTGAGCGGCAATGTGTTGTTGAAATTGATCAAAGGAACGGTGGGCAGTTGTTGCAGGAGGGCAAAGCGTGGCAATACGGCAATCGCATCGATAACAGTCATGCCATTGTCAACGATGCGTCCGAACACCGTAAAACCGCCGTTGTCTGCATCCAGAAAAGCATTGTTGGCGAGATTGACAAACCATTGACTATTCGCGCTGTTTGGATTGCCAGCCACTTTGGCCATGGCTACCGTGCCACGTGTGTTGGAAGTGCCGAATTCGTTCTGAATATTACCGAATATGGTAATGGGCTGCAGATTCCGAGCTGGCTCATCAAACTGCAACCAGCCACCCTGAATCACAAATGGTGTAGGCGAGACCTCCGAACGATGAACAAACGTGTTGTTGAAACGTCCGCTGTTCACGTAATTCAAAAAATTATTAACGGTGATCGGTGCGACCGTGTCGAATAAATCCAGGGTCACTCCACCCAGGGGAGTGTTGATGCGCACCAGAGTGCCAGCGTTCAGGCTGGTGTGGAGCAGACTGCATGCACTTAACACCACCAGCGCCAGCAGGTACTGATGCATACAGGCGAAACAGGTTTTCAAAACTGCCATTAAATAAATCTCAAGGTGTTGTTTGATTCGAGTGAATGGTTGGTGTCACTTGGGTCAGATTGACTATGCAAGGGTGCATTCTACCCCAAAGTCTTGTCCAGCAAACCCTTATAAGCCATCTGCGCTGCAGGTAATCGCGCCAGAATATTCTGCAAATTGTGCTGAAAGCCTGGTATGAGTGCAAGTTGCACCAGGGAATTCAGATAAATTCGTATGCTGAATATTATGATATTGGTGCCAGGTATTCTTAATAAGGACTGGCGCTCGACCCGCCAGTAAAGCTGTGCATTTACGGTTGCTGGTGTGTAATCCTGTCGCCACAACAGTTCATTACCCGCTTGCAGAGACCAATTGTAACGCAGCAATGCCTTGCCTGGCTTGATGCCAGCGAGCAGTCGATTGACGCGTGCCGCCAACTCCACTTCATAGCCCGGAACCGGCGCGTGGATAGCATCGAGGGTCTTGCCGATTTTTTCTTCCAGCTTCCAGTTGGACGGTGCGCAGACGCTGGCGGCAGTCATGATGTAATCTTTGCCAGCGGGTTCCAGCAGGCAAATATCTTCCTGAATCCAGAGACTGCTGTGTGCCAGCCGCAGATTATCCAGCGACCAGGTGAGTCCGCTCGGTCGATGCTGCAAGGTGGACTTATCTTGCACATATATAGCCGAGTGATGATCGCGCAGGTTTTGCAGCAGAAAGTGTGCGAATTGTTCCTGAGCAGTTATCGAGTCAGGCAGGCTTAGGCAAACAGCTGGCGCGGAAGTGGTCAACACATGACTCTTGTGCGCGTGGAAGCTGGCAAAGTCCGCGTCCGTTTGCAACCAGGCAGAGTCTGCAAGAGGAGCAATACCCAGACGCAGTACGGTGTCCTGCGCAGCTTCTGGCAGATAGGGTGAATTTACTTGGCTATTTAGTTGCACAAGGATTGCTGTGGTTTGAAATGACTGGAGTGTCTATGTGATGGGGATGTGCAGTGATTATAACCGCAGCCGCTCAGTAAAATCCCAAAAAGCTGTGTACCCGACGGGTTCTCGCGTATGCCTGGCTCGCGCTATCGAAGCTTGCATGGCGCTGCGCTGACAGCTTCGGTTTAACTAGTGCCAGTGACGCCAAGCGCTATTCGACTGGACTAAGTTCCCCCGCGTCTCTATTCTTGCCAGGGACTAATACAATGGGACTAATACACAGCCGCTAATGCAGAACTACTCAGGCAAGGCTGCGCGGATGGTGGAGAGGGCTGCTAATGCAGAACAGGGTTATCATCGGAATATTCACTATCTGCTGTGCCATGGCGGCGTTACTGCTGGCCATTATCCTGGCTGAGCCGGTGGCGGGCTCCGGGGGCATGCCGCACCCGACTATTCCCGGAATGATGAACGGTGGTGATGGCGCGGCGCGGCTCGCGGAAATTGGCTGGTTCGCCTTCCTGTTCCAATGCCTGTTGCTGTTGCTCATTGTGGCGCTGGCGGCATTGGGTGTTGCGCAGCAGCACCATGGCCTGAAGTTGTATACGCTGCTGTTTCTATCCTATCTTTTTACATTGTTTATATGGTGGCAGATGTATTTCGGTCACCTGCATTTCCTCGAGACCGGAGAGACCGGCTATTTTCTTGGCTTTCCTGTGGCAACCGCCTGGCAGATGTATGGCACGTGGATCGGTGCGATTCCACTGGTCCTGATTTATGTGCTCGGCTTCAAGACCTTTATCCATAGTGATGAGGATGAGCAGGTTTATCAGGCTTTGCTGAAACAATACGGCGCAAAATAGGACAGGCATGGAAGCATACAGGCAGGAAATAATAATTGGCGCCGTGCTCATCTACTTCGTGTTCTGTGTGCTCACAGGTATCTGGGCAATGCGTCGCACGCATTCATCCAGCGATTTCTTCGTCGCTGGTCGGGGCCTTGGTCCGATTGTGGTATCGCTGGCACTCTTTTCCAGCACGCTCAGTGGTTTTGGCTTTGTGGGTGGACCAGGTCTGGTGTATTCCACCGGCGTCAGTTCGTTCTGGATGATAGTGATCTCATCCACCGGCTATGCCCTCGGCTTCTTTCTGGTCGCGAAGCGAATTCGCATGATGGCCAGTTTGCGCAATTGCATTTCCCTGCCTGACATCGCCGCTGCCCGCTACGGGAGTGAGTCGGTACGATTTCTGTTAGCCGTAACAATCGTGCTTGGGGTGATGGGATATCTGGCAACCCAGATTCTGGCGATGGCGTTGGTGATGCAGGCGATTCTCACTGGCACCGAGATGTTCGCGAACATCGGGCTGGTCAGCTGCGTGATAATTTCCAGCGCGGTCCTGATTTTCTACTGCGTCACTGGCGGCATCATCGCCTCGGTATACACAGACGTGGTGCAAGGCGCGCTTATGATGATCGCTGGTGTCCTGATCTTGTTCGCGGCGATTTCCGTGTTTGACGGCGGCATGCAGGAGGCGACAGCGATTATCCTCGCGGATGATGCCGAGGCGATAATGCCTTATGGAACCATGGGCATCATGGCGTCATTGGGCTGGTTTTTCGTATTCGGACTGGGGCTCGCAGGTCAGCCCCACCTGGTGACGAAGATGATGATGAACAAGAATATCGCCGATAACCGCACGATTCTGCCCATGTCGCTGTTAGGTTACGTGCTTGCTGCCCTCTTGTGGGTATCAATTGGTGTGGTGATGCGCGCAGCAGTGATCGCCGGGGTGTCAGAACCTCTGGCGCTACCGGATGATGCGGCTGCTGTTTTCCTTGCTGCCTTCGCGAACCCGATTCTGGCCGGCATTGTTTTCGCCGGGCTCTTCGCCGCGATCATGTCGACTGCGGACGCGTTCCTGAATATTGGCGCGGCCGCTATCATTCACGATATTCCCAAGGCTGTGCGCGGCAAGAGTCTGGAGAATGAATTGTTCTGGGCCCGTATTGTGACTGTGTTGATGGCGGTAGTAGCGGCCGGCTTCGCACTCTATTCGCATTATCAGGATGCAACACTGGTGGCATTGCTGGGGGCATTCGGCTGGGCAACCTTTGCCGCCGGCATCTTCCCGGTAATCGCCATTGGTCTTAACTGGAAGGGCGCGACCGCGATGGGCGCAATTGTTGCGATCGTCGCGAGTCTGCTGATCAACTTCATTGTACAGCTGGCTGCTATTCCGATCCCCTATGGTATCAGTGGTGGTCTGCTTGCGTTTGTAGCTTCTCTGGTCTTGTTCATTGGTATCTCGTTGTGCACCAATGACCGTAAACTGGACAAGGACATAGACGCCCTGATGAATATCTGAAACTCGCTGCAGGCTCGGTAAATTATGCTCATTCTACAGGCGTTGTCCGGGTTGTTCGTGTTCACCGCGCTGGCTGTGCTCTTTAGTGAGAAGCGCCAGTTGCCCGGGTGGCGACTTATAGCAGCCGGTCTTGGGCTGCAATTCCTCTTTGCCTTCATAGTTTTCCGCGTTGATCTCATACAGCAAGCGCTCGCCGCCATTAA
Source organism: Gammaproteobacteria bacterium (assembly GCA_009692305.1). Lineage (GTDB taxonomy): Bacteria > Pseudomonadota > Gammaproteobacteria > Pseudomonadales > Pseudohongiellaceae > UBA9145. Next base: position 837 of record SHZK01000023.1, on the reverse strand, counting down.
TCGCGGTGTTTCTGCCGTGGTCTACGCCACTGAGGCAGGTACCCTGTTCGTATTTGGATATCTGGGTGGCGAGCCGGGTAATGTAGCTTATCCATTCGAAGTGGCTGACCCGACCGCAACCGTGGTGCTCGCCTTTCGCATCCTGCCATTGATCCTGATTTTCACCGTATTGTCTGCCGTACTGTGGCACTACCGGATATTACCCCTGATCGTACAGGGCTTCTCGAAAGTGCTCAGGCGCAGCATGGGAGTTAGCGGAGCGGTGGGTTTGAGCGCGGCAGCCAATATATTTATTGGAATGGTAGAGTCGCCAGCACTGATCCGGCCTTATCTAAGCCGGCTCACTCGCAGTGAAATGTTTATTGTCATGACCTGCGGCATGGCGACGGTGGCGGGTTCGGTGATGCTGCTCTATTCAGTGATATTGCAAGATGTGCTCGACAATGCGCTCGGTCATATTCTGACAGCATCGGTGATTAGTGCACCGGCCGCCATCATGGTCGCCTTGATCATGGTGCCGGCGCAAACCAGTGCAGACGCGAATGCCAGTGAGGAGGTTCCAATCAGCCTGCACTATCACAGTCTGATGGATGCCATAACAAGAGGTACAGGTGATGGCCTCAAGTTGATGGCGAACGTAGGCGCAATGCTGCTCGTGCTGGTCGCTCTGGTCGCGTTGCTGAATAGTATGCTGTCGTTGCTGCCTGAGCTCGGCGGCGAAGCGGTAACCTTGCAGGGATTATTCGGCTATGCGTTTGCGCCTCTCACCTGGCTGATGGGAATTCCCTGGTCTGAGGCGATGACTGCTGGCAGTCTGATGGGTATCAAGACCGCTTT
>SHZK01000057.1 GCA_009692305.1 Gammaproteobacteria bacterium | reverse complement strand
CAATGCCGGATGGCACACCATCCTTGAACACGGCTGGTGTAATTCTCGGAAAGTTGTCTTCCACCCTGTATAGGGCTTCCCCCACAATCCTGAGGTGAATTCTATCGTAATCGCTTTCGTGCATGGGTGAGTACCCTGCTTCTGCTAGGGCATTGTCGAACGCGATAGCTGCCTCCGCATGAGTTTCAAGCAGCGCCCGGCATTCAGCGACCAAAATCGACAACGTGTTTGCAGCCCCACCCTCTTCGTGTAATCGCATACTAAAGAAATGGAGGGCCCCGTGCTCGGGCGGTACAAGCTGTTCAAGTCCGTTGATGTAATGTACAACTCCTCGAGTTGCAGTTGATGCCTTTACCTCCACTGACAGGAGTGGTGATTCGAAATCGTGCCGGGCACCAAAGGGTCCCCGCCAGCGGTGTACAGCTTCGGGTGGCCCCACTTGTGGTGCGAGCCACCGTGAGAGAAACCAAATCTCTGCGAACAAGCCCGATTGCTGATCCCGCGGGAGTATCGGGCGCAGCGCCTGCCCCCAGAACCGCCGCCACTTAGCGAGGACTTGAGCCACAACGCGGGGCGCATTGTGCGGTCCTGCATCCAGTTGCGCAGCAATTTCTCCGCCAATCAGGTTGAATGCATCGTGACCGGCATCGTCGTGGCAGGTTATGTCAAGGTAGCGCCCGTCTCCATGGTCGGGCATCGCCAAATTCCGCGTGGTCACACCGATGCCGCGACTCAGCCTGTCGTCTGGAGTCGCTTCGCTTACCCTCAGGCGCACCAACAAATGGCGTTTGCCTTCCGAATCAAGGGCAGCCACAATGCGCTGGGTAATCTCCGGCGCTGCGAGGCGCGCCTGCAGGGCATCACCGATTGGGCGCTCACTTGCAAGCCGTAGCCAAACCTCGGGTGCGATGGGTTTCATCAATTTGGGTTCCAAGCCTTAGTCCCTTCAACATAGGATTCAAACTTCTGTGGCTGGGAGGATTCTGGGAAGGATAGTGCTAGGCCGACAATATCGCGTGCCTGAGTACCGTTTGGTTTATCGTACAGTGGCCGCCGAATTCCAGCTCTACCCTCGGGAGCGGAGTGGCGACTAATTGGATACAGCAATAGAAGTCCGGTGGTTGGCGGGCGCACATGGCGTGCTGCAACGTTTTGAGCCACTTCTCTGCCTGCAGCCACTTCGTTTGCGATACGCTGCCTTACTTTTTCCCGCAACCCGGGTGCAAGTCCTGCTAGTTCGTCTCCAGGGCTCATGATTATGCCGACAGAGTTGGTGTCATGAATGCGGGATCGGCTGATTTGCGAAATTGGGCCACCGGGTAAATTCCAATCCGCCTGTCCAAGTTTTTTGTCGAGCACCCCGCGCCCGCACACTGCGACTGTCCAAAGCTTAAGTTCCTTAAATTTCAAGAGCCGCTGGATATAAGCGCAAACCAGGCTAATCGAAATACTTTTGGCCTCATCATCTACAGAGTAGTTATTTAAGAATTCGAGCACAATACCCACATCAATTTCTGTCCAAACCGGCCCTTTAGGTTCGGAACGTTGCGCGTCATTCCTGCCAAGGCGCGATACCAGCTTGCACACCGCGTTGCGGTTAGTGTCGCACTGAGCGGCCAAGCGATCTAGGCGCGTAAGCGGAAATTTGAATGTCTGCACCACTTTTCCGGCATAACTCTGCGCAATGACAGTCTCCGAAGCAAAGCGTCGCTTCAGCGGATTTGTCACCTGCAGCGCGGGGTGGTGTAATATTCGCATACCAACCTCAAAAGGAGTGAGCTCCAGATTTTCATACACTTGGATATCTTCACGTAGTTGATGTTCCACGAGCGCAAGGTCATGAAACCAGCCCTCTAGCTCTGGCGTTGTATAAATGCGCGTTAAATCTTCGTACCCAGCACGAAATCCAAACCACCGACCCATTTGCATTAACGTGTCGTAGCTTACGCTGCGCCGGACGTAAAAACTAACAATTAGTCCTTCCAAGGTCAGGCCACGTGATAGCCGATTTCCTCCGATGGCGATTGCCTTCAGAGAAGGTTCGCGCTCGTAGTCCAAGATATCACCTGTGGCGCTATTAATTAGTTTTACTTGCACGGCTTCAAAAAAAGGTCCGATGAATTCTTCAATTAATTCAAAAGCAACTTCGCGCGCGGGATGCGTACCCCGTATAACAGGGCAAATTTCTAAATTCCATTGATCACGCAGCCTAGGAATTTGGTGCGCTCGCTGGTATCGCCAGCCATCACGCAGTTCCCCGAAGCGGTCCGCAACAAGCTCTTGTAGCCTCGCTTGCTTTTCAATCAGAGTGCTCGTGTGAATCAACATTGTTACAGGTGCATCGGCTGCGCCACGTTGCGCGCGCGCGGCACCAGCGAGTACAAAATCCAAAAGCGCTGTTTCGAGGCTTGCGGGAATCCTGTCGCTGTCGAGTGAAATAATATCGGCGTCGGTTACTTCGCGGATGATGTCCAAACCCAGTTGATCTTCTCCGGAGTCTGCATCTATGCGACCAAAAATTTCTTCCGCTCCAAAATACCCCGGAGGTTTCGGCAAGGCTATTATGAAATCTTTTGGATAAAGGTCATTGCCGACCTTTGTATTCGTTGTATCGTGAGGAATTAATATATTTGCGAATGGTGTTGCTGTATAGGCGACGTAGGCACGTCGGTCAAAGAGTCGCAGCAATTCCCGAATTAGACCATTGATTACGGAGGGCTCCTCGTAGTCTTCGTCAGGCGGATCGTTCTCGATCTGGTAGGTGCCGCGTGTGTCTACACTTGCGAGATCCGCCTCGTCATCAATCAGGAGAAAGGGCAGGTTATGGTGTACCTCTGATGGTGCTTCTTCGAGCCATTTCAGAAGTCGGCGGAGCACCGCCCCGTTTTTCTTGATCACTAGAAGTACTGGTTGCGAGCCTTGCAGAGTAGCGTGGTTTACGGTACCAGGCCGAAAATCTCCGTGTAGGGTGTCCACCGTGAATTCGTGCCATTGTTTTCCGACCGGCGGGAGTTTCACTGCCCCCACCCGATTGTCTGTGTAGCCAACTAATTCATGTTTGAGTCGAATATTTGTTTGGCGGCGCAGGCCGTTGTCAATTCCTGAGAGAACAATTACAAGGCGGTAGCCTGCATCCGCAGCTTTAGCTATCAATGCAGTGTAGTTTGCGGTTTTGCCGCTTTGTACAAAGCCAAGCACCAGTCCGCGAATGTCAAATTGGTCAATAGTAGGTGGCTGAAGCTGTCTGAGAATTCGATCCGAACTGTCGTCGAGGGCGCGGATGTTGGAAATCGGCCAATTTTTGGTTATTAGCAGCATGCGGAGCGCGGGCCAGTAGTGCCACGCAGATCGGTCAATCTCTCCTAGCCAGTCTCCCCGGTTATGGTCAGCCGTCACCACGCGGGCCGGTGTTAGGACGAAAGTTTCTTCGTTGCGGATCGTGACCCTCAGAAATTCTCTCAGTTCCTCCGGAATTAGTGAGTTTTGGAGAATTGTTTCTAGGGGATGTCCGAGGGACAGCATTGCGCGAACAGTAGCCAATGCCTGTTCCTTGTTTTGGGTCATAACATTAGCCCCCAATTCATTACCGAGATTTGAGGCGGTTCAGCGCAGCCTGGACCGCCGAGAGCTCCGCTGGAGTGGCTACTGCAAGTAGCCGGGTCGCCCACTGATCCAGAGTCAAGACGGGCACACTTATGAGTCTTGGTGTTGGCGCACTGCCAGAGCCAGAGCTAGTTGGAGGGGTGGTAGGCCGCCGTGACTTGCCAGCACGTGCATACCGTTCCCTGGCTGCCTTAGTCACGGCTTGGACTTCTTTTTCTATTTTTTCTTTTAGTTGCTGCGGCAGTTGAACACGCATTTTTGCAACGTTAATCTTGAAAGCGTCGTCTAATTCCTTCGAAAATCTAATGCCAATACGTGCAAGTTTAATATGTTCATCCTTCGCGCGCAGACCAGACCACCCGCCACTTTGGATCATTCGATCCATTCGATAAAAATAAAATCCCTGTTGTGAATTCCACTTCTTGGGCCCTGCGGCTTTTTTGTGTTCAGCTGGTGTATTGAAGTCATCCATATTTGGCAACACAAAGGGTTCCATGAGGACCACCCCACTTTGTCCTTCGTGGATTATGGAGTATGTAGAAGTGGCGCACTGTGTCGTATTTTGCTGGTTTCTGCAGTACGGGTCCCACGCCTCAAGCGTCGCAGAATTTAATACAATTTTAAGTTTCGGTCGGTCGAGTTGTCCGCTGAGAAACTTGTGAAACACCATTGCGAGGTGTTCTTCAATTTCGCGGCTGATTTTGTTAAGCTGAAGGCGCTGGGGTTCCCCGTAAGGGTGCGTGTATCCAAGAATCCGATCCAATCGTTCCCATAATATTACTGTACCGGTGGCGTTCTGCAACTTTTCAGAAATAACGCGTGTATCTGTAAGTGGTAGTATCTCCCACCTGTTGGTCTTTTGGATATGGTCTAGATCCCACGAATACCCGATGACGGCTTTGCCTGGGCTGGATCTACTGGCTACAGTTAGTCGCTGGCATTGGCTCAGCGATGCTGTTTTCATGCCGAGGCCGAATTTACCAAGATCACTTTCGGCGGTGTAATCGCGGTCTGATCCATAACGCATTGCTTCCAGTAGTTGCGGGTTTGACATTCCGCTGCCGTCGTCTGAAACTCGCAACCAAGAGTCATCGCCATTAAATTGTGTATCAATGTGAATTGTCTTTGCGCCTGCTGCAATGGAGTTGTCAACAATATCAGCCACTGCCTGCGGCAGGTCATAGCCCAAATCGCGCAGTGATGTGATTAGCCGTTTTGCTGATGGTACTACTTCAATCCCGCGCATGGCCCGCTCCTAGAATAATACTTACTGAACAGAATGCACCGGCACTCTAAAATAGAGGCATTATTGAGCATCATACTCTAACTCGGTTTGGTTGTTTATCCGTGCTTGCAAGCACTGTCGCGCCCGTAGTCCGCGGTTTCAAAATCGATGGCGACGAAGGTGGGCGGAGGTGCAGGCTCGCGTCGTGTTAGTCCTGCGGCTGATCAATCAAAAAAAAATTGTAACAAGTTGCAGTTAGCCAGTTAGCAATCGCCCCCATTCAACACCGAGTTCCACAAACTGCTTGGGTGCATCCCAGGCGGGACTTCCGACTGCTGCGGCCGCACTATATGCCCAGTGGGCGATTGCGACGCTTGCACTGGATTCAAGTCCTTCCCCGGAATCCGAATTTGTTAAATCCTGCGCGTGCCGCATATTGCGTGCGAGCCACACGGATAAATGTCTTGTGCTTGGAATGTGATCCCGCTTGTCATTGTTTGCGGCCCGCGAAGCTAGCACTAAATTGAGCGGATCGTTTGACGGGTACCGAGCCCATGCAATGAAGTGATCGACTTCCGCCCCCTTGATGCTATCTAGCCGCTTTTGCGTGTAAAAGCAGCGTCCGTCCTGCAGCTCGTAAAGCTTGGGCGCCAGCTGTGCCAGCGCCACTCGGTCCTGCCCAAACATGAATGCCTCTAAATTGCGATCCCTGCCTAACGCGGGGTTATTCTCGCGCACCCAGCGCACCCAGCGCGCTTGGACAAGGGCAATGATCACACCGCG
>SHZK01000056.1 GCA_009692305.1 Gammaproteobacteria bacterium | reverse complement strand
GAACCACCTGATCCCATCTCGAACTCAGAAGTGAAAGTGCTCAGCGCCGATGGTAGTGTGGGGTCTCCCCATGTGAGAGTAGGTCATTGTCAGGCATTAAATAAAGAAGATCCCCGTACTCGTCTGAGTGCGGGGATTTTTTTTGGGTGACAGGAAAGCAGACACTGAGGGGTGCCGGTAGTCCTCGCTGAGGCCGCTATGGGACGAAGCGGCGTGAGATGCACGGCTGTGAATAGGCTTGTGCAGTGGGAGCTGAATTAAACAGTAATTCCTACCCGGTTTGTCCCCTGCAAATGTGCAGCCTGTAGCACTTTTGCTTGCTAGTATGCACAACGGGTTCTACCCCGATTTCACGGACACTTCAAAGAAGCCTCATAATAGGCAAAAGGAGTGTTTATGTCGAAGAGAAGAAAGTTCAGTCCCGAGTTCAAACAAGGTGCCATTGAGCAGGTTCATCAGCCAGGTGTCAGTTGCACTCAGGTAGCCCGCGAGTTGGGTATTGGCGCGAATCTGCTCTCGCGCTGGAAGCGTGAGGCAGAGGGTCCCAAGGCCAGCAAGCCTTTGGCGGAACTGGCGGTTAGCCAGGGCGATACCATCATTCCCCATAACCGTAACCTGCTGGAATTTCTGGAACACGGCATTCAGTACGCATTTGTCCCCGACACTGGCGGACCTGGCAGAGGCATGCCCACCGCCCACGCTGCCCCACCTTTTAATCAGGAATTTTCCGAAACCGAATTGCCACCAGTTTGGCCAGATCCAGATGGCGACATACGCGGCCTTGCCTTTTCGCCTTTGTACAAATCAGTGCCGGCTGCCGCGCGGGCAGATCCTGATCTCTATGAGCTGCTCGCTCTGGTGGACTGTATTCGTGCCGGACGTGCACGTGAGAAAAATTGGGCTATAAAGGAATTGAGTAACAGGATTAACAGTAATGCCCCGAATTCAAAATCCTAACCTAGAAATACTGCGGATCGCTTTGTCCAAACTTGACAAGCTCGCCGACGAGTTTGTCTTCGTCGAAGTTGGAGTAAAGAAAGTGTAATCCCCGCTTACTGTATCGGTGGCTTGATCAGCGCCTCCGCTGGAATCCCCAATCCTTTGTGAAGTTTCCAAATCATAGTGAGAGTCAAGCCACGTTTATAATTCAGAATTTCATACACGCGGTTACTCTTGCCAATCATCGGCTCAAGGTCCTTCGCAGTTAGCCCTTTTCTTTCCATCTCAAACTTGATGGCTGCAACCGGATCGGGCAGATCCAGCGGGTAGTGCTTTCTTTCATAAGCTTCAACTAGTGTAACAAGCACATCCAGCTTCTCAGCTTTTGGGGAATCTGGTGCGGCCATCATCAGTGACTCAATCTCTCCCAGCGCTTTGCGATAGTCGGCATCGGTCTTAATGGGTTTGATGTTCATGACTTTTACCTGAGAAACTAGATGCTCTGCGCATCAATTTTATTGTACTGTTTATGACTGCCAATAAATCGGATGTACACCACGCGGTTGTAATAGTTTATCCACACAACGAGTCGATATTTATTACCCGCGATGTTAAACACGACTCTTCCATCTTTAAGGATGCTGGCATTGTTGATGTCCCGCTTCACATCAGCCGGTGATCGCCAATCAGCAGACAAAGCGAATTGATACCAGGCTAACGTTGGACCGATCGCATCGCCAAATTCAGGATTATCTGCCCAAAATGACTTCAGAGTAGAGAGGGCAATAATCCTCATGGGCTGGAGTTTAGTCCCATATTGGGACTAGGACAAGAACTGAGCGCGAATGCCCGATTCGCAGGAATTCGGCTGATAGCATGGCCATTGGAATTTCGTGCCGTGTAGACGTTTGATGAATACAGGTTTAGATGAGATTAAACCAAAATGCCAATTTTTCACGATAACGCCAGTACCATCAGCTGCACCCTGATAGAACTACTGGATTTTTAAGCTGACCCCGATAACTCAAACGCCAATTTTCTACGATAGCGTCAGCGCTATCAGCTGCACTTTGGTAGAACTACTGAGGAGAGAGGGTCAGGTCTCCAATTGCACATTTGAGTTGCAGATGGAGACCTGACCCCGCAGTCGTTCTCTACTGCAAAAGGCTACGCTGCATCCCGTACCCTCATTTCGATGTGCAGCCCAGCCGCCGTTACCATGGTTACCAGAGCATCCAGGGCGAACAGATTGATTTTGCCACGCATGAGGTCTGAGATACGTGGCTGAGTGACGCCAAGGAGCTCGGCGGCCTGTGTCTGACTCATTTCAGTGCGAGTGATGTGGTTCTTCAGAGCTGTCATCAACACAGACCGAAGCTTCATGTTTTCCGCCAAAGCCGGAGTGTCTTCAATGGCGTCCCAGACGCTGGCAAATTGATCCTTGCGCACTTTCTTGCTCATTGTTGTAACTCCAGTATCAAGTCTCGGTAACGCCTGGCGGCGAGAGCAACATCTGCTTTGCGGGTCTTCCCGGTCTTTTTCTGGAAGCAATGAAGCACATAGATGGCAGCAGAGAGCTTCGCTATATACATGACCCGGAATGCACCGGCCGCATCCCGAATCCTGATCTCCTGTACACCTTGGCCCACGCTATTCATGGATTTCCAATCATCTGGTTCCTGCCCATACTGCACTTGGTCAAGTTGATGGCCGGCTTCACGCCTGGCGGTCAATGGAAAGGCGCGCAGATCATCAAGCGAGCTGACCCGGAACTCAACAGGTTTGGGGGCAGTCATGCAGAGACTATACAAAATATTGTATAACAGCGCAATCTGCAGATCAGTTGCTGGTACAGAGAATTATCGACAAGGGAGACAGTGAGCATATTTGAAATCCATTTCAAATTCGCTTCAGTTTAGGACAGATTCAGGAAGATGCCAGTTTGACTTCAGACCGTGGGATGAAGATGATTGAACCAACCCCCGAGTGCCTATAGTTTTCACTCTGCCCCCATACCGAGTACAGTACCCAAACCCCGTTCCCCCTGATAGCCACAACGAGATCACCATGCGCTCATTCCAGATCTTAGCTTTGTCCCTTGCCGCCCTGCTCCTCAGCGCCTGCGGCGACACCGAAACCAGCAACCAGTCAGCCACAACCACCGCACCAGCCGCGTCAGCACCCCAAGCCGCTACGGCCACGAACCAGACCAACGACAACATCTCCGGCGCCGTCACCAGCAGCAACGGCCCCGAGGCCGGTGTGTGGGTCATCGCCGAAACCAACGATCTTGCTACTTTATATAGCAAGACTGTAGTCACCGACGACCAGGGCCGTTACCTGATCCCCGACCTGCCGGCCGCCAGCTACGAAGTGTTCGTGCGCGGCTATGGCCTCGTCGATTCCGCGCGCATCGAAGCCAGCCCCGGCCAGAATCTCGATCTTGTCGCATTGATCGCCCCGGATGCCGCTGCCGCCGCCGAATACTATCCAGCCGGTTACTGGTACTCCCTGCTGGAAATTCCCGAAGCCCATGAGTTCCCCGGCACCGGGCAGGATGGCAACGGCATTGCCGCCGGCATACTGACCCAGGACGATTACATCCGCCGCGTCACCAACGGTGGTTGTGTTGTATGTCACCAGATGGGCAACGCGGCGACGCGCACCATTCCTGACATGTTCGCGAATCTTGAAACCAGTTTCGACCAATGGAACCGCCGCGTGCGCTCCGGTCAGGCCGGCGCCTTCATGACGAACACCCTGGCCGGCATGGGCGACAAGCGCACGCTTGAGATGTACGCCGACTGGACCGACCGCATCGCCGCCGGCGAATTGCCGCCCGCGCCGGCACGCCCGCAGGGACTGGAACGCAACGTCGTCATCACGCAATGGGACTGGGCCGACCCCACCGCCTATCTGCATGATCTTGTGTCCACCGACCGCCGCGACCCGACAGTGAATGCCTATGGCAAGATTTACGGCGCCCTGGAAAACAGCCACGACTATTTACCCGTGCTGGACCCGGTCACTCACAGCCTCGACCAGATTGCGGTGTTCCCGGAAGACCCGGATTATGAGGGTGAAGCGCAACCCGTCATGGCGTCCTCGCCTTTCTGGGGCGACGAACCCATCTGGGATTCCGCCACCACCGTGCACAACCCGATGATGGACAGCGACGGCCGCGTGTGGATTACCTCCCGCGCCCGCGCTCCGGGCAATGTGCCCGCGTTCTGTCAGGCGGGCTCCGACCACCCGTCCGCGCAGGCGTTCCCGCTGGGCGGCTCCGGTCGCCATCTGGGTGTGTATGATCCGCGTTCGGATGTTTATACCCCCATCAACACCTGCTTCGGCACCCACCACCTGATGTTCGCCGAAGACGCGGACAATACCCTGTGGACCAGCGGCGGCGGCCAGGTCGTCGGCTGGCTCAACACCCGCGAATTCCTGACCACCGGCGATGCTGTCGCCGCCCAAGGCTGGACCCCATTCATTCTCGACACCAACGGCAACGGCCAGCGCGATGACTATGTGGAGCCGGATGCACCGGTCGATCCTGCCAAGGACAAGCGCATCAACTCCGGCCTGTATGCCGTCGCGCCAGCACCAGATGGTTCGGTGTGGGGTTCCAATCTCAATTACCCGGGCGCCATCGTGCGCGTGATGCCCGGCAGTGATCCCAGCACCACGGCATTAACCGAGTATTACGAATTACCAATCAACCCGGACGGCAGTGCCATCGAGGGCTTCTCGCCAAGAGGCATGGACATCGACCGCAACGGCATCGCCTGGGTGGCACTCGCCAGCGGCCACATGGGCCGCTTCGATCGCAGCCAGTGCCGCGGCCCTCTCACCGGTCCTATGGCCACCGGCCAACACTGCCCGGAAGGCTGGACCTTCTTCGCCGAACCCCTGCCCCAGTTCAAGAACATCCAGCAATCTGGGAGTTCTGAAGGGAGTTATTACACGTGGGTGGATCAGTTCGACACCCTGGGCCTGGGCACCAACACCCCGATCAATACTGGAAACCAGTCTGGTAGTTTGTTGGTGTTAAACGATGGGGAGTGGGTGCGGCTGACTGTGCCTTACCCGTTGGGTTTTTATACGAAGTGGCTGGATGGGCGGATAGATGATGCGAATGCGGGATGGAAAGGGAGAGGTGTGTGGGCAACGATCTCAAGTCGGGCGCCGTTTCATATGGAGACTGGGGCTGGCACGACCAGTAAGGTTTATCATTTTCAGATGAGGCCGGGGCCAACGGCGGATTAAAATAAAACGTGTCAGATTAGTTTGATTTCAGACTTTTCTAGTGAATGCACTCGGATCAAATTACTCAGACCTTTGGTCTCATTGGGACCAAATGAAAATATATGGATGCTCTCCTAATAGATAAAAAAGGCCGTAAGCACTTTTTATGTGCTGTAAGGCTGTTCTGGCTATGAGCGAAGCAACCCCGAAACGGAATCCAGACTGGAAAGCTGCGGAGTTGCTTCTGGCGCTCAATGCGTATTTCGAGCTTAACCGTTCCGGAGACAAACCTACTGATACGCATCCGACTGTTGTCCGCACCCGACGTCCCCCGACGTCCCCCCGTAATTGAGTAGCACAACGATTTAGAGTCCAATACCCTAAGAGAAGGAGATTGGACGTGAAAAAGTGATTTTCAGAAGAACAGATTATTGGCTTCCTGAAAGAGGCCGATGCCGGAATGCCAGTAAAGGAACTGTGC
>SHZK01000055.1 GCA_009692305.1 Gammaproteobacteria bacterium | reverse complement strand
AGGAACTACAGCATGGTTGATGGCGGCGGGCTTTATTTGCTCGTTAAGCCCCAGGGAAAATATTGGCGCTATAACTATCGATTCGGAGGGAAACAGAAGACGCTGGCTATCGGCATTTACCCGGATCGAAGTCTTGCGGACGCGCGCGCACCACCTGTCTGCGAGGGAGAAACTAAATAGTGGTATTGATCCCTCGGAGATCAGAAAGTTTTAGCTAACAAATGCTCCATGGGATGGAGGCAATCAAGTTTCATGCCCAGCTTTGCCTCGATTGCCGGCAACATGAAGGAATCTTCCTCGCAGGCAAACCTGATGGAAGTGTCAATAGCGCCAGCACGACCTGTACGACCAATGCAATGCACATAATCTCGGCAAGCTTGCGGCTATGCCAATACGACATGTTCGCTGCCTGGACTGTATTGGTGAGAATTGAGATAAATATAATCTTATCAATCCCCAGAACCACCTCAATGACAATCCGGGTAGCCTGAGCGATTCAGGCGGTTGGGCTTTATAACAGATTCAGTAAATATTCCGTTATGGCAGCAATATCTCGATTTCGGTTTTGTTGTGGGGGAGATTCAAATGAGCTCTTTGGCGCGCAATTCGTCTTTCAGGTAGGCATAGTAGATGGGCGCGGCTATGAGTCCGGATATCCCGAAGGCCGCCTCCAGTGCGATCATGGCGATCAGCAACTCCCATGCGCGGGCGCGAATGTGGCCGCCGATAATACGTGCATTCAGAAAATATTCGAGCTTGTGGATTATGACTAAATAGGTAAGCGACACCAGCGCCAGGGACAACGACTGGCTGAGGCTGACGATAAAGATAATAGTGTTGGATATCAGGTTGCCCAGGATGGGGAGCAGACCGGCCACAAAAGTGATCAAGATTAAGGTCTTGGTGAAGGGGAGTTCTACACCGAACCCGGGCAGCACCACTACCAGGTAAAGCGCGGTGAAAGTGGTGTTGATGGCTGAGATCCAGGCCTGTGCGAATATCACGCGGCGAAAGGCGCTCTCCAGGCGCAGCGCGCGCTGAATGAAGGCTGCCGACAATGGCGTGTGCGCTCGCCTGTGGATGGCTCTTTCCAGCGAAAGCAGAGCGCCAATCGCCATACCAATCAAGATCAGCATCAGGCCCCGCCCCAGTTCCGCGCCTGCCACCTGGAATGAGTCTGTTTGTCCACGCAGCCAATTGACCAGCGCCGCGCTTAGTGCATCCGCGTCCGCCGGCAAATACTGCAGAAGCCAGACAGGAAACCGCGCACGCGAGCCTTCGATGATTTCGGCCATCCGTTGGATAAGTCCCGGAATATTCTCGCCGCCACCGCGCAGGAAAGACACCAGGCCGAATCCCAAGAACGTGATTAGCGTGATCACGATCGCGGCGATAAGTGTTACGGCCAACAAGCGGGATTTATCTACGGTTGTTGTCTGCTGTTTCGGCGCCACCAAGTTCACCAGCGCATAGACCAAGAGGCCGGCTAACAGGGCCGGCAATAATTTAAGAACCAGGAGCAACAGCAGTGCGCCTGAAAACAAACACCAGGCTGTCAGCTCGTAGCGGGAAACGGGAGAATTATTCATGCGGGTTCGGGTCCGGTGGCGCGAGTAGTATAAGCGAGGTCAGATCGGTTGAACACAACTCGCTCGCAACATAAATCGTGTTCTGGTTACAGTGCTTTCCAGATTTTCTTCCCGTAGAAAATGTTCTGCTATTACCAGACAAAAAGCCCGGTTCCGAAAAAATTTACAAAATCTGGTGATCTTGGCGCCAGCGGTCTGCACAAGATCCAGCAGGCGACCGGGTGTGGCTACGACGATATCTATCGGCTTTTTGTTGAACGCCTCGTTCTACTTCTGATAGCCTTTACCGCCAATCAGGGTCGCGGGATGAATGGTGCTATTGCCATTGGATTGGCGATAGGATATGGCATTGACTTCGAAATAAATATATCCAACTGACTTTCACTAATCTGCGGTATCGTTGGCTCCGATAAAATGTACCTTCCGTATTATGCCTGGTTGAAGAGATGCTGAATCTTTGAACAATAAACTGACCCGGGAACAGGGATGGGGCACACGTCTGGGAGTCATCCTTGCCGTGTCCGGTTCTGCAGTTGGCCTTGGTAATTTCCTGCGTTTTCCTGGCAATGCGGCCGAAAACGGCGGTGGCGCATTTCTTATCCCCTACTTCATCGCCTTCCTGTTGCTGGGTATTCCCATCGGTTGGGCGGAATGGACCATGGGGCGTTACGGTGGCCATAAAGGCTTCCACTCCGCGCCAGCAATTATGGGCGTATGGGGTCGTGGTCCAGTGGCTCGCTATTGCGGGTCATTCGGCGTACTCGTGCCGTTGGTGGTGTATTTCTATTATGTGATGATTGAAGCATGGTGTCTGTCTTACGCATGGAGCTATGCCACTGGCGGCATCGGTATTTCTCCCGACCAGTCAGTAACGAATCAAGTACTCGCTTCCCAACAGTTTTTTAGCGAGACCACCGGCAGTAATTCCAATGGCCTGCTGGGCCAGAACGGGCTGCACTCTACAGTCATATTTTGGGGCATCACATTTGCGATTAACATTTTCTTCCTGTATCGAGGTCTGTCTCGAGGAATAGAAATAGTCTGCCGCTGGGCCATGCCCGCGATGGCCATATTGGGCATAATTGTATTGGTGCGCGTACTAACACTGGGGACGCCTGACCCGGAACTTCCCGATCAAAATGTTGCAGCCGGTCTCAATTTTATGTGGAACCCCGATTTCGCGGCGCTGGGCAATTTTAAAACATGGCTTGCGGCCGCTGGACAAATCTTCTTCAGTTTGTCAATCGGGTTTGGCGTGATCATAAATTACGCTTCCTACATGAAAAAAGATGACGACATCGTACTATCCAGCCTCACCGCATCAGCCACCAATGAGTTTTTCGAAGTGGCCCTGGGTGGCATGATCACCCTCACTGCAGCCGTGATGTTTCTTGGAGTGCTTGCTACCCAGGCCAATACCGGGGGAACTTTTAGCACAGGTTTTTCTGCCTTACCGGTCGTTTTCGTGCGTATGCCCTGGGGTGATTTTTTTGGTGCCATCTGGTATTTCATGTTGTTTCTCGCGGCGATCACCAGTTCCCTGTCCATGCTGCAACCGTCGAAGGCGTTTTTCCAGGAAGCCCTGGGGCTGACTCATAAACGCGCAACAATTCTGATAGCTGGTATCTGCATAGTAGGAAATTTATTTGTACTGTGGTTTAGCAAAGGCTTGGTGGCTCTGGATACCCTGGATTTCTGGGTCGGGACATTCATGATTTTTGTGGTTGCCGGCATTCAGCTCATCTGTTTTTCCTGGATTTTTGGCGTGGACAAAGCGCTGGAAGAAGCGCAACGCGGCGCTCTGTTTAAAATTCCACGAATATTTCGCTTCATTCTCAAGTACGTTTCTCCGCTCTACCTGTTGGTGATTTTTATCGGCTTCTGCTGGAACAACGTGCCATCGTATGTGCAATCGACATTGGGCATTGGCGAAGGCGAATCGGCTGATATGTCGGCTATTTATGCGTGGTTGGTCATACTGTTCACAGCGGCATTGCTGCTGGCGGTGACCGCCATCGGTACTCGGCGGTGGAAGGCGGCTGGTATGGATATTAACGGCAGCGAACTACTTGCAGCGGGTGTGGATTCAAGTGATAAACCGGGGTCCGCACCATGACCGTGCCCGCCATCCTCTTCATGATTATTTCGGTGAGCTTTGTTATCTCACTCGCTATCTGGTGCTATTACCAATTGTTGTTCAAGGGCGATCGCAATCAGGGTAGAGATCAAGCCAGCACAAAAAAATCGAGCCCCTGATCATCCTCACTGATAGCTTCGGTTAAATTGTAATTGATTTTCAATTGTTCTCCAGTTGCCCCGCCTACAGACCTTGATTCCGGCAAATAGGATTCACGGCAAATAGTCAGGCTTACCGCATCGACGTTGGATAACATAAATCCTTCCAGATCGAAATTGAAGCTTGTCACAGTCATGTGCTGAATCCGCTCACCGGCTGCGCCATCGAAGAACCACCCTTATCGATAACCATAGCCAATGATGGACTAATCGGGTAAGAGCTTTATACTCCCTATCCGCAACTTCCCGTAAGCTGTGCCACTGCAACAAGGTCGATAAGACCAAAACAAAAAACAAGAATCTGAAGAGAGACAACATGGCAATCGATTCACTACCCGGCAAGACCGACGAGTTCACCGCTAGCCCGAGTTATCGCAACTACGCCCTGTGGCTACTGTTCGTCGTGTATGGCTTGAGCTATGTCGACCGACAAATTCTGTCGATGTTGATGGAACCGATTCGAGAGGAGTTTAATTTTTCCGACCTGCAGCTCGGCCTGCTAAGCGGAGTTGCGTTTGCGATTTTTTATACCACCCTCGGCATACCCATCGCTCGCCTTGCCGATCGTGTCAACCGCGTCAACATTATCGCCATCTCGCTGGTGGTATGGAGTGCGGCCACCGCGCTAACGGGCAGGGCGCATGGATTTTTTCAATTGTTTTTTACCCGGGTCGCGGTGGGCGTGGGCGAGGCGGGCTGCAATCCCTCGGCCTACTCCATCATCAGCGATTACTACCCACCCAAGAAGCGAGCCACAGTTCTCTCCATTTATTCGCTCGGGGTCTACCTCGGCCAGTTCATCGGTTTTATTGTCGTCGGCTACGTAGCAACTGCCTACGGCTGGCGCACCGCGTTTTATGTTGTGGGTCTACCGGGCATCGCGCTCGCCATATTGGTGAAGCTGACTTTGCGCGAGCCGCCGCGTGGTTTTTCCGACCCTGACTATAAGCCAGTCGAACCGCCACCGATGAAGATGGTATTGAAAAAGCTGCTCGCCAAACCCGCTTTTTGCCACCTCTCCCTGGCCGCTGGATTACATGCGTTCGTGGCCTATGGCTTAAACAATTATTACTCGGCTTACTTGATGCGCTCGCACGGTATGTCGCTCACTGAAACCAGCTTCGCCCTGGCGATTATTACTCTCGTCGGCGGGCTGTCGGGCACCTACCTGGGCGGCAAGCTGAGCGACATACTGTCCCATCGCGCTGGCGGCGATCCACGTTACCAAATGTGGGTGCCAGCAATCGCATTGCTCATCAATATTCCGGTCTGGCTGCTGGCGTTAATGCTGCCCGACAGATTAGCGGTATTGGTCTTGATGATGCCCGCCATCGCCTTTGGTGCCACCTATCTCGGCCCCAGCATCGCCGCTACCCATCAATTGGTTGGAGTGCGCGAGCGGGCGCTGGGTGGCGCCATGTTACTGCTGGTACTCAACCTGATCGGCATTGGCACCGGCCCCATGTTCACCGGCTTCCTCAGCGACCAAATTCGCGCCTACCTGCTCGGCCAGGGTGTTGCCGAGTCGTTGGCTCTGGCCGATGGTCTGCGCTATGCCCTGTGCCTTGTCTCGGTGGCCAATCTCTGGTCGGCCTACCACTACTTTCGCGCGGCGCGCACTCTGCGCGAGGATATTGCGTCGGGCTAGTTACAACGTTGAAAGTGGCGATCACTTCTTGATCGATACTGTCTCGCGTCAGGCTCAGCGCCTGCGAGGTCGACCGCCTGGTTTTCCCTTGGGACGCGCACCACTACGACTGCCTTCCGGCGCCTTGAAACGTGAAGGTCGTTCAAATGGTGGCGCTTTTGCTAACAAATGCTCCAT
>SHZK01000054.1 GCA_009692305.1 Gammaproteobacteria bacterium | reverse complement strand
CTACCCAGCAACGTATAGCAACTGTTGCAAACAATGCATACTCAGGTCTGCTACTGGTAGTAGTCGTGCTGGGGCTGTTTCTGCGTTTCAAACTTGCCCTGTGGGTAGCCGCCGGAATTCCAGTCGCCATTTTTGGTGCATTGTGCCTGTTTCCATTGGTTGGACTTACCATAAGTTCACTAACCGTAATGGGTTTTATCCTGGTACTTGGCATCATCGTCGATGACGCGATCGTGGTGGCAGAGCGGGTCCACACGCTTGAAATGCAAGGACTTTCACCAGAACAAGCGGCCATCGAGGGAACTCTCGATGTGGCGGTGCCAGTTATATTCGGTGTCCTCACAACCATCGCCGCATTTCTCCCTATACTGCTGCTGGGCGGTCAAATGGGCGCATTCTTCAATGCCATCGGTGGCGTGGTCGTATTCTGTTTGTTAGCCAGTCTCCTGGAATCGCAATTCATCCTGCCCGGACACCTTGCCCATCGCAAGACCACAGGCTATATGTTTGAAGGTACCTGGTTGGTGACGCAGTGGCAGAGTCTGCAAGGTCGCGTCGCGCACAGCCTGGAGCACTTTGCGGAGCACGGTTATCGCCGCGCATTGCGTAAGGTTTTAAAGTATCGCTATGCCGCTTGGTCAGCAGCCACCGGTGTCATCATCGTCACCCTCGCGCTGGGGATCAGTGGCCGGGTAATTTTCCAGTTCATGCCTTCGGTCGAGGGCGATGTTATCTATGGCTCCTTGCAAATGCCGCCAGGCGTGCCCGGTTATATCACCGAGGATGCGATCGCCGTCGTGGAAAAAGCCGCGATTCAGGTTGCCGCGGAACTGGAACTGACCTTGGTTGATTTGAAGGCCAGCGGCGCCGCACCGGAATCCACCACGAGCATCGTCGACAGTATTCTGACAATTATTGGTGGTCGTGCAGCGCGCGGAGGCCCCGGCCGTCCGGGAGGTGGCGGCGGTAACTCCGGCAGCAGTGAAATCGCTGAAGTTGTAATTTACCTGACGCCGTTTTATGAGCGCGGCGAGCTCAGCTCCAATATTGTCCGCGATCGCTGGCGGGAATTGGTTGGAACTATTCCCGACGCCCTGGAGCTGACTTTTGTATCGGATAGTTTTTCTGCAGGAGACGCGCTCAACTTCCGCATGGAGGGACGCGATGAAGAGAATTTGAAGATTGCGTCTACGCAGTTGCGTGAAGAACTCGCGCGTTATCCCGGTGTTTTCGACATCAGCGATTCATTCAGAGCGGGCAAACAGGAAGTACAGATCCAGCTGCTCGAACGTGGCAAGACCATGGGTCTGACCTTGAATGACGTTGCCACCCAGGTACGACAAGCGTTCTACGGCTCCGAGTCGCAGCGCATCCAGCGCGGCACAGATGACGTACGTGTGATGGTGCGTTATCCCGAGAATGAGCGCCAGTCTCTGGGCAATCTGGAAGACCTGTTGATTCGCACACCAGGCGGGGCCGAGGTGCCGTTCCTGAGCATTGCCGAATATTCCTTGGGCAACACCTATTCGAGTATCAACCGGCAGGATGGCCGCCGTGTTATAACGGTGCGCGCTGATCTGGATAGATCTGTCGTGAAGCCGGAAGAAGTGCGGGGTGAAGTGATCACCAAATTTGCCGAACAGTGGAATCGTGAACTGGGAGTCGAGATGGTGATTGGCGGCGAAGGCGAGCAGCAGATCGAATCCATGTCAGAACTGTTCTCCACGTTTCCGCTGGCAATGCTGGTAATTTATGCATTGTTGGCAATTCCACTAAAATCATATACCCAACCGCTCATCATCATGAGCGTGATTCCATTCGGTGCAATCGGCGCTGTGCTCGGACACTTCATCATGGGAGCTGACCTGGTGTTCTTCTCCATGCTTGGCATCATCGCCTTGAGCGGCGTGGTCGTAAATGCCTCGCTGGTGCTGGTGGTGGCGATAAACAGCCTGCGGGCAGAAGGTGTGGGTATGGTGGAAGCTGTGTCCTTGGCGGGGATGCAGCGCTTCCGTCCGATCTTCCTGACTTCAGCGACAACTTTCATCGGGCTGGTGCCGTTGATGTTTACTGCCAACCCGGCCACGTTCTTTATTATACCGATGGCAATCTCGCTGGCTTTCGGGGTGTTGTTTGCCACGGTCATTACCCTGTTCCTGGTGCCAAGTCTGTATGTGGTCTTGCATGACTTCTCCGGACATTCTGACACGGCTGAGCAGCGGGCAATGGCGTATAAGCAGCAGCATTCGTAATACTAATTTCGCAGAAAAAATCCAACCGGCGCGCACTGTTTACAGTTCGCGCCGGTTTGCGTTAGGCTGCCGGGCACATACAGCAACTATTCAGACGATCAAAACCAGCCAGACCATCAAAACCAACAACATCTTTGAGAGCGTGACTATGAAAAGTAATCCTTTGAAAACTGCAGTAGTTACAGCATTTCTATTCGGCATCACCAGCACGCTCACCGGCACGCTTACCGCGCAAGCCAATCGCATTGATATCGTGCGCCCGGATGCGCCGGAGCTTGCAGCATTTGGTGCGGAAAATATTGGCGTCAGAACCATAATGCTGGAGGACACTGGTCGGGTTGATATCGTTAACACTGCACGTGGAGGGGAGGCTGCAGTTTACGATCGACAGCTAACTGTTGAGATATGGTATCCGGCGGCTCTGGCCAGTGGCCAGCAACCAGGCGGTGAATACCGTGCCATTACCCGTAATCCGGAAATTACCGCAACCTTGCACGGCAAGGCGGTACGCGATGCCGCGCCAGTCAGCACCAATACTCCATTTCCGCTGGTGATTATTTCTCATGGCTATCCTGGTAATCGCTATCTGCTGAGCCATCTTGGCGAGAACCTTGCCAGCAAGGGTTATGTGGTGGCGTCTATCGATCACAAGGACAGCACCTATGATGACCAGCTGGCGTTTACCAGCACGCTGTATAACCGGCCTCTGGATCAGCGCTTTGTACTCCAGTCTATAGCTGATTTGTCTGCGGACCCGGCCAGTTTCCTGAATGGCCTGGTGGACGCGAACAACACTGGTATTGTGGGTTATTCGATGGGTGGATATGGCCTGGTCAATAATCTCGGTGGCGGTTATAGCGATGAGATCGTCGGCGGTCTGATGGCGCCACCGAATCGATTGCTGGAAATGCATGCTACCGGCAATCCTGACTACCGGAATAACCTGGACAGCCGCATCAAGACCGGATTCGCGGTGGCACCCTGGGGCATGAACTCAGGATTCTGGCGTCCAGAAGATCTGGCAGGAGTGTCCGTACCAACGTTTTATCTTTCCGGTGATGCCGATACTGTGGCGGGCTATACCAATGGTACGCGCGCGATCTTCGAACAAGCGGTGAACAGCGATCGTTATCTACTGACATTCAAGAATGCCGGTCATAACGCTGGCGCGCCGTACCCGGTACCAGTGGAAATACTGGAGAGCGGTAACCCCAATGGCGCAGCACACTATACTGATCCGGTTTGGGATAACGTGCGCATGAATAACATCATGGACCACTTCGCCACAGCCTGGTTCGACCTGCATTTGAAAGGCATGCAAGAGCGGATGGAATTTCTGGATCTCGTTCCCGATGGGGGGGATGGCGTGTTTGCAGTGACCCAGGGACAGCCCACCGCAGAGCATACGTATTGGCAAGGATTTGGTGCTGGTACGGCAGTAGGGCTTAAGCTGGAACATCGCCAGCCGGGTGAATAGGATCGAGTGCGCTGAATCCCGCAGTACTGCGGATGCGCGCTGCTCAGCTGCGAAAGGCGAGACGAATCGTTTGTACCGTGATGTCTCGCCAGACATCACCTGTTACGTAGGGATCCTGCTTTAACCAGGCGTCCAGTTCGGCCCGCGATGCAAATTCAACAAACATGCTTGAGCCAATCATCTGGTCTGCATCATTCAGAATTGCACCACCTGCAATAAGATTGCCCGCTTTTTTTAGAGCCGCGGCGCCCACGAGATGTAATTCGCGGGCAGCAAGGCGTCGGTTAAGTGCATCCGCATCGGTGCCGTCATAGGCAGTAATCAGAAATTGCATGATTTGAAAATCCCTTCAGAATGAATTGAGAGACAGTGCAAGCAAAGCAGTTAGAATCCTATGCGCGTCACTTCTATGGTTGCGTACTGCAAGTTTGCTGCAACTGATACGCTTTTGATCACATAGAGATTATTGCCGAAGCGCCGCGCAATCGCATCACCCGGGTGCAGGGCCGCAACGCGTTCCCGTTCGCCGCCTTTCTCGCCATAGGTAAATTCAATGGCGTTGGTGCTGCGCGCGATTCCCTTCAGCTCCACCTCCATGTTCTCCGTGAACACGGCGCTGGAAATAATATGAATAACACTTTCCTGTACTTCCATTGCGGGTGCTTCCGCTTGCGCTGAGGTATAGCCTGCAGTATATCCCTGCTGCCTAGCGAGTTCGATCTGGTCAGTTACAGAACCGGTGAATGTCCCGGACAGCAGGCCGAACCCAACCACCCCAGTGATAATCCCGATCACAGCCATTGCTGGTGAGCTGGATAAATAAGCGGGTAGTTTTTCCATGGTTCGGTTATGTCACAAAAATTTTGTCACACTATAGGTCAACAATTGGGCAATGTGAAGCGAACCGGCGGTGTATACGTCGCTGCTGCACAAATCGTTACAAGTGATCAATCGTTCAGGTAATCAACTGTTGATAAAGCTCGGTAAATACTGGGATCAGGGAGACCATAAGCAGCCCGGCCATCGAATAATTGAATATTCGTACTGACTGCGGGTCCTGCAGTATTGATTTCAGCTTCGCGCCAAACCAGAGCCACAGCAGGATGCAAGGCGCGCCAAACAGCATGAAGATACCGGCGAGCAACAACACCTGGATGACATAGTTCTGGTCGATGACGGTATAGGTGACAGTGGCGCCTATCGCCAGCACCCATGCCTTGGGATTAATCCACTGAAAAGCGGCGGCCTGAACAAACGAGAATGGTTTGCTGGCACGCTGTGACAGGTCTGACACCGGTGCAGTAGCGATGCGCCAGGCGAGGTAGGTGAGATAAGCTGCACCGGCCAATTTAAGTATCAGATGCAACACGGGGAAACGTTCAAACAGTGTGGAGATACCCAGACCAACTGCTATGACCATTGCAGGAAAGCCCAAACAAATACCGAAGTAATGTGGCAGGCTGCGGCGTATGCCGTAGTTAAGTCCTGACGCCATGATCATTGCGTTATTTGGGCCAGGTGTCACACAAGCGGTGATGGCAAAGGCGATGATAGCGGCGTATTCCATTGGCGCAAGCGTAGCACGCCTGGTCATGTCAGCAATAGAGAGCACCGCTCAATGAGCTGTGGAATTGCGCCACTACTGGCGCTAGTATGCCGCGATGATTACTACAGCCCTCGTTCCGATCTTCGCCATAATACTGTTAGGTTTTCTGATCAGTCGCTCGACATTGGTAGCCGCTGCGATGTGGCCTGAACTGGAAAGACTCACCTATTATTTTTTCTTTCCTGCATTGCTGATACTGCGTCTGTCCACTTCCAATTTTGACTGGCAAGAGCTGCGGGAAATTACCCAGGTGATTGCCTTGGGATTACTGGCGATAAGCTTGCTTATCATTGCCATGCATAAACTGATTGCGCAGGACTCGGCGTCATTAAGTTCGGTTTATCAGGGCAGCATCCGCTTCAACCTCTACATTGGACTGGCCTGTATCGATGCCTTGTACGGCGATCGCGGTCTTACTACCGCAGCTCTGTGCCTGGCGGTCTATATTCCGCTGGTGAATATACTGAGTGTAATCAGTTTGAGCCTGCATGCTGGTAGCGCAGCGCAGCGC
>SHZK01000022.1 GCA_009692305.1 Gammaproteobacteria bacterium | reverse complement strand
GGGCGCAATACGCAATGCAGCAGCCGGTGGCAGTGGCCTCAAGCAGTTGTCAGTGCTACTTTTTCAATAATCATCGAGCGGAGTTTTTATGCGACCAATTATCCTGAATGTGGCTCTGTCCGCAACGCTGCTAGTGTTGTCTGCAGCTGCTTCTGCCCAACAAACCACCACTGCTACTGCAGATCCTTATGCGAACAATCCGAATCCAGGTGCCCAGGCTTTTCCCCTGGCTGCGCCGGCGGGAATCAACAGTGAAGCGCGAACCAATGCACCAGTTGGCGCAAGCAATTCCGGTCCGTTTGCCTCAACAAGCTGGAATTATGGCACTGCCTTTACGGCGCCCTCTGACCCGGTCATCTGGAATCCGGTGAAGGCGAAAATGCTGGCTGGGGGCAAGGTTACAGGCGGCACGATGTTCGCGGCTACAGATCCGAGCACTTACTGTGCGATGGCAGCGGCCGGCTACGATTTCATCTGGACAGAAATGCAGCATTCACAGCGGGACTGGGAAGCGGTGTCACGGATGTGGCGCACTTGTCCCCATGCAGATGCGGTACCAGGCGTGCGCATTGCCTATACAGATGAACGGGAAATTCAGCATGCGCTGGATGCTGGCGCGCTGGTTTTGGTAGTGCCCACGGTAGATACGGTTGAAGAAGCCAGGGAAGTCGTGGATTGGGCCTACTTTCCGCCAATGGGGCGACGCAGTAACGGTGGCGGGCAGGCATTCGCCGCTGAGATGTGGGGGACTGTGCCAGGCGGATATCGTGCAACTGCGAATGACAATCTGGTACTGGTGTTAATGATTGAAACCCTTGAAGGCGTACAAAACGCGGCAGCAATCGCCAAAGTGCCTGGTGTCACTGCCATTTTTGCGGCGAGCGGCGACCTGGGAAATTTCTCCGGCTATCAACAGGGTGATCCAGATTACGAGCGCATCATCAATATTGTGCATGATGCGGCTATCGGTGCTGGTGTACGTCTATGTGGTCCGCTGGCATGGCGCGACCGCCCGGACTTCAGTTGTTTTCAGGCCGGCAGTGAGACCGCGGCAATTGCCAGAGGTGTTGCTGCTGAGTTGGGTGAATTGCAGGATACCCAGGGCACAGTCACCGCAGGACCATTTGCCGGCAGGTAAGCAGCTAACTATTTATTCCTGCTGCTCATTATTGATGCCTATTCTTGGTACTTATTCTTGGTACAACATCGGTGCGCGTTGCTCGCCGATTGTTTTCTTTTCAGCTTGGAACTTTCTTCTCTCGGCGCCGAGTTCTCGCAGTCGCTCGCGGTTGCTGTCATCGACTCTCAAATAGGCGTCACGCCAGCCGTTGTCATCGCTCCATTTGAAAGGCGCGCGCGCGATGGTGTTCGAAGTCGCAGCGGTGAGCGTCAGATCCAATGCATGGCACACTATGGCAGTCTGCATGGCGATGTCATATGGTTTGCCGCAAGGATTGCCCAATGGAAAATCAGTATGCAAATATCTGGGCACGCCGCAATGACTTACGATATCAATCGCTGACCCAATGATAATTGTTGTAATGCCGTTGGCCTCCAGGTGTCTCGCTACCAGACTCACGGTCTGGTGACAGACTGGTCACAAGGGAACCAGCAAGGCGACGTCTGTCTGCGTCTGCCGACACAACTGCAATATTGCTGGCGCATCTTGCTCGAGCGTATGGCGTTGACTGTATTCGGTGGGTACCGAATAAAACTGCGGATCCAGTGCGCCGATCAGTCCCTGCTCGACAAACTCTTTTAGCAAGCCAAGAGGCAGGAACGAGCCCACATCATTCGTGTGCGTGGCTTTTTTGTCCCAGGAAAGATCTACCGTGTGCATCGAGGTGGGAACCGGAAAAGACGGAGAGGCGTATACCTGGCGCTTGGTACGGCCGGCAACGGTATCCGGCATGGCTGTGGTAATGACCGATACAGTAGCGGTGTTGAGAGATTTTCCGAGACGATGCAAAGGAGTGACGGTGTTATGTGCCCATTTGTAATCTGAGTCATAACCTTGCGCCGAATAATAGTCCCGGGTGCGCTGCATGTAAGGCACATCATAAGCGGTAGTCACACATTTCTCCCGGAGGCAGCTGCTTGATTTGTGACAGCATAACTGGATAAATGCTTGGACAAAAGCCTTTTGAGTTTGCTGAACAGTGCGTGCTACTCTCAATGTGTTGTGTGTCGACTTGGCGAATGCTGCAGAAGTTTAAATATCCCGGAGTCTTTATCATGTTTATGCAAAAACAGTTTCGATTACTGTCAGCAATTATTGTGCTCAGCTGGTTGGTTTCCTCGCAAGTATATGCACAGGATACAAGTTCACTACAGGAGAATAATGTGCCGACTCACGCAGCCTTAGCAGGAATCAGTTTTCGCGATATAGAGACGAATGGCATTCGTATGCGCATCGCCGAGACAGGCACTACCGGACCGCTCGTATTACTGGCACACGGTTGGCCGGAGTCATGGTATTCCTGGCGGCATCAGTTTGCGCCACTGGTGGCTGCCGGTTATCGAGTGGTCGCGCCAATGATGCGAGGCTATGGTTATACCGATGCGCCAGCAGACGTTAACGATTATGACATCGTGCATCTGGCTGCTGACATGGTGGGCGTGTTGGACGCACTCGGTGAAGAAACCGCCATCATGGTCGGTCATGATTGGGGTTCTATAGTTGCCTGGAACACAGTGTTGTTGCACCCGGAACGATTTACCGCGCTGATTGCCATGAGCGTGCCCTATGGCGGACGCGCAAGGCAGTCTCCCTTGACGAGTTGGCAGCAAAGCTTTGGTGACAACTTCTATTATATTCTCTATCACAATGAACCCGGCGGAGTGGCCGAAGCGGAATACGATGCGGATCCACGGGGGCTGTTGAGTCGCCTCTATCTATCACCCAGTTCGCCGCGGGCAGCGCCCACCATTACCGATCCGAAACGGAGTGCGGGTGGTTGGATAGGTCGCCTCGGCGCAGCACGGGGATTGCCGGACTGGCTCACGCAGGCTGATCTGGATTACATCGTTGCACAATTCGAGAAATCAGGATTCCGCGGTGGTGTAAATTACTATCGCAATTTTCATCGCAACTGGGAAATTACGCCGCAGTTGGAAGGTGCAAAGATAACAATCCCCACTCTATTTATCGCAGGGGCAAGGGATGTAGTGATTGCTGGTGCTAACCAGGAGAAGTTGCAGGGTAGCATGTCACGCGTTGTTGATGATCTGCGTGGAGTGGTCCTTTTACCAAACATTGGTCATTGGGTGCAACAGGAAGCGCCAGCGGAAACCAATGCTGCCATGCTGGACTTCCTGCAGGGGCTGTAACGGAAATTGTATGGCTGGTGGCAGTGGCTATCAGTTGCCTTCCACGCCCACAATAAAATTTACCGTTGATAAACCCTCGCGTAATTTCTTTGCTTCTTGATAGGCAGCGGAATACCAGAACGCCTTTAATGCTTCCATAGAGTCAAAGCGTTCGACTGCAAGTGTCTGATAGGGCCAGGCTCCTTCAAACACCACCGGTTGCTGCGCACTTGCAGTCATCGACAAACCTGCGGCGCGGGCCAACGGACCAGCGGCCTGTTGATAAGCAGCATAATCAGCGGCAGTAACGCCAGTATTGCGATCTGAACTTACAATGAGAAACGCTGGTTTTACTGTATTCTCAGCGGCACCGACACTTCCAAGGCTCACGCCGAAACCAATGCCGCAAGCAAAAACAAGCAGACTGGAAATAATTTTACGCATTTGGTTATTCCTTTTTTGGTGTGTTGAATTATTCAGGCATTGACTAATTTTCTGCAGCTACAGGTAATAACAATTCTCTGCCGGGTGGATGATGTACATCAAACGCCTTCAAGGTAACGGCCACCAGATTGTAATAACCGATCAATCCTACCAGGTCAGTTACTCCATCGCGTCCAAACAATTCGATGGCTCTGGCAAATGTATCTGAGCTGACTTTTTCCTCGCTGACTACTTCGCGCACGAACTGGATAATGGTGCGTTCGGCGGCGCCGAAGCCAACGATGTCGGGTGCTTCACTAAATGGTCGTCGGTATTTTACGAACTCAATTATTTCTTCTTCCAGGCCCGCGTCGCGAGCTGGACCCTCATGGGCTGTATGCTCATATTGATTATTGATTTCCCGGGCGGTGCTGATGATGGTGAGCTCGGTGAGGCGCTGGTCCTTGGCGGTGCCAAAGCGCACGTGTTCCCGCAACGGAAATATCGCCTTCGCCAATGCCGGACTGTGCATCCACATACCAATCGGTCCGCGTAGTCCGGTCTCGTAGCCGGTGCCGGGACTCACATAAGTATCAAACGCATCCTGTCCCGCCGCATCAAGTTCGGCCCGTTGCACTTCTGGCAAACGTGCCAGCGAAATCGGGTCGATATCGGCTGGGAATTGAGCAGCTGCCAGTGGTGGCGGTAAGATGTAAACAGGTGCTGCTGAATTGGTACTGCTATTTGGTGTGCTGCTATTTATTGTTTGGCTATTTACAGGGGCTTCACCGCAACCAGTGAGCAGGGTGAGCAAGGACAGAATTGCTGTTATTGTTTTCATACTTGGCTCCAGGCGGAGTAAAGTGCTGGTAAGTTCTCCGGTGCGATCATTATGCTTATACCAGTACCTTAAACCTATTCTTGTCAGGAAAAAATTTATGCGCAATCTGCGGAGCTTGTGTCTGGGTCTGTTCGCACTGGGGATGCTAACTAATGAGGCGGTACTGGCGCAGGAGTTGTATTTCCCACCCGGTGATGGCGCTTGGGAGCATATCGATCCGGCGGCAGCGGGATGGGATGCCGCGCAACTGGATAAAGCATTGGAGATTGCCGCCGCACGCAATTCCAGCGGTGTGGTGGTGCTGCACCAAGGCCGCATACTGGCAGAGCGATACTGGGATTTGCCCGACCCACCGCTACGTTACCGGAACTATGTCACCGGGCATGACGCGGCCGGACAAGCGATTGAAGATGTTGCCTCGGCCCAGAAGAGTGTCGTCGCAGTAATTACCGGTATGGCGCAGGAGCGAGGCTATCTTGCGATCGATGATCCAGTAGCTAAATATCTCGGCAGTGGCTGGTCACAAACGGCAGTAGCTGATGAAAATCAGATCACAATCCGGCACCTGCTCAGCATGACCAGCGGTCTGGCCGACGATCTCACCCTGCAGGCAGCTCCCGGCACAGTCTGGCGTTACAACACGCCTGCCTATCATCTGCTAATGCGCGCAATAATTGCCGCGACTGGCCTGGAGCGTGATGTGCTCACCAGCAGCTGGATCACGGACAAATTGGGCATGCAAGACTCGGCATGGACTCCGCGCCCCTGGGCGAGTGCTGATATTGGTGTGGGTTTTTCCACCAATGCCAGAGATCTGGCCCGCTTCGGTTTGATGATTCAAGCGGGAGGTAAATGGCGGGATGAAGTAGTGATTGGCGATACTGCTTATCTGCAAGCTATGTTGAGCCCATCCCAGGCACTGAATCCCGCTTATGGTTTTTTGTGGTGGGTGAACGGCCAGGAATTTTCTCTGGGTGCCGGGGCCAGGGCGCTAGGGTCTGATGCTGCGCTGATACCCGACGCCCCCGCTGACATGATAGCGATGCAGGGTGCGGAAGACCGCAAGCTATACCTCGTGCCAAGCCTGAACCTGATCGTGACTCGCCTCGGTTATTCCGGTGAGGCCGATGGCGAGAGTTTTAATGATGCATTCTGGCGTGCACTGATCGCGGCTGCTCCCCGCAGCCGCTAGCAGGTTTCAGTAGCCCTTGCGCAGTTCGCCGTGCTGAATGCCATCGACGGCACCGTCCCGTAGCCATTGCAGGGAGGCGTCAAACAGAATTTCCCGATTCGTTTCCCACATCGCGTTGTGCGAGGTACAGGCGAGATCGAGTAAAACCTTGTGTTCAGCGCCCAAATCTTCATACAGTTCCCTTACTCGAGCGGCCGGCACCTGAGCATCATGCACTGGAGAAACCAGCAACATGGGATTGGCTGTTTTGCCGACGACTTCCTGATTCCAGCCCCATAGCGTAGTTGCGGGTGCGCGCCGAACGCCGGTACCCCAGGTCGCCCCCACCGGATCCGATTCCAGCATGGCGTCCCACACAGCATTCATTACCGGTTGCATATACTGGTTGTCGCAACCCACCTGGCGCTCCCAGTTAGCGGTGAAATCAGTCAGTGATTGCTTGTTGAAAGCGACTCCCGGTGCGGGCAATGAATCAGGCCGATTGGTCGCACGGGTGCGGCCGTAAGCTGGAGCAAGCAATACGAGTCGGTCTACTTTTTCCGGATATAGCGCTGCATATCCGGCCGCGCGGGGTCCGCCGAGCGACCAGGCTACCAGATGGACTTTTTCCACATCCCGCAGCTTGCGCAAATAATCCACCACAGCATCGATGTCATCCCAATCAGACTCGATCGTAGTGGCTGCAAAGGGGTAGTCTGCAATACAGGTCGCGTCGATGACAGCGGGAATAAAATCCTGCTGCTGGGCTTCCGACAGGTTACAGATGTTATTCATGCTATGGGGACGAGTGGAGCGACCGTAACCGGTAGTATCCATGGCAAAGGTGTCATAGCTGGCAGCGGCGAGATACGCCATCCAGCTATAGCCGTCATAGGGAACATCGAAGGCTACTTCCGCTGGTGTGCCAGCGCCATGGATGAACAGTACCACTGGTTTGCTGATGCCATCGCTGGCCACCCGCTCGCGCACGTAGATTTGAGCCATGGCACCTGCCATTGACGGCACCTTGGACTCATTGGCGACGTAGTGCTCAATGCTGAGGATGTCTGTTTGGGCAGCCGTAGCAGGGAGCGTAATAAGCAGCAAACTGGCGAGCATGACCCTAAGCTTGATAATTCCCATCGCTGTCTCCGTTGGTTTTGGTGTGGGTTAAATTACGCGTTTGGCGCGCAGATTGGTAATTTCTGCCGCTGCATAGCCAAGCTGTTGCATGATCTGATCGGTGTGTTCACCCAGTGTAGGAGGGCGCTGCCGAATTTCCCCGGGCGTGCGTGACAATTCCACTGGCGTCTTCATCAAGGGTGCGGGTTGGTCGAGTCCGGGGTAGGACGTCGCCTGGAACAGTCCCTTCGCGGCAATATGCGGATCATCCAACACCTGCTGCGGTGACAGTATCGGGCCAGCCGGTAAGCGCGCTGCTTCCATGGCTGCTAGCACCTCCGCCGAGGTGCGCTCGCTACACCAGCGTGCCAGGCGCGCGCTGATCAGTGCGCCATTGTCGCCGCGGGAAATATCATCTTTGAAACGCGGGTCCTCAAGCCAGTGGGACTCGCCCATCAGATCGGCCCAACGTTTGAACAGGGGGCCGCCCACAGATTGTACGAGTACCCAGCCATCCTTGGTCTTGAATGTATCTGCTGGCGCCGACGTCTGGGATCGATTCAGGGTTGCCACGCGATTGCGCTTAATCATGGCCTGTTCAATGGCGGTGCCGTTCATCATGGTCAGTGCAGTACTGAACAGGGAGCCTTCCACAACCTGACCCATGCCGGTGCGCTGCCGTTCGTAGAGCGCCGCCATGGTTCCGAATGCAGCCAAGCTGGCGGTGCCGAAATCAATGAAAGGCGGGTAAGCTTTTGCGGGTTGTTCTGGAGTGCCAGACATGAACATGGCACCAGACATGGCCTGGCCGAGTCCGTCAAAGCCCACGCGATTACTGTAAGGACCGCCGCGGCCAAACGCAGAGATCATGGTAAGGATTATGTCCGGCTTCACCGCCTGCAGACTGTCGTAGTCCAGACCCATGGCAACCAGCGTGTCCGGCGGCAAATTCGCCACTACTACATCGGCTGTGGCGACCAGACGTTGCACGATTTGCCGTCCTTCCGGCAGCATCGGGTTGAGCGTCATGCCTAATTTGTTGCGGGCAAGTTGCAGGAACAGTGCGCCATCACCCTGGGCGGTAACGGGTGACAGGAAGCGGTCTTCGCTGCCCTCTATCTTCTCGATGCGAATCACCTCAGCCCCCATGTCTCCCAACAGGGTCGCGCAGTAGGGGCCGGCGATATAACGCCCAAAATCCAGCACCCTGATTCCTTCCAATACCTTGGTCATGTTCGTTCCACGCGGTGATTTATAGCTAAACTTAGCCTTAGGATATTAGCATAAGCGACTAATTTAGCCGGTTTTTTCACCTGTAAAATAATTTTACAGGTGATCTCGAAACTGTGAGGTGGTTAACGCCTTTCTCAGGCTTGATTCGGCATAATCCTTGCCGAGTGTGAGGCTAATCACAAAAGCGCGAACTGGGCCTCAAGTTTCTCAAAATCTGACCAGTAGTGGAGAAGTGCCGTGATGACCATGGTAGATAAGAAAGTAACCAAACAAGCACTGACAGAGTTGCAGTCCATTTTGAAGAAGCCGTATCTGGATGTCTGCAATGTCTGTAACGGTGCAGGCAAGATCACCGATCACAGCACTTGCCCAAAATGCAAGGGATCGGGCCAGCGCCTGCTCAGATTATTGTAGTTCATAACAATTAACCAAATGGTTTCATTTCAATAAAGCGGGGATTGCCAGCGCAAACCCCCAATTCTTGTTTGACTCCTGCCACTACTCTATAATGACGACTCTCTGTTCGGGCTGCCCAAGGCCCGAATTTCCCGTCTTTCGCTGTTGTTGTGACTCGAGGAATGCATGCATGAACCGTCCATTTGTTGCCAAATTAAGTACTTGTAGTCTTGCTCTACTGTTCCTTGCATTGCCACTTAGCGCTGCTGAGCATCCAGGTTACATCGATGCGCCAGAGCGGCGTACGACTGGTATAGGCAAATTTTATATGGGACGCGAAATCGCCTTCGTCATGGGGCATCAGGCAGCTGACTGGCTCAATCGCCCGGAACGGATCGAAGAAGAGCGACCGGATGAGGTAGTGGCAAACATGAATCTGGCTGCCGATGAAGTAGTGGCAGACATTGGCGCTGGTTCTGGTTATTTTTCCTTCCGCATTGCTAAGTTAGTGCCCGCGGGCAAGGTGATGGCGGTAGATATCCAGCCCGAGATGCTGGCGTTGATAGAGCATCAGAAAGCTATTAACAAGATAAGCAATGTCGAGGGTGTTCTGGGGCAGATCGACGATCCGAATTTGGCGCCTAATTCCATAACCGCTGCCATCATGGTAGATGCCTATCATGAATTTTCTCACCCATTCGAGATGATCAGTGGCATCTACGATGCGCTACGGCCTGGCGGACGGATTTTTCTGCTGGAATATCGTGGCGAGGACGATAGCGTTCCCATCCGGCCACTGCATAAAATGACGCAAGAACAAGTGATCAAAGAAATGAGCGTGTTCGGGTTGGAATGGACCGACACTCTGGACTTCCTGCCATGGCAACACATGATGGTTTTTACGAAAGCGCAGTAACCACCCTCGATCCCGCTGTGCAATCGATCTGATTGTACAGCGCAGCCAGTTAACTGGATTATTCTACTTAAATAGCCCATCGCGCGCAGGGGCGG
The DNA here is from genome assembly GCA_009692305.1 of Gammaproteobacteria bacterium. GTDB lineage: Bacteria > Pseudomonadota > Gammaproteobacteria > Pseudomonadales > Pseudohongiellaceae > UBA9145. Next base: position 22,243 of record SHZK01000022.1, on the reverse strand, counting down.
AGACTGTCAGCTTCGCCTCGGCGCGCTCATGCTATGTTGCGGCATTTTCTCAGGGATATTTTCGCAGCTAGTGTCGTTCTGGCACTGTTTACGACTGTGGTGATTTACTTTCACTAGAATGTGCCGCGCACTTTAAGCGCCCACTTGATGCCGGTATCGCTGCATGAATCTTCGATTTCATTCAGCCTGCCGGTGGCGATGGTGCCGCCGATAAAGCGTGAACGAATTCGGCAGCGTTCGCCGCTTAACAAGTTCATCGCTTCGAATCGATAAGTAAGGTCGGCCCAGCCGCGAGTCTCCAGAAACACAGTCATGAAATCGCCTGATGCGTAATCTTCGATCTTGTCAATGTCGTACGCTTTTTGATTGCCAGTGAAGCCATGGCGATAATTAAAGCCGTAGTTCAGGCTGTTTTGTGCCAGGTCATGCCGAAAGCCAATTGAAGCGTTGCCACGACCACCTTGACGCAGACGACGCTTGATGCCAAGAAAGGGATCAGTTACTTCCGAATCTTCCAGACGCAATCCAGAAGTGACCAGCATGCCAGGTTGATTGAGCAACCCGAGCCGCAAGCTGGCATTGATATCAATACCGTAACGTTCGCCATCACCGATATTGCCGTTGGCAGACAGAATTTTGGTTGACGTTGATACATCGACTTTATCGATAACATCTTCCAGCTCGTGGTAGAACACGTTCGTATTCAGAACCCCGTTGTCTTTGCTGAACCGGTACTCTAGGTTGAGATCGTACCGCCAGGATTGTTCCTGCCGTAAATCCGGATTTCCTGCAACAGCATCCTGGTCATCATCGGCGCCGTTTACATTGGCCGTAAAATCATTGAAGCTGAGTTGAGCGACATCTTTCTCAATGCTGGCACGGAACTGCAATGCCGGTGTTAAATCAAAGCGATAATCGACTTTGGGTCGAATAAAATCAAAATCCCGTTGCTTGCTTATGTCACCACTCTGTTCAATTTCAGAAGTTTCCACGATCAATGTGCTTTCCAGAGACATGCGGCTGTTTAATTGCCAGTTATGCACGAGGAAGCTTTCATAGCGAATTTCTTCCACTGTGGCATTGGAGTCGGTAATCGGGGTTAAACCACCGAATGCCGCTGATTTGGCCCCGGAGCTCGTCAGCAATCCAAGTTGCAGCGAAGAGTCCAGAATGGTTTGCGCCCTCTCGATGCCTATTTCGAGATCCTGGGTAGCTGACAAGCTGAAAGAGTAAGAGGTTCGCAAGATGCGCTCCTGGTACCGATTGAAATTCGCCAGATATAAATCTTTTTTCCAGTCGGCAGTGCTGCGAACAAATGTTTCCCTGGCGCTGTCGTCTTCCTTGCGATTTGCAATCAAGAGCGTCTTCCAGCGACTGCCATTGGCAAAGGTGTGTTCATAGTCACTGCCGAGTTCCCATATATCGCTGGTGTTGGCATTGTCATCATATTCATCACTGCTTGTTGCCGGGCTCACTTTCAAATTGGTAATTTTGCGCTTGGTATTGCCCGGGCTGGCAGCATCACTGTATTGAAGATTGAAATGCATGATGTCGACATCTGAAAAGCGATATCCAAGATTCGTCGTGAATGTGAGTGGAGATGAGTCGCGCAGATCATCCCGTTTCACAGTGTCATTGGGTCTGCCATCAGCCAAAATGCTCCGTTCAAAACCGTCTCGAAATTCCCGGCGTGGTTCGATTTCAGCGCTGATCAGATATTCGAAGGCGCCGCGCTGGGCTGAGAGCGAGACCTTTGCGCCGGGTTTAATGGTGCCGTCCTCATAACGATCAGTATTGAGCTCGTATGAAATAGTAGAGCGAGTCTCGGTTTCCACCATCACGATATTGATCACCTGATTACCGCCACGCACATCAAGCGCGCCGGAGGTGCCACGTATAATTTCTATGTATTGCACCTGGCTCGCGGGAATGCGGCTCAGTTGGCTGTTGCCTTCATTCTCTTTACCGGTAATGCGGCGTCCGTTAATGAGAATTTGATCGCCACCGAGGCCCAGACCGCGCCGGTCAGCGCCGCCAGAACTACCGGGTCCGCCATTATTGCCGCCGCCACCGCCGCCACCGCCGCCACCTCCACTGCCACCACCGCTACCTCCGCGGGCCACGTTGATACCAGGAATGCGGTCCAGCATGTCATTGACTGAAAATGGGGAGTACTGTGCGAAGAACGAAGCAGGATAAGTGACGGTTGCATTCTCATCTGTCACAGGTTGATCTTGAGCGTAGGCAAAATTACTAAACAGGCTTAACCAGGCGATGGCGATGCTGTTGGCCAATCGTGATGGCTTGGGGGTGCAGGGCATGAACTGGCTCCGATACTGAAAAATTAGCTGGTAGCTGTAGCCGTATGGCTCTTGAGGGCGCCATAGTATGCCCAGAAATAGTCGCTGAAAACATGAGTTTAGTGCTACTTATTGTGACTTTTTGTAATGCCAAAATGCACTCCTTGGCGTTTTGCGCTTGCCGGTTGATTTGAGGATAATAAACCTCGCTTCCGGAGCGTCCGAACTAAATTCAGGCGCTGGACTCAGTCAACGTCAAAGCCAGTTTGCCAGGCACTATTTGAAAGGAAATGTATGCATCGCGAATCGATGGAAGTCGACGTCGTTATCGTAGGAGCAGGTCCGGCAGGCCTGTCTGCTGCGTGTCGGCTGTTACAGATGGCACAGGATGCCGGCAAGGAGATTTCGGTATGTGTCCTCGAAAAAGGTTCCGAAGTAGGAGCGCACATCCTGTCTGGAGCGGTGTTCGAACCCAGTGCATTGCAAGAATTGTTTCCTGACTGGAAAGCCAAAGGTGCACCACTGAATTCAGCGGTGACTTGCGATGATGTGTATTATCTCCCAGGTGCCGAGTCGGCATTCAAGTTTCCGGGCATATTGGTGCCGCGCCCGATGCACAACGATGGCAACTATATTATTTCGCTGGGCAATTTGTGTCGCTGGCTGGCGGAACAGGCCGTGGCCCTGGGCGCGGAGATATTCCCTGGCTTCGCTGCCGCCGAGATCCTGTTTCGGGAAGATGGCAGTGTCAAAGGAGTGGCGACCGGTGACATGGGAGTTGATGCGCAGGGTGAGCACAAATCCTCATTTGAACCTGGCTTCGAATTTCACGCTCGATACACGATTCTCGCTGAAGGCTGCCGCGGTCATCTCGGCAAGGAATTGATCAGCAAGTATGCTCTGGATAAAGACAGCGATCCGCAACATTACGGCATCGGCCTCAAGGAAGTCTGGGAAATTCCAGAGTCGCAACATCAGGAAGGTCTGGTAGTGCACACCGCTGGATATCCCATGATTGGTGCCAGCTATGCAGGCACTAGCGGAGGTTTTCTCTATCACGTGGATAACAACCAGGTTTCTCTTGGGTTGATTGTCGATCTCGGTTATCAGAATCCGCATATCAGTCCTTATGATGAGTTTCAGAAATTCAAGCATCATCCAGTCATCAAACAATATATTAAAGGCGGCAAGCGGATCAGCTATGGCGCGAGGGCGTTGATCAAGGGCGGCTTGAACTCCCTGCCGAAAATGACATTCCCCGGCGGTCTGTTGATTGGATGCGATGCGGGTACCTTGAATGCCGCCAAGATCAAGGGCAGTCATACTGCCATGAAGTCCGGCATGATTGCTGCCCAGACCTTGTTCGCCGCATTGGCAGAGGACTCGCCACCAATCGAGCCGGTGGCGTATACCGAGCGCTTCGCCAATTCTGATCTCTACGATGAATTACACCAGATGCGCAATTTCAGCGCCGGCTTCCACAAATTTGGATTTTGGTTGGGCAGTACCCTTGCTTTCATTGAGCAGAATATTTTCTTTGGCCGGTTTCCATTTACGGTGCACGACAAATCCAGAGATCATTGCCAATTGAAACCTGCCGCTGTGAGTCAGCGTATCAGCTATCCCAAGCCGGACGGTGTAATTAGTTTCGATAAACTGTCCTCTGTGTTTCTGTCCGGCACCAATCATGCTGAAAATCAGCCGTGTCACCTGCAGTTGAAAGATCCGTCAGTGCCAATTGCGATAAACCTGCCGCTGTATGACGAGCCCGCTCAGCGCTATTGTCCTGCTGGAGTGTATGAGGTGCTGGAAGCAGCAGACGGAAGCAAACGCTTCCAGATTAATTCCCAGAACTGTGTGCATTGTAAAACCTGTGATATCAAGGATCCGGCCCAGAATATTCACTGGGTGGTACCTGAGGGAGGCGGCGGCCCGAACTATCCTGCCATGTAATTCAGAATAATATTGGAAGCAGCCATATAAAGAGGATGCGAACGGTCGAGCAGTAAACTTATGAACCTGATTTGCCTACTTCGTCGATTGCTACTGTTGCTGGTGTTGTTCGCTCCAACTGTCTGGGGCCAGGAACAATTGTTGCAGCAGCGCTGGGTGCAGGTTACAAGCGCCAATTTTATACTGGTGAGCCAATTGCCTGCGCGCCAGACTGCACACTACGCGAACACGCTGGAAACATGGCGGCAGTTAGCGGCTAATACTATCAGCGGTGCTGCGTCCTATCCTACTGCGCGAATACCGCAGTATGTATATTTGTTTGAGGATGCGGCGACGTATCAATTGTTCACTCTCGCCACCGAGACCGGTTTTTTTTCGCCAACACCCCGTGCCAATTACATGGCAATCGTTGCCGATGACGAGACTTCATCTGCAATTGCATTCCACCACTACGTGCATTTTCTGGTGCGCAAATTTTCCGACCTGAGACTGCCGCGCTGGTATGAAGAGGGTCTGGCAGGTTACATCTCGCGCCTGCGCATTGATGGAAATGAAGGGGAGTTTGAGCGTTATACCGCTGAGGATCATGAACAAATGGCTGCCTTGAGTGAAACGTTTTCCATGGAGCGTCTGTTATTCCGGGAAGAAGCTCTGGCATCTCCGCGCGTGATTCAGATAGCCAACCTCAAATCCGAATCTCTGTTGTATTACTTGTTGCATGCCCATGAGGAGGGAGGATTTCCTGATCGCAGGGCCCATCTGCATCGTTACCTTGCGCTGCTGCTGGAAGGTCGCAATCATCGCTTTGCCTATGATCGGGCATTTGAGGTTACACCGGCGCAGCTGGATGCCGAATTTCATTACTACCTCTCGAACAGTCGCAGGCCAGGCGGCACTATAAATACTGCTTCCTTGTCTGCAGCAGAGGAGCCTGCGAGCACGGCGCTGGACCCCGGCGCGCTCGCGGTGTTGTTGGCAGAATTGGCACTGAATTCGGGCCGTTTCGATAACGCGCAGATTTTATTTCAGGCTGCAATCGATTCAGGACAGGAAATTGCGCGCAGCTATTCCGGCCTTGGCGATGCCTTGCGAATGCAGGAAATGGAAGGCATTGACCAGAGTGTGAGTCGTTACTTTGAACAGGCAGCGGAGCTGGCGCCTGCAGATCCGAATATATTGCTCGACTACGGCGAATACTGGGAGTCTGAACTGCTTGATTGTGACAAGATCTGGCCAGCGGTGCAGCGCAGCGCAATTGTTGCTGACATACGCGAGCATTTTGTACGTGCCGTGGAGCTCGCTCCCGACAGTCCGGAAGCAAACCTCGCCATGGGTCAGGTACATTTGCTCGCCGAGCTGGACTGGCAGTCTGGTCAGCACTATCAGCGGCGGGCTTTCGAGTTGTTGCCTGCTGATACATTTGTATTGGAGCAATCGGTAAAATATGCGATCGAGGCACAGGAATACCAGGAAGCAGAACGCCTGATCAGTGAGTTGGCGCAGCCACTGCATTTTTGGGGTGAGCCTGACTGGGTCACTGACTTGCGCGAAAGATTGCTGAATAAGCGTAACGGCACTACCTATGATGCATGTGCGAATAATTAAGCTAAGCGATCACCTGTCAGCCAATACCAGTTTCTGGTTGATTCTGTGTTTGTATTGCATCAGCCTTGTCAGCCCGGCACAGGCAGCGACGCTGGATGCTGCAACCAGCGAGGACCTGTTGCTCGGTCCGATAGCGAATGCACTCGCCGCTTATGATATTGATGTTACTACCAACCTGAATGCCAGCGACGTAGTGCGCCAACGCATCGAGCAGCCGCGTCTGGGTCGTTTCCCTGATCTGCCAATGGACAGATTGCCTGTTACCGAGGAGATTCTGGAATGGGAGGCAGCATTCCAGAATTCGCAGATAGGTGGTTTGGCCATTCTCGCAGAGCAGGAGTCGACGAACGTCGACAGGAATACTGCCTTCACGATGGAACAATGGCTCAACGCATAATCTCTTGCGCGCATATTCATTACTTTTCACATAGATGATCTGCTTGCGATGGAAAAGATTCAGCAGGTAGTTGCGGCCTATGCCTTTCAAAACCTGCTGTTAACCGATCCGGCGCAGGTCGCTGCCGCAGGTGAATTATACAGTACCGCGGCACAGCGGCTCGCACTTGACTCCCGTTCCGCCCGGCGTGACCAGCTGGCAGTGACCGAGTTGGCATATTTGGGAGAGCGGGTGCGCCGCGATAGTAACTCCTTGTTCAAAGCTGCAAGTGCCGCAACTGCGAATCGGTCGGAGCGGGAAGAGCCAGCGCTGTTTTTAAAAGAATCACTTGGAGATGAATTCAATCAATCCACTATCAGGGAAATAATCGTGCCCGGAGGCGTGGCGCTTGGTGAGGTCGCCCGGCTGGACTTGAGCGTAGCGTCGCTGCTGTTCGCCAATGGCAGAATTGTGCTGATCGATGGGGAAGGTCGACGTTGGGAGTTACCGACGCTGGCGCCAGCCACGTTGAAAGCCTTGTTTGACTTTGTCGCCAACTCGCAGACTATACAGTCTGACGCCATCGTTGATATCGATGCTGAGGGTCGGGTGCGCATTGCCTCGTCTTTACGTGATACCGACGCAGGCTTCGCTATAATGGCGGCGGATACCCAGCTTTTCGAATATGTGCGTAACCTGGATGTGACGAAAAGCGTCATATTAGACACATCAGTAAACTGGTTCAGAGCGACCGGTGCTAACTCGCTGGAATTCGCGACCGACTTCGAAGTGCGGTTCTTGTCTGCTGACAATATGCGCATTGCGCAAACCCGGGTCGCACTGGAATACGAGTACGAGTCAGTTGTCGATACAGTTGCATACACAGGTAACTGGGGGCGCGATGCCGGTCGCTTGCAAGATAATCTGGACTATGCCGGTCTGGGAACCAGTGTGGAAGTGGTGGCAAACTATGCCGGCTGGATTGGATTGTTGCGCGCGCTTGACGCGGCGCGAGTGCCATTTTTGCAGGGACGTTATGCCTTTATGAAGATAGACAAGACCGGGTGCAGCACACCAGCGCGCTATTAGGATGTATGCATCGCAAATGAATCTAATTCACTCACAAGCAGTTTCATGCCCCAAGGTGATGCTCCCGTGCATTTTGCTTGGCGGTTGCTTGTCGATTGATCTCGATTTGCAGTTCGAGGAAAACCCTGAATTGTATGCCCAAATTATTACCCAGAAGGAGGACTTGTTTGCTGATGTTGATCCGCTCTTTATAAATGACGAGGTCAAACAATTAATCGACGCGAATATCAGTTTTCGGGTGACCACAGAAGAGCGGGTCGAAATACTACAGGATTTGTTGTACGGAGAAGGCTTTCTCAACGTGCAATATTCGGATGAAAAGACCCACACTGCATTAGAAGCATTCCATGCGCAATCGGGTAATTGTATGGGGGTAATTAATCTATACATAGCGATGGCGAGATATGGCGGTGTCGAGGCGCGCTTCCAGACAGTGGATGTGCAGCCAATCTGGGATCGTCGTGGTGATTTGCTTGTCCTTAGCCAGCATATCAATGCGACTGGTCGCATCACAGTAAGGCGACGCTATATAGTTGATTTCACACCCGAGATAGCCTTGCAACAACTTACCTCTTCCATTATCACTGATGAGCAAGCGCGGGCCTATTATTTCAATAATCTCGGTGTTGAGGAATTAATTGCTGGTAACACTGAACAGGCGCTGGTGTATTTCAAGAATTCTTTGTTTCTGGATAATAGCTCCTCAATGGTCTGGAATAATATTGGAACTGCGTTTAATCGGCTGAGTAATAAAGAATTGGCGGAACACAGCTATCGCAAGGCATTCAGTAATGATCAGACTAACGCAACTGCAATCAACAACCTGGCCAAGTTTTACCGTAGCAGTGGAGATACACGTCTGGCACGCGAGTATGAACTAGCGATTTCGCGTTTCAATCAGCAGAATCCGTATTATCACTTTGCACAAGGGAATCTGGCTTTCGCAGCTCAAAACCTGGAAGCTGCCAGGGTGGCATTTCGGCGCGCCCTGCGCCTGAAAAAGGCGGAGCCGGATTTCTATTTCGCATTGGCACAGGTGTACGCTGCGTTGGGCAATGCAGGCGAAGCGCAGTCGCTGGTAGAATCTGCCAATGAATTGCTGGCTACTAATGCCGAGATCTATAAACCGAGTTCGCAGAAAGTGCGCATTATTGATGCTGCTACCATCTTGCGTGAAACCAGTCCCGGACTGAGCATTATAGCACCTGGCGGGCGACCTTCAGGTTCGAGAAATTGATTGCATTCATTGCGGGGTGAACCAGTCAGCTCACTTCCACCGCAAACGTATAGCTCTGTAATAGTTCCTTCACACTTTCTATCTGCGATTTGTCCACGGCTTCAATCATTGCCACGATTCCGCGTTTCTTTTCCAGCATTACGTTAACTTGTGCCTTGATGCCGGCTTGCTCGAGGTGCTCAGAGACAATCTGTTGGGTGATGCGCTGTCGCAACGCAGGTTTGAAGATCTTGCCAACCGCAGTGAGCGGCATGCTTTCGATGAACTCTATGCGTTTTGGAATTGCAGCTCGTTCGGAAATCTCTTCTGCACAGTACTGCAAGAGCGTCTTGCTATCGATCTCCACGCCCGGTTTCCTGGCGACGAATGCCATGGGAAGTTCGCCGGCAAAAGGATCGGGCATGCCAATGGCAACAGCGGCACTTACGGCCGGGTGTGCGCATAAAGGCTCCTCGATTAACTCGGGATCGATATTGTGTCCGGAGCGGATTATGAGATCTTTTGCGCGACCGGACAGATAGAGGAAACCCTCAGCATCAAGATACCCAAAATCGCCTGTGTTGAACCAGTCGTCTTCAATCCAGGCCTTCGCATTGTCAGCTCCGCTCTTATAGCCGACGAATACTTGCGGGCCTTTTACCAGTATCACTCCGCTCTCTCCGAGTGCGCAGTTTTTTACCACTTTGACGCCATCCAGCTGCGCGATACGAATCTGTGAATAGGGAATGCGCATGCCAACGCTGCCAGGAGGTTGTTGTGCCGGTGCGCGCGATATCAGCGCCGTGGTTTCTGTCATGCCGTAGCCATTGCCGACTTCGACCTGGAATTTCTTTTCGAAATTGAGCTCGAATGGCAAAGACAGTGGTGCGGCTCCAGAATTGATATCTGTCAGAGAACTGATGTCTGCGTCACCTACCGGTATGTCTGCCAGAGCCATTAGTACTGTGGGTACAGCGGAGAACTGCTGCACCTGGAAGCGATCAATATGCTGCCAAAAGTTTTTCATGGCGATGGGAGAGCGAAATCCGGAAGGGGTCATCAGGATTATGCGATAGCCAACACTGAATGCGGCGACGCCCTGCACAATTACCCCGTAGATGTGAAACAACGGCAAACCACACAACACGGTGTGGTATGTCATGTGCGCGGTGTAGACCTGCATCAGTTGTCCGAGAAATGCCATGTTGCCATGAGTAAGCTGCGCCAGTTTCGGGCGCCCGGTGGTGCCGCCGGTATGGAAGTAGGCCGCAATCTGGTCGGCAGCAAATTGACGACCGCTGTTGAGAGAGGTGCCAGACTCTTGGGCAATACTTGCGTCAAAATCCAGGACTGTGACGAGCTTGTCAGAAAGTCCAGTGTTCGCTGTCTGCGTGAGTCCATTTACGTCAACTGCAATAATAGTTTCAACGATGGAGTACTCTTTTACAGCGGCCAGCACTTTTTCCCAAATATTCGAATGAGCTGACTGAGCCAGGCATATGACGATCTTTGAACCGGCAGCAGCAATTATCTCGCCGATGTGTTCGGCTTCGAGCATCGGATTTATTGGATTGGCGATACCTGCTGCCTGCGCACCCCAGATGGCGAAATGCGTTTGCGGCAAAATCGGCAGAATAATCGAAACTGCGTCGTTGGGTGCAATGCCGAGTCTGTGTAGCAGATTCGCGGTGCGGGTAATCTGGACGCCCAGATCTGTGTAGCTTGTTCTTTGGGTTGCTTCTTCTGGCAATCCCTGCAACAGAAATTCGAGCGCAGTGTCGGCTGCGAATCTTCGTGCGCTGCTCATTATCAGATTATAGCTGTCTGTATATGAAAATTGCTGGAGAAGTGGAATTTTTTCGAATGCAATAACCTGTTCAATAGTTTCAAGAATAGGTTCGGGTAGCGGAATTTTTGCCGGTTCGATCACGAGAGTTACACCGTATCTTCTTATTATTCAGGCAGCTCTTATTTTTTGCAAAGCAACCTAGTTATTTCGATTTATCGAAAATTCCACCATGGCCTGTAATGCATTCTTGTAGGCAGAATCAGGTACAATTTTGAGACAATCTAGCGCGAGTGACGCTTGTTGTTTCGCAAGTGCGTGCGAGTATTCCAATGCGCCGCTGTTCTGCACAATAGAAATTACCTCTGCTAGCAGTTTGGGAGCCACTTCCTGCGCGCTCAGACTTTCCCTGATCAAACGCGCCTGTTGTTCGTCACAGTTTGCCATTGCATAGATGAGCGGCAGAGTGGGCTTGCCTTCCGCAAGATCATCACCGATATTCTTCCCCATCGCTGAGCTGTCTCCCGCGTAATCGAGTACGTCATCGATTAATTGGAATGCAATGCCAAGATGCATGCCAAAGCGAGTGAAAGCAACTTCGAGAGTCGAATCAGCAGATCCCAGAATCGCGCCACATTGCGCGGCTGCCTGGAATAAAATGGCAGTCTTGTCACTAATCACTTGCATGTAATTCGCTTCGGTAGAGGTTGGATTGTGTTTGGTGATCAATTGCAGCACTTCACCCTCTGCAATCTTGTTGGTGGTGTCAGCAATAATTTTCATGATGCGCATGTCGCCGATTTCCACGAGAATCTGAAACGCGCGCGAATAGATGAAATCACCTACCAGTACACTGGAGGGATTGTTCCACTCCGCGTTGACTGTAGGTCGTCCGCGGCGCAGGGTGGACATGTCCACTACATCGTCATGCAGAAGGGTTGCTGTATGAATGAACTCGATAACGGCGGCCATCGGAATGTGCTGTCCGCCTTGAATGTTGCAGCAGCGGGCTGTGAGTAACACCAGCAGCGGGCGTAACCGTTTACCGCCGGCTTCGACAATATAGTGGCCGATACTTTCCACCAGCGGGACGCCAGAATGCAATTGTGCGACGATGAATTTATCGACGACCAGCAAGTCTGCTTCGACAATGGCGCGAATCTGTGGGTACATAGGCTCGGTGGAATTTGCTCGAAATTAGAAAAATTGTTATGACTGACAAAGGGTTATGATTATACAGGGGCCGCCTTGTTGGTGTGTGCATGCTAGGGAGCGAAGTACACACTGTCAAGCACAGTGGCAGTAGAACCACCGGTGTTTGCAACGGATTATTGCAGCAGCGTGCAGAGGCAGCGGAGCCCATGATCTCTGCTTCGCAGGGCATTAATTGTACTTGCCTACCAAGCCTGCTTCCCGTAAAATGCCGGCCCCTAAAGGAATGGCTATATGCCCATTTTGCATGGTTCTGGAGAAGGTTATGTACGCGGTTATTTTGAGTGGTGGCAAGCAGCACCGGGTGAAGGAAGGCGAAGTCCTGCGTCTGGAGAAATTGGATGCCGCTACTGGCGAAAATGTCCAGTTTGATAAGGTATTGATGGTTGGCGAAGGCGGATCCGTCAAGATTGGAGCACCTTATGTTGCTGGCAGCCATGTCACAGGGCAGGTCATGAAACAGGGTCGTGGCGCGAAGGTAACCATCATCAAATTCCGACGCCGCAAGCACTATCAAAAGGAACAGGGACATCGCCAGTGGTTCACTGAAGTGAAAATCACAGGTATCAAGGGATAAGGTCCGCTTTGGCAGATCCGGGTAGCAAGCTCAGTATTGCAGCATTGAAACAGCTGCTTTAAAGATTCAGGAGTAGGTTATGGCACATAAGAAAGCAGGCGGCAGTACCAGTAACGGGCGTGATTCCCATTCCAAACGTCTGGGTGTGAAATTATTCGGCGGGCAGGCAGCGTTGGCTGGTAATATCATCGTGCGTCAGCGTGGTACCAAGTTTCATCCCGGTGAAAACGTGGGTCTGGGGAAAGATCATACGTTGTTCGCCAAAGCGAATGGCATCGTTCGCTTTGCTATTAAAGGCCCGCGGAATCGCAAATGTGTGTTCGTCGAAACGGCCTGATACAGAAGTAGGTTACTTCACAAAAGCCTCGTCAATCGACGGGGCTTTTTTATTTGTGTGCTCAAACCCTTACAGGTTGCGGCAATCATCGATCGGCAAGGCTTGAACCTGGTATGAAATTCGTAGACGAAGCAGAGATCACGGTAGAAGCTGGCAACGGTGGTAACGGTTGTCTGGCATTTCGCCGGGAAAAATATATTGAGAGAGGCGGCCCGAATGGTGGTGATGGCGGCAACGGCGGCAGCGTTTATATGCAAGCCGATGCGGCCTTGAACACGTTGGCAGATTTTCGATTCCAGCCGCGTTATCGCGCCCAGCACGGGCTGAAAGGACAAAGCAACAATTGCACTGGCAAGGGCGGCGATGACTTGCTGGTCAAGGTTCCGCTTGGAACCAGTGTGATCGATACAAATACAGAAGAGCTCATTGCGGATTTCAATGATACGAACATGGTCGTGATGGTGGCACGTGGTGGCTATCACGGTCTGGGCAATACCCGCTTCAAGTCCAGTACCAATCGTGCGCCGCGCAAGACCACCACTGGCAAGCCAGGAGAAATTCGCACCCTGCAGTTGCAATTGCGACTCGTGGCTGACGTGGGCCTGTTGGGAATGCCCAATGCGGGCAAGTCCACGCTGATTCGGGCTGTGTCGGCGGCAACGCCCAAAGTAGCGGATTATCCATTCACTACCCTCGTACCCAACCTCGGTGTAGTCAGTATGGGTATGGAGCGCAGTTTCGTGATGGCTGATATTCCTGGGTTGATCGAGGGCGCTTCTGATGGTGCCGGGCTAGGGATTCGCTTTTTGAAGCATCTGTCGCGCACCAGAGTGTTATTGCATCTGATTGATGTGTTGCCTGCAGATGAATCTGATCCGGTAGAGAATGCCGTCAAGATTGTCCGGGAACTGGAGAAATTCAGTCCCACCCTCGCCGCCAAAGAGCGTTGGTTAGTATTGAATAAGGTGGACCTGCTGGACGCAGCAGCCTTGAATTCGCTGCGAGAGAAATTGCGCGCTGCATTGAACTGGCAGTCGGAGATCATTAACATTTCGGCCCTGACCAAAGGCGGTTGTCCGCAGTTATGCGAAAAATTGATGCAATCCATCGAAGATCACCGAAAGCGTTTGCTCAATGATGAAGACTACGTGAAGGCCCGAGCAGAGCTGGAGCAGGCGATGGCATTTGAGATCAGGCAGAGTATCGAGCTCGCGCGTGAGCGCCGTCAGGCAGCTCAGGAAGGTGACGATTTTGATCTGGAATGGGACGTGTAAGCGAAGCGGTTATGCGGCACAAAATTCAAAGCGCTCGGCGCTGGGTAGTAAAGGTAGGTTCCTCTCTCGTTACCAATAACGGGTTGGGCCTGGACTTGAACGCCATCGCGCAATGGGCGAGCCAGTTAGTCGCTATGCAGAAAAGCGGCATACAGGTCGTGCTGGTTTCATCCGGTGCTGTCGCCGAGGGCGTCGCACGTTTGAATTTAAAAACTCGCCCTAAACAAATCCATATGCAACAAGCCGCGGCCGCCGTAGGGCAGATGGGGCTTGTGCAGGCCTATGAGAGTTGCTTCATGCGGCATGGCGTACACGCTGCCCAGATTCTATTAACACATGAAGATCTGTCTGACAGGACGCGCTACCTCAATGCGCGCAGCACGCTCACCACGTTGCTGCAAATGGCGACTGTGCCAGTTATCAACGAAAACGATACTGTGGCCACTGCCGAATTGTGCTTTGGAGATAACGATACACTCGCTGCATTGGTCGCCAATCTCATCAATGCCGATGTAATGGTCTTGCTCACGGACCAGTCCGGTCTTTACAGTGCTGATCCGCGCCAGAACCAGGATGCAAAATTGATCGAAACGGCTTCTGCAAACGACAACAGTCTGAAAGCGATGGCGGGGGCTGGATCAAGCCTCGGTCGGGGTGGCATGTTGACTAAGATTACAGCGGCCAAACTGGCAGCGCGTTCCGGTACCAACACAATAATTGCCGATGGTAAATTACCCGATGTATTGACGCGTCTGAGTGCGGGCGAGGCAATTGGCACTTTACTGCAGGCGGACAAAGAGCCAGTAACCGCGCGCAAGCAATGGCTGGCTGGTCAACTGTCGGTCAAAGGTAAATTGACTCTGGATGCCGGTGCCACCAGTGTATTGCAGAAATCCGGCAAGAGTTTATTGGCGGTAGGTATCAAGTCGACGAGCGGACACTTTAACCGCGGAGATGTCGTCGCCTGTCTGGATGAAGCTGGCAATGAGATTGCTCGTGGTCTGGTGAATTATGCGGCCGACGAGGTGCTGAAACTGCAGGGCAAGAGTAGTAGTCGCATCGAGGAATTGTTAGGTTATGTGGGCGAAGCAGAAATCATTCACCGGGATAACATGATTCTGAGTGCATGATCTGTCTCGCTTGAGCCACTTAGTACCTGAACCCCCAGAAGCTTGAATTTCAAGCCATAAAAAAAACCGGCTGATGCCGGTTTTTTTTATGCTGCAAATAAAATCGCAATCTATTTTTTCAGCGCTTTCACAGCCGAATTCAGGCGGCTCTTGTGGCGAGCGGCTTTATTCTTGTGAATGATGCCCTTATCCGCCATACGATCAATTATCGGAACGGCCGCATTGTAGGCTGCAGTAGCTGTTGTGTGGTCGCCACCGGCAATCGCCGCATCGACTTTCTTGATGCTGGTGCGAACCATGGAACGGAATGAAGTATTGTGACGACGCCGTGTTTCACTTTGTCGGGCGCGCTTGCGGGCTTGTGCAGTATTGGCCAATGGAAACTCCTTAAATACTTGTGTCTGGTGTTATCACCAGGGTGCTGCATTGCTTTTGCATGATTGACTGAGCGGCCAACCGGGCAGGTAGCGCGGGCCGTTTTTAAGACGCGACACTATGCCGTTTTCAACCAATGATGTCAATAGCGCTGTCCCCGCCCCAGCTCGTGCTAAGCCCTTAAGAATGCTCAATTTATTCAATAAGATGTCCGATAGAAACCGAGAGATTATGCCCATTCAAGGCCAATTGCTGCGATAATCGCGAACCTTCTGACCCGGGCAAGGCTATGGTTACATGACGGATTTAATACCAGACACAGAACCGCCCAACGATGGCAATAAACGCCGGGCTCCGGAGTCCGGGTTACTGCGTGCGAGTGGTATTACCGGTTCCATGACCCTGGTGTCGCGAGTATTGGGTCTGGTGCGTGATGTGGTAATAGCGCGTGTGTTTGGTACCAGCGAGGGTGCGGATGCGTTCCTGCTCGCCAACCGCTTCCCGAATTTCATGCGACGCCTGTTCGCCGAGGGTGCATTCAATCAGGCTTTCGTGCCGGTACTGTCGGAATATCGCAGCACCAGGTCACTGGCAGAAGTACAGTTGTTGATCAATGCCGTGGCGGGCAGGCTCGGCGGATTCCTGTTGCTGCTGACTGTGACGATTATCATTGCAGCGCCATTGGTTGCCGTGCCTTTAGCTTATGGCTTCACTGACGAAGCGGCGAAGTTCGCCCTGTTCGTCGAGATGCTGCGCATTACGTTTCCCTATTTGCTGCTTATCTCAATGACAGCGTTGTGTGGATCAATTCTCAATAGCTATGGCAAGTTTGCCATCCCTGCGATTACTCCCGCTCTGCTGAATATTTCCTTGATAGGCTGCGCATTCCTGCTCGCACCCTACCTGCGCGTCCCCGAACTGGCGCTCGCTTGGGGCGTATTGCTCGCCGGTGTTGCGCAATTATTTTTTCAATTGCCATTTCTCGCGCGCATGCAGCTGTTGCCGAAACCTCGCTTGGTGAAACAGCATGAGGGTGTGAGTCGCATCATGCGCCTGATGTTGCCGAGCTTGTTTGGCGTCTCAGTCAGCCAGATAAACATGTTGTTTGACAGTATCATCGCCTCGATGCTTGTCACCGGCAGTGTGTCCTGGTTGTACTACTCTGATCGTCTCATGGAGCTACCTCTGGGAACATTTGGTATCGCAATTGGTGTAGTAGTGTTGCCAAGTCTCTCGCGCAGACACGCCGAGGCATCAACCGCCGGGTTTTCCGAAACACTGGACTGGGCGCTGCGTATTGTATGTTTGATTGCGGTGCCGGCAATGCTGGCCCTGATACTTCTTGCTGAGCCATTGCTGGTAACGTTATTCCAGAATGACAAATTTTCTGTGAATGATGTGATAAGTTCCGCCGGCAGCCTGCGGGCATATGCTGTTGGGTTGTTGGCGTTTATGGCGATCAAGATATTTGCGCCCGGTTACTACGCGCGACAAAACACCAGAACTCCGGTTGTGATAGGTGTTATTGCCCTAGTCACGAATATGGTTTTGAACATAGTGTTTTATATGTTCGGTATGGCCCATGTTGGACTGGCCCTTGCAACAAGTCTCGCCGCGTTTCTGAACGCGGGCTTGTTATTGCTTGGACTGCGCAGGGAAGGTGTTTATTATTTTCAACCCGGTTGGTGGTTGTTTCTATTGCGACTGTTGGTCGCCAATTCGGCAATGGCAGCACTGCTGATATTTAGTACTGGTGATTGGCTGAGCTGGTTGGAATGGGACATGTTGCGCAAGGTGTCACAACTGGGCTTGCTGGTAGTGGGAAGTGTGCTCGTGTACGCAATAGTTTTGTTAGCCAGCGGATTGCGCTGGAAAGATCTATATCGGTAGGTGCACTTGGTCATGATTTTAATAGAACTGCAGGCGCTGTCATGAGCAGAGTACATGCTTATGCGCTCAGTTTTGTGCTGATGTTATATGGTAGCGCTGCTGCAGTGGGTAAACCAGATGTGCAGGAATGTGTAATCCTGCTGCACGGACTGGCGCGGGTCTCCAATTCCATGGGTGAGCTGGAGACAAAGCTGCAACGTGCTGGTTACCAGGCGGTGAATATCAACTACCCATCACGTAGTTATCCTATTGATACGCTGGCAGAAGATGCTGTCGGGCGCGGCCTTGCCAAATGTCGCGAACAAAACGCTCAGGTCATTCATTTTGTCACTCACTCACTCGGTGGAATTTTGCTTCGGTACTTTGACAAGCATCATGGAATTGCGGAATTGGGCAGAGTGGTAATGCTGGGACCGCCAAATCAGGGCAGTCCGATCGTTGATCAGTTACTGCCGGTTCCGGGATTTGGATTCATTACCGGCCCAACGGGTTCGATCCTGGGTACCGAGTCAGAGATTTTCACTGCACTCGGTCCGGTTACATTTGATCTAGGTGTTATAGCAGGAGATACCAACATCAATCCTGTAAATTTTTTGTTCTTCTCCAGCCCGAATGACACAATCGTCAGCGTCGCCAGTACAATGGTAGATGGTATGCGCGCACATCTCGTGCTGCCGGTGGCCCATACCTTCATGATGCGCAATAACGCTGTCATAGATAATACAGTTCACTATTTAAAAACCGGTTCATTCATTCCCTGAGTTTGTAGAGTGCGAATGCGGAAACTAGCTACTACAGCAACAACTGACCAGTTCGACAGTCTTCTTCTGCTAGCGGCAGAACTTGGCATCGACGACACGGTTGGACTGACGGCGAACATGCTAATTGCCAGAATCGAAATGCTGCTTGGCGACCGGGCGCTGCTTGAGAGTGTGCGGTGGTACGTATTGAGTGTGCTGCGGCATGTGTTGCAGATGCAATGGAAAGCTCCCGCACAGAGTGGAATTTCCACAAATTAGCAATACGCGCTCGCGGAGGCATGTCTCGCGAACCTGGATTTTTCCCTATCCATCAAGACAGTGTTGAAAGGCGATGCCTGCAAGTATCAGCTCGTCGAGTTTCGCCGGACTCGAAACCCAGTCAGGCGCATTCTTGCCAATGCTACAGTTGCTTTTCATTGTGCAGAGAAAATACTGCGCGATGCGCAACTAATAAATTTGGTGGAGCCCTTGCAGCTTGAGCCGAAGTTGCAAGCAGCAGAGTCAGGTCAGCATCAAAGTACGGCATCTGCAGAAATCACGACAGCCAGTTTGCGGCGCGCGAGCCGGCGCGGATTCGTCAGTGATGCAGTTATTGCAGAGGCCGCTGCGCATTTTGAAAATACCGCGGCTCAGTCCGCGGCTAAGCCATTGCATACAGGCTTGACTCCACAGGAATATGCCGAATTGGAACAGGCGTTGATGCAACAGGCAGTGCCTTCGGGTGCGAAGCATGCCAGGCAGGTTTTTGGCAGCGATGAGAGTCGCAGTTGGTTGCTGGGACTGCTTGCAGGGTTTGGGGTATTTGGAGTGATTCTATTGTTGCTGTCCTGAGATCACGGACCAACCCTGGTGATTCTAGGCACGTGACATAAATTTCCCAGTCACCGTATTGATTCGAATGGCTTCGCCAGGCGACAGGTATTCTGGAACTTGCACTTCCAGACCTGTAGTAAGCTTGGCTGTTTTGGTTCGGTTTGTGGCAGAGGAGCCGGATACCGCCGGAGGGGTATCCACAATAACCATGTTGATCGACTGCGGCAATTCAATACCCAGCAGATTGCCATCCATCACCAACGCGACGATATCTTCCTGCTGATCCACCAGATACGGTAAATGATCTTCAATCTGGTCGGTATTAATGCCGTACTGGCTGAAGTCTTCCATGTTCATGAAATAGTATGTGTCATCGTCAACATACGAAAACTGCACGTACATGCGTACGCAATCCGATGCTTTCAGCACGTCATTACCTGTGTACGCCATATCCAGTTTGTGGTGAGTGCGCAGGTTGGTATAGCGCACTTTGTACACAGTAACGGCACCGCGCTGTGATGGGCTCTTGCTCTCGAATTGCCGCACTATATGCGGAGTGCCATCAATGTCGATGACCATGCCTTTTTTCAGCTCTGTTGCTTTAATCACGGGTACTCCTGGTGTTTCTAGCTATGCTGTTGTGCAAATGTCTGGAAGAATCAGGTGCGGAATTTAGCGAAAGCGGCTTGCCGTGTAAATCATACTGCGTGAATATTCTCTCAATAGCCTTAAATTTAGAACTTTGCTTCCAGTGAGCATTTCCACCATAATCCCCAGTCCTGAGATTTCACGGGATCTATCCATGGCCGAGCGCATCAAAGAAATCGATGATTTACACATTATCGGCTGTGAAGAATTACCTGCGCCGCAGTCTATCAAGGAAGAGCTGGCACTGACTGGCAAGGCCCTGGCCGCTGTGCAGCAAGGTCACCGTGCTGTCAAAAATATCCTGGATCGAAAAGATTCGCGCTTGCTTGTGGTCGTGGGTCCTTGCTCAATTCACAATCCGGAAGAGGCGCTTGAATACGCACGCAGACTCAAACTGCTCGCTGATGAAGTGGCAGGAGAGCTGCTGATATTAATGCGCGTCTATTTCGAAAAGCCACGCACGGCGATTGGTTGGGAAGGCCTGATCTATGATCCGCATCTGGACGGTACCCATCGCATAGATCACGGCATTCGCATCGGTCGCAAGCTGATGCTCGATATTGCCGAAATTGGTTTACCTATCGCAATTGAAGCGCTGGACCTGATTTCTCCGCAATACCTGCAAGACTGTGTTACCTGGACAGCAATCGGCGCGCGTACCACGGAATCACCCACGCATAGAAAACTGGCCAGTGGAATCTCTTCGGCTGTTGGTTTCAAGAACAATGTAGACGGCAGCCTCATGGTAGCCGTCAATGCGATTCGTTCGGCGGCTGCGGCAAACAGTTTTATCAGTATTACTGAAGAAGGCAAGGTGGCCGTATTTCGAACCGAGGGAAATCCCCACTGTCATGTAATTTTGCGAGGTGGCAAGTCACCCAATTACGACAGTGCCAGCGTAAAAAGTTGCGAAGCCGAACTGGAGAAAGCTGGATTGCCTGTCAATATCATGATCGATTGCAGTCACGGCAATTCATCCAAGAATCATTTGAATCAGGTGCCTGTACTGGAGGCAATCGCTGAGCAAATCCAGGCGGGCAACAAATCCATTGTCGGCGTCATGCTGGAGAGCAACCTGATGGAAGGAAATCAGCCGATACCAGATGACCTGAATGAAATTCGCTACGGCGTGTCGATCACGGATGCTTGCATGAATTGGGAAACTACAGAGACTTTGCTGCGTTCTTTTGCGGCCAGGATCAAGCCGGCGCTAAAAGCCAGATCGCTCTGACTCGATCACCAAGCAGGTTTCAGAAAATTGCAGTAGTCGATTTTTTCAAACTATTGCTTGCTTGACCTGGATCAACGGGCAGTAGCCATCATAGCAGTACGATCTTCCCCCATAGGACAGCTAAAAACTGGTCACTACTTTCAGGACCGCACCTCCACTGTCCGGGAGCTTTTCCAATGGCGGGGTTTCACAAACCTCTCTTGGCCATCGATTTAAGTCCAGCATCGGCGTCGCTCATCAGGCGCGTCATCCAGATGTATCCTGAAGACCTTGGCAAGATTCACGTTGTGCATGTGATCAAAACGATGATGCGCGTGGATGAAGTTTGAGGTGGTGAGGATGCGCATGATCCGGATTTTCAGCGCGAGAAAAATTTTACGACGCGCAAGGTTCTCGAGTTATTGAACAGTGCGGGACCCGGCTGTGCGGTCGACAAGTTTCATCTTGCCTATGGTGAGCCCTCTTACCACATCAAAAGACTGGCACGAGAGATCAATGCCGATCTGGTCATCGTTGGGAGTCATATAAAGGAAGATGACTGGATGCACCTGCCCGGAGCCACAACGAACTGTGTAATTCAGGGAATTTCCAGTGACGTTATGGTGGTCAAGGTGTAGTGCTGGTGCTCGCTATTTCTTCAGCACCGCAGCCAAACTTTGTACCAGATACTCGATGTTATTGTCATTGATACCGGCAACATTGATGCGGCTGGAGTTTACCAGATAGATGCTGTAGTCGTTCACCAGTGACTGTACCTGGGCTACAGATACACCCAGAAACGAGAACATGCCCTTCTCGCGTTCGATGAAGCTGAAATCCCGATCCAATCCTGCGGCATTAACTTGTCGCACCAACTGCGATCGCAGTCCGTTGATGCGGTTGCGCATGGCGGTAAGTTCTTTATCCCATTTCTGGCGCAGGCTCGGATTGTTCATAATTAACTGGACAACAGCGGCGCCATGGTCAGGTGGCATGGAATACATTGCGCGTGCAGATGCGGCAATCAAGGTAGTGGCAATTGTGGTTGCTTCCGCAGTTTCGCATATCAGGGTCATCGCACCAGTGCGTTCCCGGTACAGGCCGAAGTTTTTCGAGCAGGATGTGACGACGATCAGTTCCGGTAATGCTGCTGCCAGCAATCTGACGCCATAGACGTCTTCTTCAAGGCCATCGCCGAGACCCTGATAGGCCAGATCGATAAAAACTGTGAAGCCTTGCTTGAGAGCCACATCGCGCACCAGTTGCCATTGCTCTTCGCTGAGATCGGCGCCACAAGGATTGTGGCAGCAGCCATGCAGCAGCACGACATCGCCGACAGGAATTTTGTTCAGGCAAGCCAGCATCTCGTCGAAACGGACGCTGTGAGTTTTGTAGTCATAGTATGGATACTCGCTGATCTTTAAACCTGCCGACCCTAAAAGCGGCACATGGTTGGCCCAAGTCGGGTTGCTCACCCACACCGTGGCTTGTGCATTCGCCTGTTTGATGAACTCAGCTGCCAGCCGCAAGCCGCCGCAACCGCCGGGTGATTGCGCAGTGACGCGACGTTTACCCAGTGCCTTGGTGAGCTTGGCACCAAATATCATTTCACCTACTGTTTCGTTGTAGTCTGCCGCGCCGGTTGGTGCCACATAGGTTTTTGTCAATTGGCCAGTCAGCAACATGTCTTC
>SHZK01000009.1 GCA_009692305.1 Gammaproteobacteria bacterium | reverse complement strand
GCTTTCTTTTCCAATGGATTCTGGCTGGATTTGATAATGCCGACACTCAATCCCAGAAATTCGTAAAGCGGGCGCATCCAGTTCGCATCGCGATCTGCCAGGTATTCATTCACTGTTACTATATGCACGCCCTTGTCAGTGAGTCCATTCAGGTAAGCCGGTAACGTGGCTACCAGAGTCTTGCCCTCGCCCGTACGCATTTCGGAAATGCTGCCTTCGTGCAATACCATGCCGCCGACGAATTGCATGTCGAAGTGGCGCATTCCAAGCGTTCGCTTGCTCGCTTCGCGCACGACTGCAAACGCTTCTGGCAGAAGCGCATCGAGGCTTTCTCCAGCAGCAAGCCGCTGTCGAAACTCTTCTGTTTTTTGTTTCAACTGCGCATCAGACAATGCTTCAAGTGCAGGTTCAAATGCGTTTATGCCCGCCACTTTTCGTTCAAGCTTTTTGAATTTTCTGGAATTACTGGTACCAAATATTTTGTTGAATATATTCATAGGTCTTTTGAGTCGGGTATTGTGTAATGGATACGAGGAATTCTGATACGAATGATGTGTTGAAATCACTCGATCAGGGACTGCAATTAATCTTGGAGGGGTTTTCTATCGGACTGTACGATGAATATAGCTGGCGGGGTCGACGACCCGGCCGTTTTTATACACTTCGAAATGGACATGGGGTCCGGTAGAGCGACCCGTAGAGCCTACGAGCGCTATGTTTTGACCCTTCATCACAATATCGCCAACTTCAACCAGAAGTTTTTCAGAGTGAGCATAGCGAGTGGTAAAACCATTACCATGATTCACTTCAACCATGAGGCCATATTCTGATCGGGGACCGGCCCACGTGACCACCCCGGCCGCCACTGTATTAATTTCAGAGCCAGCCCGGCCAGTAGTGAAATCGATGCCTGCGTGAAAGGTCAACTGCCCGGTAAAGGGATCAGGTCTGCGACCGAAGCGCGATGCGATCCAGCCTTTTTCCAGAGGGCGTCCCGCGATGAACACATCTGACTGAATCTTGCGATCGGTCATGAGCCCTTCCAGGATCTCCAATTGTTGTTGCCGGTCTTCCAACTGTCGTTCCAGTTGATCAACGGCTTGCATGAATCCGGCAGGAGTGTACGGCTCCGAAAATCCAGTACTCGGCCCACCGATTGTTACTGGCTGACCGAAATTGAACTCACCTTCATCCAGATTCGCGATAGTAGTTATGCGCTCGCCTACCGCATCCAGTCGCACCAATCGCGCCTGCATCATTGCCAGACGCAAAGTAAGTGCCTCCAATTGTTGGGAGGCTTCTTGTCGAATTTCAGCGATTTGATCTGATTGCAGCTTGATTTGCTGATCCCAACTCTGGGCCGTTTCCACAGTCAGCATGCGGGAATCTTGAGATATGGCTAGTTGGTAACCAAAATACCCCAGTGCTACGGGTGCGCCGAGTAAACAGACCGAGAGCAGGCCTTTCAGCCAACCTTTAAGGACGATGGTCTTGGTGTGACCGTGACGTTGATCGACAAGTATGACTTTCATGATTTAGCGTAATTCTCATAACCCGGATGACGCCATGGGCTACCTTAAGAAACTGCAACGCCTGACCATTTTTATAATAAAATCATGGTGTTAGAGGCACTAGACTGCCTAGGCAGCCAATACAGGTTTCATATAGGAAATCGGTACGTTTGAATCTTTATCGAAACTGACAATTTCCCAAGCGTCTTCATTAACTTCGAGCATTCGTAATAAAGCATTATTGAGAGCATGTCCAGATTTATATCCTTTGAACTCGCCGATGAGGCTGTTGCCCAACAGATACAAATCTCCAATAGAATCAAGGATTTTGTGCTTGACGAATTCGTCTTCGTAACGCAGCCCATCCTCATTTAAAACCTTATAATCCCCGACCGCGATGGCATTATCCATGCTCGCACCCAGAGCCAGATTACGGTTACGTAATTCCTCGAATTCATGCATAAAACCGAAGGTCCGTGCGCGGCTGACTTCCTTTACGAATGAGGTACTGGAGAAATCGACGGTGGCGGTTTTGGTATACTTCTTATAGACGGGGTGATCATAAAGCAGTGTGTAACTGACTTTGAAACCATTGAATGGCTCGAGGCTAACGGCCTTGTCACCCTGTTCCAGGGAGATAGCGCGCTTGATCTTGATGAACTTCTTGAGTTCCGATTGTTCTTCTATGCCTGCTGACTGGATCAGGAAAACGAATGGTCCAGCGCTACCATCCATAATTGGCACTTCAGGTGCACTTACATCCACGTAGGCATTGTCTATACCGAGTCCTGACATTGCAGACATGAGATGCTCGATGGTTGAGATACGAACATCACCTTTAATCAAGGTGGTTGAGAGCGTGGTGTCACCTACATTGCAAGCTCGCGCTTCGATCCGAACCGGTGGCTCGAGGTCAACCCTGGTGAACACGATGCCGGTATTTACCGGGGCCGGCCGCAGAGTCAGATACACTTTCTCGCCAGTATGTAACCCGACACCAGTTGCCCTGATCACATTTTTAAGTGTTCTCTGTTTTAGCATGATGGTTTTAACATGATATGGTTACCGAACTCCTGAGATGTGTTTTGCCCGCGCCGCGGTAAAACTAGGGCATGGTACCAAATGCTACCCCATAACCCAATATCGGACGCACATTTAGCTGGTTTCCCAGCATCATTTAAAGCCATTAAATGCTGATCCCGGTATAAAACAGCGCCTAATCAGCCTGTTTGCGCAAAAATGCCGGGATATCCAGGTAATCCATGTCCGTATCCGCACCAACTGCTTTCGCCATTATCGGCATGCGACCACCTGCCTCCCGATTGCGCATAATGGCCGGTCGATCCAGTTGCTTGTAATCGGTATTACGCTGACGCGTGGTATTGTCCACAACTTTCGTGGGCTTCTCATGCAGACTGCACAGACCAGTGGCAACCACAGTTACGCGAATCTCATCTTCCAGACTTGGGTCGATAACAGTGCCCACTACCACCGTCGCATCATCAGAAGCGAATTCTTCTATCGTATCCCCTACATCCGAGAACTCACCCAGCGACAGGTTTTCACCGGCGGTAATATTCACGAGTATGCCGCGTGCGCCTTGCAAATTGATGTCTTCCAACAATGGGCTACGAATCGCGGCTGCAGCGGCTTCACGTGCACGGTTTGGGCCAGAAGCGCGCCCGGTACCCATCATCGCCATGCCCATTTCGGACATCACAGTGCGTACATCGGCAAAGTCTACATTGATCATGCCTGGATGCATGATCAGATCGGCAATACCTTTCACCGCACCTAATAAGACATCGTTCGCCGCCTTGAACGCTTCCAGCAAGGTCGCTTCCTTGCCTAAAACTTCCAGCAATTTCGCATTCGGAATGGTAATCAGGGAATCCACATGCTGCGATAACAGACGTATGCCTTCTTCAGCAACTGCGGCGCGTTTCTTGCCTTCGAAGGGAAATGGTCGGGTAATTACCGCAACCGTGAGTATGCCCATCTCGCGTGCTACTTCAGCGACGATTGGTGCCGCACCAGTGCCGGTGCCACCCCCCATACCAGCCGTGATAAATACCATGTCCGCACCAGACAGAATTTCGGCAATCTCATCACGATTTTCCAACGCTGCCTGACGACCAATTTCGGGATTGGCGCCTGCTCCGAGGCCTTTGGTGATATTGCTGCCCATTTGCAATATGGTTTTTGCCTTGAGGTTATTCAAAGCCTGCGCGTCGGTATTCGCACAAATAAACTCCACACCATTAACCTGATTCTTGATCATATGGTGTACCGCATTGCCACCACCACCACCAACGCCAATCACCTTGATGACCGCGCTCTGTGGAATGTTCTCGACTAATTCAAACATATAGCCCCCTTGCCTTGAGAATTTTTTTGCACCAGCGTTGCTTTTATACTTAGTTACCACCAAGCCACTCACCAAATTTGATCTGCCCGGTTGTTAGCAGGTTAAAAATTACCTTTTAACCAATTTTTGACTCTGTCGAATATACGAATCTGTGGTTCGCGTCTCGGGTCAAATCCAGCTCGCTCCTGCTGCTGTTTCATTCCATACAGCAACAACCCAACGCCGGTTGAATAGATCGGGTTTCTTACAATATCGGCTAGTCCCGAGACATTATGAGGTGATCCGATGCGCACAGGAGCATGAAAAATTTCCTCTGCCAGTTCCACCACACCTTCCATTTTGCTCGTGCCTCCGGTGAGTACAATTCCTGCCGCCAGCAGATTTTCGTAACCACTGCGCTGCAACTCTGCCTGCACCAGCGTAAACAATTCGTCATAACGCGGCTCAACCACTTCCGCCAGTGCCTGACGGGATAATTCTCGAGCGGGCCGGTCACCTACACTGGGCACTTTGATGATGTCGTTGACGCTGGCCAGTTGGGTCAAGGCACAGGCGTATTTAATCTTGATCTCTTCCGCATTTTCCGTCGGGGTGCGCAACGCCATGGCAATGTCATTGGTAACTTGATCGCCCGCTATCGGAATAACACCCGTATGCCGAATTGCACCCTCGGTGAATATGGCGATGTCGGTAGTGCCACCTCCAATATCTACCAGGCACACTCCTAATTCCTTTTCGTCCTCAGTCAACACTGAATAACTGGATGCCAATTGCTCGAGAATAATCTCATCAATTTCCAAGCCGCATCGCTTGATACACTTTTCGATATTCTGGATCGCGTTGATTGCGCAGGTGACAAGATGAACCTTTGCTTCCAGCCTGACCCCGGACATGCCAATGGGCTCTTTCACGCCTTCCTGTGAGTCAATGATGTATTCCTGGGGCAGGATGTGCAGCACACGCTGGTCAGAAGGAATGGCTACCGCTTGCGCCGCATCTATCACACGTTCGATATCAGCGCGCATTACCTCACGGTCGCGAATGGCAACGATACCGTGCGAGTTCATGCTCCGAATATGGCTTCCGGCGATGCCTGCGTAGACAGAATGAATCTGGAAACCTGCCATCAATTCCGCTTCTTCAATCGCACGTTGAATCGACTCCACCGTCGATTCAATATTTACCACCGTACCTTTTTTGAGACCGCGCGAACGATGACTGCCAATTCCGATAATATCCAAAGTGCCATCCTTGGAGATATCACCGACGATAGCGACCACCTTGGATGTGCCGATATCCAGCCCCACTATCATGTTGCTACTTGCAGTCTCACTCATTGACTGAACTCTCCGGATTGCAATCCTGCTGTCTTGTTTTCTGAGTGCAATGAACTCACCGAATTGCTACTCCTGTCAGATCCTGCTGCTTGTTTCTCACGGCAATGCCGTTGCCATAACGCAGATCAATCGCTTCAAATGCTTCAGCATTGGTTTTCGGCTGGCTAATATAAAATTCAACGAACCGCTCCATTTTTTCTGTCAGGTCGCTGCGACCAATGGCAACTTGCAAGGAATCGTTTAGCGTGATCTGCCAACTGCCTCGTGCAGTCAACGTAAGCTCTGTCAACTTCAACCCGGCCGGGAACAGGATTTGGCTGAATAGCTGATACTGTTGCATCACCTGGAACTGGCTCGCTTCCGGGCCCTGCAATCGCGGCAAGTGGCTGGCACCAGCCAAATCGGCAGGAGCAAAAGTTGCACCATGTAGGTTAAGCAGTTGGTTCTCACCCCAACGCGCTATGGCAACATGCTCAGTGATATCCATAGAGAGCGTATCCGGCCAGACGCGCCTGACTGATGCCCGCGCCACCCAGGGATGCTGCTCTATGGCAGACTTGACTTTTGCTACATCAACTTCGAAAAAGCCCTTACCCATTGTGCCCTGCAACAACTGGCGAATATCGCGCTCGTTTAGCTGCTGCCACTGCTCATTCATTTGCACTCTGGTAATAGGTCGATTTACAAAACCAAAAATCTCATTGAAGTTCTGCTGCACTGCCAAACCAGCACTGATGCAAAGCACGCCCAGCAGAATTGTAGTTCGATGCGCCGAATATTTAGGCTTCAATGGCTGTCTTGCGGCAATGGATACCCGGGGACGAGCATGAATCCCGGAACCATTGCGCATTAATTTATTGTTCTGCTTCATAATCAACTGATGTTTAATTCTGCATTGAGAATGCGAAGTAGCAATTCATCAAAATCAATTCCGATACTCAGCGCCGCCATCGGCACAAAACTATGATTTGTCATTCCTGGAATTGTATTCAGCTCCAGCAAATAAAATTCCCCGTTGCCGTCTTGCATAACATCTACTCTGGCCAATCCCTTGCAATCGAGACTGGCATATGCCGCAGAAACAAGCGCCAGCAATTCCTTTTGTTTTGCATCGCTCAGCTCTGCAGGGCAGATATACTCATTGTCCGTAACTACATACTTTGCTTCGTAATCGAAAAATTTACGCTTCGTGCGTAGCTCGATTATTGGCAATAATTCGTCCTGCAGCACAGGCACGGAAAACTCGTTACCCGCAATATAATGCTCTGCGATCACTGCAGACCCATCTGCATTCGCGTTTTCAAATGCTACTTTCAACTCTGCCGCATCCGCGACAATGGCGATACCGATACTGGAGCCGCCGTTTACAGGTTTAACTACTGCATTGCCCAACCGTTCGATTACTGCCTGCCAATCATTGGCCGCCTGCAGAATCACGAAATCTGCCGTCTTCAATCCAAGCTGTTGCCACAACAACTTGCTCTTCACTTTGTCCATGGCAAGGGCGGAAGCGAGCACCCCACTACCGGAATATGGAAGCCGCATGATTTCCAGCAAGCCCTGGATCACGCCATCTTCACCACCTGCACCATGCAGCATGTTAAAGACGAAGTCGGGCCGCGCTGCGCGCAACTCATCTATGATGTGGTCATTGACGTCTATCGCCGACGCATTCACACCAAGCCTGATCAAACCGTCATACACGGCACCGCCACTCAGGAGGGATATTTCCCGTTCTGTTGAATGCCCACCCTTGAGCACTACAACGTGGCCTAGCGCTTTCAGTATTTTCTCTCTATTTATCGTTCTCATGGCCTGAATTCTTAATCAAATTGTGATAATTTTTCTATATATTTCAAATATTTACTTAGCGACGAAAACCAGAGGTCGCGAGCTCCTTGGCCAAGCTGCCGACGCTGCCGGCGCCCTGGGTGAGCACGATATCGCCAGCTCTGACGAGCGTGTCCAACAGCGCCTGAACATCGGCTTCCTTTGCCACGTAAACCGGATCAACTTTGCCACGGAGCCGTATCGAACGACACAGGCTGCGTGAATCCGCCCCTGCGATTTTCTTCTCACCCGCGGAATACACCTCCAGCAGCAGCAGCACATCCACATTCGACAGCACCTCCACGAAGTCTTCGTAGAGATCCTTGGTTCTGCTGAAACGATGGGGCTGATAGATCATGACCAATCGATTGTTGGGCCAGCCATCGCGTAATGCCTTAATCGTAGCTGCAACTTCAGTGGGGTGGTGCCCGTAGTCATCAATCAGCATGACGCTACCACCCGCTACCTCAAATTCTCCTTGCACATCGAAGCGTCGGCCCACTCCGGAAAATTTTTCGATGCCGGCACAAATATGCGCATCTGGTATGCCTTCATCGGTAGCAATGACTATGGCAGCGGTCGCATTCAATGCATTGTGTCTGCCAGGCATATTCAAGGTTACATGCAGAGGAGTATCACGACCCTCGCGGAAAACATCGAAGCGGGTAATGCGCTTCTTTTGTTCGAGATTGGCGATTCGAAAATCGGCGTCTTGCGAAAACCCATAGGTAAGTTTGGGACGGGAAATACGTGGCAGCAATTCACGAACTGTCGGATCGTCAATGCACAGCACTGCCAGTCCGTAAAAAGGCAAATTATGCAGAAACTCGACGAAATAGGTTTTAAGGTTTTCAAAATCGCCGCCATAAGTACCCATATGATCTGCTTCAATATTGGTTACAACAGTCACCATGGGTTGCAAGTGCATAAATGATGCATCGCTCTCATCCGCTTCCGCGACAAGGTAACGGCTTTCTCCAAGTCTGGCATTGGTACCGGCACTGTTCAGCAATCCACCAATGACGAATGTTGGATCCATCCCGCCTTCCGCCAGCACAGATGCAACTATACTGGTCGTGGTAGTCTTGCCATGGGTACCTGATATCGCAATGGAGTGACGATAGCGCATCAACTCGGCCAGCATCTCGGCGCGGGGGATCAATGGCTTGGCGGTAGACATCGCTTTCTTTATTTCAGGATTCTTCAGATTGATGGCACTGGAATAAACCACTACGTCCGCCTCATCTACGTTGGCAGCAGCATGGCCGATATATATTTTCGCACCCATAGACTCGAGTCGTTGCGTATTGGAAGACTGCTTGATATCGGAACCGGTAATGCGATATCCCTGATTCAACAGTACTTCTGCAATACCACACATGCCCGCACCACCGATGCCGACGAAGTGAATCACCTTGATGCGTCGCATTTCCGGAATAACGTGCATACGACTGGTGTTAGGCATTTGCGTACTCCAGACAGACGTTCGCTATGACCGCGCTCGCAGCACAATTTGCCATTGTTCGTGCGGCAGCAGCCATTTGCTGAAGCTGCGCTCTATTGCCATCCAGCGCGACGATTAAATCCAACAGGCTGTCCGTAGTCATTTGCGCTTGTTCCAGCAGCTTCGCAGCGCCACCCTTGACCAGCCAGTTCGCATTGTGAAGCTGTTGCTGATCACTGTGGTGCGGATAGGGAATCAAGATAGCAGGCAAGCCAGCAGCAGTCAGCTCGCTCACTGTGCTCGCTCCCGATCGGCAAATCACCAGATCTGCCCATCGATAGGCGTTCGCCATATCTGTGATGAATGGTTCCACCCGACACTGTGCTGAAATTTGCAGTCCGTTGGCCGCATACCTTGCCAATGTCTCTGCAATCGACTGTTTGCCAGTCTGCTGCCAGATTTCCGGCATTTGCGTCTGCCGCCAGCGGCTAAGCGCTGCAGGAATTACCCGGTTTATTGCGGCTGCACCCTGGCTACCACCCAAAACAAGGATTCGCAATGCACGTTGCGGATCGATCTCCACACGCGGCTCAGTATGCAATTGGACAATTTCGGCGCGTATCGGATTGCCGGTGTAGATTATTCTGCCTCTGCCTTTAAACGTGTCAGGGAACGCCTCAAGAATGCAATCCGCGAATCGTGCCAATAATCGGTTGGTAGTTCCAGCTACTGCATTCTGCTCATGAATCAGCAATGGCTTTGCCAGCAATTTGGTAGCTATACCGCCAGGCCCACAGATAAAACCACCCATGCCCAATACACAATCAGGTCGCACTTTGCTGATGACGCGCAGAGATTGAATCAGAGCGTTAATGAGCATGAATGGCGCAAGCAATTGCCGCTTGATGCCGCTGCCTTTTAACCCACTTACTGCAATGTGATGTATGTACATACCTGAATTTGCCAACAATTCATTTTCCATGCCGCGCCGAGTACCCAACCATTCCACTTTTGCTCCCAGCTGTTGCAGCTGGCGGGCAATTGCCAGCGCCGGAAATACGTGACCACCTGTTCCAGCCGCCATTACCAATACTGTCCTCTGGGTCGCGACCTGCTGGACTTCGCGAACTTGCTCGCTAGACCTCTCGCGCATCGATCTGCATTCCATGTTCGATTTCATATTGAATGCGCACCAGTAAAGCCACCATGAAGCAACTCACAATCAGACTCGCTCCACCGTAACTCAGGAACGGCAAGGTCAGCCCTTTGGTAGGCAACAAACCAATATTGACTCCGATATTAATCAACGTCTGTCCCGCAAACAGCAGGCCCAGCCCATAAGCGAAAAACGCAGCAAACATATTGCCCATACGCTGCGCGGTGTTACCCAAAGTGAATGCTTTCAAAATCAGTATGGTGAAAAGCAGCACCACAATTGTCACACCGACCAATCCCAGCTCTTCACCAACAATCGCCAGCACAAAGTCAGTATGGGCTTCGGGCAAGAAATACAATTTCTGGATACTGTTCCCCAGCCCAACCCCGAACCATTCGCCGCGTCCGAATGCAATCAGTGCCTGAGTGAGCTGATAGCCACCTCCATATACATTCTCATCAGCCCAGGGATTCAGGAATGAAGAAAATCTGACTATGACGTAGGGTTTCATAATTGCCAGTGATGTCACAGCACCGACACACAGCAACAGAATCAAGAAGAAGCGATAGAGTTTCGCGCCGGCGAGAAAGATGAGCGCGAAGGCAGTAAGCATCAAGATCACCATGGCACCGTGATCAGGCTCGAAGTGCAGCAACGCAACCGCGGCACCGATTACGATGAGTGGTTTGACAAATCCCGACCAGTCTTCCCGCACTTCATCCAGGTGGCGCTCGAGAAATGCCGCCATGTATATAACCATAAACACTTTCGCGAGTTCGGATGGCTGCAGATTAAACAGCCCAAGATCGATCCAGCGTAAACTTCCATTAACTTCATGGCCAATTCCAGGCACCAGTACCAGCAGCAATAATGCATAGGAACCCATCAGCAAAAACCAACTGGCATCACGCCAGATTCGCAACGGAATATGCAGCGTTGTCAGCAATACCAGCACCCCGAGCACGGCAAAAATTGCCTGACGCTTTACATGGAAAAATGGATCGCCGTACTGACTATTCGCGATTTCGACAGATGCAGATGCCATCAGCAGCATCCCAATGATCAACAGCAGGCTGGCAACCAGCAAAAATATGTTTATATTCTGCGCTTCGCCCACTGCCGGGAAGCGCAAACCAGTGCGTAGCTGAAACGTACCTGTAGCACTCATCGCATACTCTCTACTGTATTCATAAATATCTGTCCGCGATGCTGGAAATTATCGAACATGTCGAAACTGGCGCACGCCGGTGACAACAATACCGCATCGCCTTTAGCGGCTCGTCGCAGTGCTGAAGAGACCGCCTGCGGCATATCACTCGCGAACTCGATTTGCATGTCGCTGTCGAATTGGTCTGCGATTTTCTTCGCGTCTTGCCCGATTAGCACCACTGCTTTCACCCATTTCTTCACGACTGGCACAAGCATGCTGAAATCTGCATCCTTACCAACGCCACCAGCGATGAGTACAATCTGACCTGTAAGACGTTGACCGAGACCTTCGATAGCAGCCATTGTGGCTCCGACATTGGTGCCTTTCGAATCATTGTAAAAAGCGATTCCGTTAATGTTAGCTACCCACTGGCATCGATGGGGCAATCCTGCAAATCCCCGTACTGCATTCGCAATCGACTTTGTATCGATACCAACTGCCAGGGTTAAAGCCATAGCAGCCAATGCATTCGCGATGTTGTGCTGACCAACCAACTTGAGGTCTTGCACTGCTACCATTTTTTCAGAATCTGTTGCCAGGTAGTTCTGGCCTGCTGCGTCAATTATCCCGGTTTCACTACCGGCTGGTTTGCCCAGGCCAAAGCTCCATATTGGCAAATCCAGACCCAGAGGTGGATTGCCTGACGCGTCGTCGCGATTTACCAGCACCTGTTTGCAACCATTGAATATGCGCTGCTTTGCTTTGCTGTATTCATCCAGATTCGCATATCGATCCATATGATCCGGACTGACATTCAAAATCACTGCAATTGCAGCTCCAAGTCGCTCGGTAGTTTCCAATTGGAAACTCGACAATTCGAGCACATACATTTCCTTGGCTGCTTCCTGCAACAAATCCAGTGCCGGTTTGAAATTTGCACCGTCCAGATTGCCACCCAGACCAAACTGCACTTCAGCCTTGCGCAGAATCTCGGCGACTATCGCCACTACAGTGCTCTTCCCGTTGGAACCAGTGACAGCGATAATCGGCGCTGTAACCTGTTTCGAAAAAATATCTATGTCGCCAGTTATAACAACTCCAGCCCGCCTGGCAGCTGCGATTGCGTCCGTTTTAAGACTGACTCCCGGGCTCACAACCAATTGCCGCGCCGCCAGGAAAGTGGCCAATTTAAATTCGCCCAGCTCCACGTCTGCCTGTGGATACAGTTGTTGCAATTGCTCCAGTCCTGGAGGGTTTTCCCGACTATCTACTACCTTGAAAGCCTCGCCTGTGCGCGCGAAATATTTCGCTATGGACAGACCGGTTTCTCCCAGCCCAACGATCACACTTACAGGCGCTCCCGGCTTACTCGTCACAAACGCAGCCCTGCCAAGTTATCGAAGCTTTAGTGTCGCCAGACCAAACAAGACCAGCATGACGGTGATGATCCAGAAGCGCACGATTACCCGCGGCTCCGGCCAGCCTTTTAATTCAAAATGATGATGCAGTGGCGCCATCCTGAAAATGCGCTTGCCAGTCAGTTTGAACGAAGCTACTTGCAGGATCACCGAAACCGTTTCCATCACAAACACGCCGCCCATGATAAAAAGCACTACCTCGTGCCTGGAAATAATAGCCATTACCGCTAGCGCCGCGCCTAATGCCAATGCGCCGACATCGCCCATGAAAATTTGCGCCGGATAGGTGTTAAACCACAGAAAACCGAGCCCTGAACCCAGCAAGGCTCCGGCGAAAATCACGATCTCACCAGCACCGACGACATAGGGAATATTGAGATATGTAGAAAACTCGACATGGCCGGC
Organism: Gammaproteobacteria bacterium; assembly: GCA_009692305.1. Classification (GTDB taxonomy): domain Bacteria; phylum Pseudomonadota; class Gammaproteobacteria; order Pseudomonadales; family Pseudohongiellaceae; genus UBA9145. Next base: position 82,305 of record SHZK01000009.1, on the reverse strand, counting down.
GAGATAAGCGATTAAACCTAACGCTCCGCCCACCATTACAGTTGGTAGAATTGCCAACCCGTCCAACCCATCGGTCAAATTAACTGCGTTGCTGAATCCAACAATCAGGAATGCACTGATAAATATGTACAGAATCCCGGCATTAATTGCTACGTCCTTGAAGAACGGGATTATATATTGTGTTTCAGCCGGACCAAATGCAGAGTAATACAACACGAGGGCGGCGAGTACGCCGATAATTGTCTGCCAGAACAGTTTCCAGCGAGCCGATAACCCGGCGCTATTTTTTTCGAAGACCTTGCGGTAATCATCAACCCACCCAACTGCGCCGAACAATATGGTTACGAGCAATACAGTCCACACATAGTGATTATTGAGATCAGACCAGAGCAAGGTGCTCATGGCGATGCTGACAAGGATCAAGGCGCCACCCATTGTTGGCGTACCCGCCTTGCTGAAGTGCGACTCGGGGCCATCATCACGCACGACCTGACCGATCTGGTGATAGTTTAATCGTCTGATCATGGTAGGACCTATGATCAATGATATAGCCATCGCTGTGAGTATGCTGAAAATTCCGCGCACAGTGATATATTGGATAACAGCAAAGCTGCTATCAAACTGTATGAGGTAATCCGATAACCAAACCAGCATTACAAATCCTCGCTTAGTGACATAGCCACAACTACGGTATCCATGGCGGCGCCTCGTGAACCCTTTATCAGAAAGGTCACGCCAGGACCTGCCAATAGCTTACATTCCGCCACCAGGTCCGCCTTGTTCTCAAAATGTTTTGCTCGCTTGCCGAATGCTGCTGCAGTAATCCTGCTGGAATCACCCACAGCCAGTAATCTATCGACACCGGCGCTGGCAGCATATGTACCAATCTGGCGATGGGCAGAGTCTGATTCACTGCCCAATTCACGCATGTCTCCAACTACCACATATGTCGGACCCGAGTGGCACGTCAATACATCTATGGCCGCACGAAATGAACTCGGACTGGCGTTATATGAATCATCGATGAGTCTGCAACCGTTATATCCCGGAAGTGGCGCGAGTCGGCCTGCCACTGGTTTAACGACTCGCAAACCTGCAACCACATTGTCCAGCGACGCCCCAACTTCCATCGCGGCCGCTGCAGCAGCAATACCATTAGTGACGTTATGCTTCCCGAGCAAATTCATTGCAACCTGTGTCTCGCCTTTTGGAGTCACTAACACGAATGTCGTAAGTGCATCGGCATTAATGCTTATATCTCCAGCGTAATACTGCGCATTACCCTGTTTATTGATCTGGGAAAACAACAGTGATTTCCTCGAGCCTGCACGGCGCTGCCAGATTGGGCAATTCGCGTCATCACCGTTAAGCAACAAAGTACCATCTGTCTTCAAGCCATCGATGATTTCACCCTTGGCCGTCACAATTCCATCCAGACTGCCGAACCCCTCTATGTGCGCAGCGTTCGCGTTGGTTATCAGCGCCACATCCGGTTGCGCCACCCTGACGCTAAAAGCGATTTCCCCGTGCCGATTCGCGCCCATTTCAATCACCGCAAATTCATGCTCCCGAGCAAGTGCCAACAATGTTAATGGCACACCAATGGTATTATTCAAGTTCTCTGGCGTTACCAAAGTCGAAGCTCGCTCGCGCAAGATGGCGCCGATCAATTCCTTTACCGTAGTCTTGCCCTGACTCCCGGTGAGGGCAATTACCCTCGCCGAGCTACGCGCACGATTAATGCCTGCAATCTTGCCAAGTGCGTCATGGGTATCTGCAACCCGAAGTTGCGGGAGACCCTTCGCTGTTTCGCGACTGACTATCGCGCCACTGGCACCACAACGCTGCGCCTGTTCCACGAAATCATTGCCATCGAATTGCTCGCCAATCAAGGCCAGATACATGCTGCCAGGAGTCAGCGCCCGCGTATCTGTAATCAAACTGGAAAACTCCACGTCGGGTCCGATGAGTTCTCCACCCAATTGCGTTGCCAATGCAGACAAGGTCATCGTACCGATCAATTTCTGTGCCCATCCTCACTGCTTTTGCTTTGAGCCTTATGCTGTTGCTCATTGCGTTTTTGCAACGCCAATCGCACCTGGTTCGCATCACTGAACATTAATCTGTTGCCGCCAATATCCTGATAAGTTTCATGACCTTTTCCGGCAATTAATACCACGTCTGCGTTGGCGGCATGGTCTATCGCATAAGCAATTGCCCTGGCGCGATCGCGAATGATGGTGACTGCTGACTTGGCGGAAATTCCGCTAAGTATGTGCTGCACAATCTCATCACCTTCTTCATTGCGCGGGTTGTCGTCAGCGATTACCAGCTTGTCAGCAAAATTTTCTGCAATTTCTCCCATCATCGGACGCTTACCTTTATCGCGATTGCCACCGCAGCCAAATACACACCAGATATTGCCAGGGAAATGGTCACGCAGTCCCACCAGGGCGCTGCGCAATCCATCTGGTGTGTGCGCATAATCCACGACGGCTGTTATGGTCTCACTGCCTCCAATTATTTCCATGCGACCGTTTACTGGTTGCAATTGAGACAATTTGCCAAATAGTTCCTCCAGATTTAACTCACCACGAGCAGAGAGGTAGGTGATCAACGCTGCAATTACCGCGAGCAGGTTGCTGAAGTTGAAATAGCCCAATAGTTTACCGCTAATGTTGGCCGCACCAATCGGAGTCACCACGCGCGCCTCGAAACCATGGCGAGTAAGTTGCAACCGCTCAGCATATACAGTTGCAATAGAATTTTTGATGGAATACGTCACCACCTCGACACTGGAGGCAACAGTATTGATGATAGACAGCGCAAAGGGATCATCCAGATTGATAATCGCCGTCTTCAGTTTTTCGAAATTAAATAGTTTTTTCTTGTTCTCGCCATATGCTTCCATGCTGCCGTGATAATCAAGGTGGTCACGAGTCAGGTTAGTGAAGATGGCTGTATCGAATTGCACGGCTTGCACCCGCTTCTGGTGTAAACCCACAGAGGAGACTTCCATTACAACCGGATTGATTTTATCCCTTACCATTTCTGCGAGCGCCATCTGCGTAAACACCGCGTCCGGTGTCGTGAGATGCGTCTCTTTCAAATTGCCGCAGATACCGTATCCCAGTGTGCCCATTACGCCGCACTGATATCCGAACATGTTGAGCGCTTGCGCAATAAACTGACTGCAACTGGTTTTACCGTTTGTGCCAGTAATACCGATTACGTGTAATTTCTCACTTGGGTTGGCGTAGAAACGTGCTGCAATTGCACTGATCCTGGATGAGAGATTGTCGATGGCGATGATGGGCACATCATCAACTATTTTTACTCCTTGCCAGTTACCACCAGATTCGACAATAACTGCTACTGCCCCTTTGCCAATAGCATCACCAATATAATTTCTCGCGTCATGATTTCTGCCGAAACAGGCTATAAACATATCGCCCTTACGCAGCAGACGACTGTCCATTTGTACACCGGTAACTGTTACATTTATCCGTTGCGCGCTTTTCGCCGGCAAGTCCACCATACCGTCGATCAAGTCGGCTAATGTAGCATGGCACTTCAATTGCTCGGCTGTATTCATGGTCAACGTCTGGAAATCTCCATCGGAGCAATCGCTGGAATGTTATCAGGTGCAATATTCAGGATGCGCATAGCACCCGCTGCTATTCGGGAGAACACTGGAGCTGCCACCTGACCACCGTAATGCTCATCGCCTTTCGGTTCGTTAACGACGACTACAACCACAAGCTTCGGATTCGAAGCAGGAATTAAACCCACGAACAAAGAATTATGCAGATTCGCTTCATAGCCAAATTCACCAACAACATGCGCGGTACCGGTCTTGCCTGCAACACGATAGAAGGGCACTCTTGCTTCACCCGCCGATCCGCCCCGCTCTGGTTCCACCACTGTTTCCAATGCGGTAAGTACCTGACTGGTAATTAATTCACTCAGCACCCGCTCCCGCGGCAATTGCGCTACCGCTGCTTCATCAAGTTTTAACAGCGACACCGGTTTCTTGATACCGCCATCGGCGATTATTGAATATGCCTGAGCCAACTGCAGTGCAGAGGTTGAGAGCCCATAGCCATAAGAGAGTGTTGCAATTTCAATGCGACTCCAACGCTGTGGACTTGGCAGAACACCGGATTGTTCACCGGGGAATCCGGTACCCGTCGCATGCCCGAATCCGGCACGCTCCAGCAAATCCTTGATAGGCTCAGGCCCAATCTCGAATGCGATTTTGCTGGAACCGATATTGCTGGATTTGGTAATGACCTTTTCCACCGTCAGCGTGCCGTAATTGCGAATATCCTTAATTTCCTTGCCATTAATCATCATCCAGCCTGGGCCGGTTTCAATTACTGTTTCCGGCGTAAACAGGCCAGACTCCAGAGCCGCCGCAATGGTGAACGCCTTTATGGTAGATCCTGGTTCGAATATGTCTGTGATTGCACGATTTCGCATGACACTGAAATCGGTCATATTGGCTTTGTTATGCGGGTTGTAGGATGGCTGATTGGCCATTGCCAGAACTTCGCCTGTATCCGCATCAAGTACCACGACAGTCGCCGCCTTCGCACGACGTTTGGTAAACTCTTCTTTCAACTCTTTATAGGCGATATTTTGCAGGCGAAAATCGATACTCAGTTCCAGATTTTTGCCAGGCTGAGCCGGCTGCAAAGTATTCAATTCTTCAATGATGTGACCGCGCCGATCGCGCACGACTTGACGCTTGCCGGGAATTCCGCGCAGCCAATGATCGTAGGTAAGTTCCAGCCCTTCCTGTCCGATGTCATCGACATCACTGGTGCCGATCAAATGCGCCGCAACTTCTCCCTGTGGGTAGAAACGCTGGTACTCCAGTTGCTCATACACACCATCCAGCTTGTGTGCGAGCAACCTGTCGGCATCAGCGGGAGGCAATCGGCGCTTGATATAGAGAAATTCCTTGCCTGCATTTTTTTCAATGTTGACTGCCAGCACCTCCGCATTCAGATCCAGCTCTTCAGCCAACACATTTATTGTGGCGCGGTTACCAGCCACCTGCTTGGGATTGATCCAGATAGACTTCACCGGCGTGCTTACCGCCAGTGGCTCACCGTTGCGGTCAGTAATCAGGCCGCGGTTCGCAACCAGAGGCACCTCGCGAATGGCGCGGGCGTCACCCTGACCTTGCAGGAAATCGCGCTCCATGATGTGCAACGCGCTCACCTTCCAACCGATCGCCACGAGACACAGCAGCATGACTAATAATACGAGGTACAAGCGCCATTGTTGTGCAAAGTTTCTGACGCGGGATTCAGTCATTGTGCACCATCACAATGCTGGAGATTTCGGGTATTTGCATTTTAAGCAGCTCCTGCGCCTTCTGTTCAATTCTGCCTTCAACACCAAAAGTGCTCTGCTCCAGCAGTAGCTGACCCCACATAACATCAAACTGGTTCGCTGCTTCCCTTAATTCCTGCAACTCGTTGAAGGCAATACGATTGACATGAGTGGTGCGCACGACAGCGAGACCGCTTATCAGCACACACAATAGTGCTATATAAAGAAGCAAGGATTGTGGTCGCAAGATACCTACCCATTCCAGCACCGAAGGCGGTGGCTTGGGCGCGCGCATGGGTTTACTCTGATTGCTGCCTGTTTTCATGTTGTTGGCACCGCATGGCGTATGTTTGTTTTAGGCAATTTTTTCCGCGATTCGCATGACCGCACTTCTGGCGCGAGGGTTGTGCTCTATTTCTGCGCCATCTGGCTTTACTGCCTTACCGATTGCTCGCAAGCGCGGACGCAGTTGCGACTGCTGTATAGGCAGATCACGCGGAAAATTATCTCCCTTAGTCTGAATCGCTATGAATCTCTTGACTATACGGTCCTCCAACGAGTGAAAACTTATCACTACGAGTCGACCGCCGACTGCGAGTACATCCAATGCCTGCCGTAATCCCGCCTCTAACTCGTCAAATTCCTTGTTCACATGAATGCGAATCGCCTGAAATGCCCGAGTAGCAGGATGTTTATCCCGCTCCCAGGCAGGGTTCGCTTCTTTAACCAGCTCTGCCAGCTGGTTCGTGGTGTAAATCAGGTTATCTTTCCTGAATTCGACTATTCGACGAGCCATGCGCCGCGAATGTCTTTCTTCGCCAAACTTGTAAAGTACATCGGCAATGTCCGTTTCTTTGGCGAGATTGATCCATTGCGCCGCGCTTAAACCCTTGCCTGGATTCATGCGCATGTCCAACGGGCCATCCCGCATGAAACTGAATCCGCGCTCGGCGTTATCCAGCTGCGGTGAGGACACCCCAAGATCAAACAGAATGCCATTCACTAAGCCTTGGCAGCCTTGGGCTTCGACCACAGCTGCGATGCGACTGAACGCAGAATGGCTTACTTGCAGTCGCGAATCGTGTTTCTGTGCATCAGCGCCGGCTACGATAGCTTCCGGATCCTGATCCATCGCTATCAATCTGCCCTGCGGACCAAGCTCGGAGAGGATTGCGCGACTGTGCCCTCCGCGTCCGAAAGTGGCATCGACATAAATTCCATTCTTCTGGATAGCGAGCGCATCGACGGCTGCATGCAGCAACACCGACTCGTGTGCTAACACGGTCTCCTGCACTGCTCTTGTAGCCATAGACATACCCATTTTATAGCGCCAATGCCCGTAATTTTTCGGGCAGTTCCGCGGACGTAGATGACTCTGTCAGCCAATGCTCACGCTGTTCATTCCAGTTACCTTGATCCCAGATTTCCAGTTTCTTGCCCTGCCCGATCAAACAAACGTGTTTTTCCAGGTGGGCATACTGACGCAGTTCTTGTGGCAGCAGGATACGGCCGCTGCCATCCATTTCGAGATCATTGGCGTGACCGATCAACAAATGTTTGACGCGCTGGGACATGGGGTCGAAGCTGGAGAGGGATTCAATTTGACGTTCAATCTGCTCCCATTCGGCGTTGGGATAGAGCAGCAAACAGCGGTGATTGGTATCAATAGTAACCACCAGCGCGCCGTTGCCATGCTGCGCTAGTTGCTCGCGATAACGCGCCGGCATAGCCAAACGCCCTTTCGCATCCAGATTTATAGTATTGATGCCGCGAAACACTTGTCGTCCCCGCCTTTATTGGATCTGTTATCGAGGAAGCGAAGTCCACTTCACTCCACAAAACAACAATATAATCCACTTTTTGCCACAAAGTGACACTATAAGGAGACAAACAGGCCCTTGCAAGTACTATTTACGTGATCCTTTTCAAGAAAATTCAGGAACTTGCCGCTAAAAGTCAGGTACTGACGCGAACTTGTAATAGATCAAAATTGGCGATTCCAACAAGAACAATTAGATAATTAAACTAATTAAAGTAATTTCTTAAGAATACGGGGAATGGAAGCACGGAAACTCTGCGCTCGCGCTCCGAAAAACATCAAAGCGTGGGGAAAAAAGTGAGCCAGCCTGTAAGCCGGGTTCTGTCGAGGACAATCATTCATCTGCAACCTGCGTCACCACAGGTTTGTAGCGGCCTACCCGAATCCAATGCGAGCAGCATTAACGGATTCCTATTTGGCCTTGCTCCGGGTGGGGTTTACCTAGCCACGAACTGTTACCAGTCGCGCGGTGCGCTCTTACCGCACCTTTTCACCCTTACCTGATTACCGAAGTAACCGGGCGGTTTGCTTTCTGTTGCACTAGCCGTAGGCTTGCGCCCCCCAGGCGTTACCTGGCACCCTGCTCTATGGAGCCCGGACTTTCCTCTATCTGATTCCTCGCCTATCGAAAACCGATAAGTAAAGAGCTTCAAACAGCAATTGCCCGGCTGACTCGCGCGCAGACTAATGTAGTTGCAGCGCCAACTCAACCACAAACACTACATTCCCAAGTTTATTTACGCTCTTGATCTAACGCCAACTGATACAGCGCGTTCTTCTTTGCTCCTGTCAGTTCACTGGCAAGTGCGACCGCTGTCTTCATTGGCAAATGCTCGCGCAGGCGTGCTACCAAATGCAATGCGTCTTGCTGCAGCTGCTGTTGCGCCGAAGCCACTTCCGATCCTGCCACAATAATTACGAATTCACCCTTTTGCTGATTCCCATCACTCTGCAACCAAACCAGACAATCGCTGACGGTTCCATTGAAATGCGTTTCAAATTTCTTGGTTAATTCTCTCCCTACAAACAGCAGGCGCTGAGGGCCAAATTCTGTTTGCATATCGTCAATACTGGACACGATGCGATGCGTGGACTCGTAAAAAATCAGACTGCGAGTATCGAAGCGCAATTCATGCAAGCGCGCCAAGCGTGCAGCCGACTTGCTCGGCAAAAATCCTTCGAACGCGAAGCGATCAGTCGGCAGTCCGGCAACGCTGAGCGCAGCAGTGATAGCACTAGGACCAGGAATCGGAATTACGGCGATGGTTTGCTCTCGCGCTAGGCTAACCAGCCGGTAGCCTGGATCTGAAATAAGTGGAGTACCAGCGTCTGAAATCAAAGCAATAGATTTACCCTGCTGCAACTCATCAATGATTTGCTTGATCGCCTGCTCACTGCTGAAATCATGGTGCGAGACCATGGGCGTATTAATTTGCAGGCGTTGCAATAATACTTTGCTGTGGCGCGTATCTTCAGCGGCTATTAGATCAACTTGCTGCAAGGTCTCGATTGCCCGCAAGGTAATGTCATCCAGATTGCCTATTGGTGTGGCAACAACATAAAGCGTACCCGAGTGAGACATAATGGCGAACGCTTCCTGACTGCCCTTAGACGGTTTACACAAATAGACGGTTAACACAAATTGCTGGCAAATTTTGCATGCCAAAAACTTCTCGGCTATGCTGAATTCACATGAACTGCTTACATTATCAACTTTTAAAAATTGCCGAACCCATATAACTGTATTAGTCTTTTGCTTCTTGCTTCGAACCTGCCTCACGCAGTAACCAATTCACATGCAGCTATTGCTCAATCGATCATTTTACCCGGTAGCTTTGGCGTTAATGCTGCTGTTGTCTGCCTGTGGCAGCAACTCGGGCAGCAATCCCAGCTACGAGCGGACGTCCGGCGTTGAGTCTACCGCAGAGTCAGTTGATGAGCTATTAAACGCAGCCAGTCGGCTGGAGGGTAACGAAGCTGCGGCATTAATACTCACGGCCGCTGAGGAATTGCTTGCCGCCGAAGCAGTTGACCGGGTTGGTCTGGCCCTCGCCCGCATTGAAAACCCTCGATTACTCTCGGCAACATTACAACTGCGCTACGTCCTCGCGCAGGCTGATATGGCCTTGCTACAACAACGACCTGCTGCAGCAGTCAATCTACTAACCAGTCAGCTGGTACGAAATGTCGAATTGCAGACTGATGCACTGCAGTACCGTTACTACTCCACGATTGCGACCAGCTACATGCAAACCGGACAAATTAGCGAGGCCTTTGCCGCATTTGTGGAAGCAGGCACAAATTCTCCTGAGCTGCGCACACAGGCGCTCAACGACGCCATCTGGGAAAGCCTTGAACCGCTTGGCGAGGAGCAGTTAGTCGAATTCTCACTCAATGTTGAAAGTTATGAATCTCGCGGCTGGATTGAGCTTGCCCAGATAGCCAAGCGCGAGCAATTCAATATCAAGGCTCAGATCGACGCGATCGACCAATGGAGCAGGGTGTGGAACCGACATCCGGCAACCGAATTACTGCCATCTCCTTTGGCAGAATTACAAATAATCTGGGAGCAGCGGCCAAAGCGCCTGGCGCTGTTACTGCCTTTGCAAACGCCTGCCGGCAACGCTATTCAGGAAGGCTTTCTTAGCGCTTACTATCAGGCTCTGGCAGTGTCCAGTGAGGTCCCGCTGATTGCTGTGTTTGATACCAGTAATGTCAGGAACATCTCTGCAATATACGATGAAGCCGTTGCCGGCGGCGCAGATTTGATCATCGGCCCTCTCGACAAAGCGCTGGTAAACCAGTTGCAGGACATGCCTGATTTACCAGTGCCAACGCTCGCATTGAACTACGCGGACCGCCTCGATGCCGGTCCAGACAATTTGTATCAGTTTGGACTGGCGCCGGAAGATGAGATGGCGCAGGCAGCAAAGCTAGCCTGGCTGTCCGGTTACCGCAATGCAGCTATCGTCACTCCGCAAACCGATGATTATCTGCGACTGCGAGGCATTTTCGCCGATATCTGGCGAGAGCAAGGTGGGCAGGTGGTGACAGAAGTCAGCTTCAGTGGCGACAGCGACTACGCCCCACTCGTGAAACGCCTGCTGGCTATTGATAGAAGCGAAGCACGTGCCGATCGCTTGCTGGATTTATTGCCGCGGTCGAGTTTGGCTTTCACTCCCAGACGCCGCGCAGATATTGACTTCATTTTCTTGATCGCGAATCCGCGTCAGGGTCGCCAGATAAAACCTACGCTGGCATTTTATTTCGCCGAAAACGTTCCTGTATTCGCCTTACCTGCCATTTACGATGGGCAGGAAAATCGCAGCGCGAACCGCGACCTCGATGGCATCATCTTTACCGATGCGCCGTGGGTATTGAACTCAACCGATCCCCTTAAGGAAGCAATGGTCGCCAACCTGCGTCAGGTGCAGGGTCCACTACAGCGCCTGCGCGCAATGGGCGTAGACAGCTTTCGGCTCTACCCCTTATTGCGACAATTGGAAATGCGTCAACTCGACGAATTGCAAGGCACAACCGGGAATCTGACCATGACAGCGAACCGACGCATCCGCAGAGAGCTTGCAGTGGCAACCTTTATTGACGGCCTGGTAACACTGTTCAGTACCAATCCAGAGGCATCCGACTAGACTCTCCAATCTGGCTTATGACAAGGATGTCATGTCACTCAAACATTCCGCAGACATAAACTCACGGCAGTTTGGCTTCAAGCAAGAAGTGCGCGTTTGCCAGCATCTGCAACAACAAGGATTGGTGCTGACCGTACGCAACTACTCGTGCAGACAAGGGGAAATTGACCTGATCATGATTGAATCCGGTCAATTTCTCGTATTCCTGGAGATCCGCTTCCGCAGCCAGGAAAGATATGGTGGCGCAATAGCATCAGTGACGTATCACAAACAAAGAAAGATTCGACTGGCCGCCGCACATTTTCTGGCTACACATCCCAAATTTACGCACTTTGCCTGTCGCTTCGATGTGGTTGGCGTTAGCAATGGAGCCAGCGCCGGATTATTGCAATTTGAATGGATTCGCAACGCATTCCAGTGAAACTTTTTTGCCCGATGCGGAGTCTCTGATAAAGGACAGGTAATGCCGCAAGGACATTAAAATACTCTAATTCATTTGCAAATGATCCAGTCCCGATGGCCGATATAAATCAATACGCTCAGGATTATGGTCAACTTACGCACGAGAATTGGAATTAATGGATTTACTCGATCGAATAAACGCTCATTTTCAAGAGAGCATCGAAGTCAAGCAACTGGCTCAGGGGCAATTGGGCGCGCCAATACATTTGGCAGGTGAAGCTCTGGTGCGATGTCTGCTGGACAATGGCAAGATCCTGAGCTGCGGCAATGGTGGCTCAGCTGGAGACGCACAACATTTTTCTGCTGAACTCCTAAATCGCTTTGAACAGGAGCGTCCAGGTTTGCCTGCGATCGCCCTGTCCACTGATAGCTCGACAATTACGGCGATTGCCAATGATTATAACTACAACGAAATCTTTTCAAAGCAGGTTATGGCGCTGGGTCAGGCTGGTGATGTGCTACTGGCCATTTCAACCAGTGGCAATTCAGCGAATGTGATTCGAGCGATTAATGCCGCGCATGAGCGCAACATGGTGGTAATTGCACTCACTGGTCGTGGCGGCGGCGAAATGGCTGGTATTCTGGCTGACACTGACTTTGAGATTCGCGTGCCTTCAGACCGAACCGCTCGCGTTCAGGAAGTGCATCTCGTCGCCATTCATTGCCTTTGCGATTTTATCGACACTAAATTATTTGGAGGAAATTAATCCATGACTATGTACAAACTTTACTTGTTTATCGCGGCACTGACTCTTGCATCCTGCACCACTATTCTGGTGCAAACCACACCGGAGACTGGTATGCAGGAAGACCCGACTGAACGCACAGCAGGTGCCGTCGTGGAAGATCAGGCTATCGAAACGAAGATATTGGTCAATCTGAAATCACAGGATCCATTCTTCAGAGACTCCAGACTGCAAGTAGTCAGCTATAACGGCGTGGTTTTGCTGGCAGGTCAGATTGCCACGGAGGAATTAAAAGCCAGAGCCACCGTCATAGCGAGTCAGGCGAGTACCAAGATCAAACGCATACACAATGAACTCAATGTATCGAGCAATGCCGGCTTTGCCACCCGCAGCAGCGATGCTTGGATAGGCACGAAAGCACGCACTATGCTGATGACGAGCAATGATGTTCCTTCTGCACAGATAAATGTGGTTGTGGAAAACGGCGCTCTTTATCTGATGGGATTAATTAGCCAAGAAGACGGTGAGCGCGCCGCAAACCTGGTACGCAACGTTTCGGGCGTTAATCGTGTGGTAAAAGTTTTCGAATATATTAACTAATAATTATTTAACTACACGCAGTGATGGTTTTTTCTTGAAGCTCAGCGGCTGTTTTTCAGTGCGCTCGCTGGCTGTTGGGGTATCACTTCCAGTAGGGCTGGGCGGCTTAGGCAGACTACCCTCGGCATCAAAGATCATGCCTTGCCCATTTTCTTTCGCATAGACTCCCATCACTGCCGCAATCGGCACCAGCACTCGCTTTGGAATTCCCGCGAAACGACCATCGAATTCGATCGCATGGTTGTGCACTATGAGATTTTGAACAGCTGAAGGAGAAATGTTAAGAATGATCTGCCCATCCTTAACATGTTCCTGAGGCACTTCGACGCCATTGAGGAAAGCGTTAACGAGTATGTAGGGAGTGCAATCGTTCTCCAGAATCCATTCATAGAGTGCTCTCACCAAATAGGGGCGACTTGAGCTCATGCTCATAATGAAAGCCTCCTCTATAATTGTGGGATTAACAGCAGCTGCGGGGTTAACAACAGACGCAGAGCTAACAACACATAGTTAATAGTACCAAATTCAGATCAAACCATTTCCTTTTCTTGTTCTGAGAGGCTCGCGCGTACTGAGTCTCTTTCGAACAGGCGCTCTTTGTACTCAAGCAAAGGTTTGGTTGTTTTGTTTTTAGGCAAGTCAATTCCCATCGCTGGCAGGCGCCATAATATGGGCGTGACACAGCAGTCAACAATGGTAAATTCATCACTCATGAAATAAGGTTTTTCACCGAAGATAGGCGCGATTGAAATCAGGCTTTCTCGCAATTCCTTGCGCGCCTTATCCAGTTGCGAGGGAGTGCCAGTTCCATCCATGATCTTGTCAACCAGGCCACACCAATCCTTGCGTATACGATAAATCCAAAGGCGGCTCTGCGCTCGCGCTACTGGGTACACTGGAAACAATGGCGGGTGAGGAAAACGCTCGTCGAGGTATTCCATCATGATATCCGCTTCATACAATACCAAATCCCGGTCTACGAGCGTCGGCAAGTTATTGTATGGATTTAGCATGGCGAGATCATCGGGCAACTCACCCGGATCGACATCTATAGTCTCAACGGTTACACCTTTCTCTGCCAAAACTATTCGAACTCGATGGCTGTAATGACTACTGCCGTCGGAATAGAACGTCATAGACGATCTCTTTGCGACAACACCCATATCTATTCCCCGGTTTTTATTCGTAATTAATGTGCGCATAGTTCAAAAACTTTTAATGATAGTCCTTCGAGAATTCCCGTCCCATCAATGCCACCAGCACATACAGAACGCCCAGAAACAGTAACACCCAAATACCCAGCGCTTGTCGCGTGGAACGTCCTGGCTCACCAACGTAATACAGAAAATTCACCAGATCGCCCATGGCGCTGTCGAACTCAGCCGGAGCCATGGAACCCGTACCAGCGACATGCGTAAGTTCACACTTGGTCGGGTCGTTCGTGCCATGGTCATCACACACCTGATCGCCCTGCAGTTCGTAGAGAACGTTTGGCATACCAACGTTGGCAAAAACTGAATTGTTGGTGCCCAAGGGACGAGTCGCATCACTGTAGAAAGAACGCAGGTACGTGTAGAGCCATTCTGGTTGGCGGACGCGTCCAATTAAAGTCAGGTCAGGTGGCACTGCACGAAACCATTGCTTCGCATCGTCCTCAGACATGGAATTTACAATCAAATCGCCTATGGCTGAATCATCAAATACGAGATTCTCCATAACCAGATCTGTCGGGATTTCCAGGTCCATTGCAGTGCGCTCATAACGGGCATATCCGAGCGCATGACAGCTAACGCAATAGTTCATGTAGTATTTGAAGCCGCGTTGCAGCGATTCCTTATCTTCAAAATTTGTTTCGACCTCATCCAGATGCACATTGCTTGCTTCAGCGGCTTCGGCACTATTCGATAACATGAGCGGAATCACTACCAGCAAGGTCAACAGCACTATCGTGCCAATCATTTGCGGAATACTGATCCAGCGGCCAGTGACTCGTTCAGGTACAGGAAATGTACTCTCCTTGCGCGTATACCAGGGCATCGCGAAAAAATAACCGAAGTACACGACAGTCATGACTTGCGCGAGCAGGGTCTTCGCTGTGCTGACTGCCTGAGTACCCAGTACACCAAGTATCAAGAAGCTCATCAGGAATAACAGCAGCGCGATGCGACTGTACCAACCCTTATAACGCATGGAACGCACCGGACTCTTGTCCAGCCACGGCAATACAAACAAAATGGCGATGGCACCAAACATCACAATCAATCCCCAAAATTTGGCATCAATACCAAACAAGGGATAGGTCACAGCTCGTAGCATCGAGTAGAACGGCGTGTAGTACCAAACTGGAGGCACGTGCTCAGGAGTCTTTAATGGATTGGCTTCCTGGAAATTTGCCACTTCCAGAAAATAGCCGCCCATTTCCGGCGCGAAGAAAACGATGGCACAAAATACGAACAAGAACAAAACGACGCCACCGAGATCCTGATACATCGTGTAGTAAGGATGGAATGGCACGCCATCGAGAGGCACGCCATCAGGACCCTTGTTCTTCTTGATCTCGATACCGTCTGGATTATTCGAGCCAACTTCATGCAATGCCAGAATATGCAGCACCACAAGTGCCATTAGCACTATCGGCATGGCGACTACGTGCAATGCGAAGAATCGATTCAGTGTCGCACCAGAGATCAGGTAATCGCCGCGCACCCACACCAATAAATCTTCACCGATAATTGGAATCGCGCCTACCAGCGACACGATCACGTTGGCGCCCCAGTAAGACATCTGGCCCCAGGGCAATACATAGCCCATAAAGCCTTCCATCACCAGGATCAAGTAAATCGCCATGCCAAAAACCCAGATCAATTCCCTTGGCTTCTGGTAGGAACCGTACATCAAACCGCGAAACATATGGAGATATACGACAAAGAAGAATGCCGACGCACCAGTTGAATGGAGATACCGCAGCAACCAGCCCCATTCCACATCACGCATGATGTATTCCACAGAGGCGAATGCATCTTCGGCACTGGCGGTGTAATGCATCGTCAACCAGATACCGGTTATCAGTTGCAATACCAGTACAAACAGAGAAAGTACGCCAAAGAAATACCAGAAATTGAAATTCTTGGGCGCATAGTACTTGCTCATATGCTTTTCCCAAGCCGACACGATTGGCAGCCGGGCGTCAGTCCAGTCTCGCAGACCGACCAGACCACGAATCAAAATATTTGCAGACTGCCCGCTATTTTTCATACCAGTTTCCAGATCGCTCATGCAGCAGTCTCCTCATCAATGCCTATCACCAACACATCGTCCGTCTCAAAGGCGTGCGGCGGAACCTGCATGTTGCGGGAAGAAGGAGAACCACTATAAACGCGCCCAGCCAGATCAAAGCGCGAACCATGGCACGGACAGAAGAATCCACCACGCCATTCGGCATCGAATGGCTGCGGACGTAATTCAATATGTGGGGTTGGGGAGCAAAACAGATGCGGGCACAAACCAACCAACACCAGAATTTCAGGTCGTCGTGAACGATATTCATTTTGCGCATAAGCCGGTTGCTCCGGCTCTTCGGAGTCAGGATCGGTAAGTCGCGCAGGATCTTCATTAAGCGCAGTCAACGCCTCAGTATTGCGTTTGACGATAAAAATGGGGCGTCCCCTCCAGGCAGGTATAGGGCCCAATATCTCTCCATCTTGTAAAAGACTGATATCGATCCGTACCGGCGCACCGGCTGCACGCGCCTTAGCGCTCGGGCTCCAGGAGCCAACGAATGGGACAGCTGCCCCGATCACTCCGGCCACGCCAACCACCGAAGTTGAACCCACTAGAAACCGTCTACGGCCAGCATTCGCACTGTCGTCAGTCACCGCTTTTTTCTCCTTGAGAGCTCGCTAATTGCAATTGCAAAGACCACCCTTTGGCGGGAATTGCTGAAAATATGTGGATTGGGGTGAATAATCCTGAAGTAGGTCAGCAAAACGCGTGAATAGTAGTCAATTTCGCACTTTTTATCAAGTCTCAACAGACCTCAAATGTGCTGTATCTTATTGATAGCAATAGAAAATATTAAATTTTCCAGACAAAAAAAACGCCACACTCCTGAAATGGGGCGGCGTTTCTTTGCGCTGCAAAACCAGCTTAACGTTTGGAGAACTGTGGTCTCTTGCGAGCTTTACGCAGACCCACTTTCTTGCGCTCCACTTCACGTGCGTCGCGGGTTACGAAACCAGCTTTACGCAGAGTCGGTTTCAACTCGATGTCATAATCCATTAACGCTCGTGTAATTCCGTGCCGAATGGCTCCCGCCTGACCGAAACTACCACCACCACGCACTGATACATTTACGTCGAATTTAGTGACCATATCGACAAGCTCCAGAGGCTGCTTGACGATCATGCGCGCCACTTCGCGTCCGAAATAACCGTCCAATGTGCGGCTATTAATCGTGATATTGCCGCTACCGCTGGTCAGGTAGACTCTGGCGGTGGATGTTTTGCGGCGGCCAGTGCCATAGTATTGATTCGTTGCCATTGAACTAAGCAAACCTCTTCTATAATTGAATTTTTACCGGTTGCTGCGCACTGTGTGGGTGGTCAGTTCCCGCATAAATCTTAAGCTTTCTGAACATTGCGCGTCCCAATGGAGTTCTGGGCAGCATACCTTTAACAGCCAGCTGAATGACTTTTTCCGGCGCTTTATCCAGCAATTTCTCGAAAGATATAGTTTTCAGTCCACCTGGAAACGCGGAGTGAGAGTAGTACATCTTGTCAGTCGTCTTTTTGCCAGTAACTTTGACCTTGTCTGCATTGATAACGACGATATAGTCCCCGGTATCTACGTGAGGCGTATATTCGGCCTTATGCTTTCCGCGTAGTCGAGCTGCAATAGCAGTCGCCATGCGGCCCAAGATGAGTCCTTCTGCATCAATCAGCAACCAGTGCTGGCTTACTTCGTTTGGTTTGGCACTATATGTCTTCATTGGTCGTATTTTGGGCTTTACTTAGGGAGCGCGAATACTACCGAAGCAAAACCTAACATTCAAGCCACATTTCTACAATTTTCTGTATTCCCGCAACACTTGAGGTGGCGTAGTTCGGCTGCTTGAGGCACGAGGCAAGCGGTAACCCGCTGTAAATTCGGAGAATACCTCAGCCTACCCAGAAGTATCCATGACACGCTGGGCATGCTTCAGGCTCGATGCTCATAACCCAGATACTCATAGGATTGCATCTCGATGAGCCGCGAGCGAGTGCGTTCAAATTCAAACGCCAGAAGCGCGCCTTTATATAGATCTGGTAATGGCACTGCTGCAGCAATAATCAACTTTACCCGACGATCATAGAGTACATCCACGAGCATGATGAAGCGTCGCACCTGCTCGCTTTGCTGGTCCGAAAGCTGGGGCACCGCACTCAAGAACAGGGCATGGAATAGTTTTGCGATTTCGACATAGTCATAGGCGCTGCGCGGACCGTCACAGAGTTCGGAAAATTGAAACCACACGACGTCATCACCGCAGAGTCGCGTACGCAATTTGCGATTGAGAATCTCGATATCATGGTTTTCCCGAACAGTAGTCTGATCTGGAGCAAGGCGTCGAAAACTCGCGACCAATTGCGTCTCGTTCGAAGCCTCGCATGGATAATAATAGAGGGTGGCCTTACTCAAGGTTCGCAATCGATAGTCATCGCCAGCGGCGATTTGCAGCACTTGCGTGTGCTCTTTGAGCAAGGCGATCGCTGGCAGGAATCGTGCCCTTTGCAACCCATTTTCATACAAGTCAGCTGGGGCAATATTGGAAGTTGTCACCAGTATCACACCCCGACGGAATAGAGCCTCCAGCAGGCCCGCCAGGATCATTGCGTCAGCTATATCAAGTACGAAGAATTCGTCAAAGCAAACGACTCTGTAGCGTGCGGATAAATTCTCAGCAACCTGCTCCAAAGGGTTCGATTGTCCTTGCAACTTCCGCAATTCGGTATGCACATCCTGCATGAAGCGATGGAAATGCGTTCGCAGGCGTATTTCAGGAGACAGGCAATCACACAGAATATCCATTAAATAGGTTTTGCCTCTACCAACTCCTCCCCAGAGATATATACCCTTTGCAACTGCAGATTTTTGTGATGGTCTGCGGTAAAACCTGTCCGCCAAGCGACCCCATATACTGCGTGGCAGCGCATGGGGCGGTCGCAATCTGGCAAAGAGCAACTGCAGTTGTTTGACTATTTCCAATTGCGCCGGATCGGCTGTGATCAAGCCAGCGTCTAGATCAGATTGGTATCGCTGAAGGGGATTCATGTAAAGGACCAGACCGAAATTATAGATCTAAAGCCTGCGCATTCTAGGGATGTTTCGCTTGCGAAACCATCTCAAGAGCTTATAGCAGCCAGAACATGCGGCATTACAATTCAACTTTTTACAGTTAAAACGGCTAACTGAGGTATACTTACGCCCGTTCGGTTCACATCACACAATGATCAGTTCAACGCTGCAGAAATCGAGGATTGCGAGAGTATGATTTGGTTAATCGCTATAGGCTGTCTCGTCGCAGGGATAATCATAGGCGTGGTTTTTGCCAGCAGGCTAAACACCAGCCCGGCGCGCGTGCTGGAACTGGAAAACCAAATACGTGATTTGAAAGATACACACAATAATTATCGCGATAATGTGAGCGATCATTTCAGCATGACGGCAGAGCTTTTCCAGCATATGACTGAAAGTTATAAAGAGGTGTATCAACATCTGGCCAGTGGTGCGCAGGAATTATGCAGCAACGATGTAGCCAGCAAATTACTACCGGCGCGCTCAGAATCTGCATTCCAAAATGATGGCGATGAGAGTGGCCCGGTCGCAAGTCTCAATCCTCCGAAGGATTACGCAGCGAAGCAGAAGCCAGGGCAGAAAGGCGCACTGTCAGAAGACTTTGGTATCGACAAGACCCGAGCTGCGCCAGATGAAGATATCTCCGCTCCACATACGCATTAATCCCGCCTATTTCCAATCATTCCTAAAACCTGAATCCAACCAGATTTTACCTGAACTATATAAGCCTATATGTCCGAATACAGCCTGACTCACCTTAAACAACTCGAAGCGGAAAGCATACATATTATTCGTGAAGTAGCAGCGGAATTTGACAAGCCGGTAATGCTCTATTCTATCGGGAAAGATTCTTCAGTGATGTTACATCTGGCACTGAAAGCGTTTTATCCGGGCAAGCCACCATTCCCACTCATGCATGTGGATACCACATGGAAGTTTCGGGAAATGATCCAGTTTCGCGACCGGCAAATTGAAAAGCTCGGGCTGGAGCTGATTGTCCATATCAATGAGGAAGGTGTGAAAGCAGGAGTAAATCCATTCACCCATGGCAGCGAGAAGCATACAGATGTGATGAAGACCCAGGCGCTCAAGCAGGCCCTCAACAAGCACAAGTTTGATGCGGCATTTGGCGGTGCTCGCCGCGACGAAGAGAAATCCCGCGCGAAAGAACGCGTGTTTTCATTTCGAGACAGGAATCATGTCTGGGATCCGAAGAATCAACGACCCGAATTGTGGAATATCTACAATGGCCGGGTTAACAAGGGTGAAAGCATCAGGGTGTTTCCGCTATCCAACTGGACTGAATTGGATGTATGGCAATACATCTACCTGAACAACATAGATATCGTACCGCTCTATTTCGCAAAACCACGACCGATTGTCATGATCGATGGTGTCAATATAATGGTAGATGATGGCAGAATGCCAATCGCTGAAAATCAAAAAATCGAAACCAAGATGGTTCGATTCAGAACACTTGGATGCTATCCGCTGACTGGAGCAGTGGAATCATCTGCCACCACTCTACCGGAAATTATTCAGGAAATGCTTTTGACCACCAGCTCTGAACGTCAAGGCAGATTAATAGATTCTGACAAATCCGGGTCCATGGAAGAAAAGAAACGCAAGGGCTACTTTTAAGCGTTGCATTATTCAATCGCGCAAATTAACCACTCCTTAGTGGTTAGAGAATTCATTGCATGTCGCATCAGTCGGACTTAATCAGCACAGATATCAATGCCTATCTGGCACAACACGAACGCAAAGAGTTATTGCGTTTGCTTACGTGTGGCAGTGTAGATGACGGCAAGAGCACACTAATAGGGCGCTTACTGCACGACTCGAAAATGATTTATGAAGATCAACTCGCCGCCATAACAGCAGACAGCGTTAAATCTGGCACCACCGGAGGAAAACTGGACCTCGCACTACTTGTCGACGGTCTGCAGGCTGAACGTGAACAAGGTATTACAATTGACGTGGCTTACAGGTATTTTTCTACGTCCCGCCGAAAATTCATTATTGCCGACACCCCTGGCCACGAACAATACACTCGCAACATGGCCACAGGAGCGTCTACCTGTGACCTTGCCATTATTCTTATCGATGCCAGACACGGCGTGCAAACCCAGACTCGCAGACACAGCTTTATCGCGTCGCTTCTTGGCATTAAACACCTCATTGTCGCCATCAATAAGATGGACCTCGTTGACTTCAGTCAATCAACGTTTGATTCGATCAAAGCAGATTATATTCAATTCAGCAAAAACCTGGCGTCCGCAGATTTTCATTTTATTCCAATCTCAGCACTCAACGGTGACAATGTAGTCAACCCCAGCACCAGCATGCCCTGGTACGACGGTGCCGCTCTGATGCCGATACTGGAGACGGTGGAGATCGCAGCCGATCGCAACTACGTCGACTTCAGGTTTCCCGTGCAATATGTAAATCGGCCCAATCTGAATTTCCGCGGATTTTGCGGCACAGTTGCCTCCGGTGTGGTACGCAAGGGTGATGAAATAATCACACTCCCCTCCAACAAGGTCAGTCGCATCAAGTCCATCGTGACCTTTGATGAAGAATTGGAACTTGCGCACGCCGAAATGGCAGTCACACTCACGCTCGAAGACGAAATCGATGTCAGTCGAGGCGATGTAATTGCGCATTCCCATAACGGACCCACATGTCGCGATCACTTCGATGCAACCGTTGTATGGATGACGGAGAATCCTTTATTGCCTGGAAAACATTACGACTTCAAACTTGGAACCAAAATCGTCGGCGGACGTATCGCGGCAATCCGCAACCGAATTGATGTGAATACCCTGACCAGACTACCGGCTCCCAGTCTGGAACTAAACGGAATTGGTCTGGTTGAGGTCAATCTTGACCAGATAGTGTGCTTCGACGCTTATAGCGAGAATCGCGCTATGGGAAGCTTTATCATTATCGATCAACTCAGCAATGTTACCGTTGCAGCGGGAATGATTGATTGTGAACAGCAGCGGCATGACAAAATTCCTGCAGCAAGCAATATCCACGTTACCAAAGAAGAACGAGCTGCGCGCTATGGCCAGAAGCCAGCCACAATTATGTTTATCGGTATTTCCGGCGCAGGTAAATCCACGCTGGCGCACGGACTCGAACGCAAACTTTTCGACCACGGACGTGTCAGCACTGTACTGGACGGCAAGACCATGCGCTTGGGTATATCAAAGGATCTGCCCCACGACGCCGAAGGCCGCGCCGAAAACTTGCGCCGCAGCGCACACATTGCACGCTTCCTGAATGATTCCGGCTTGATTTGCGTCGCGTCATTTGTGGCGCCAAATCGCGACTCACAGGAACATGCAGTAAGTGTTATTGGCAAGGATAACTGCTACATCATCTATTTAAATCCGCCTCTGGAAGTGTGCATTCAACGCGACCCCAGTGGTCTGTATGCGGCGGCCGAAGGCTCAGACTCCACCGATATACCGGGCCTATCGTTCCTTTATAGCCCACCTGAATTCGTGCACCTGGAGCTCGACACCGCAGCACTTGGCGTCGATCAATGTGTGAATGCCGTGATCAAACTGATGCGCGCGGAAAAAATAATCTAGGCTGCTGTGAAACCCTGAATTATTTGGATTCCTGAATCACAAGGCAGTATATTGGTGCGTCGATGGCTTTCTCCGAAGTCGGGCGTTTTGGACATACCGGAAATCTCGAATGAACCGCTTCAAGTCAATTCTGCAGGTCGTTAGCTGGCCGATAGTCTGCGGCATTCTCGCAGGAATTGGCTATCTCCAGTATCAGCAATTACAGCAGATTCAATTGGTACTCGAGCGCAACGACCAGATGGCGTCAGTGGCAGAAGACATTCCAGACTCGTATGCTGAAGCGATAAAAAAAGCAGCTCCGTCCGTGGTAGCTATCAATGCCACCCGCGTCAACGTGGAATCGGTGGAACGAACTGCAGACGATCAGCTTAATCTGTACCTGGGAGAACGTCCGAGTCTTGGCTCCGGGATCATAGTCGATGCGCGCGGCTACATACTCACCAATTTGCATGTTGTAGATACCCTGTTTGACACATTCGATACAGAAGTCACTCTATATGATGGTCGCAAGACTCCTGCCACTGTCATAGCCTGGGACGAAACCAGCGATCTTGCAGTGTTACACATTAATATGGATAACTTGCCCCCTATTCCGACTAGTGACCCGCAGCATCTGGCAGTAGGTGACATCGTGTTCGCGATTGGTTATCCAAGAAACATCGGGCAGTCTGTATCTCAGGGAATAGTTAGTGCTTTGAGCAGGAATGACGAAGGCTTGATATCCAGCATCCAAACTGACGCCGCGATAAATCCAGGCAATTCCGGTGGTGCACTCATTGACAGCCTTGGGAGAATGGTCGGAATTAATTCGTCAATTATTTCGGAATCCGGAACTTCAGAAGGCATCGGATTTGCAACACCGACTGATTCCGCTATTGGCATCTTGCGCGACATGGTAGAGCAGGCGATCGAAGCAAATTCGGGATACCTCGGAGTGGTAACTGGAGAAGCGTTAAATTCGGAATCGAGTCAGGTATTTTTCGGTGTGCATCACATTCGCGGTATGTTGGTAGAGCGAGTTGATGAGGGCGGTCCAGCTATGCGCGCCGGCATCAAACCGGGCGATGTCATCACTAGAGTAGGCAATGTGTCAGGTATCGACGCACAGAATATTATGTTGGAAGTGAGAAATAAGAAACCTGGTGAAACGGTATTAATCGAGGTGTATCGCGAAGGTCAAGCAATCACCTTGCCGACCACTCTTGGATTTGGTCAGGCGATAGTTATTGATCTTTGAGTGCTGCCGCTATCTCACCCAAGCGATATTCAGCAGACAAGGCATGCGCTTGCAGCCCTTCGTTGCGCGCAAGCTCTGCAGCAGTTTTTGCAAGAACGGCAGCACCCGCTGCAGAACTATAGATTATTGAGCTGCGTTTTTGGAAATCATAGACTCCGAGCGCCGAGAAAAATCTCGCGGTGCCTGAGGTCGGCAACACATGACTCGGTCCTGCACAATAATCTCCCAGCGCCTCTGCGGAATAGCGGCCCAGGAATATCGCTCCGGCATGGTGTATCTGGTTAACTATTGCAGTTGGGTCTGCCACTGATAATTCCAGATGTTCGGGAGCAATTTGATTGCTCACTTCAGCTGCTTCCTGCAAATTCTTCACAAGAATGAATATGCCGCGATTCCGCAAAGATGCACTGATAATTGCCTTGCGCTCCATGGTCGGTAGCAACTTTTGAATACTTTCTTCAACTTTGTTAAGAAACGCAGCGTCTGCTGAAATCAGGATCGATTGCGCCTGCTCGTCGTGCTCAGCCTGCGAAAACAAATCCATCGCTATCCAATCCGGATTCGTATCTCCATCGCAAATAATTGTCAGCTCAGACGGTCCCGCAATCATGTCTATGCCCACTTCGCCGAACACAAGTTTCTTCGCAACGGTTACATATATATTGCCAGGCCCGGTAATCTTGTCGACTCTTGGAATGGATTCAGTCCCATAGGCCATAGCAGCCACAGCCTGGGCACCACCGATGGTATATAAGCGAGTTACTCCAGCCAGCGCGGCTGCGGCGAATACCAGTCCACTGTTCCCAGTATGGGCAGTGGGCACGGTAGCTACTATCTCAGTAACACCGGCGACTTGTGCCGGTATCGCCAGCATCAGCGCCGACGAAGGGTAGTTGGCCTTGCCACCGGGCACATAAATACCCACACGTTGCAAAGGACTCACCTTTTGCCCGTATACAGAACCATCTGCTTCAGTGTATTGCCATGACACCTGCTTCTGCTTCTCGTGATAGCTGCGAATACGCTCGGCAGCATGGGTCAGTGCAGCGCGTTGCGATCCCGGCAATTTCTGCAGTGCCGTCTCCATTTGATCTCGAGTCACTATCAGGTCGGCCATAGAACACGCGTTGCGACCATCAAATTTATTTGTATAGTCCACGACCGCCTGATCACCCCGCTTACGCACATCACGGAGAATTGTCGAGACTGTATGCATTACATCATCTGCAATCAACATGTCACGATCCAGCAGCGTGTGCAGATTCTTGCTGAAATCTGCATCACTGCTTGATAGCCGTCGCATGGTTATTTTCGAATCAGTCATGAGTTAATTTGCAGACATAGTGAATCAACATGTATTAACACTGCAGCCACATCAATTGCTTGAGTCTACAGCCTTGCGCAATTTGCCGAGTATCTCTCGAATTATCTTGTTCTTTATCTTCATCGACGCCTTGTTCACGATTACGCGCGAACTCACCTCGGCGATTAGCTCCCGCGGCTCCAGACCGTTGGCGCGGAGAGTATTACCAGTGTCCACGATATCGACGATCGCATCAGCCAGGCCCATCGATGGCGCCAACTCCAGCGCACCATTGAGTTTAATCAGATCTATTTGCTTGCCCTGTTCAGCAAAATACTGCTTGGCAATATTGGTAAACTTTGTTGCCACTTTCAAACGCCCATTGCTGGCTATTGCATTCACCGGTTCAGCGGTCATCAAGCGACACCTGGCTATTTTCAGATCCAATGGCTCGTAAAATCCTTCGCTGCCATATTCAAGTATAAGATCTTTTCCAACCACACCCATGTCAGCACTGCCAAACTCAACATAGGTAGGCACATCAGATCCCCGGATTACCATAAGCCTCACATGCTTGATATTCGTGTCGAAAATCAATTTTCGGCTCTTGGAAATGTCTTCCGCTGGCACGATGCCAGCCTGCACAAAGAGCGGCAGCACTTCGTCCAGTATACGACCCTTTGTCAGTGCTATAACCAGGTGAGATGAATTCATACTGCCTAGTCTCTATTGAATGACTTCAATGAGTTAAATCAGAAAGATGCGATAAAATTAAATCAGGAAGCTATCCGCCGGATCCTTGCGCCCAGCAGCTGCAGCTTCTCTTCAATACACTCATAACCACGATCAATATGGTAGATGCGATCAACAGTGGTGACATTGTCAGAAACCAGGCCTGCGATAATAAGACTCGCTGACGCCCTGAGGTCAGTAGCCATGACCGGAGCCCCTTTCAATGCTTTTACACCTTCGACAATAACCGTATTACCTTCAACCTTGATTGAAGCACCCATACGATTCATCTCATGTACATGCATGAACCGGTTTTCGAAAACAGTTTCAGTTATTGACCCGGTTCCCAGTGCAATTGTATTGAGGGCTGTAAACTGCGCCTGCATATCCGTTGGAAAAGCCGGATAAGGCGCGGTACGCAAGGATACTGACTTGGGGCGCTTTCCATGCATATTGAGTTCGATCCAGTTCTCCCCTACCTTGATCTCGGCACCAACTTGTTCAAGTTTCATCAATACAGATTCGAGAATATCCGGCCGCGTGTCCTTCACCCTGATGTGTCCACGAGTTGCAGCGGCGGCAATCAGGTAAGTACCGGTTTCAATTCGGTCGGGCATAACCGAATAACTGCAGCCCTTAAGTTCGTTTACACCATTGATGATAAGGGTGTCAGTCCCTTGCCCGGAAATATCTGCGCCCATTTTTACCAGACAGTTCGCCAGATCTACTACCTCAGGTTCGCGCGCGGCGTTTTCGATTTTGGTTTGGCCGTCTGCCAGTGTTGCAGCCATCATCACGTTCTCGGTACCAGTGACTGTCACCAGGTCCATAAATATATGCGCGCCTTTGAGCCTGCCATTCACTGAAGCCTTGATGTAACCATCTTCAACCACGATATCGGCACCCATTTTCTGTAACGCGCTGATATGCAGATTGACTGGCCGACTACCTATTGCACAACCGCCAGGCAGCGCCACTTCTGCCCTGCCAAATCGGGTTAGCAGCGGTCCTAACACCAATATGGAGGCCCGCATGGTTTTCACCAACTCGTAAGGTGCACTGAAATGCTTTATCGAACTGCTATTCACCTCAACATTAAGTTTTTCGTCGATGATAGGCTGCACGCCCATACAACCTAACAGCTCAATCATGGTGGTAATATCAAACAAGTGCGGCAGGTTGCAGATTTGTACGGTTTCTTGAGTCAGCAAAGTCGCAGCCAAAATTGGCAGGGCAGAGTTCTTCGCTCCTGCTATGCGGATCTCTCCGCGCAGGCTGACGCCGCCTTCGATTAATAATTTATCCATGTTCGGGGGCCTCAGCGCTATGGCTGTATTGAATATCGATTTTGAATAATAACAGACTCGGATACTGAACGATCAAATCCCATTCAGCTGGCCCTGGACTCAGCCGCGGATTGCAAGCGCATAGTCACGGCGTGAATCGCGCCACTAGCAATGTGCTGATTGAGAATTTTGTAGATAGTCTGCTGGCGTTTGACAGCATTCAAACCAGCGAAAACATCACCGACTGCAGATACAAGAAATTTGCCCCCACTGCCTTCTACTGTCACCGTACATTCCGGTAGCTCGGCCACCAGTATTGCCTTAATTTCATCCGCTTCCAAACTACTACTCCAAGTTATTGCCAGTTATCCAGCACCTGCTCAATGTCGTTGTTGTATTTCGTCATCAACGCAGAAAATTGGGTGAAATACTGGCGACCAAGATTTATTCCGGCCAGGCTAATATTCTTCAGCTTCCACTCATTATTACTGTTCAGAAACATTTGATACTGCAGGCGTAACGCACTGTCTCCGCCACGCAATTCCATTCCAACAACAGTATCGTCGCCAGGCGCAGCTGGTACATTGTCAGGCAGAAATACCAATTCTTGCCCTTCATAGGACACGAGCGAGGCACCATAGAACCGTGTCAACGTAGTTTTAAGTATATCGGCGAAGCGTTGCTTCTGCGCATCTGAGGCAGATTCAGCGAACCGCGACATTACGACTTCAGCAACCGCATTAAAATCGACAAATGAAGTAAGCACCGACTCAACATCGGCATAATAGCGGTCGCGGTCAGTCAGGAAGTAAGCCTTGGATTCAGCTACAGTCTCAAGCAACGTCTGCACACCGATTTCGGCAGTTTCCACGGCCGTTAACTGTTGCGCTTGCAACAATCCAGGCAGTAACCACAGCATACTTCCCACTAACAGAAATTTCTTCAATATATTCATCTGCTTATCCCCAGCTTAGGCGACCCGGTGCTGATTCAATGGACGCAGATATTGCTCTAAAATATGCACAAATACCTGAATACCGAATGAACTATTCCAAACGCTGCGGAGTTTACATGAATTGCCCCGCGCAATAAATTATTACTTGCAAATCTCTCCAAACCCACTTCCAATTGATCGCGTCATGCAGGTATCAATAACTCTTCAAATATGCTCCTCGACACAGTAATTGTCGTCCTTGGAATCGTTGGACTGACCCGGGGAGCGGACAATTTAGTGTTCGGCGCATCAGTTCTGGCTCGCAATGCAGTGATCTCTCCCCTGATGATCGGGCTCGCCGTTGTCGCATTCGGCACTTTGACTCCCGAAATATTTTCTGCAGATGTTGCTGCACGGCAAGACAATCCCAAACTCGCCATCGACAATGCGCGAGGGTGAAATCCCCTTAATATGAGCACCACGCTAGCTTGACTACGTTTCAGTAATGCTATTTACCTGTGTGCTTGCGCATCTATGTTAGCGCTGCAGCAAACAGAAAAAGCTGATTGGTCGCTTCTCGGGCACTGCATTCATTGCTGTATATTGCGTCTGGTTTGGGATAATGTTTGTAGGCATATATAGTTGAACTATCCATCAACCACTAATAAATTCATCGAAAATCATGAGCTCTAAATCCGATCTAATAGCCAGCGCGTTGCGCACCATAGAAATCGAAAAAAACGCGATCATTGAACTCAGTGGAAGAATTGACGGAAATTTCGCTGCCGCTTGTGAATTGATTTTGGCATGCAAAGGCAGAGTGGTCGTCACCGGCATGGGCAAATCAGGCCACATCGGTAAAAAGATCGCAGCAACTTTGGCCAGTACAGGAACACCTGCGATGTATGTCCATCCTGGCGAAGCCAGTCATGGCGACATCGGCATGATTACACAGCAAGACGTCGTCATTGCCATCTCAAATTCTGGCAGCACTGGCGAAGTCACACTGCTACTGCCGGTGCTAAAACGGAAACAAATCCCCCTCATAAGCCTGACTGGCGATATGCAGTCAGAACTCGCGCAGGCGGCGACTGTTAGTCTTAACGTAAAGGTGAGCGAAGAGGCCTGCCCGCTTGGGCTTGCACCTACTTCCAGCACCACTGCGGCCCTGGTACTCGGTGATGCACTTGCGATGGCTTTGCTCGAGGCAAGGGGCTTCACGCGGGATGATTTTGCAATCTCTCACCCTGGGGGCAATCTGGGACGACGCTTGCTCGTCAAGGTCAAAGACATTATGCATGGGGGGAGTGAAATTCCCCGCGTCACTCCTGCCACGACACTTATACAAGCTTTATTGGTCATGAGTGAGAAAGGCTTCGGGCTAACCACGGTAGTAAACGCAAGTAACGAAATTATTGGCGTGTTCACCGACGGTGACCTGCGCCGCACCATCGACGCTGGACGCGATATTCAGAACACCCTGATACAGGATGTTATGTCTTCACAATACAAGTATATTCAGGCGCAGGCACTTGCTGCCGAAGCCGCGAGACTGATGCAAGACACCAATGTATATGTGCTAATCGTCAAGGATGACCACGACCACCTGGTAGGAATTCTGAAGATGCACGATTTATTGCGCGCGAACGTGGTTTAACCTGTCCTATGAAATTCAACCAGGATGCCAAATCGATTAAAGCACAGGCCGCCAGTGTCAAATTGCTGCTGCTTGATGTTGATGGCGTTCTCACGGATGGTCGCTTGTATTTCTCCAATTCTGGAGAGGAAATTAAATCGTTTCACACGCTGGACGGTCATGGCATCAAGATGTTGATGAGCATCGGTGTTGATGTAGGAATCATCACTGGCCGACAATCAGAAATTGTACGCAAGCGTTGCGCCGATCTTGGCATCAAACTGGTGTATCAAGGCCGGCAAGACAAACTCAAGGTACTGCACGAAATCGTCAAAGAGCGCGCGCTTCCGCTGCATGCAATTGCATACGCCGGTGATGACTTGCCAGACCGGCCGGTACTGCAAGCGGTTGGACTCAGCTTCAGCGTACCCGCTGGTCACGCCAGCGTGAAAACTGTGGTACATGCCATCACAGATGCCCCGGGAGGCCAAGGTGCAGTGCGGGAAATTACCGACTTTCTGCTTGAAGCACACGGCGCATACGAAGCGTTTCTCGAATAACCGCTGCCAAACACATTTCTCACCCAGTCACTTCATGGCCAATCGTGCTAAGCTGGCTTATTGTTAAACAAGAGCTTCCTTATGCGTCGCTTCAGTCTGTTTCTTATCGCTGGAATTTGCGCCATTGCCGTCTATTTTGGCGTTAATTCCTTTGAGACGCTTACCGAGCAGTCCGCGGATGAATCGGCAAAACTGCAGCTGGACTATGATGCGTATTCAGAGGGCATCAGCACAGTTCTGTTTGATGATACTGGCGCCATCAACTACACCTTGCAGGCAGAGCGGCAAGTGCATTTCAACGATGACAGTACCGAACTTGAAAAGCCATATATTCGTCTGTATGAAGATGGCAATTCACGCTGGAATATAGTGGCCAATTCCGGCAGAATTTCTTCCCTTTATGCAGACAGCTCCAGCGCTTCCGATGCTGCCACTCAATCCATAGAATTGTCAGGCGATATAGAAGTTTACAGTCTTGATGAGCTCGGCAATCGTATGCAGCTGACAACCGACTACTTAAATTTCAATCCACAGACCAAGACCATGGAAACCGATCGGCTCGTCACCGTTGTAACAGATTCAATGCAACTCACGTCTACTGGAATGTTCGCAGACCTGAATCAGGACGCAATTTTCTTTAAACGAGAGACTCGAGGCACCTATGAAAATTCTCCCGATTAAGTCTCTCTTAATCCTTGGCAGTGTCTGCATCTGCTATTCAGGTGTTCTCCATGGACTCGAATCCGACAAGCGCCAGGGTATCCAGTTCAGTTCCGACGGCGGCTCCAGCATGAGCACGAGCGGAGACATTCGCATTCTGGAAATGAAAACAAATGTCAGTGTTACCCAGGGGACCTTGCAAATAAATGGCGATGAAGCCATTTTCGAATACAAGGCGACAACAAACGAATTAATCCGGGTAACGGTGCATGGCTCACCGGTGCGTTATCAGCAGCAATTGGACGAAAACGGCGGTGTGGTGACAGGCACGAGCGAAACCCTCTTGCTCTATACCGAAGATTCCACCGGGCAGACATTGCTCGAACTGATTGGCACCGCCAACATCACCACGCCCGACTCCAGCATGAAGTGCGCATCTATCGTTTATCTGGCAGACCAGAATATTATTCGCGATGCACCCGGACCCTGCGAAGGTGTCTTCAATTCGCAGTCCAACTAGAGTCGACGCTTACCTATGCTGACTGCCACACATCTTGCCAAAAGCTACGGCGGACGCGCAGTGGTCCGGGATGTGTCTATCAGCGTAGCCCAGGGTGAAATTGTTGGATTGCTTGGCCCCAATGGGGCTGGCAAGACCACCTGCTTCTACATGATCGTAGGTCTGGTGAAAGCTGATGGCGGCAGCATCAAACTGGGGGCTGATGCGCTGACTGCTTTGCCCATTCACCAACGCGCGGCCTATGGTCTCGCCTATCTGCCACAGGATTCATCCATCTTCCGCACGCTATCCGTGGAAGACAACATCCTCGCCATTCTGGAAACACGCAAGGATCTGAGCCGCGCTGAAAAACGCATAAAGCTTGACTCCTTACTGGACGAATTTCATATCGGGCATATCCGCCGCAATAAAGGCATGAGCCTTTCCGGAGGTGAGCGCCGGCGCACAGAAATTGCGCGCACACTCGCCACAGATCCAAAATTCATTTTACTGGATGAACCGTTTGCAGGTGTCGATCCAATTTCTGTCAGCGACATCAAGCAAATCATTCGCCATTTGCGGGCACGCAACATTGGCATCCTGTTGACCGATCACAATGTGCGGGAAACACTGGAGATTTGCGAGAAAGCCTACATTGTGAACGAAGGCCAGATTATTGCCGAGGGCAACGCAGATGCGATTCTCAGCAATAGCAAAGTACGTGAAGTCTATCTTGGCGAGCAGTTCCGCATTTAACAGCGGCTGCGTAACTACCCCCACCACGCGTTTCCAAAATGGCTATGCCCCGGCAAGATTATCGCCGACGACATGAAGCGACGCAGCAAGCGTAACTTTAGAGCTATGCAAAAGAGGCATGAATCTTGCTATACTCGCCCCCAGCTCAAAAACTGCGGCAGTAGACACAACCACACAAGCGGCGCATCCGTGTTATCGATCCAAGAATTAATGCAATGAAACTCTCGCTTCAGCTCAAGCTTGGCCAGCAATTGACCATGACTCCCCAGCTGCAGCAAGCGATTCGCCTGCTGCAGCTTTCTACGCTCGATCTACAGCAAGAAATTCACCAGGTGCTGGAGTCGAATCCCATGCTGGAACTGGCTGAGCCGAACGAAGAAGTAGAAACCCTGCGACCGCAAAACAGCACCAGCACCAACGGCGAACAGCAACCGGCCAATTCCGACGATTCCCAGCCTCCTGCTGCGGCTAACGAAGAAACCAGCTGGGACGAACAGTCAGTCTCTGACTATGCCGTTGACAACAACTGGGATGACAATTTTCCGACCAATTATGCAAATTCCGGCGGCTCTTTCGAATCTGATTCGATGGATTTTGAATCTCGCAACAGCGTCGAGGAAACCTTGCAAGACCACCTTTACTGGCAGCTGAATCTTACACCCATGTCAGAGCTGGACCGGGCTGTGGCAATGGCGATTATTGATGCTATTGATACGAACGGCATGCTGACCGTGGACGTCGAATCCATTCACTCCAGCTTTGCAGAAGACCTGGGAATTGAACTGGATGAAATTCTCGCGGTGCTGCATCGCATTCAACAGTTTGATCCAGTTGGGGTGGGCTACCGTGATCTGGCAGAGTGTCTCCTGATTCAGCTAAATCAGTTTAATGATCCTGCACAAGCGCACGTGATTAGAAACGCGAAACTCATCATCAGCGAGCACCTGGTATTATTGGGGCACAGGGACTATGCACAGCTAATGCGTCGCACACGGCTAAAAGAAGCCGACCTGCAGGAAGCGATTGTTATAATTGAAAGTCTCGACCCGCGCCCGGGTTCAAATATCGCGCCGCCTTCAACCAGCTATGTAGTGCCCGACGTAATTGTCAGTAAAAACCCGGACACCGGCAATTGGAAAGTAGAACTGAACCCTGAAACAGCACCAAAAATTCGTATTAATAGCAATTACGCTTCTCTGGTAAAGCGAGCTGATTCCAGCGATGGCAATAATTATCTGCGGGACAACCTACAAGAGGCGCGTTGGTTCTTAAAGAGTTTACAGAGCCGTAACGAAACCCTGATGAAAGTGGCGACTCGCATCGTCGAACATCAAAAAGGCTTTCTGGAATATGGCGAAGAAGCCATGACGCCGCTGGTGCTACGCGACATAGCTGAAGCAGTGAGCATGCACGAGTCGACTATTTCGCGAGTTACAACCCAGAAATACATGCATACTCCGAAAGGA
The DNA here is from genome assembly GCA_009692305.1 of Gammaproteobacteria bacterium. Lineage (GTDB taxonomy): Bacteria > Pseudomonadota > Gammaproteobacteria > Pseudomonadales > Pseudohongiellaceae > UBA9145. Next base: position 48,741 of record SHZK01000009.1, on the reverse strand, counting down.
ATCTTTGAGCTTAAGTATTTCTTCTCAAGCCATGTTTCCACCAGCGGTGGCGGTGAGTGCTCGTCGACCGCGATTCGGGCAATTATCAAGAAATTAGTTGCTGCGGAAAATGTCAGAAAACCACTGAGTGATATTAAAATAGCCGAGTTACTCGAAGAAAAAGGCATCAACGTCGCCAGGCGTACCATTGCCAAGTATCGGGAATCACTTTCGATAGCGCCTTCAAATGAACGCAAACGCCTGACTTAAGCTGCTGCAATAATCTGGTTTCATATTCTATAATCACATAGCACCGCAACTAAACTTAAACCCACAAGCACCCCCAACAAGCTTAGAGCCCATTCATCATGCATCTGGAAGAAATTCTCACACCTGAACGCTGCCATAGCAACATTGAAGGTGTTAGCAGAAAACGTGTCCTTACCAAAATCAGTCAATACATCGCCAAGGAGCTAGGCTCGGTAGAACCGGATGAAATATTCAATGCACTCATGGCCCGTGAGCAACTTGGCAGCACTGGCCTGGGCAACGGCATAGCAATTCCCCATTGTCGGGTACCCATGTGTCAGGACATTGTGGGCACGCTGATCACCTTGAGCAAACCCATAGACTTCGATGCGATAGATGGTAAACCAGTCGACATCCTGTTCGTTCTCATCGTGCCGGAAGAGCAGCACGACCAGCACATAAAGACACTGGCAGGTCTGGCAGCGCTTTTTAACGATGAAGACTTTTGTTATACCTTGCGACATACTAATGACAACGCAGACCTCTTTAATATCGCTATCACATATTAACCAGTAGATTCACGGTCTCTTGTTACAACGCATCGCAATACCCTTGAACCAAACCAATCGAAACGTAGACAAACAAGACAACATGAAACTCACTATCATCAGCGGCAGATCCGGAGCAGGTAAAAGTACCGTACTGCATATGCTTGAAGATTGTGGCTACTACTGCATCGATAATCTACCTGCCAGTTTATTGCCTGCCCTCGCCCAACGCATTAATACAGGCACCAAGGGCATTTCCCAGGTTGCGGTGAGCATTGATGCTCGCAACAGCTCAGCGGATCTGCAACAAGTACCCGAGATCATCGAAGGTCTCAAGCAGCACGACTTGCACGCTGAAGTCATCTTTCTTGATGCGAATAGCCAGACGCTATTGAAACGCTTCAGCGAAAGTCGTCGCAAACATCCGCTTAGCACTGACACGGTCGGCCTGAAAGAGGCTATTGAGAAGGAGTCGGAGCTGCTGGAGGCAATCGCGTTGATGGCCAGTCTCTCTATCGACACCAGCAATATGTCCCTCCATGAATTGCGCGACTTGATCAGGCATCGCCTGATAGAAACCCTGGAAACCGGACTCGCCTTGCTGTTCCAATCTTTTGGATACAAGAATGGCGTGCCCGTCGATGCCGATATCGTCTACGATGTGCGCTGTTTGCCGAATCCATATTGGGATACGAGCTTGCGCGCACTAACAGGTCGCGATCCGGATGTTGTCGACTTTCTCGAACGACAGAGAGATGTGGCAGATATGTTTGCTGACATTCGCGACTACCTGCAAAAATGGTTGCCACACTACGAGAGCAACAATCGTAGTTATATCACGGTCGCATTGGGGTGTACTGGCGGCCAACATCGCTCGGTATACCTTTGTGAAAAGCTGGGCAATCATTTCAGTTCGACGATTAGAAACGTGCAGATTCGGCACCGTGAACTCAAGTAACATGGTATTGGTTTATGCTTGAAGAGACTGTCGTAATTATCAACAAGGCCGGCTTGCATGCCCGCGCCGCCTTGAAAATGGTTGAACTCACTGCTTCTTTTTCCTGCGATATCAAAGTTGGCCGTGACAAACTGGTCGATGGCAAGAGCATCCTCGCACTGATGATGCTGGCTGCCGTCAAAGGCACTGAAATCCGCATCATCGTCGATGGCCGCGATGAGAAAAAGGCACTCGCCGCTATTTGCGAACTGGTTAACAATCGCTTCGGCGAGTCTGTCTAGCACACTTGATATCTGAGTTTCGTCTAGAATCAATTACAAAGCCCCTTACACCACTGCTTCCGTTCCACCTAATTCTGACTTAGCTAACTTCGAGTTGAACTCTGGCTTGTCCGCTCTGATTTTGGTTTCTAATGGTTCGAGTCGCACTCCGGCTTGTCCGCTCCAACCACTGGCGCCGGCCCTCTTTGTTTCAAGACTAGGGCTGCCCTCTCTGCGAAAAAAGCCCTGTAAAGCGGTCTTTTTCCTCGCTCGGCGTTGCGCCTTTGACGTGGTCTCCGCTGACAAACCGGAGTGCAACCCGAAATTGCATGAACGACGAATGCAGTGGCTTCGAAAAAGGAAAAGAGAAAAATGTTAAGTGGGAACTGCGAGCGCACGGTGAATGGGTATTGTGACCGCAGCGATCAAAGCGCAGCACCGACTAACCGAGTAAGACCGTTTTCCAGGGCTTCCGACCGAGGGGACTTTAGCTTGAATGGCTCTATAGTCGGGGGATATTGAAATCAATAAAGATTCACGATAGAGGGGTGCAAGCTGCGGAGGTGACAAAACCCATTTACCCGGCGCGCTCTTTCAGCAATTCCTAAACCGCTTCGCTCCATTGTTACAGTTCAGCTAATCATTGAACCACCACATTTCTCTTGTCACGCAAAAACCGGTAGAATCACGTCTGTTTACCCAGTAACAGCTTCCCGCACACTTAATGGCAAGCTGCCCAATTTCCTGAATAACCCTATCAATAACCCGTCTGGCTCCATTGCGCCAGCGCCCTTGGCCGAGCCCATATCATGCCTGAAGTAAAGGAAGCACAATTCAGCAAGGATCATATGCTGGAACTGAGCCAGGCGATCGATAGCGGTTCGTTGTATCAGGTGCGGCAAATGATGAAGACATTGCCCACTGCGGGCATTGCCCATCTGCTGGAATCTACTCCACCAAAAACCCGCAGCGTCTTATGGCAACTGATCGACAAGGATGCCGAAGGGGAGGTAATTCAATACCTCAACGAAGACTTGCAAAACGAGATATTGAGCGAGCTCAATGCCGAACAGGTATTTGAACTCACTGAAGGTCTGGAGGCGGATGACCTCGCTGACATTCTGCAACAATTGCCTATTCAGGTGTCGTCCCAGGTATTGCTTGCCATGGATGAGCAGGATCGGCAACGGGTCGAATCCATCCTGTCCTATGATGAGGACACTGCGGGTGGCTTGATGAATACCGACACGATTACCGTGCGGCCATCAAACACACTCGAGTTGGTACTGCGTTACTTGCGTCGGCATGACAGTATTCCGGAAATGACCGACAGCCTGTTGGTAGTGAACCGGGATGACGAATTATTAGGCATCCTCCCGCTTCGTGAAATCCTTGTCGCTGACCCGAACATAAGCGTGCGCGACATCATGCACGAAGATTTCGAGGCGATTCCGGTAGCAATGGAAGTCACTCAGGTGGCGCAGTTGTTTGAACAGCATGACTGGGTATCTGCCCCGGTAGTCGACGAAAATGGCAAGCTGCTCGGTCGCATAACAATTGACGACGTCGTGGACGTCATCAGGGACAGTTCCGAACACTCGTTAATGAGCATGGCGGGCCTTGATGAAGAAGACGACACGTTCGCCCCTGTGTTCAAGACGGCGCGTCGACGTGCGTTATGGCTGGGTGTGAATCTGTTAACGGCGATCTTCGCCTCAATGGTAATTTATCTGTTCCAGGATACGCTGGATCGCGTGGTATACCTTGCCGTGCTTATGCCAATTATCGCCAACATGGGTGGCGTCGCCGGCACTCAAACTCTCACCCTTGTCATACGAGGCATGGCACTTGGACATATCAGCGCTTCCAACAGCCGCTGGCTATTGCTGCGCGAACTTGGTGTAGCAACGGTAAACGGATTACTCTGGGCCCTGGTAATATCTGTCGTCGCCTATGCGTGGTACGGAGACTTACAGATAAGTTACATAATTGCGGCAGCAATGCTGATTAATCTTGTTGTCGCGGCCTTGGCCGGTGCCTATCTGCCAGTATTTCTGAAGCGCATCAACATCGATCCGGCACTGGCAGGCTCTGTCGCCCTGACCACAGTGACTGATTCTGTCGGTTTTTTTGCATTCCTTGGTTTAGCCCAGGTGTTTTACCTGTAATTTATGGATATCGATTCAGATCAAGAGTTTGATGGACCCAGCAAATCGCAACGCAAGCGGGAAGCGCATCAGCTGCAGGATCTGGGCACGCGCCTGTCCAGTTGCACTGAAGCCCAGCTGCGCGTGTTGCAGTTGCCGGAGAAAACCATCAAGGCGATCGCTGAATATAATCGCTTACCGAATAGCCACGGGGCTCGGCGTCGCCAGATGCAGTTCATTGGCAAACTCATGCGCAAGAGTGACTTCGAACAGCTCAATACTGCCCTTGAGCGTCTCGAAAGAACCGAGCCACACAAACCAAAACCCCTCTCGCAATCGAAGCAATGGGCTGCAGACATCCTGCTGAATGGCGATCAGGACATCAATTCACTCATGGCCAGTTTTCCACATATCGAGCGCCAGAAACTTCGGCAATTTTACCGGGATTATCACGCCGCTGACCCTGAATCGCAGCACAAGATACGCGTCAGATTGCACGCCTATCTGCGGCCCTTTCTAAACTAATGAACAAGGCCTCAAGTCGCCTCCCGCAGGCAGCCGCTCGCTAGCCGACAATCACTTAAAGTGATACCACCGCCTGGCAATTAGCCCAACTAAAATAATAAGAGGATTGCTATGACTAACGAGCACGCTGTCTCCTATTGGAAATCAAACATCCGTATTGTTCTGTGTCTCCTGTGTGTATGGTTCGTGATTTCGTTTGGCTGCGGCATCCTGTTCCCTGAAGGAAAACCTGTCGCTTTTTTTGAAGTGCCTGTGAACAGTGAAAGTTTCGATGCCATGAGTGTATTTTCGATGTCAAACTATGTATCAATACTACTTGGGCGAGATATTCGAACTTTGGAAGTTGAAATGAAAGAAGCAGACGCTAGAGTTGATTGGCTTCAGAAGTTATATTCTTAAGGGTAATCATCCCCAAAATTAACTGACATCTAAAGTAGAATTTTCTCATAATAGGGCTAGAGGATTTACGCCATCATGCAAGGGTCAATATTCAATGCATAAATGTGAGATTTTTGGTTCAATTTTCGGTGCAATTCAACACACAAATAACTGTGGCAATTAGTTCGCCCATTTCTAAGATCTATGAGTCCGATAGAAAAACAGGTCAACGCTCAAAGATTAAAAAGCTGGGTAACATCAATGTTACTGATAGTTCTGGTCGGGACCTAAAAAAGGAAAGCTAGGACCTATGGCTATCTCAACGAAAAGTGGAAGTATTTATTTCCTAAGGGAAAGAGATTATCTATCTGGTGAAATAAGTCCGTACGTAAAGATTGGATTGGTTAGGGACGAGAAGGCAACCGAGTACAGAATAGCTGAACATCAAACTGGCAATCCTCGGCAGATTGTTGATTTTAAAACACTCAAATCGCCATTTGTTGAATACCTTGAAACTCAGTTACATTACCGTTATGCCCATTATTGGATAGCTGGAGAATGGTTTGTTCTAGATGAAGAAAGACTTGGCACAGTAGTTAGTGAAGCAAAGTCACTCATCAAGCAGTTTAAAAGGCACCGGGGTAGTATTTTAGAGAGTCAAAAACTGAGTAAAGTGGAATCTATATATCCGGAACGTAAAGTCGGAAAAAATGAGCGGGCCTGGGCAGTGAAGTTGCGTAGAGTTAAGCTGCGGAAAGATGTTCTGGAGGCGCAAAGAGTCATTGTATCATCGCAGCTACGAAGTGTTTTAGGTTCAGCAGGAAGTATAGATGGAGTGGCTAGTGTTGTTAAAAAAGAAGGGGGCATATCCTTTGACAAAACTGCATTTGAAACAGTTCATCCATTTATCTACAAAAAATATCTAAACATCGAAAAAATGGAGTTATCCGGCTCATTCACTCTAAGAAGTAAAATGCAGCTAAGGCACGAAGAGCCAAAGCTATACGAGGCCATGCATTCGGCGAAAGAAGAGGTCGGCAAACTAAGGCACAAAATTTCTAGTAAAACTATCCGCCGAAGCGCAGACATTGAGAATTTGCATACTGAATACCTAGAAGTGCAGCGACAAATTTATATTACCGATTGGGAGTATCATAAATTAGAGGCAGCACTTAAAAACGCCGTAGGGCTATCTAAAGGGCTAGAGGGATTGTGTGGATGGAACAGAACTATTCAAACAAAGATCGAGTTCAACCAGAAACAGTTTAAAGAAGAGCGACCAAGGCTGTATGAAAAATTCCAGCTCAACAAACCTATTACCTTGGCTATTTCAATAAACCCTTGCAGACCCTACGCTTTTAAGCACTAAGTATAGACTGCATAGCAGTGGAGAGTAGATTACGGCTGCCTTGCAATCGTTGTTCTTGGTTTTAACACTATTTTCAAAACCAGTTTTAACTCTAGTTTTACCGCTAGCTTTAACACCAGCTAATCATCACTTATTGAGATTGTTGGTCGCGCGGCAGCATCCATTGCAGCCTGCGTAATTTGTGCAACCACATTCGAGCCCAACTGCAAATATGCCGCGGTTGCCGGGTGCGACGGTGCTGATGCTACCACAGGATTACCACTATCGGTTCGCTCTCGAATAGTAATATCAAGCGGCAATCTGCCAATAACGGCGACACCATAGTCCTGGGACAGCCGATCGCCCCCGCCTTTACCGAAGATTGCTTCTTCGTGGCCACATTTGACACAGACATGAATACTCATGTTTTCCACCACACCCAATATTGGTACATCGACCTTTTTGAACATCTCGATGCCTTTACGGGCATCCAGTAGTGCCACGTCTTGCGGAGTCGTGACGATAACTGCACCACTAATGCGCACGGATTGGGCAAGACTGAGTTGGATATCACCTGTACCCGGCGGCATATCCACCACCAGATAGTCCAGATCAGACCACGCGGTATCGGTGAGCATCTGGTTAAATGCAGAGATAATCATCGGCGCGCGCCACACCATAGCGGTACGTTCATCCACTAGGAAACCCATGGAATTGCATTCGATGCCGTGGGCAACAATTGGCAGCATGAATTTCTGATCCTTGATTTGCGGACGTGTCCCGGGTACGACTCCCATCATCATTGGCAAACTGGGCCCATAGATATCTGCATCCAGTAAGCCAACCTTGTTGCCAAGCTGTTGCAAGGCCAATGCCAGATTACAGGCTGTAGTGGACTTGCCGACGCCACCTTTTCCAGAAGCCACACAAATAATATGTTTAATGTTGCCTAACTTCTTCAATGTCGTATTTCCATTTATTCGCCTCTGGCCAACTCGCACAGACGCTATTGATGATAAGAGTTTGGATTATCAGTTATCGCAGCGCTTCAGTACAGTATCGCTGCGCCATCGGTCAGAATGAACGGATGACAGCCATAAACCCGTCGCTGCACATCTTGCAATTTACATGGATGACGATTCCCAACATAATAGTTCTCGCATCAACACAGAGATTTACAGCTCATGCGTGCGTGGACAGGTTGCAGCTTTTTGCTTTTAATGGCGATCGGTGCGTTCGCCGCTGTGCCGCAGGAAGAGACTGACCTGAAGTTTGCCTTCTACTCGTCTGCCTGGGGCGAAAACACCAACGATGGACTGCGGTTGGTCGCATTTAATCAAACCACAGATCCGGTCAGGCTCAACTCAATCACATTCCTCGATGCCATCGATGGCAAAGCACAGACTCTGATACCGCTGAGCCTGGATGTACCGGCAGGCGGCTATGCCGATGTCGAGATCGCATATATCGATTTGCTGGAAGGGGACGAATGCATCGATCGCACGTTGCTTGAAAACTGGAGGCTGGTGGAAATCTCCAATTACACCCTGAATCCTTCCGTGCGCAATCTCATTATCGAAAACACTGATTCGTTTCGTATCTACCAATGCGTGAAGACTGTTTTCACCGACTGGACCAATCTAAGCACGAACGCTCGCAACCTCTATGAAGAGTGGGTGCTGTATCATTTTGAGACAAAGCGCAGCCTTTAATGTTAGCGATTCTGAATTGACTTAACTGCTGCATTGCTCCAGCAAAGAACAGGAATTACAGGCATAAAAAAAGGGGTCATTCGACCCCTTTTTTCTGATGCCAATTTTAACCGAGCAACTTACCACCGTACTGAACAAAGAATGGCGCGAACACCAGACTCAGAATCGCAGACAACTTGATCAGGATGTTGAGGGAAGGACCGGAAGTGTCCTTCAGCGGATCGCCCACAGTATCGCCAACGACTGCCGCCTTGTGTGTCTCGGAGCCTTTGCCGCCCAGATTGCCAGCTTCAATATATTTTTTGGCATTATCCCAGGCGCCGCCGCTGTTGGAAGATGCGATCGCAAGCACACCACCAGCAACCAGTGAACCAACCAGTACGCCCGCAACGGCTTCGACGCCGAACAGGAAGCCAGTCACTAACGGCGTACCCATGATGAGAATTCCGGGAGCAATCATTTCACGCAGCGCCGCTTTAGTGGATATCGCTACACAAAGTGCGTAGTCAGGTTGGCCAGTGCCTTCCATGATGCCTGGAATGGTGCGGAATTGACGACGCACTTCTTCGATCATGTCAAACGCTGCTTTACCAACTGACTTCATGGTCATAGCGGTAAACAGGAATGGCAGAACTGCACCAATAAACACGCTGGTGTACACGATTGGATCCAGCAGGCTCATTGTGATCGGCTCACCAGACAGGGTTGACGCGGCAGTGATGAAGGCCGCGAACAGAGCGAGTGAAGTCAGGATCGCAGCACCGATCGCAAAACCTTTGCCGATTGCTGCAGTGGTATTACCAGCGGAGTCGAGGATATCTGTACGACGACGCACTTCCTTATCGAGCCCCACCATTTCTGCAATACCACCGGCATTGTCGGCAACTGGACCGTAGGCATCAATCATGAGGGCGATAACCAGAGTTCCCAGCATTCCGAGAGACGCAATCGCGACACCGTACATGCCTGCCAGATCCCAGGAAATAAAGATGCTCGCGGCGATGGCCAGATACGGATATACGGTGCTCTTATAACCGAGCGCCAGACCATAAATGATGTTGGTAGCAACGCCAGTCTCGCAGGACTTCGCCACTTCCCGAACAGGAGCGTATTTGTCTGAAGTGTAGTAACCAGTCAGCAAACCCACTGTCAGACCAGCGGCAAGACCGGCAAGGAAGCAAAAGTAAACGCCCATGTTGGTATAGGTCGCGCCATTTAATTCAAAAGACTCAGGAATCAAGGCGCGGGTAAAGAAGAACATAACAACTGCCATAAGAACACTGGAGATGATCAACAATTTCATCAGTGCCGGAGCAACATCGTCTTCTGTCTTCACACCAACCAATAACTTGGTGATCAAGCTGATCGGGATGCCAACAGCACTGATCAGGATTGGAAACAGCAATGCATTGGGATCAGCTGCGAATACTACTGCGCTGATTACCATGGCCGCGCAGGTACTTTCTGCGCAGGAACCAAACAAGTCGGCACCCATACCAGCAACGTCACCGACGTTATCGCCGACGTTGTCTGCGATCACAGCCGGATTACGCGGATCGTCTTCAGGAATACCTTTCTCAACTTTACCGACGAGGTCAGCACCGACGTCAGCCGCCTTGGTGAAGATACCACCGCCGACGCGGGCAAACAGCGCAATGGTAGAACCACCGAGGCCGAAACCAGCAATGACTTCCATCAGGATATGATTATTTCCAGTACCAAGGTCAGCCAGCAGAAAACTCATGATGACGTAAACCAGCACCAGACCGAGCACTGCCAGACCCACCAGAGCGAAGCCCATAACGGCGCCGGAATTGATCGCGACATCGAAGGCATTGGCGATGGAGATTTTAGCGGAGACTGTAGTACGGGCATTACCCTGGGTGGCCACGCGCATACCGATGTAACCAGAAGCTATGGAAATTGCACCACCAAACAAGAATGCCAGTGCAGTATAAATACCTTCCTGAATGGTCGGGGTATGGGAGTCGTCGATGAGCACTGCGATGATCGCGGCAAAGACGACCATGAAAATGGCGAGAAACTTGTATTCCTGTTTCAGGAAAGCCATGGCGCCTTCAGCAATGGCGCCGTGAATAAAGCGCAAACGTTTACCGTCTTTCTCATCCAGCCCCAGATCCAGCGGTATACTCATTACCTTCTTCATATAAAAGAAAGCAATCCCCAAGCCCAGTAGCGACAGAACAGTGCTTACCGTAATTGTTATGCCCAACATCTAAATTCGTCTCCCTCAAAATGGAATGTTTATTTTAAAGGCGCGCACTTTACCATAACGAAGGGGACAAACAAAGCGTGCAGGGAGGCTTGGGAACCAGCAATTCTGAGCTATTCAGGGTATTTCATGGGTATCGGGGGGCTTGGTAAGGCGCTGCGTCGAGGCTTATTTTTTCTTGTTCTTGGCCCGTGATTTATTGTTAGTCGCCGGCTTGTCCGGCCCGGTCTCACCACGTGCGAGGCGAAATGCCTTGCGCAATTCGTCGACACGCGCATCTTTGCGCTTTAGTAGCTGTGCCTGTTTACGGCTTGCGAAATCGAGGACGTTGTTAGCCACAATCTATTCTCACTACCAAGTACTCACTACCAAATGTTCATAACAATTTTTGCAATAGTCTGTATTCCTGTGCCGTAGCCAATCAGGTGCCTGTAGTTACTGCCCAGCCGCCCTTCGCACCAGATCATCCTTGCGTGCCTGCAATTCAGCAACCAGTTCCTTTGCCAGTGGCTCCACGGTATTACCGGCAGCATCTGTGTTCTGGTATTTTGCCTGCTCAGTAGCCAGTATTTCCAATAGTTCTTCGGCAACCTGCACCGCCTCGGTCAGATAGACCGTAGTATTCTCATCATTGCGCACAGCTTCCTGCAAGGCTGCTATCTGCGCCTCGAGTTCGACGATGCGATCCAGCTTCGCCTGACGTTCCGCTGCGACTGCAGCGATAGCCGCAAGGCTGTCGCGCTCGCGACGCTCCACCGCTTCGCGCTGCTCACGCTCCGCGTCTGCTCGCATTTTGGCTGCTTCTGCTTGCCGATCTCGTTGCGCTTGCAGACGCGCTTGTTCAGCCGCTTCAACTTCGCGCTGCCGTTGTTGTTCGGCGGCCATTTGTCTTGCCTGCTCCTGTGTCGCACTCGCTGCCTCTTGTTCGAGTGCTGCCTGGGCTGCTGCCTGCGATGCCAATTCAGCTTCCCTGGCCGCCTGTGAAGTACATGCTGCCAAGGTCACAATCACCACGGCGCTCAACAGAACATGCCTGACGCCGGGAGCCATGCCCGTGGGAATAAAGCTGTTAATGAGCCGAGAGCGCATGGCAATCTCCTTAAATTCTCTTTTTTTTTCAATGTGTTATTGGTGTTTGACCGGACCCTTATAACTGCGCGAGCCAGCGGCAATCACCTCTTAACCGTCCACTGATATTACCCTCAACCCTTTGATTAATAAATTATTTTCATTATAAATCTTGGAAATTGCGGGTTTTGTCATACTTTATATAGGGATAAAGCGGCAATTTGTCAGTAAAATCAATCGTTCCGTAGCTTGTACCAACTTCGTGTGAAGATGCCCATAGCCTGGTATGGGCAACTTCCGGACGGAAATCATTCGCAGTAGCTACCGATTCAGCGCGTGTAACGACCAGCACTATTAACAACCAGCATGACCAACAAATAGAACAGGTATGGACCAGAATAGTTCAAGTTTATCGCGCGTGCTGCTGACGTCTGTGCTGGCCCTGCTGCTTAGCGCCCCCATACTTTTGCTGGTGCTGGCACTGCAAACCACTCCCTCAGTGCCGCAACAGGCGCTGCTTGACCCAAACGAAATTTCGCGGATTGAGCAGATGCTGCTGGAAAACACACCGCAGTCCCCGACTAATCCGGGTCAGCAACAATTGCATTTAGACGCTGACGAATTGAATTTGCTGCTGCGTTATGGTGCGGAGGTATTGGGACTTGGATCAGATTGGCTGGCAGCGGCAACCCTGCAGAAAGACCTGTTGAGCACCGACTTGAGCGTGCGCATCAATATGCGTTTCCTGCCCTTGTATATGAACCTGCGCGCCGACTTCGCTGTGCGTTCTAACAGTTTGCAACTGAACACACTGCATTTCGGAGAATTGAAAGTGCCTGATCAATTCCTGCAGTTTGCCCTGAATCAATTGCGCCAGGAAATCGACTCCAGTAATCCCGCCTATCAGGATATCAGTGCACTGTTTCGCAACGTGGCAAGCGTAGCTGTCGACACTACCGGCATGCAAGTCGTTTTAAACTGGGACCCGGTTCTGTTCAGCCGCCTGTCGACCCAGGCCCAACAATTGTTTATCTCCGAGCAGGACCAGCAACTGATTAGCGCTCACTATGCTCGCATTGCGGACATAGCGAATACCATTCCGGCAAATTTACGAGCTGTATCCCTGAATACTTTTTTAGTTCCGCTGTTCACTACTGCACTGGAAAATTCTCGCAATGGCGATGATCCCGTGGCGCAGAACAGAACACTGCTCCAGGCCCTGGCTGTGTATGTGAATAACGAAGATATCGCCCAACTGGTTGGGATGGAAACTGCAGCGAGCATTACGGTACCGAGAAAAATTGAAGTGCGGTTGCAGCGCCGCCAGGACCTTGCCCAACACCTTATATCCATCGCCGCCATTACCGCCTCAGCTGGAGCAGATATTGCTGCCATGCTTTCCACCACGAAAGAAGCGTACGATGCGCGCTATCGTTCCGGTTTCAGCTTTTCCGATCTCACAGCTAACACAGTTGGCGTGACGCTCGCCAGTCTTGCCACGAGGGACACCACGTCCGCGCTGATCATGCAGGAGCGACTGTCGCAAATTACTAATGAATCTGACTATATGCCGGAAGTCGGCAACAACCGTGACGGACTCTCGGAAACCGATTTCAATGCCCTCTATCAGGACCGGAACAGTCAGGAATACCAGCAGCGCCTGTCCCAGATTGAAGAGTTGATTGCTGCCAGAGCTTTGTTTCAAGGCTTACAACTGCAATTTTAGGTTGGCCATCGAAGGTCTGTCAGCACGGTTGCAATCCGGCTCCAAACTTCCAAATTAAATGGCTCTGGTTTATAATATGGGCAGTGTCCTGCCTCGCCGCACTCATCACCTATCTCTTAGAATCAAACACATGAGCAAGAAAGGTTTTACTACAATCAATTTGCATTCGGATCGTCTGGATAATCCGGAACACGGTGTGCTGCACAAAGCAATCCACCCATCGGTTGCGTTCGGTTATAAGGACGCGCGCGAACTCGCTGCAGTCTTTCAGGGTAAACGCAGCGGTTACAATTACGGGCGGCAGATGAACCCAACTGTGACTGCGCTGGAAAACCGCATCACAGCAATGGAAGACGGCATTGCTACTGTCGCATTTGCCACTGGCATGGCCGCCATAGCTTCCTCTATGTTCGCCCTGCTGCGGCACGGTGATCATATCGTTTCCAGTTCTTTTCTGTTCGGCAACACGAACAGTTTTTTCAACACCTTGAGCAACCTCGGTATCGCAGTTTCGTTCGTGGATGCAACCGCCGTGCAAAATGTTGCCAAGGCCTTGCAAGCAAATACCAAACTTGTCTTTGTCGAAACGATAGCCAATCCCGTGACCCAGATCGCTGATTTGCAGGCAATTGGTAACTTGTGCAAAAAAGCAGGCGTGCTGTACTGCGTAGACAACACCATGACCTCGCCACACTTGTTCCAGCCGAAACAGGTTGGCGCCAGTCTGGTGATAAATTCACTGACAAAGTATATCGGTGGCCATGGTAATGCCCTCGGTGGCTCGATCACTGACACCGGATTATTCCCTTGGGAAAGTTTTACCAACATCTACGACATCTATCGCAAACAGCCGAAGGAGCTATGGGGCATTACACAAATCAGGAAGAAAGGTTTGCGTGACATCGGCGCATCACTGGGGCCCGACGCCGCACATCATCTCGCCGTCGGCTCAGAAACTCTGCCTCTGCGTATGCAAAAGGCGTGCGCAAATGCCCAGGCACTCGCCGAGTTCTGCCAGCAAAACAACAACGTAAAAAATGTTTATTACCCTGGTCTTGGCAGTCATCCCCAGCATGCACGGGCGAAACAATTGTTTTCTGGTTTTGGGTCTTTATTCAGCATCGACCTCAATCCGGGCGTCGACTGCTTTGATGTATTGAACAAAATGGAGTGTGTTGTTGCTTCGAGTAATCTGGGAGACACGCGCTCATTGGCAATTCCAGTGGCCCACACGATATATTTTGAAATGGGTGCCGAACGCCGCGCAGCAATGGGCATCGTGGATTCAATGATCCGATTTTCCATCGGCATCGAAGACTTCGACGATTTGTTGGCAGACTTCAAACGCGCGCTCAACTAGGCAAAGTCCATGGTATGTTTGTTTGCCAAAGCTGATCTCGACGAAGGTGCTGCACTCGGTCTTGAAGTAAACAATCATTATCTGTTTGCGGTAAAAAAGGCCGATCAAATTTATCTCTACTGGAATCGCTGTCCGCACCTGGGCACCCCACTGGAGTGGCTCGAGGACCAGTTTCTCGATGCGGATGGCGCATTGATTCAGTGCTCGACACACGGTGCGCTGTTCCAGATTGAGGATGGCCACTGCCTGGCGGGCCCCTGCCGTGGTAAATACCTGCAGAAAGTACCGTACTATATTGAAAACGGTTTGGTGCTGGTGGAAGACACGCACCTGCGGCCACAGGTTTTAGCCTGAATCTTACCTGCGCTTAAACAAGATCAACTGCGATTCCAGTACTCAGTGTTATGCCCGAATTGGGGATATCGAATTCAGCTCGATACGCTAACACCTCAACACCCTGTGCCACGGCCTCACGCAACATTTTGCCGTAAACCGGATCGATAGTATCAGCCGGCGCCACAGCCTGAATCCCGCTTATTTGCACACAGAACAACAGCACGGCTCGATGTCCCTGCTTGCGCATTAGCATGAGTTCCTGCAGATGCTTCTGCCCTCTCAAAGTCACCGCATCTGGAAATATGGCGCGCTGCGGCCCGACCGCGAGGCTTACATTCTTCACCTCTACGAAACACTCTGCTGCTGGCGCGCCGGCTTGCCCGCTATTGCTCAGCAAAATATCAATACGACTGCCTTGTTCACCATACGCGACTTCTGTCGCCAGCTTGGCATAACCAGCCAGTTCCGTCACAACTTCATTTTGAATAGCCGCCACTGTGAGTTGATTCGCCAGTCCTGTGTTCACGCCGACGAGTTGACCGGCGCTATTCTCCACCAACTGCCAGGTGCAGGGATATTTGCGTTTGCTGTTACCGGAATCCGTAAACCAGACCTTACTGCCAGGAGCCTGACAATTCAGCATGGAACCGGTATTGGGACAGTGCAAGGTTTTGATCTGGCCGTCGGCCAGTCTGACATCAGCGAGAAAACGTTGGTAACGCTGCAGCAGTATTGCACTCTGCATGGCTTGGGGAAAAATCATCAAATACCGCCTGGCATCAACCCAGCGCCGACTGCAGTCGCGCTACGCCGAGTTGCAGATTCTCCATGCCAGTCGTGAACGCTATTCTGACAAAACTCTTGCTCCGATAATCGCCGAAGTCTGTACCCGGGGTGATGGCGACGCCGTGATTCTCCAAAATGTCATGACAAAATTTCTCACAATCTGCAGAGAATCTGGAGATATCGGCATAGATGTAAAACGCTCCCTGAATATTCTCCGACAACAGAAATCCCATATCTCGCAGCGCATTGCTCAGAAAGTCCCGGCGCTCACGAAACGCTTGTCGGCGCTGTTCGAATATCGCCATTGCTTCGTCAGTGAACGCGGCAAGCGCCGCATATTGCGCGATGGACGAAGCAGAAATGTACAGGTTCTGTGCCAGAATATTGGCGAAGCCAATAAACTCCTCCGGCACCACGATCCAGCCCAGTCGCCATCCGGTCATTCCGAAATACTTGGAAAAACTGTTAACCACGAATACATCAGGATCCAGCTGCAAGGCACTGGGCAAATCATCGACGTAGTGCAGACCGTGATAAATCTCGTCTACCAACAGATGCAAGCCATTCGCCTTGCCCCATGCACAAATCGCTGCAAGGCGATCACGCTCCAGTATCGTGCCAGTAGGATTACTGGGTGAGGCGAGCCAGATACCCGACGAGTTTGGGCGCACATACGCCTGCAGCAATGCAGGCGTGGGCTGGAAATTGTGCTCCAGGCCGACTGGTACCAATTGCGGCTCTGCATTCATTAACTGAATGAAATTGCGAACGCATGGGTAGGCAGGATCACTCAGCAATACGCCATCGCCAGGACTTACCAGTAAATTGGCCAACAATGTCAGGCCACCACTCGCACCCGGTGTAATCAGGATTCGTTCGCGGCTGACTTCAACCCCATAGCGGCGCGCATAGAATGCCGCAATCGCATCGCGCAATTGTGGTATGCCGGGCGCAGGCGTGTACTGCGTGCGATGGTCATCCAGGGCCTGTTTTCCGGCCGCGATGATCGGTTCAGCGGTAGCGAAATCAGGCTCACCTACTTCCATATGCACGATCTGGCGACCTGAAGCCTCCAGTTCGCGGGCACGCTGCATAACTGTCATTACGCGAAACGGATTGATACGCGTGAGCAGTTCACGCGAGCCTTTGATGTTCTGCATTTGAGCTTTATCCAGCGAGGCGATTGGCATAATCGGCTGATATTATAGAGGATGCATATTGAATTCGGTTAGGCATAGATCCTCACGGGCAGGGAGGGCTGGCAGTGGTCGATGAATGCCGTTAATTTCTATAGCATCACCCAATAGAATCTGGTAGTTTACCCGCCTTTCTAAAATTAGCCGTTTTCAAAAGCTGCCAAATTCGAGTCAAGCTCGAAGCTTGCAGCAATTGAAGATAAATCCAGATTAACGAAAGATACCCTCGAGTGCGCAGCCAGCTTGCTCTAAAGCCGGCAACTACCAAGTGTATATCGAGACGCCAATGAGGCATTAGAGATTATGGCCACCAGTCAACGAGTTGAAACTTCGCCAGTTCTCAAGAACTTCGTTCCGTACAAGCCTAAAAAAGGCGAGGCGTACATGAACGAAAAACAGCGCGATCATTTCAAGAGAATATTGTTGGATTGGCGCGAGCAGTTAATGCAGGAAGTTGATCGCACCGTGCATCACATGCAAGACGATGCGGCTAACTACCCGGATCCTGCCGATCGCGCTACGCAAGAAGAAGAATTCAGCCTCGAATTGCGTACCCGTGATCGCGAGCGCAAGCTTATCAAGAAGATCGACAGCACCATTGAACTGATTGCGCAAGATGATTACGGATACTGCGAAGCATGCGGTATCGAAATCGGCATCCGCAGACTGGAAGCCCGCCCAACCGCAAACAAGTGCATCGATTGCAAAACCCTTGATGAGATCAAGGAAAAGCAGCTCGGTAGCTAGTCTCCGTCTTGCCTGTAGCCGCCATTGAGCATCCGAAATTGCCCGCGCGATACATCGGCAGATTTGTGCCTTCACCAACCGGCCCTTTGCACCTCGGCTCTCTGCTTACGGCAATAGCCAGCTATGTCGACGCGCGCGCATAATGGTCTGTGGCTGGTGCGCATGGAAGATCTGGACCCGCCCCGGGAACCAGTCGGGCTGCCAACGAGATTCTGCATCAACTCGAGCAATTCAACCTCACTTGGGACGGCACGGTGCTGTACCAAAGTACACGACTGGGTGCTTATGCTGCAGCACTGGAGCAGCTGCGACAGCGCCAGTTGTGTTACGCCTGCACCTGCACCCGACCACAAATTCGCGCCATGGGTTCAATCTACAATGGCCATTGTCGCGAGCGCGCAATTAATTCCCGACGCAGCAGCATACGCCTGAAAACAGTGCCACAGCCCATGGCGCTGACCGATGTAATTCAGGGCGACTACAGCGCGGATATTGCAGCAGACTGCGGTGACTTCATCATTCGCCGCAAAGACGGCTTCTTCGCTTACCAGCTGGCGGTCGTGGTTGATGACGAATTTCAAGGCGTGACCGACATTGTCCGCGGCTATGATTTGCTGGAATCGACACCGCGTCAGATTTACTTGCAGCAAGTGCTGCACTATCGAACTCCACGCTATGGCCACATCCCGGTAATTACCGATGAAAAAGGTGAGAAACTGAGCAAGCAACGCTTCGCTGCTCCGATAGCTGGCAAGCAGGCATTATCACTAACGCACAATGTGCTGCAATTGCTGGGACAGCTACCACCTGCACTATCCGATTTCGCGAACAATGCAGCGCTGCTGGAATGGGCCGTAACGCACTGGGATATACAGGCCATACCCAAGTTAGCTACTATCACCGCAGGCAATCCGCGGTAACGGAATTCTTGTGTATATACCTCGCTCTATCCTGATTCTGTTCATAATAATTTACTTGTTGTTCCTGCTGAGTGTTGACTGGATCAATCAGTCAGGGGGCGCCTGGTATCGGCCCTTCCTGGTTGGTTTTCTGATTATCGCAATCGCTGGTTGGACGCATCGTGAGCAAGACTCTGATGAACTCTGATGTTCCGACCGGTACTTCAGGACAGCGATAATTGAGCCACGAGCTGTGAACGACTAACTTTGAACCTGATCAGATGAACTACGATATCACCACAGTTATCCTGCTCGGCAGCGGCTACCTCGCCTTGCTGTTTGGCATTGCCTTCATTACAGATCGGGGTTGGATACCGCAAGCGGTCGTGCGCCACCCGGTGGTATATGTACTGGCACTGGGAGTGTTCGCGAGCGTATGGGCGTATTACACCGCTGTCGGCAATGCCCTGCGGGATGGTTACGGTTATCTGGCTCACTCGATTGGAATTTCTCTCGCCTTCCTGTTCTCGCCGTTGCTGCTGAAGCCGCTGCTGAACCTGACTCGAACCTACCAGCTTAGTTCCCTCGCGGACCTGATTGCCTTTCGCTATCGCTCACCATGGGCTGGAACTGTGACCACGCTCGTTACTCTAATCGGCGTGACGCCACTGATTGCATTGCAGATCCGCGCCGTAGCAGACACGGCTGACATACTCTCGCCCGCTGCCTCGCAGGGATTGCTGGCCGTAGGCTTCTGTGTAGTGATCACAGTGTTTTCGATTCTGTTTGGAACATCGCGACGCGCCGGTCGTACGCGACACGACGGACTAGTCATGGCGATTGCTTTCGAGTCCCTGGTCAAGCTTGTCGCATTTCTGGCAGTGGGAGCGTTCGCAGTAGTCGGCGGTTTCGGCGGGCTCGACGAAATGCAGCAGTGGTTGCACTCACAACCGCGCTTGCTTGACTCTCTGCAAAATACCAATTACTTCAGTTCATTTCATATCATGGCGTTGATGTTCTTCACTGCTGCGGTTGCCATGCCACATATGTTCTATGCGACATTTAATGAAAGCAACGGCCAGCGTTCACTTTCGGTAGCCAGCTGGGGGCTACCACTATATCTGTTGTTAATGAGTCTGCCTGTGTTACCGATCCTGTGGGCAGGATTGCAATCCGGCAGTCTTGTGCAAGTAGAGTATCTGCCCGTGGTAATTGGCGTCGAATATGGCAAGCCTTTCCTGACGCTGATCGCCTATATTGGCGGTATGTCTGCAACCAGCGGATTGATTATTGTGCTAACTCTGGCACTGTCCAACATGTGCCTCAATCACCTGATCCTGCCGTTCTACCAGCCAACAGCCAGAGATGACATATATAAATGGTTGTTGTGGAAAAGACGCATACTCATCACAGCTCTAATCTGGGCCGGCTTCTTGTTTCACTATTTACCCGATGTAAAAATCAGTATTCAGTTAATCGGCATCGTCGCCTTTTCTGCCGGACTGCAGTTCCTGCCGGGCATTATCGCGATTCTCTACTGGCCCAATGGCAACACTCGGGGATTTCTTGCGGGCCTCGGTGCCGGAGTATTCGTCTGGCTTGTATTCCTCATGCTGCCGATATTCGCCGCCGCCGATCCGGAGACGATGACTGAGCTTAACTGGAGCCGGATTGCCATCGTCTCACTGCTGCTCAACAGCATCCTGTTCGTACTCGTCTCGTTAGCGAGCGAGACGAGCGATGAAGAACGCAGCTCTGCCGACATCTGCACACTAGATACCATCAAACGCCGCAAACG
Organism: Gammaproteobacteria bacterium; assembly: GCA_009692305.1. Lineage (GTDB taxonomy): Bacteria > Pseudomonadota > Gammaproteobacteria > Pseudomonadales > Pseudohongiellaceae > UBA9145. The sequence goes on along the minus strand of SHZK01000009.1, from coordinate 28,488 downwards.
CAGCGGACTTGTCGCGAAATCACCGGCAGAGTTTATCAAGAGCCTTAGTAAACCACTGGGCGAAAAGACCGCCACGCGAGAAGTCATGCAGGCATTGCAGGATCTCAGCATCAAAATCGATGACCGCCGCCCCTATGCATTGCGTCGACTACGTGGTCGCCTGGAGGCAAATCTGTCCGGACTATTGGGTCCTTCGATAGCCCGGGAATTGATCGATGGATATTTGCCCTACAGCCTGGTCTCGCAGCACGGTAGCGCCGATCTGAACATGATCGAAGGCCGCATCGAAGCTTACCGCAGCAATCTTTCCGGCATGGCAGCCGAACTGGATAGTCTGCGGCGTTATCACCGGCAGGTGTTACTCGATCTGCCACTCGGCGTATGCTCGCTGAGTTCCGACGATGAGATTGTCATGTGGAATCAGGCGATGGAGCGTTTCACCGGCATTAACAGCACAGAAATACTCGGGTTAAATATAGTCGACCTGAAAGAGCCATGGCTGTCATTGTTCACGAATTTTATCGACGAAGACTCCAATCACTCCTTCAAACATTATTTCGAACTGAACGGACAGAAAAAATCAGTCAACCTGCACAAGGCAATCATCGAGGACACCACTGCTGCCGGCAGTCCACATGAAGGCATGATCATGTTGCTTGAAGACATAACCGAAACTGAAATTCTGGAAGCTGGTCTTTCTCACAGCGAACGCCTGGCCTCGATTGGACGTTTGGCCGCCGGTGTCGCCCACGAAATCGGCAATCCGATCACCGGCATCGCCTGTCTCGCGCAAACTATCCGCGATGAATACCACGATGACGAATTAAATAAACTTGCCAGGCAGATTATTGAACAGACTGACCGCACGTCGAAGATTTTGCAGTCACTCGTCAGCTTCGCGCACGCCGGCACCAGCAATCCACAGTATGCCAATGCTCCGGTTGTAATTGCCGAGTGTATGGAAGAAGCGAAGACACTTATTTCGCTGGACAAGAAGAGCAAGGATTTACATTTCCAGCTGGACTGCGACCCCAACGCAGTCATTCGCGGTGATTCGCAGCGACTCTTGCAGGTGCTGATCAATCTGATCAATAACGCGAGGGATGCCTGTCAGCATAATGGCAATATTTCCTTGCAGGCAACTGTTGCCGGCAAGCAGGTACGAATTACTGTTACTGATGATGGCATCGGCATTCCCGCCGCCATTCGCGACCGCGTGTTCGATCCTTTCTTCACGACCAAGGAAGCAGGCGAAGGTACCGGACTGGGCTTGTCGCTGGTATTCAGCATAGTTGAAGATTTGGATGGAGATGTGGATATAATCAGTCCAGTAGACAAGGATCGGGGTGGCGGCACACAAGTAATACTGCGTTTTCCCTGTTATCATGAGGAGCCTGAGTCGGCACAATAGAGTGATTTTTTCTGATATGAATAGTGCACTCATTGGAGTGCCGTCACTGTTCAGAGACCGACTCTCGCTTCTGTATCAATGTGAGCTAACGAAGTAATCCATGGCAGCAACTCATCAGGTTTTGGTAGTAGAAGACGAAGTGGTAATCCGAACGGCATTGAAGCGCCTGCTCGAACGTCACGATTATCGCGTTAGCGAAGCTGGCACTGTAAAAGAATCGCTGGAAAAATTTGATATGGATGACTTTGACGTCATCATCAGCGACTTGCGCTTACCCGGCGCTCCTGGCACTGACCTGATCAAAGCCACGAAGACCCCGGTCCTGATCATGACCAGCTACTCCAGTATTCGATCCGCGATCGACTCAATGAAAATGGGCGCGGTCGACTACATCACCAAGCCCTTCGAACATAATGAATTGATTGACTCGGTGGCCAAGATCATTCGCGAGAAAGGTGGCCACAAGGTCAAACCGCCACTTCCCGGAGAAGACATCTCCGCCCCACCCGTGCATGGCATGATCGGTAGCTGTCCGCAAATGCTGGAGCTGTTTCGGCGCATTCGCAAAGTGGCCCAGACCAACTCCTCTGTATTGATCAACGGCGAGTCCGGTACCGGCAAAGAATTGGTGGCACGCGCCATTCATAATTTAAGTGTAAGGCATGACCACGAGATGATTTCGGTAAATTGCGCGGCGATTCCTGAAAACCTGATCGAGTCAGAATTGTTCGGGCACGAAAAAGGTTCATTCACCGGAGCCACAGCGACGCGTACCGGTCTCGTTGAGGCGGCCCATGACAGCACTTTATTTCTGGATGAAATCGGTGAACTGCCGCTGGAAGCACAAGCCCGGTTGTTGCGCGTGTTGCAAGAAAGCGAAATTCGCAAGGTAGGCTCGGTAAAATCGAGAAAAGTGGACGTGCGCCTGGTTGCAGCAACGCATCGGGATTTAAAGCAACTCGTGATCGACGGCCAGTTCCGGGAAGACCTTTACTATCGTATCAATGTCATGACCTTGGTGCTGCCACCCCTGCGCGAACGCAGCAATGACATTCTCGAACTGGCACAAGCCATTTTGAAAAGAACCTGTACACGGCTCAAGACTCCAATGCTGACACTGACTGACAGCGCGACCAGGGCCATCGCCGCTTATTCCTGGCCTGGCAATGTGCGCGAACTTGAAAACGCACTGGAACGAGCCGTGGTGCTGGCAGAATCAGACGAAATCGATGAAGAATTACTCGCCATAGACCTGGCTAAAGTCGTCGAGGAGCAAGGCGCAAACTCCCCGCGCCTTATGTCGCTGATGAGTGAGCCCGGTGAAGAGCTCTCTCTGGAAGATTATTTCCAGCGTTTCGTGCTGGAACATCAGGATGCGATGAACGAAACCCAATTGGCCAAGAAGCTGGGAATAAGTCGCAAATGCCTGTGGGAAAGGCGTCAGCGTTTCGGGATTCCGCGCAAGAAAAAATCAGCTTGATGTGTTACCGCTACCCAAATACCCATATTTTCAGAGACAGTTAGTAACAATCTGTCATTATTCCGCCATAAAGCGTCGCGCGATAAAGTATATCTCATTGATAACTAGAGATATTCAAGTATTGGCACAGTTCCTGCTCCTTATCGCACGCTAACTACGATAAATAATAATAATAAATAATAATAATAAGCCTCAATAAAAACAAAAATAGCATTACTGAGTTAAGACAATAAGTTAGTGCATTAAATAAAAACAAGGTCGGGTTCGGGGCAGATAACAGTAATGGGATTGTTACTGCGCTCCTTACCAAACAACCTAGCGCTTATGCGGCTCCGTATATGGGGCCCACTAAATAACAAAAAGAAAAGTTGGATTAATAATAATAAAAATTGCTATATCCTCCTCGGGGGGGTGGTATTCACCCTCCCAATAAACTTCCTCAATTCAGGTCTCTCCTTACCCCCCTTCGCTCAAGCATTGCTTTAATTTTTGATGTATCTGTGTATCATCCCGGAAGCATTTCTCTCTCCATTGAATTAGCGATACTGGATGAATACTCTCGCAGCGTTACCTGGCGCTGACCAAGCCAAAATTGTTGAACGCGATCAGCATTGCATTTCCCGCCACAATATTTCGCCGAATGCCTTGAAAGTATTGTATGCATTACGCGACGCCGGCTTCTATGCATTCCTGGTGGGTGGCGGCGTACGGGATCTGCTACTCGGCGGCACCCCCAAAGATTTTGATATCGCCACTGATGCCACGCCTGAACAATTAAAGAAGGTATTTCGCAATGCGCGCATCATTGGTCGCCGCTTCAAGATCGTGCATATTCACTTCGGACGCGAGATTATCGAGGTTACTACCTTTCGCGCACACCATGAGCAGCAGAACGAAATAGCTGATGATGTATCGCGGCGCCAGATTCAGGGCCTCGACTCGGCCCACTCCACCGGTGGCATGCTGCTGCGGGATAATGTCTACGGCACCATCGATGCCGATGCACTACGGCGTGACTTCACCGTAAATGCACTCTATTACACGATTGACCGGTTTCAAGTTCTGGATTTCTGCAATGGACTGGATGATTTGCAGTCAAAGCAGATTCGCATCATTGGCGATGCCCGTGAGCGCTACAAGGAAGATCCGGTGCGCATGCTGCGCGCACTGCGCTTTGCTGCCAAACTCCGCTTTGAGATTGAAGCGAATACCCGAGCGCCCATCGATGAACTCGCACACTTGCTTGAATCGATCTCTCCTGCCCGACTGTTCGATGAAACCATTAAATTATTTACCAGTGGTAATTCGCTCGAAACATTCAAACTGCTAAAAGAATTCCGGGTAGGTCGTTATTTGTTTGCCCCAACTATGGAGGTTCTGGAACTTGCCAGAGCGGACGAACCAGCAAATAGACTGATCGATCTGGCGCTTATCAACACTGACAACCGGCTGGCAGAAGGCAAATCGATTACTCCTGCATTCCTGTTTGCTGCATTTCTTTGGCCAGTCTTGCAGAAACGTGTAGCACGTTCCTCGAACCAGGCCGCGCAGGAACAACCCGCGCTATTGCAGCAGTGTGCCGATGCTGTAATCCACGAACAATTGCAATACACAGCGATCCCGAAGCGGTTCACTATCGCGACCAAAGAAATCTGGGAATTGCAGGCGCGTTTGCAGCGCACCAATAAACGCAGCATTGCCAGCGCATTCAGTCATCCGCGCTTTCGGGCTGCCTATGATTTCCTGCTACTGCGCGAGGAATCCGGCGAGGACTTGCAGGGCATAGGTCAGTGGTGGACGAATTATCAGCTCGGTGATACTGCGCAGCAAACAAAAATGACTGGCACGCTCGCTGACGTCAAGAAACGCCGCCGCCGTGGCAGCAAGCGGAAACCTGCGGCTACTCTTGAGAGAACACTTGAGAGAACACCTGAGCGAAAACCAGAATGACACGCCAGACTATTCCAGCGAAAAACCTGCCGCGCTTTATTGCCGTGGAAGGTCCTATTGGAGTTGGCAAGACCAGCCTGTGCAAACGTCTTGCTGATACATTCAATTACAGCTTGCTGCTGGAGAAGAGTGAAGAGAATCCATTTCTCGATCGTTTCTACAAGTCTCCGCAGCAATTTGCACTGGCAACCCAACTCTTTTTTCTGTTTCAACGCGCGCAGCAGATGCAAGAACTGCGTCAAGACGACATGTTCGAGCCAGTACGTGTGGCAGATTTTCTCATCGAGAAAGACCAGCTCTTCGCACAACAGAATCTGGACCAGGATGAATATGCATTGTATGAAAAGGTGTATCAGCACCTGACCCTGAACGCACCGACACCTGATCTGGTAATTTATCTGCAGGCACCTACTGCGGTCTTGCTCGAGCGCATTCAGAAACGCGGTCACCCGGCAGAGCAATATATCGAGCTGGCGTATCTGGAAAATCTCAATCGCGCCTATGCGGAGTTTTTCCACTACTTCAAGCAATCTTCATTGCTTATAGTGAACTGCGAAGAGATAGATTTGGCGGAAAATGAAGATGACTACCAGCAACTGGTGGATTATATTGTCGCATTGCCAAAGGGGACGACTTATTTTAATCCGAGACAAGCGCTGCTTTGATTGCGCATAACGCGGGCGAATAGTACATAAAATATGAGCGCAACCAGTGCACACAAAAGCGTTACTCTGACCACGCTGCAAGAAATCAAACGCAAAGGTGAAAGATTCGCCTGCCTCACCGCTTATGATGCTTGCTTTTCTTCCATACTCGGCGAAGCCGGTGTTGAAGTAATTCTGGTGGGTGACTCACTTGGCATGGTCTTGCAGGGACACGACAGCACACTTCCCGTAACCATGCAGCATATGATTTATCATATGGAATGTGTGAAGCGCGGCAATCGCGGCGCTTTGCTGATGGCTGACCTGCCGTTTATGAGCTATTCCTCGGAAACTCAAACGCTGGACAATTGCGCGGCACTGATGCGTGCTGGCGCGCAGATGGTGAAGCTCGAGGGCGGCGCCTGGATTGCCAACAGCACGCGTCTATTGGCAGAACGCGGCGTACCGGTGTGTGCGCATATGGGCCTGACGCCGCAGTCGGTGAATCGAATTGGCGGCTTCCACGTGCAAGGCAGAGACACCAATCAGGCGCAGCAGATTATCGAAGAAGCCCTGCTGCTGCAGAACGCTGGCGCTAGCATCTTGTTATTGGAATGTGTACCGCACAGTCTGGCGAAAACCATCACAGATAAACTGGAGATTCCAGTGATAGGAATCGGTGCTGGTCCTGACACGACTGGTCAGATCATGGTGTTGCATGATGTATTGGGTGTATCGCCCATCACCCCTAAATTCGTCAAAAATTTCCTGCTGGAATCCAGCAGTGGCATCCCGGGTGCTATCAAGGCCTATGTTGACGCCGTAAAATCCCAGAGTTTCCCAGCCGAGAAACATTGTTTTAATTAACCACATTCGTTGACCGTTTTAACTTGATACCGGCTGAACCATGCACACGATTTCCAACAAACGTCCTCTGCGTGAGCTGCTGACTGACACCAGACAGGCTGGGCAGACCATTGCCCTGGTGCCCACCATGGGCAATCTGCATGCCGGACATCTGCAACTGGTAAAAGTGGCGAAGACTAAAGCTGACTTCGTCGTGTGCACGATTTTTGTCAATCCCTTGCAGTTCGGACCACATGAAGATCTCGATGCTTACCCGCGCACGCTGGGTGAAGATATCGCGAAACTCACCTCGGTCGATTGCGATTGCCTGTTCATTCCGGCTGTGTCCGAGATTTATGGCAGCGACCTGAGCGCACAATCCACCGTGCAGGTACCAGAGCTTACGAACCTGTATTGCGGCAAGAGTCGACCGGGACATTTCGAAGGCGTCGCCACAATTGTCTGTAAATTGTTTAATCTGGTGCAACCCAACGTGGCGGTATTTGGCCTGAAGGATTACCAGCAATTCCTGGTAATTCAGAAAATGACCGCTGACCTTGAATTCAATATCGACTTGGTGGGTGTTGCAATTCAGCGTGAGGCCCATGGCTTAGCGCTGAGTTCACGCAATCGTTATTTGAATGACGAACAGCAGCAAAAAGCGGCGCTTATCTATCAGTCTTTGCTGGATATCGAAAAGCGCATCAAAAAAGGCAATCTGGATTTCTCCAGTCTCGAAGCACTGGCGGTGCAGCGTTTGGATGACACCGGTTTCAAGGTTGATTATTTTTCAATCTGCAATGCAAATACCCTGCGCGCCGCTTCGAAACTGGACCGCGAATTTGTTATATTGACTGCGGTACAGGTAGGCCCCAGCCGTTTGCTCGACAATGTGAGGTTTACACTGGACAAGCAGTAATCGACACCGGCATCACACCGCCAATCTGCTTGCCGCAACACCCCCGCCAATTTGAGAGCTGGCCCGCGAATGCGAGCTGTTCTGTACTCAGAAGGGAATATACGATGTCTCAAGACAAGCTTTACCCCGTCAGCGCCGCTGCTGCCAAAGATACTCACCTCGACCGGGCGCGTTATCTCGAGCTCTACCAACAGTCGATAGACGCGCCTGAAGAATTCTGGGCGGAACAGGCAGGCAATTTGCTGTATTGGCACAAGCCGTGGCGATCCGTCTGTCAAAGTGATTTCAACAAAGCGCGAGCCAGCTGGTTTATCGGCGCCAAACTCAATGTGTCCTACAACTGTATCGATCGCCATCTGGATCGGCGTGGCGAGCAAACTGCCATCATCTGGGAAGGCGATGAACCGACCGACAGCAAGCACATCACCTACCGGCAGTTGCACGAGCACGTGTGCCGTTTCGCGAATGCCCTCAAGGCGCGTGGCGCGAAGAAGGGTGATCGCATCTGTATCTATATGCCAATGGTACCGGAAGCAGCCTACGCCATGCTCGCCTGCGCTCGCATCGGTGCCATTCATTCGGTGGTTTTTGGTGGCTTCTCACCAGAATCGCTGAAAGACCGTATCCTGGACAGTGACTGCCAGATTGTTATCACAGCCGATCAGGGCGTGCGCGGTGGCAAAACCATTCCATTAAAGGCGAATGTGGACAAGGCGCTCGAACAGTGTCCACGCGTGCACAGCGTGTTTGTCGTCAAACGCACACAAGCGGATGTGCCCTGGTTCGAACAAAGGGACATCTGCTACCACAAGGCCACGCGCGCGGCGAGCGCAGTATGCGCACCCGAATTGATGGACGCTGAAGATCCATTATTCATTCTGTACACATCCGGTTCCACCGGCAAACCCAAGGGCGTGCTGCACACCACCGCCGGTTATCTGGTGGCGGCCAGCATCACCCACAAATATGTGTTTGATTATCACGATGGCGACATCTACTGGTGCACTGCCGACGTGGGTTGGGTCACGGGCCACACGTATATCGTATATGGCCCACTCGCGAATGGCGCCATTACCCTGATGTTCGAAGGGGTTCCTACCTATCCAAGCACATCCCGCTTCTGGGAAGTGATCGACAAGCATCAGGTGAATATTTTCTACACCGCGCCGACTGCGATTCGCGCGCTGATGTCAGACGGCGATGCGCCAGTGCAGAAGACTTCTCGCAGCTCATTGCGCCTGCTCGGATCTGTTGGTGAACCAATTAATCCCGAAGCCTGGGAATGGTATTACCATGTGGTAGGCGACAGCCGGTGCCCCATCGTCGACACCTGGTGGCAAACCGAGACTGGCGCCATCATGATCTCACCCCTGCCCGGCGCCATCGCCCAGAAACCCGGCTCGGCTACGCTGCCGTTTTTTGGGGTGAAGCCGGCGCTGCTGGATGCTGACGGCAAGGAACTGCAAGGCGCGGCGACTGGCAACCTGGTGCTGTGTAGCAGCTGGCCCAGCCAGATCCGCACCGTATATGGTGACCATCAGCGTTGTATTGATACCTATTTCAAGGCTTATCCGGGCTACTATTTCACTGGTGATAGCGCGCGCCGTGATGCTGATGGCTATTACTGGGTGACTGGACGAGTGGATGACGTCATCAATGTATCCGGCCACCGCCTCGGCACGGCTGAAATCGAGAGCGCCCTCGTGCTCCATCCCAAAGTGGCCGAGGCCGCTGTGGTGGGTTATCCGCACCCGATCAAGGGCCAGAGTATTTATGCCTACGTAACACTCATGCATGGCACGGTCGAATCTGACGCCTTGCGCACTGAATTGAAGCAATTCGTTGGCCAGGAAATTGGCGCGTTTGCCCGACCTGAGTTACTGCAATTCGCACCCGGCTTACCGAAGACGCGCTCGGGTAAAATCATGCGCCGCATCCTCAGAAAGATTGCCGCGAATGAACTGGAAAATCTGGGTGACACGTCGACACTCGCCGACCCCGCGGTAGTTGCACAACTCATCGCGAACCGGGCTTCGGAGTAACATCAACATGCTGACACTGCGCCCAAATTGCGAACACTGCGACTGCGATCTGGCACCAGACCAGAACATGGCCTATATCTGCACCTTTGAGTGCACATTCTGTCGCACCTGCACCGAACAGATCCTGCTCAAGGTTTGTCCCAACTGCGGCGGCAATCTGGTGGAGCGACCGGTCCGCACCGCTGCCATGCTGCAAAAATATCCAGCCGCCACCGCACGCGTGCGCAAGCAGGGCTAACATGTCCCATTATCTGGCAACCGTAAAATGGCAGCGCAATGACGCTGATTTTCTGGCGCATAAATATTCACGCGCCCATGTGTGGCAATTCGATGGCGGTTGTGAAGTGCCGGCTTCGGCGTCGCCGCAGATTGTACCGTTGCCATGGTCCACAGCAGCGAATGTCGATCCGGAAGAGGCCTTCATTGCCGCGCTGGCATCCTGTCATATGCTGTTCTTTCTCGACATTGCCGCTGCCAAAGGCTATCAGGTGGATAGCTACACCGACGCGGCCGAAGGGCATATGGGTAAAAACCAGCAAGGCAAAATTGCAGTAGTTAAGGCTACGCTGCATCCGCTAGCCAATTTTTCCGGAGCGAAGCTGCCGGATAAAACCACCATTGAGTCCATGCACCACGAGGCCCATGCACAATGCTTCATTGCCAACTCTGTTACCACTGATATAACCATCGTTATATGACCATGCGCACCTTCTTCATTAACTGCCTGCACACTTTCGTCCACAGCCTTCGCAGCATTGCTGGCATGTTTCCGCTGACACTGCAGGGGTTGATCACACTGCTGGTGACAGCGACCGCCTTAAGCATTTACGGCTACGGCGCCATGGATCTGGTGGTGTTCGCTTTGGCCATCTGCGCCCTGTCAATTCTGGTGGCGAGTCTGTTCTGCGCGGTTATCAGCGGCATCCTGATTCATCGCCGTGTGCTGCAACTGCTGCAGACGTCTGCTGCGGCGGTAAAAGCGGTACATGTGGAAGCGGGATATCCCAATGAAACCGGCTTTACCCTGCCCGCCTTGTCCTGGTTCCCACTGGTAAAACTCAGCTGGCGCATGGTTTATCCGGATCACATGATTACACGGGTCAGAATCGATGCTGAAAATACCCTGCATGAGGAAATCATACCCGGCAAGCGCTGCCTGACAGACCATATCGTGCGCCAATTCACCGTGTCAGACGTACTCGGGTTCTGTCGCTATTCCTGGCGGCAGCAACAAGATCGCGGCTACATGGCCTTGCCGCAGACCAATACCATCAAGCCGCTGCCGCTGCTGCGTTCAATGACAGCCGAGGATGGCATCCCGAATCCGTCCGGCAATCCAGATGGTGATCGCATGGAAATTCGACCCTATGTACCAGGGGATTCGGTGCGCAACATCATGTGGAAGGTGTATGCCCGCAACCGCCAGTTGAATGTGCGCCTGGCAGAAAAGAGCGTGTTTCACAGCAAGCGCACCGTGGCATACTTACTCAGCGGCCCTAACGATGAAGCCGCGGCAGCCATCGCGCGCATGGCGCTGGAAACTGGCGCACTGGGTGAGGACTGGGCGTTCGCTGCCGATGGTACCGATACTCCCTGTACGACTCTGACTTCGGCATTGGCAGCCGTAGCCCGGTCGCGCGCTATCGGCAGGCCGCATGGCTACGGACTGGACGGCTTTTTACAGCAGGCAGTGGGACAGTCCGGTGCCCACTGCATCGTGTTCGCTGCGGCTGAAACTGCACCCTGGGCCAAACAGCTGAAGTCAACCATGGCGAGGTTTCCCGGGCATTTCTCCCTGGTACTGGCGACCGATGGCTTCAATGACAAGGCGACCCAGCGCGTTTGGCAGCAGATATTGCTGCGCGCCGGCGAACCGGCTGGATTCGGCGGCAGCGGCAGCTCACAGGCTGATTTGCGCAATTTATTGACCGAACTCGGTCAACTAGTAGAATCGACGCTGGTTGTGGATCGCAAGACCGGATACAGCTTCGACCAGAACCTGAGAAAGGTGTAAATAATGGCAGAACTTACCGAAAGCAGAATGCGCTACTTCCCCACCAGCATGCGGGCCGCGATCATCGCCAGCAGCTTCTGGGTGCTGAGTCTGTCCTTGACGGTACTAAGCGGCTCCGTGGCGGCCTTCGTTGGCTGCGTGCTTACCTGTTATTTGATGGATGGCAGACTCAGGCGCCCCCCGCTGCAGCAGCTGCGTTCCTTCGCCATCATCCTGGCCGCTCTCGTTGTCTGCGGCATGGGACTATTACTGGCGTCATTGCTCACCAGCACCGCCCTCCCAGGCGCCCTCACCTCGCCCATGCTCGCCTTCAATGCCGGTGAATTCCTGCAGTGGTTTGCGCTCAGCGCCAGTATCACGGCGATACTGCGCACGCTGGCCCACCGCACCAGTTATGGCGCCGTGATCGAAATCCTGTTTGTGGCCACGGCCTTTGTCATCACCCTGGCGGCGCATCGCAATGGCATGATCCATCGCCCCTTCTTCATTGGCGACTTCGCGCTGGTGCGTGGCATCGATCCCTCTGCCATATTGATGGCATTTGGCTGCGCGGCAGTGCTGTCACTGGCAGCGCTGCTAATGGTGGAAAATACCGAGCGCCGCTTGCCTTACCATTTCGCTGTGCTCGGCATGCTGTGTTTCTCGCTACTGATATATATCCGCATGTTCGGGCTGCCAACACCGCAACTCACCGACGACCTCGGCCTTACCGGACAAGAGCAGCTTGGCAACAGTTCCCAGCGCGACAATCCATTCCGGGACGGCGAGAATGATGCGAGCGACAAGGAAGCCCCGGTTGCCGTAGTCGTGTTTCGCGACGACTATACACCACTCAATGGAGCTTATTATTTCAGGGAATCAGCCTATTCGGAATTCCGCGGCTCCATGCTCGACTTCACCACACGTGCTGACATGGATCAGGACCTGATCAAGAATTTCACCAACACGCGCTCCGAATCTGCGCAACTGCCAACAGCGTTGGACCAGCACACGCCGGTGCGCATGACGATTGGTATGCTGGTGGCACATCGCTCCCCGTTCGGTCTGGAGAGCCCGGTTGCCTATGAGAACGTGGCTAACCCGAACAACCTGCGCTTCAAACGCACCTATGACGCCTACTCAATGGCACCGGAATACGATTTCGAATACATGCTTGGCCGCGAAACCGGACGTGCCGACTGGTCTGATGAAGTGCTGCAGAAATACCTCGAGGTACCAGATGACCCCCGTTATAAGGAACTGGCCGAATCACTGTTGACGGATTTGAAACCAGAATATGCCGACGACCCGTTCGCGAAGGCATGGTCAATAAAAACCTATCTTGATGAAAACGGCATCTACAGTCTGAAAAACGAACATGCCTACGCCGATGATCCCGCCGCTTCCTTCCTGTTCGGCGATCTCACCGGTTACTGCATGCATTTCTCCTTCGCTGCGACTTATATGTTTCGCAGCGTGGGCATTCCATCCCGGGTTGGCATTGGTTACTCCGTGCCAGCAAGTAACCGTGCTGGGGGATCATCACTGTTGGTACAGGCGATTCACGGCCACGCATGGCCCGAAATCTATTTCAAGGATGTGGGCTGGGTAATCGTCGATCCGGCACCGCAGCAGACACTCGTAGACATGTCGACTGATCCCCAGAATGAGCTGCAACAACTGCTCGGCGATATGCTGCGCGACGATGCCTCGTTCGAGGATTTCCTGGATTCACAGCAAACCCCATTCATCGACCTGCAAATGCTGTTGAATACACTCTACGCAGTCGCCCTGCTTATACTGTTGGCAGGCTACAGCGTGAAATTCTACCGGCTGTGGATTCCAGCGCACACCGTCGCCGACAAGCAATATCGTGTCGGTTATCGAGCCGTGCTGGACAAGCTGTCAGCTGTCGGTATGCGGCGGCGCTATGGCGAGAGTCGCGAGCAGTTCGCTCGCCGCGCCAGCACCCTCACACCCTCTATCGAGTTGATGACTGATGCACATCTGCGCTGCGCACTCGGCGATGCCGCAGTGCAGAACAACCCGTCGCAATGGGCCGCAATGCGCCTTCACATCGACCAGGAATTACGCGCCAGCACTGCTACCAGTCGCCGCGTGATTGCCCTGATAAACCCGTTCTCCTGGTTAATGACCAAGTAAGTTGTCATTGCCAACAACCCTTTGCCTGTTTTCCCGCATGGAGTGAAGTATGACGTCTGAAAGTATTGCTGTAATGCCCGGGCTGGATGCGAACCATACATCTGCAATTACGGAGAGCACCACATCTGGCAACAGCCTCGCCACATCTATCGCCGTACTAAACCAATTGATCAGCGCCGTCAAAGCACAGGTACTCGGTCGTGATGACGTGATCGAGTTGGCCATCATCGCCCTGATCGCCGACGGCCATGTATTGCTGGAAGACTTCCCTGGCTCCGGCAAGACCACACTGGCGAAAGCATTGGGCGAGGCCATCGTTGGCGACTCCGCCACAACTGCAGAATTTATCGTGCCGTTTCGCCGCATCCAGTTCACGCCAGACTTGTTGCCGTCCGATGTCACCGGTGTGCCGATTTTCGACACCAGCACCAATGAATTTATTTTTCGCCACGGCCCGCTGTTTGCACATGTGGTACTCGCCGATGAAATCAATCGCACGTCGCCGAAAGTTCAATCTGCCATGCTGGAGGCGATGGGTGAGAAACAGGTGACTGTGGACAATGTCACTTATAAACTGGATGACCTGTTCTTTGTTATTGCCACCCAGAATCCGCTGGACCTGGTTGGCACCTACCCACTGCCTACTCCACAGCTCGACCGTTTCCTGTTCAAGATTACCATGGTCCATATCGACCGTGATGCCGAACTGGATGTCCTGGCGACCTATAAAGAGCGCCGCGACAAGACGGCAAACAAGATAACCGTTACTCGTGATGCAGTGCTCGCAGCGCGCAGGCAAATCGACCAGGAAGTAAACATCAGCAGCGCCGTGAAGACTGCACTCGTGGATATCTCCCGCAATCTGCGCGAGGACGACAGAGTCTTGCAAGGCAACTCCACCCGCAGCATGGTGCTCATGCTGCCCGCCCTGCAAGTCGTAGCCGCACTGCGCGGACGCAACTATGTCAGCGCCGCAGATATCGAGCTGTTGTTACCGCGCGTACTAGGCCATCGCATCGAGCTAGCACCGGGCGTGTCTGACTTGAGTCGCGTGCTGGCAGACAATATGTGTGAACCGATGGAGCAACTGGCAAGAGGCACGCTGAGCTGATGCAAGCACGGTCGCACATGCAAGCAATTGTTGCCGCACCGGCTTGCTTGCGGCAATCGCTTTGTGTGCTTGCCCTGCTTGCGCTGATTTTCCCGGTTACCAATGCACAGAACGATATCCCACTCGCTATCGACGACATCGTTATTCCAGAAATGCGCCTGCCACTGTGTTTTGGCTTCAGTGACATCACTGAAATACGCGCTCTCGAAGTCTGCAATGCGCTCAATCTGAAAGAAAACGTCAAGGCACGTGAACTCAGCGAACAGTGGCAGCGCGCCGAACCAAACTCACCGGCAGCCCAGTTCGCGCTGGCGGAAGTACTGTTCACGGTGGAGGGCAACATGGCGCGCGCACTGTTCCATCTGAATCGCGCGGAAGAACTTACCGGCTTCGTTACCATCGCAGAGGCGCTGAATTCAGAAAATCTACAGTGGCATTATCTCACACTGAGCCAATTATCTTATGTACATCAGTTGATGGGTGACCAGATCAAGTCGCTGGAATACCTGGACAAACTACACGATATCTATGGCCAGGAAGTGGAATCCTTTCGTGGCTGGCCGCTGATCAAGCTGAAGCAATACGATGCGGCTCGCGCCAGTGCCGAACTGGTATTACAAGACAGCGACGACGAACGCGAACGCTCCCGCGCCTGGAACACTTTATGCGCCGTGGAATTGGCAAGCTTGCAGCCGATCGAATCAATGACCGCCTGTGACCGCGCCATCGATGAAGATGAGAATATCGCAGATGCGCGCAACGATTTTGACACCGTGTACCTGACCAATGCCTCAGAGGTGTCCTTGAGCCTGCTGCAAATCGACAAGGCTGAGGAATATCTGGACCGGGCCACGCGCTACCTGAATCCGGACAGTGTCGCCGATCCTTGGATATACAAACTCTACCTCACAATGAACCAGAGCCGCTTCGAAGAGGCACGCGAGGCGCTGGATCGCATGCTGGTCTGGCGCGAAACCCAGGAACCCATAGTCAATGTGATGAACCGGGCCGAGCATTTCCTTGTCAGCGCCAACTTCCTGTTGCTGGCCGGTTATGCCGAGGATGCCGCCAAACTGTCACTGACTGCACTGAACCAACCAGACCGCAATGGCTCCTATAGCGCCGATGACGCCCAGAAAGACAGTTATGCTGCCCTGGTCAACATGATGGCGAACCAAACCGAGTACCAGATTCAGCTGGAACAGATCGCCACCATGGATTTCTTCGAAAGCCTCCGTCTCCGCTTGCATCTGGTCAATCTGCAACTGGATGCATGGCGCGCCGAACGCCGCGCCGCGTCATTGTTTGCCGAGGTGGACGTGCTGCAGTCCCGACTGCGCCCTTACGCACCACTGGATGTGCATATACCAGAATGGGTGGAACCGGAGATCGTCGCATTGATCGGCACCGGTGTAATGCACAATGTTGTCGAGCTCGCGAACTCGAATGGGGCGTTCTCCCTGAACAGCGGCTATTACCACGCCTATCGCACCGAGATCGCCGCGTTGCAAGCGAATGCATCCGAGACGATCGCGCTCGGAGAGCGGGCACAGGCTGAATTGCCTGCGCAGGAAGCACTATTGCGCGGCCGGGTCGCGGCGCGCATGGCGGCGGCGCATTGGCGCATGCGTGATTACGGCTCCGCATTGACTCAATATGAACAGGCTTACTCCCTCGATCCAAGCATACTGCGCCGTCTCGGGGCACCACTGCCGGTGGAAATTGTCGGGGACGATAGCGAATTTTCAGCACAGGTGATCAATTACCTGGAACGCTCACCACGCTTCATAACGAACTCCAATGGATTACGCCTGGAAGTAACTGCCTCACCCGACTTGTCCATTTGCCTAAAATCCCGAACCGGCGAAATTCTGACGTGTTACACTATGGCCGCTGCCACTGACCAGAGCAGCACATGGAATGCCCAGCAACTGACTCGCCTGTTTCACAGTGATACCTTCGGCCTGGGATTTGACATCAGCAAGGCCCAGCGTTCTATGCTGCTGGGCTCCAGTGTCATTCTCAGCTCCCAGACCAACGGTGCCCAGCAACAGAATCCGAATACGGTTTTCTCACAGTAAGCATGCGTCTGGATTCGGCGCGGCAAGCTGCACCACTATTCGAGTCATCGGCACGGCCCTTATTTTATAGTGTGAGACCCTGGCAATCCTCGACCAGGCCTGTGAGCCCCTTTTGTCGCAAATCAATCGCTTAAGCAAAACGCTGATAATTCTACTGGCAGCCACGTCCGCACTCGGCCCGGCCTCTATGCAAATCCTGTTACCAGCCATACCAGTTATCCGGGATTCCTTCGCTGTCAGCAATGAAGTCGCCCAACTCACCCTCAGTTTATCCATGCTGGCCATTGCGCTTGGCACACTCGTGTATGGCCCCATGTCGGACAAGTATGGACGCAAGCCAGTCATGCTGGCGGGGCTGATCGTCACGCTGTTCGGTTCCTTGCTTTGCTATTTCTCTCACAGTATCGAAATGCTGATTCTCAGCCGCTTCGTGCAGGCCTTCGGCGGCGCCGTCGGGCTGGTGCTGGCGCGTGCGATAGTGCGCGACGTGTACAGCGCCCAGGAAGCTGCCCGCGTTATCGCCACTCTGGTCATGGTGATGGTGGTCGTACCCATGCTGTCACCTGCCCTCGGTGGCGAGCTGATGCTGCTGTTTGGTTGGGAATCTGTATTCGTCGTCATCGCGATCATGACCTTCGTCATGGCCCTGTTCCTCAGCAGCAAGCTGCCAGAAACTTTGATCGAACCGGTGCCGTTCCAGGGTGTCGGCTCAATGCTCACGAATTACCTGCGCCTGTTTCGCTCACGCGTGTTCTGCGGCTACGCGTTTTGCGTAACCTTTGTATCGGTGGTGTTTTTCAGTTTTATTTCGGCAGCGCCGGAGATCATGGTGTCAGTGCTGCACCGGCCGCCCAATGAATACGGCTACTACTTCATCATGGTGCCGGCTGGCTTCATGGCTGGCAATTATGTGGCGCGCTACTTCGGGCATAGTTATTCCATCAACCAGTTGATAGGCCTTGGCGCCTCCATTGCGGCAGTCGGCATAGTCCTGACGATAGTTCTACAACTGGCGGGGATGAAACAGCCAATTGCTCTGTTCGCGCCAGTGGCTTTGGCGGTCTTCGGCAACGGCATTACTCTGCCAAATGCACAGGCGGCGGCGATCAATGAGTTCCCCAAGTTTGCAGGCAGTGCGTCGGGATTGACCGGGTTTCTGCAGATGGCGTTTTCAGCGGTGGCGGCACAGTTGGTGGCCGTGATCTACAACGGTACCATCTATCCCCTGCTCGTGTTAATGCTGGCGGCGTCGCTGGCCTCACTCTTCAGCTTTCGCTTTGGAGTGATGTCAAAGTCAGCAAAGTCAAACGCGCAGGCTGGCTAGCTGTTCCAGAAAAGCGGACTCATCCCGCAGGCAACGCAAGTCAAACAACAGCTTGCTGTTATGCATGCGACCTATCACTGGTTTCGGTAAAGCCCGAAACGCGCTGGCCAGAGCCGTGAGCGCGGCATCGGTGGCACCTTTCGCGGCAGTCACTGAAATTTCGATGGCACGACTCTCGAGCAAGTCCAGCGGCAAGGCACCGCTACCAATCTGACTCTTGCAGTTCACTACTGCCACTTCAGCCTTGCCGGCCAGCGTCTGCTGCAGCACGGGCAATACGCGCGCTGCCAACTCTTCAATTTCAGGCAAGGGTCGAGTCAGGTCAGCCAAAAGCGGCAGACGGGTGTGCAGGCGGTCAGGGTCTTTATACAGATTGATGACTTCCACCAATGCCGCCAGGGTTATTTTGTCTACCCGCAGGGCGCGCTTGAGGGGATTTTGTTTGATGCGCTGAATCAGGTTTTTGCGACCGACGATGATACCGGCCTGGGGTCCACCGAGCAGCTTGTCACCACTGAACGTCACCACATCGGTGCCCACTGCCAGCGCTTCCATTACCGTGGGCTCATGGGGCAAGCCGTATCGTCGCAAATCAACCAGGGTGCCGCTGCCAAGATCATTCACGAAGGCAATATTGTGGGCCTTCGCCAATGCACTCAACTCTGCTTCCGCCACGACATTGGTAAAACCCTTAATTTCATAGTTACTCGTGTGCACCTTCATCAGTAACGCCGTGTTGGCTCCGATCGCTGACTTGTAGTCTTTCAAGTGAGTGCGATTGGTGGTACCCACCTCTTTCAAGATGCAGCTGGCACTTTCCATCACATCAGGTATACGGAACGCCCCGCCGATCTCCACCAGTTCGCCACGGGAGATCAACACTTCCTGGTTCTTTGCCAGTGTGTTCAGAACCAGCAATACCGCGGCCGCGTTATTGTTAACCACGGTTGCTGCTTCAGCGCCGGTTATTGCGCACAGAGCCTGCTCCAGATGGGTGTCGCGATCACCGCGCTCTCCCCGCTCCAAATCATATTCCACATTCACTGCCTGGGTGGCGGCCTGGGCCATGGCGGTAACGGCACAATCCGGTAAGAGGGCACGACCCAGATTCGTGTGCACTACGGTGCCGGTCAGATTGAACACTGGTTTCATTGAACTGGTGAAAGCACTTTCGGTATGCGTCTCGATCAATGCAGCGAGTTCATCGAGAAATGAGCTGGACTGAATCCAGTCTATGGCCATAGCGTCGTTGGCAAGGATGCGGTCCCGCAGACTCTGCAACTGCTGCTGTGCCACACTCTTTACGCTGGCATGACCGACACGCTCGCGCAGTGCTGCAAGCTGGGCGGTCTGCAGCAATTTATCGATTGAAGGAAGCGCCTTGAAGTGTGCCGATGCGGTCATAATTATGGAAACTGGATTTATCAGAGTGGGGGCCACACGGAGCCAAATTTATGCAGCCAATCTACGGAAGAAAGTGCCGCCAGGCAAGTCATCTGAGCAAAGCAGCGGTAAACCCTTCACAGTTGTTCGATTCGCCGCTAACGCTTACTATTGCGCTCAGCTCTTCCAACTGACGCGTAAAGAATACAGCTCTTATGACAGACCAACACAAGCTCCTCATCGTCAATAATTTCCACCCCGATACCATCACCAGGCTGGATGCGCTCTATGACACTGTGCATTTCTGGGAAACACCGGCAGCCGACCAAACAAAGCTGCTGGCAGCACTCAACGGCGTCTGCCATGCCGCTGCATCTGCCAGTTGGTTCTGCGATGACCGCATTTATCAGCTGCCCTCATTGCGAGTGTTAGCCTGCTTTGGCGTGGGCGTGGATGCGATTAATTTCAGGGAGACGAATGCGAAGCATATCAAAGTAACAAACACGCCCGATGTGCTGAACGATGCCGTGGCTGATCTTGCCATTGCGCTGATCCTTGCCACCGCCCGCAATTTGATCAACGCCGACAAGTTTCTGCGCGCCGGGCAATGGCCCAAGGGTCCATTTCCGTTTGGGCAGAGCCTGGCCGACAAGACGCTGGGCATCATCGGCCTCGGCCGTATCGGCGAGGCAATCGTCGCGCGGGCACTGCCCTTCAAGCTTAAGATTGCCTATCACAACCGCACACCTAAACCTCTGCCACATACCTATTACCCCAGCATCAACGAACTGGCTGCCAACAGCGACTTCCTGCTTAACATGCTGCCCGGCGGCGCGGGCACGGCCAAGATCATCAATAATGAGGTGTTCAATCAGCTTGGCCCGCGCGGCATCTTCATCAACGTCGGTCGCGGCACCAGTGTGGATGAAGACAGCTTGATTGAAGCTCTGACCAGCGGCACGATCGCCGGTGCCGGTCTGGATGTGTATGCGAATGAACCGAATGTACCTGACGGTCTGTTAAGACTCGACAATGTCGTGTTGATGCCCCATATCGGCAGCGCTACCGTGCAGACCCGGCGCGAGATGGGAAACGTAGTCATGCAAAATCTGGAGGCATGGTTTAACAACATGCCCTTGCTTACAGAAGTAACCGGGAAGTGATGTAAAAATGATTGGCACGCAACTGGTCGACAGCAACTGCCCCTATTGTGGAGAACCCATACAGCTTGTTATAGACTGCTCCATTGCAGAGCAGGAATACGTCGAGGATTGTCAGGTGTGTTGCCAGCCGATGTTGATTCAGGCAGTGCTCGATGATGATGGATTCGCCAATGTGTCGGTGCTGACCGAAAACGAATAAACAGCCAGCATCCAGGTGAGTAAATTTGCTGGGCACAAATGCGACACACCTTGGATATTATTTCACTGCGCCGCCAGCCACACGTCATCCGACTCCTCGGTTATCTCTGCAAACAGCGGCGAGGACAGATAGCGTTCACCGGTGTCGGCCAGCATCGCTACCAGCGTGCTGCCGGGCGGCGCTGTTTCCGCCACCTTTACCGCCGCTGCCACGCTGCCGCCGGCAGAGATACCGCAGAAGATGCCTTCCTTTGCCGCCAGGTGCCTGGCCATGGCGATAGATTCTTCATCGCTGACTAACACAATCTCATCCGGCACAGTTTGATCCAGCACTGCAGGAATGAAATCCGGAGTCCAGCCCTGAATCTTGTGCGGCTTCCATTCGTTGCCTGACAGGAGTGCGGCATTCACCGGCTCCGTGGCGACAATCCTGATTTGAGGACGTGCCAGTTTCAACATCTGGCCGGCACCAGTCAAAGTACCGCCTGTGCCCCAACCCGCAACGAAGTAATCAAGCCGCTTGCCGGCGAAATCACGCAGGATTTCCGGGCCAGTGGTGTTGCGATGATAAGCGGGATTGGCCGGATTCTCGAACTGGCTGGCGAGGAACCAACCGTGTTGCCTGGCCAGATCCGCCGCGCGCTTGACCATGCCCGAGCCTCTCTCAGCAGCAGGAGTGAGAATTACCTTCGCGCCCAGTGCCTTCATGATTTTGCGTCTCTCAACGGAGAACGTTTCCACCATAGTGGCGACGAATGGATAGCGTTTGGCGGCGCACACCATCGCCAGGGCGATACCGGTATTACCCGAGGTCGCTTCCACCACGGTCTGACCCGGCTGCAGGGTGCCGCGCTGCTCGGCATCATCGATAATCGCAAGCGCGAGCCGGTCCTTTACCGAGGACAGCGGGTTGAATGCTTCCAGCTTGGCGTATATATGTTGATGCGCGGGCCCGGTACGTTGCAGTTTCACTATCGGGGTATTGCCAATGGTTTCCAGAATGCTGTTATAGATCATGACTTGGGCCTTTTTATTGTTTGCCGGGTTGTTTGATTTCCTGATTGCAAACCAGTTTGCGGTATTGATGTATTGGATTCTGGCACACCGAGCATAAGATTTCAGTAATCACACCAGCGAACAGCGCCAAGTGGGTGGTAGTGCTTCCAGCACAAATATTTATTTCCAGACCCTAACCCCTTTTACATCCCTTCCCCGATTAAACCCATAACAACGTTTAATTCCATCAGCCACTGCCATACCAAGGGGAAGACCATGTACCACAGCAATCCAGTAACGCGCGCTCTGCAATTTAAACCGTATTCCATCCATTCCACTGCCATGCCTTTGCTGGCACTGACCTGCGTGCTCTTGGTGGCATGCAGTGGTCAATTGCCGGATGTGCCAGAGGTGCCAGCTTTGATCGAACCGGCAGTTACTCACCCAACTGCTGTGACATCCGAGCCGAGAGCACCATCCCTGGAGCACCGCACTCTGCGGCAGGAAGCAGAAGCATTGGGGCTTTCTGTGCAAGAAGTCAGAATCGCAACACTGAGTGACCAAGGCAGCGCGGTAGCCAAACTGGCCATGGAAGATGACCACTCCAGCTATTATTCCGGCCAGCAGCCCAATCGCGAGCATTATCTGGACGTAGTAGAAAGCAGCATCAAGCAGGTTGCTATGGAACCTGT
Organism: Gammaproteobacteria bacterium; assembly: GCA_009692305.1. Classification (GTDB taxonomy): domain Bacteria; phylum Pseudomonadota; class Gammaproteobacteria; order Pseudomonadales; family Pseudohongiellaceae; genus UBA9145. Next base: position 6,092 of record SHZK01000009.1, on the reverse strand, counting down.
CTCCACCTTCAGTATCGATGTAGATACTGCCGCCTACAGCAACCTGCGTCGCATCCTCACCCGCGACGGTCGCCTGCCACCCCATGACGCAGTGCGCATCGAGGAGATGATCAACTATTTCGATTATGACTATGGGGCACCGGACAGCCTGTCCAATCCACTGGCGATTCACACCGAAGTAATGGCAGCGCCATGGAATCCGGATAACCAGTTGTTGCTGGTGGGCATCAAGGGTTTCGAGCAACCGGCAGCTGCCAGGCCCAATGCCAACCTGGTATTCCTCATCGACGTGTCCGGCAGCATGCAGTCACCCGATAAACTCGGCCTGGTAAAAACCTCGCTGCAATTGCTGGTATCACAGATGACCGCGAACGACCGTATCGCACTGGTAGTCTATGCGGGAGCCGCTGGTGTGGTGCTTGACTCTACCACTGCAGACAAGCAGTCGGAGATCATGCACGCACTGGCAGCGCTGGAAGCCGGTGGCAGCACCAATGGCAGTGCCGGCATCGAACTGGCCTATCACATTGCCGAGGCGAACAAGATTGAGGGCGGCATAAATCGCGTCATCATCGCCAGCGACGGTGACCTGAACGTGGGTGTCACCAGCATCGATGAACTGAAGGAACTCATCAGCAAGCAGCGCGACAATGGCGTGGCGCTGACCACACTCGGTTATGGCAGCGGCAACTACAATTATTCGCTGATGGAACAACTTGCTGATGTCGGCAACGGTAATGCCTCTTACATTGATACTCTCAGCGAGGCACGCAAGGTTCTCGTGGAAGAGATGCAGTCCACGTTGCTGACCATCGCCAAAGACGTCAAGATTCAGATCGAATTCAACCCGGCCGTGGTGTCAGAGTATCGCCTGCTGGGCTACGAGAACCGCCTGCTGCAGCAGGAAGATTTTCGCAATGACAAGATCGATGCTGGCGAAATCGGTTCCGGTCACACAGTAACTGCATTGTATGAAATCAGCCTGCACGGCTCGCGCGGCGCCAGGCTAGCTGACAGCCGTTATGCACCTACTCGTGCTGCCGCTACCACCGCCTCAATTAGCGATGAGATTGCCTATGTGAATATTCGCTATAAGTTGCCAGCCGCCACTGCCAGTACTGAATTCGGTGTAGCAGTTGCAGGAACGGCGCTCACTGGCGACAATGCACCAGCCTCCAATAATATTCAGTTCGCCGCAGCCGTCGCTGGTTTCGGGCAATTATTGCAAGGTGGCAAATACACCAACGACTGGAACTACGACCAACTGTTACAGCTGGCACGCCAGTCAAGAGGTGATGATGAGCACGGATACAGAAGCGAGATGCTTAAACTGGTGGAACTAGCCAGGATTTTATAAAACTAACCAAACATTATATGTTAGGACTACCTGGATTAAAGGCAAGCGACGAGTCACTGATGTTGAGCTATCAACGCGGTGACTCTCGCGCATTTGAGAAACTCTATCGCCGTCATAAAGATCCACTGTACGCCTTTCTCTATCGCTCCCATGTCGACCTCGCCGTTATCGAGGAAATTGCCCAGGAAACCTGGATCGCCGTGATCAATGCTGCCGCCAATTATCAGCCCTCCGCGAAATTCAGGACCTATTTGTATGCCATCGCCCATCGCAAACTGGTAGATTTCTGGCGCGCGAACAAATATGAAAAAATCACTGACCGGGTAGATGCTGAAGGTGAATCTCTGGTTGATCAGATCGCCGATGCCAATGCCAGCACGGCCGCTTCGATTGATTTGTCCATGGATCTTTTGTTAGCACTGGAAACGCTGAGCAAGGATCAACAGCGGGCATTCCTGCTGCGGGAATCAGGCTTTTCCCGCACCGAAATCGCCGATGTGACTGGCGAGAATGAAGAGACCATTAAGAGTCGGTTACGTTACGCCAGCAATCACTTGCGGAAAATACTCGAGGTGCACTATGCCGAACAAGCTGGATAATGACAGCGAGCTTGCAGCCCTGCTGCACAAGGCGGAGCCGCCGCAATCGCCCGCGCATCTGGATGAGGCGATTCTCGCTTATGCGCGCGAGCATGTGCCGGTGCCTGAGGCCAAACACTCTTTGTTTGGAGACATGCGCTGGATGCAACGCAACTGGGTGTCTGCAGTCGCTACCTTCTCGATAGCTGCGATTGCAATTTCAGTCAGCCTGCAATTCTTCACCGATCCGGAATTGCCCCGCGCGCCCACCGCCACCCGCACTGAAGCACTGGCCGTCGAGACCGCAACTGCACGGGAACTGGCAGACGCCACAGCCAAACTCGAACAGCGCATGGAACTTGCCGAGCCAACACTCGCGGCACCAGCAGCGGTACCGCTGCAGGACACACAAGCTGGACTGGAATTGGACGCAGGCGCTGCTGCCATTGCTCCCGCAAGTGCGACTGCATTTATTGCCGAGGAATTAACCGCTGCCACTGCCGATACTGCTGTCGCCGCAGCTCCCGCCATTGCATTGACCGCAGGCCGCAGTGCCAGCAACCAGCTAGCCGCTATCTCACCTGAACTGCAGAATCTGGTGGGCACGGTGACTGCTGACGCCGCCTTACAGAGTACAGTTATCAGCGTCATGCGCCGCGCCCTCGGCAGCCGCGAGCAAAATTCGGTAATGCGTCGAGGTAATTTCCCGGATGAAATCCGACCCTACATCGAAACCTATCGCGGCTTGCGCGATGCTACTATTCTCGCCAACGTGCAGAACCGGTACCGTAGCGCACGGTCAGATTTGCTGGAGACCAGGCTCCCGGAGACAGTCGAGGAACTGGTTAGCATGCTGGAAACCTTGTAGGTTTGGTGCTGTCTTGATAAGTCTTGATTAATTGAGGAAACCATCATGCCAGCCGTTTCTATCCTTTCCACAAGTGCAGTGGCAACCAGCGCAGTAGCCATCCTCATTCTGCTAAGCAGTTGCGACACACCCGAGACCACATCGAATACCGATACTGCCCCTGAGCAATCCACCAATATGCCGTTGACGACTATGCCCGCTGCTTCCCTGACCTCTGTCGAAGACCCCTGGCTCTGGCTGGAAGCAGTCGATGGCGCTGACGCGCTGGCCTGGGCGGCACAGCAAAACGCCAGCTCGGTGCCTGCGCTGCAGGGCGACACTCGCTTCGCTGCGATCGAAGCCCGCATCGCCGCCATTCTCACGTCGGCGGACCGCATTCCTGCAGGCGCACTGGTGAATGGCGCTGTGTACAATTTCTGGCAGGACACTACCCATGTACGCGGCATATTGCGCCGCACCACCCTGGCAAGCTATGCCACTGCCAATCCCGACTGGGAAACTGTGCTCGATGTCGATCGTCTGGCCACTATTGAAAACGCGAACTGGGTATACAAAGGGCGCAATTGTCTGCCCGGTAATCCAGCACGCTGCCTGCTGCAGCTGAGTGATGGCGGCAAGGATGCAGTGGTGATTCGTGAATTCGATCTCGATGGGAAGAATTTCGTCGATGGTGGCTTCTATGTGGCGGAGGCGAAAACCAATGTCGATTGGGTAGATGCCAATACGCTGCTGGTTGGCAGTGATTTCGGCGCCAACTCACTCACTGATTCCGGTTATGCTCGCACACTCAGGCTGTGGCAACGGGGTACTGAGCTGGAGCTTGCCGAGCAAGTAATCGAGGTGGGTCAGAATGACATGAGCGTGGACGTGACCGCGGTCAGTGGTAGCCAAACTGCCCTCAATATCATTACCCGCCGTCCCGATTTCTTCACTGAAGAAAACTGGGTATTCACAGACGGCACGCTCGCCTCCATCCCACTGCCCATCGACGCCAACGCCCAGGGCGTGCTGGGCGACAATTTATTGGTGTTGCTGCGCTCTGACTGGACGCCAGACAATGGCACCACCTATGCCGCCGGCAGCCTGGTATCGATGCACCTGCTGGAGAGCATTCGCGCACAGGCACCGGTAGCACTGGCTACCGTGCTTGATCCACACAGCGATGCCCTGCTCGACGCCATCGACGGCGTCGCCATCAGCAGTGATGCGGTGTACGTTGCCGCGCTAAAGGATGTCGCTGGCATCCTGTTCAGAGCCACCACCACCGGGCAGGGCTGGGATATAAGCAGAGTCGAACTACCCGCCGATGGCGCCATCCAGATTAATTCGGCCGATGATTACAGCGACACCGTGCTCGCAACCTTCCAGAGTTTCACGGTGCCGCAGACTTTATATGTAATAGAAGGTGCGTTAGCGCCAAGGCCGATCAAGGCCCTGCAAGCGCGCTTCGATGCGAGTAAATTGGTCACCGAGCAACAGTTTGCGACCAGTGCTGACGGCACCCGCATACCTTACTTTGTAGTGCGGCCTGTGGGGATTCCCCTCGATGGCAGCACACCTGTGGCAATGACTGCGTACGGTGGGTTCGAACTTGCAGAAACGCCTGCTTATCTGAGCGCCATGGATCAAGTGTGGGTAGAAAGTGGCGGCGCCTTCGTGCTGGCCAATATTCGCGGCGGTGGCGAGTACGGCCCGCAGTGGCATCAGTCAGCTCTGCTGGAAAACCGGCAGCGCGTATTCGATGACTTCATTGCCGTAGCCGACGCCATCATCGCGTCAGGACTGACCATTTCGGCCAGGCTCGGCATACGCGGCGGTAGCAATGGCGGACTGCTGGTTACCGCGGTAATGGTGCAGCGCCCGGAGCTGTTCAATGCCGTCATCAGTGCCGTGCCCTTAATCGACATGCTGCGCTATCACAAGCTGCTGGCAGGCGCGAGCTGGATGGCGGAATACGGCAATCCCGATATTCCCGAGCATCACGCCTTTATTTCAGAATACTCGCCCTACCAGCGCGTATCGGCAGCTGCCAATTATCCCAGGATATTCCTGTGGACCAATCCCAAAGATGATCGCGTGCACCCAGGGCATGCACGCAAGATGGCGGCACGCATGCTGGAACAGGGCCACGATGTACTTTATTTTGAAAATGCCGAGGGCGGGCACGGTGGCGGCGCCAATTTGCAGCAACTGGCTGTAACCAATGCGATGCAAGTGGTGTATTTGTTGCAGCAACTGACTGATGGTTGATGCAATGTTCGCCATCATTATTCCGGCATCGACATGGGCACTACAGGCACTACGGGCACTACGGGCACTACGGGCACTACGGGCACTGGCACGACTTATTCGCGCATCAAGCCTATAACTTAAATTGTCATTGAGCTTGGCATTCCCCATTCATTCAATTTAATCTTGGATGCTGATATCAGTTTTCAGTTTCGATTCTCACACTCGATACTGATACCCGGTACTAATGCCCGGTTTTCATAATCCGTTTTCACCAAAGCAGGTTAGCACCATGCCATCGCGAAATTCCTTCCCATTTTTCCTGTTACTTCTGCTCTGCAGCACACAAGGCTACGGGCAAGATTCAAACATACCGGAATCCGTGCTGCTCATGCTGCAGCGCAGTCAGGAAGCTTCGCAGTACGAACAAATGGCGCACATGCAGATTGAAGTGCAATACCGCGATTTTCTCAATTCCTTGAGTGGCGATGCCCAGCACAAGCTCGCCGTTGAAAATGAGTTGGTCGCAGTGCTCAGTGCGCGCGCCGAGCTCAGCGCCAGAGTGGCGAGTGGCCAGGCCAATACGTCTGAACTCGCTGCTATCAGCGCTGCGTCCTATCTGCGCGAGCGTCTGGCACCACTGCTAAGCACTGCCGAGTTGGCCCTGCTGGACAACCGCAGCGTCAAACCCACCGCGAATCAACTCAAGCAGCAATACCGAGAGGAGTTGGCACGTGCTGCACCGAGCCTGACGGACGCCGAAAGAGAGCTGATTCTGGACACCGTGGTGCGGCACTTGCAGTCAGCAGATGGCCCCGCCACCTCATTGCAGCAAGTCAGCGTGGATGATCTGGTAGCAAAGCAGCTGCAGGCAATGGGTAATCATCCCTTTTTTAACTAATTTCAAAAGTAGAAGTCATGCTGCCGTCAGCATTTGTTTCGGTGGAAAACCACCATTAGCCTTGTTAGGTCGTTCATTGTTGTAGAACCAAAGCCATTGTGTGGCATAGTCCTGAACTTCCTGAATCGAGTCAAACATGTATTGGCTTAACCAACTATA
>SHZK01000021.1 GCA_009692305.1 Gammaproteobacteria bacterium | reverse complement strand
CATGGAGAAAAGAGTATAACGAGGAACGACCCAAGAAGGCTTTGGATGGCATGACGCCAGCAGCATATGCGAGACAACTGGCAATGAAAGAAGTTACAGTGAACCCCGGACTCTAAAGGTAAGCGCTACTGAGGACGGGGGGACGTCGGTGGTATACCAATGAATATCATAGTCGGCATGACAACTGTGAAAGCTATACTGCTAGTTTGGCCGTTGCAGTGATAGATAGACAATTACGCACAACAGGGATACCTTCTGGAATAGTCGTAGTTAACTTGCTGTAATAAATACCTCTAAACCCGGCAGTAAACGATATAAACGCCGGAAATTAATTAATTCAGGAGCTGCATGATGAAACCCATTACATTACCAGTATCAAGTTCAGGGTTGCTATTGCTGGGTGCCATTCTGGCTGCTTCTCCGACGCAAGCGCAGAACTCGGCGCGCCCGAATCTTGAAGGCATCTGGACCAACGCTTCATTGACCAGCCTGAATCGACCGGAAGGGGTGAATGCGCTCGTCGTTAGCCCCGAAGAAGCGCGAGTAATCGCTGCCGCTACGCCAATCGCCGGAATTGAAGGCGGACTCGATGAGACTGATGCGGTGAACGACACCCCCTCGGCCAGTGCCGACGACTTTGGTGTGCGCGCTTACAATAATTTCTGGGTAGATCCTGGCTCGAATCTGGCTCTGGTGAAGGGTGAGTTCCGCACATCATATGTAGTTGATCCAGTGAGTGGTCGCGTACCACGACGTGAAGATCCACAATATGATTTCGAGAGGAAGAATTTTGGCTCGCGTTATGCGACTGGTGTTGGTGACGCGCGCGGCCCGGAAGCTATTCCATTAGCCGAACGCTGCCTGCTGGGATTCGGCAATAAAGCCGGACCGGGCATGATGGGTGCGCTCTACAATAATACTTATCAATTCGTGCAGACTCCGGACTATGTCGTCATCCTCGTTGAAATGGCACACGATGCGCGCATCATTCCAGTCTTCGACTCCCGCGATGAAGCTTTGGCCAATCGGCGACCAGTCGCACTCGAACAATGGTTTGGTGACTCGGTGGGATGGTATGAGAATCAGGAGCTGGTTATAGAGACCACCAATATCAATCCCATACAAATGGGACAGAGCTCAGTTCCAATCACGCGGGCAGGCCGCATCACTGAGCGTTTCAGTCGCTACTCCGAGAGCGAAATTTTCTATAAGTTCACTGTAGAGGACAGCAATATCTATCTGCAACCCTGGACTGCCGAACTGAGCTTTTATGCAACCGGGGATGGCTTGTATGAGTACGCCTGCCATGAAGGCAATTATGCCATGCCTGGCATACTTGCAGGTGCGCGCAGACTGGAAGCTGAAGCCGCGGCCCGGGTCGGGAATTGAACTGCAGCGAATTCAAGCTGCACAAAATCAATCAGAATCGGATTCATCCCATATAACTATCTTAATGCCATTGCAGATATTTCCGTTCCAACAAATAATTTGCAAATTGTGTGAATAGTTGTATGGCCGAATTTGATAGCCAGTAATTTACGGCATTGCCAGTACGTTGAAACTGATACCTATGCGATCCCTGTCACTTTTATTTTCCTCTACCCCGTGTTCCAGCCAGCCAGGAAAAACGTACATGCGACCTTCTTCGGGTCGCATGCGCACCTCATCGGTGGTGAATTCAGTGGGCTTGATAGCAGGATAAGTGAGCATTTTTGCTGCTGCACGGGGGTCCCGAAAAAATATGCTGCCACATTCCGGGGACGGCACACTGATGTAATAGACGCCGCTGAAATGGCAGTTCGCGTGATAATGGATTTTGTTGGAAGCGCCAGGTGGGCTGATGTTAACCCATGCTTGCAGATGCAGGTTCAGGTTTGGCCTGAAGTTTTGCGATTCCGCGATACGTTCGCACACTTGCAGAATCCTTTGGTTTATCTGCTCAAACTGTTCGAGATTCTGGAGATTATTGGGGCTCTGCCAGCCTTTTACGTTGGTATTTGCCACGCCCGCCGGGTCACTGTTGCGCAGCTGCGTCGCCAGTTCCAGCAAGTTGGCATTGAACGCTACCCGGTCAGTAAACAGGGTCGTCCATACCAGCGTGGGGAACAGCGATTGGGTAGTGATTTCCACGGAGTTTTCCTTATTGTCAAAAGTAGGCTTGGCGGCTCGATTAACCAGTGCGAAAGGTAACTGCGCCGAGGTCTTTAGTCCAGTCTCGTGCAAACTACAAATTACCCGAACTCAGAAAGGGCTCAATCTGCAGCTGTGAGCTGGCGGATTTTCTGGCAAAACCTTTGTCATATGTTATTGGGGAAATATCTGCAATGAAAGTGTAGTATACCCTGTATTGATCGTTGGCAAGAGCAAGCAGAGACTGGGCAGGATTCAGTGCTGTCAGGCCGCGCAAGAATACTTGACGTAGGTGGCGAAAGTATTGCCAGGAGTTAGCGGCAGAAATTACCCAAATAGCCTGTATTTTCCAAGGAAACCAGCCTACGCTTTCAGGCTGTATATTTTTGATCTGCCGGAATCAACCGTGAAAAACTGCTTAGTGCTAAGTCTGCTCTGTCTGTCGTTAAGTGCCTGTGCCACCTATGACGATATCAATTTTGAGAGAATGAACGAAGCCGAACTGCTGGAATACAATCGGGGCAGAACTCTCGAACAAATGATTGTTTGTGCAGAGGAGCCGCGTACCATGAGTCGGGTAAGGCGCCGACGCTGTGCTACGGTTGAGCAGATGTATGGATCCGTTCAGGAAGCGGAAAAACTTGGCGTATTGCACGTACCGCAGGGGTGATCGCAATGAAGTATTGGAATATTCGACCGGCAATTCAAGGGTTGGCGTTTATAATATTGTCGGGATTTGGCGGGGCGGGGGTCTTTGCGCAAGCCACTGACGCCGAGCAAGGACAAATCGTAATCGATGATTTATCCAAGCCGGAACTGCGTTCCCAGATCGAAAGAGTCCAGGATGAATTTTACAAAGTATTCAATGCCAATAATGACGATGATGATTTTGACATTACCTGTCATAAGGTCACTGTTACTGGAACCAATATCCCCGAGGTAGCCTGTGAGCCGAATTTTATGATCCAGCGGCGTGGGCGGAACGCCAATGATTATAAGAATGGAACTGATGAGTTGTTGTCAGGGGCTGCGTTGCTGAACGAATTGCAACCGTCATTTGCCCTGCTTACAGAAAAAATGAATGCGTTTGGGCGCGAGAACGAATATTTTCGCGAACTCAACCAGGTTCTGCAGATGCTGCGGTCGCGTCTTGCCGAGTTGGAGCAGTAGGGCGGAATCAGCGTAAATCAGTGATTAATGCCGCGCGAGGCGGCGCTGAAATACTTTGCCTCAGCTTCCTTGAGATTTTGCATTTCCCATAATTTCGCGTATTTCATGAAACTGTAGAAGGCGATGCTGACACTTCCCACCAGGCCATCTATGCCGCCGAGAAAAAATCCCTTCAACACGTAATACTGAATAAAGGTTAATGGCAGGATAAAGAACAGTATCAGGAAATTAGCCTTGCTCCCTTGCTCGTATTTGTCCATGGCCTTGAGCTGGCTGTAAAGATTCAGCTTGTGCACCAGATCATCCAGAGTCATATCCTGATGGTGAATAATGCTCGCACTGGTGCGGCGTATGGAACCTGTTATGCTGATGCGTTCGTGTACCCGGCGCGGTGGGTAGTGTCCCTTGCTCTTGCGAAAGAAACGAATCAGCCAGTTATCCTTGGTGAAATAGGGCGATCGGCGGCCCCATCTATAAACTATCCTGCTTGATTCCAGAGCGTCACAGTCGTCTGCATCGATGCTGGCTCTGATCTCGTCAATCAATTCACCGCTTAGCTCCTCATCGGCATCAAGATTGAGCACCCACTCGCAACTACATAGCGAAAGTGCGTGGGCTTTTTGCTCACTGAAGCTGGACCAGTCATGGTGGGAAAATTTTACATTGGGAAATCCTCGAGCTATTTCCCTGGTCTGATCGGTGCTGCCGCAGTCGACGATGATGACTTCGGCAAACATCTGTAATTGGCCAAGCAAGTGATAGAGTCTTGCCGCCGCATTGAGCGTAATCATATAGACGCTGGCGGGGATTGGTGCATCGTGCTTCATTCATTTCTCCCAGGTGCTGCTTGCTGGCCCTTGCATGGATTGATACTTTGTTAGCGTTGCCGGAATTAAAAAAGGGGCCCAATTGGGCCCCCTTTAATCTTGCGTTGCCACTTCCATTTGGCGTTGATAGACCCCCGCAAATCAAGCATTGCGGATTTCTTATGGTTTAGAAATCGTAAACCATGCGGGCATAGATTGACCGACCCATAGGATCTTGCAACTCACCCATCACGCCGGCGAAGTCCATAGTGCGCTGGGCTTGACGGTCGAACACGTTACGTGAACCCACGGTAAACGAGAACTCACCGTCAAACATCTCATAGCCGCGGTAGGTATAGGCTATGTCGAAGTCTGTCCAGGCCTTGAGTTCACCACCAACGATGGTTGGGTTGGGATTGGTGTTGCCGAACAACGCGATAGTTGGGCCAAAATTGGTACCGTCCCAATCCAGAGCGCTTAGATGATGCACAGTGCCAGTGACGGCGTGATTGTTCATCACCCAGCCCAGACGCAGGTTAGCCTTCACTTCTGGAACTGCCGGGGCCGAGCCAGTTTGCAGGTTGGTCAAGCCAGCACCATCACTGAGTGTAGGCGACACGCCATCCTTGTACAGGAATTCGTCAATGACCGTGGCCTGCAGATTGACGCGGACGTCACCCCAGTTACCCAGGCTGTAACTGTAATTCGCCTGAATATCCCACGCGGTGATTTCCACATACTCGGCATTGACGCTGCCGGGAGAGGTAACCTGCAGAATGGTGTTGATATCGTTGGGGTCACGGATGATTTCCGAATTACCCAGACCACTTGCCAGCCAGGCCTGCGTCTGCGCCACGCTGGGCCGTTGTGTCGCACCTATGCCGGTACCAGTGAAACCGGACCATGCCTTGAATGCCGCAAATTCAGCATTCATGAGCTGCTGACCAGAAACACCAACGATGCGATTTTGAAACTCGGTGTTGTTATAAGTAATCGAAGCCGTCAAATCGCCAAACGACAGGTCAAAGCCCAACTGCTCGGACGTGGCAGTTTCGTTTTCCAGGGTTGGGTTGCCGCCGGCACAGTAGGTGGTGAAGGCCGAGAACGGGGTGAAGCGGTCGGTCACTGAAGACAGTCCGCAAGATACCGGATTCAGCAGTTGCTCCAGGCTCGGTGCGATGAAGGCATCACCAGTGGTCGCGCGCAGAGTTAACCAATCAGTGGCTTGCCAGGTAGCGCCAATCTTCGGGTCGGTAGATTTTTGGCCAGTGCTGAAATCCTCATGGCGTACCGCTGCGGCTAATTCCACATTGGACAATACGGGGAACGCAAATTCAGCGAAGAAGGCGTCTACCACACGACTACCGGAAGTCACACTTTCCTTGCCGGGGCTGCCGATCCAGGTGGCCCCGGAGATCTCGGTTTCCGAAGGCGTATTGGTGTATTTATCATCACGGCGCTGGTAACCCACAGCCGCGCCAATTGGCCCGCCAGGCAATTCGATGCCTACTTCACCGTTCAGCACGAGATCGAAGCTGTCAAGTGTGTAGTCAGTGAATTCCCTTCTGCGTGCGGCAATGGCATCCATCACCTGCACCGAGTTGTTGGTAGACTGATTGACGACAAAGAACGGGTTGTAACAGGCATCCCGGTCGCGTTTCACATCGCAGTTCAGACCTTGCTGCATCGCAGTGATGTCATAGTTCTGGTTGGACATGTAATCCAGGTCTTGTCGGGCGTGAGAATAAGAAGCAACACCATCCCAGCCTTCCAGCACAGGCACTTTGAAGTCTGCCTGCAGGCTGTAGCGGCTATTCACGTCGTCACTGCCGCTGAGGTTGTCGCCATCCGGGGCGTGACCGGAGGAGAGGGTGTGCGTCTTGTTGATCGGTCGCAGGGTACGGGGCCGTACATCTTCCCACAGTGGTATACCGTTGCTCACGGTGCCGGAGACGAGGTAGTCCATCCTGCCATCGACGTTGCGGTCAATGGTGCCGCGATCAGGAATACCGTCGAGATTGGCGTCAACACCGAATATTGGCAGCCCGGCAGAAGTTACTGCACGGAACGGGTTGCCGGGCTGTTCGCCACGCACGGCTGGCAGTTCATTAATGCGGGAGTTGCCAGGGTTGGAGGTGGAGGTATAGGACATCTGGTACAGTCTGGACCGGAAGCCCTGCAGGGACAGGGTCAGGTCATCGCTGACATCCCAGGTGGCATTGGCAAAGAAGTTGGTGGAATCGGTTGGCTCCCGGTAGCTGCGGTTGTCACCGTAGTCGAAGAAACAGGTGCCTGTGGCTGCCGTGCCTGAGCGCATGCCGAAGGGGTTGTTTAGCTTATTTACCTTGTAGCCCTGGCGATCGGCGCCTGCGGCACAGTTCGGGTCTGGTCGGTTAGTGCGCGTGCCGGTGTAATTACCGCTGGCATCACGGTTCGGTACGACCCAGTTGCCGGGTGCATTGGATGAGTAGTTCATGCCGGACTGAGCCAGGTAGGGACGCTCGTCCCAACCGAGGCGGCTATTGGACTTGAACTGTCCTGCCAGCACCACATCAATAACGCCGATCTCGGCGCCCCACAGCATTTGCACGGCGTGCTCGTCGTAATCACCGCGATCATCACCTTCCGCGTAGGTTTCCAGCTTGAAGCCATCGTAGGAAGTGTATGGGACGAAATTCACCACACCAGCCACCGCTTCGTTACCGTATAAGGCCGCGGCGCCATCGGCCACAATGTCGATACGCTGGATGGCGATGGTGGGAATCATCTGCTGCACGTTTTCAGAGGCGACGCGCTTGCCGTCTATCAGCGTCAGGGTGGAGCGTGGGCCCAGGCCGCGCAAGTCAATGGATTGAGAGCGGGAGGTGGTGCCCTGGATGGTATTGGTAATGGCGGCAGAGGGGCCGCCGACGAAGGACAGGTTCTGCATCACTTCGCCCAGATTCATGGTGCCTTCGGCGGCAAGGTCCTCAGCGTTGATTTGGGTTACGGAAGACGCCTGCGCAAAGCCTTCAGTGCGGCGAATAAACGAGCCGGTAACAATGACTTCTTCTACTTGGGTGTCCTGGGCGAATGTAGGGGTCGCCAGGCTAGACAGTGAAATCGAGATCGCAGTACAGAGTAATGCGCGTTTGTGGGGTATTTTTCGAAGCATGTATCTCTCTCCAGTGGTTCTAATTGTTAAAGCTATTAATATGAGGAAAAGCAGGAGCTGTCTGAAACAAAACCGGACCTAAGCAACTGGTTCTTCACCTCATCGACAAAGCCGCAGCTGGCGGCCGCTCAAGTCTAATTAATTTCCGAAAGAATCGGAAGATATTGCTGTAAAAAATAACAGAACACTGGGTCGGTTGGGTAAATTAGTAACAGATTCTGAGCTATGGTGATTGAGAGTCCATTATCAATGAAATCAGGCGCCGCAATTGCCCATGGGCTTGCTTCAAAGCGGTTCAATGCAATTTATTGATGTGCTTAGCGGCCATAGCTCTGAACCAGTGAAAACCTGTGCGCTATACCGCAGCTCCAGAATGTTTACTCAGCGTCTTCTATTGAACTTGAGAATTTGATTGTTGATATCTCCTTCGGCACTGAATGTCTGAATTGCGATGGTTAAAATCCGACCATCCGGAGAAATCGTCTTCGCACCTATCTGTGAAACTCTGCCGTCCACGCGCACAGTATATTGCACTGTTTTTTCATTGTTCTGGATATAGGAGATTGTGGTAGGGGCGGTCAGACTCAGACTGGCGAGAGGATTTTCCTTGCTGTCGAATTTGTAGGTTGCCGAGCTGCCGCCAATGCTGCCATCTTCGGCAATGGATACAACCAGAAACATGTAACTGCCGTTACCTGCATCTTCATAGACTCGAGACATATTTTTTGGCGCGGTAGCAGAGCCAAAACTTGATGCGGCCAGATCAATATCCCAAGTGCCGATGAAAGGGTTCAAGTCTTGCGCGAATGAAACACATGTGAAAATCGCGACGCCAGCGATGGTCAAGAATTTGCCTGGACTGGTTGCCATTTTCGGATTCCTCGTGTCAGTAGTAAATTGAGTCAATCCGAGCTACGCCTTAATCAAGCGATGTCAAGAGCAGCAAAACATTGAAACTACGCGACCAATACCGTTCTCAATATTGCAACAGTCACAGCAATTCGCGGGCTTAGCGCGCATCTGGTTTCAATTCATTTTTATACCGTTTGAAGTTTTGTACGTAGACGGCAGCGCTCAACGCCAGCTTGGCTTGCTGTTCTTCAGAAAGAACTCGTACCACTTTACCTGGCGAGCCCATCACCAGAGAACCATCTGGTATAACCTTGCCTTCAGCGATCAGCGAGTTGGCACCAATCAAACAATTCCTGCCGATGCTGGCGCCGTTGAGAATTACCGAATTAATGCCGATCAAGGAATTATCACCGATGGTACATCCATGCAGCATGACCTTGTGCCCTACAGTTACGTTTTTGCCAATGTTAAGTGGCATGCCGGGGTCGGTGTGCAGCACGGCACAATCCTGGATATTGGAATTCTCTCCGATGGCAATCAGGGCATTGTCACCGCGAATAACAGCGTTGAACCACACGCTGACATTGTTCCCCAGTCTCACCTGCCCAATCACTACAGCATTATCAGCGACGAAGTAATCAGCACCGATGGTTTCGACCCGTTTGTCACCCAAACTGTAAATCACTGGAATGGTGTCCCCAATTGCTTAGTTAAATCAGACTAGCACAGTTCAAGACACAGCTGATATATGCCCGGCTTACCGGTGTTTCCAACGTGCTTGCAATGCCGGTAGTGCCACGCTGTACCTACAATTTGTCACAACTCGTCCAGCCCGGTTCCGTTAACATCGCAAGCTTGACGAAGGGCCTGTGACCGCATGTTTTCGGGCAACTGGTCGAAACAAAAATAGACAATATTGATGACAGGTTGGAATTCGGAATGTCTGCACCCCACACTCGCTATTCAATTGGCTTGACACTGTTACTGAGCCTCACGTTTGCAAGTTCGATTAATGCGCAGGACAGTGCCAACGACGATTCTACCGTCAGGTATCCCGCTGCATATTTTGTCCAATACGGATCGGTAACGGCGCAAGACATGATTGACCGGATTCCCGGTCTCGGAAATGGTTCTGGTGGTGGCAGTGGCGGCCCTCCTCCAGCAGGCAACCGCAATGTGGGCTTTGGTGGCCGCGGACTTGGCAGCGGTGGTGGGGACCAGGTGCTCGTCAATGGCAAGCGCACAGCCGGCAAGGATAATGAAACGCGCGACATGCTCGACCGCATTACGGCAGAACAGGTGAATTATATCGAATTGATTCGTGGCACATCTGGAGATCTCGACGTGCGCGGCAGCAGCCAGATAATCAATGTGGTATTGTTCGAAGAGCTGTCCAGTACCAGCTTGTCATATGAAGTAAACACGGATCACTATGCCGACCATGAAACCCAGCCGGGTGGTTCACTGGCTGTCAGCGGCCAAACCGGAAAATTGAATTATTTGTTCAGCGCTATTGCCGAACCACGTTACGATCATAGAGTCAGCAAAGAGACCAGTATCTTGGGCAACTTCTCTCCCAATGACGAGATTCGGGAAGACCGTGTTCGCGAACAAACCACTTACCAGTTCTCCACGAATCTGAATTATCAGATAACCGAAAACAGCAGTGCCCGCTTGAATGGCCTGTATGCTGTAAACGACAACCCAACCGATGTGCTCCGTTACACGCGCAATCTCAAGGTAAATCCCAGCACCTTGAGTATGGAACGTGAAGACATTCCAGGTGAACAGGACAATTGGGAAATCGGTGGCGATTACGAATACAAGTGGGGCAATGGTAATCGCTTCAAGATTTTATTCATCGATAATCAGAATAATACCGGCAGCACGCGCGAGCGATTCGCGATTGGTGCCAACAACACCGAAACAAAAAACCTGTATCTGGATAGCGAGAGTGTGGCGGAGGAAAACATCGTTCGCGGCTCCTACACGATGAAAATACTCGGGGATCAAGATCTGGAAATGGGTGTTGAGCGGGCACTGACCACGTTGGACTCCAATCTCAGGCTGGGCGTGGCGAGCAGCATCGGTATAGGCTCGCCAGAATACGGTGGTCTCGTACCCGTTCCCGTCTCGAATTCGAATTCAAAAGTGGAAGAGATTCGTTACGAACCATTTGTGGTCCACAACTGGCAATTAAATTCACGCATGTCTCTGGAAAGCACGCTTGTGTATGAGACTTCTGAAATCACCCAAACTGGTGACCTGTATAATCAGCGCGATTTCCAGTTTCTGAATCCGAAAATTGACTATCGCTTTAATGTCACCAATACTTTTCAGATTCGCGGCATTGCGGAAATCAGCACGCGCCAGCTCAGCTTCGCCGACTTTGTCGCCGCCACCGACAACGAAGACAATGACGCCAATACCCAGGCTGGCAATGAAAATCTTGAACCGGAAACATTCTTGCGCGTGGACGTAAACGCGGAATACCGCCTACCGGATGACATCGGTGTGGTGAGCGCCGGCATCAACTATATGGAACACTATGACAAGATTGAGCGTATCGATGTGTCGAAGTCTCCAACCAATCTGCAGTCTGCGAATGGAAATATCGGCGATGGTGATATGTGGATCTTCCGCATGGATGCTGCAATCCGCATGAAGATGTTTGACCTGCCAAATTTGTTGGTTACATCGGGAATGGAAGTCAGGGATTCCAAAATCAAGGATCCGTTTCTGGGCATCAATCGTCGCTTCACCAATTACGAACGTGGTCGCTTCCAGGCTGGATTCCGTCATGACCTGCCCCGTTACAACATGAACTACGGTTTAAGCTGGAATAACCGCTTTGACGGTAATATCAAACGCTATGACATTGATGATATTGAAGAAATTGGAGACGATCCCATGATGAATGCCTTCGTGGAATTCATCGCATTCGGTGGTACTACGTTCCGTTTCGATGCGCGTGATGCAAACACCAACCTGCAGTGTCGCGAGCGGACGCGATTCCTTGGCCATATCAGCGCCGGGATTCTCGAAGAGATCGAGAATCAGTGCAGTGGATCAGGCCGGGTGGTGTCGCTAAAAATTAATGGTACGTTCTAACGCTTATTGTCCGGCTGCCAAGCTTGCAGAAATTGGCTGGATCGCGCGCAGTCGATTTAGCCAATTTCGATTAGTATTTCCCCGGGCGTTATGCGATCGCCCTTGTTTACGTTGACG
This sequence comes from Gammaproteobacteria bacterium, assembly GCA_009692305.1. Taxonomy (GTDB): domain Bacteria; phylum Pseudomonadota; class Gammaproteobacteria; order Pseudomonadales; family Pseudohongiellaceae; genus UBA9145. The sequence continues at coordinate 21,665 of SHZK01000021.1, read as the reverse complement.
GCAAGCACTTTGCCAGCAATGTTGGCATGCACTTCAGTTTCCATTTTCATGGCCTCAGTAACGAGCACAGCCTGGCCGGCAGCAACCTCATCCCCTTTTTTGACCAGCACATCCACGATATTGCCAGGCATTGCAGCGGTTACATGGCCCGGTTCACTGGCCTGTTTGCGTTCGCCGCTTTTCTTTTTGACATACTCATTGAGAGGTTCGAATACAACCTCTTCCGGCATACCATCAATCGAGAGATACAGTTTGCGGCGACCGCCACCAGTGCTGCCGACACCGGTAATCGCGACTTCATAAGTTTCACCATGCACATCCAGCTTGAATTCAGTGGCGACTGAACCTGCTGCTCGCTGTGAGGATTGCGGGGGCAACAGGGGCTCTGGTTTGAGAGTACCGTCTGCGCGTTGTTGCAAAAACTCGCGGCCCAGATCCGGGAACATCGCGTAGGTCAGCACGTCTTCATCGGATTTGGCCAGGTCAGCGATTTCCTTGCGCAGCTTCTGCAATTCCGGTCCGAGCGCATCCGCAGGGCGTTCGTCTCTGTACGCCTCATTGCCGATCGCTTTCTTGCGCAGTTCCTCATTAACCGGTGCTGGCGGTTTGCCATAGCCGCCTTGCAGGTATCGTTTCACTTCGTTGGTAATGGTCTTATAGCGTTCATTGGCCAGCACGTTATAGACCGCTTGTGTGCCCACAATCTGCGATGTAGGCGTAACCAGCGGTGGATAGCCGAGGTCTTGTCTTACCCGCGGAATCTCCGCAAATACTTCACGAATGCGGTCGAGCGCGTTCTGTTCCTTCAGCTGATTCGCGAGGTTGGACATCATGCCGCCTGGAACCTGATTGATCTGCACCGAGATGTCTTCGCGGGTAAATTCGCTCTCGAACTGCTGGTATTTTTTGCGCACTTCCCGAAAGTAGTCTGCGATTTCGGTAAGTATGACCAGGTCCAGCCCGGTATCGAACTCCGTGTCTTTCAATGCGGCTACCTGAGTTTCGGTAGCAGGGTGTGAAGTGCCACCAGACCAGGATGAGGTGGCCGTATCTATGCGATCGGCGCCAGCCTCAATTGCCTTCAGTTGGCACAGCGGTCCCAGCCCGGAAGTGGAATGACTGTGTATTACCAGTGGCAATTTGACTTTGGCTTTAATCGCCTTGACCAGAGCGTAGGTCGCGTAGGGTGTCAATAAACCTGCCATATCCTTGATAGCGATGGAATCGGCTCCCATGTCGCGCAGTGCCTGCGCCTGCTTTACGAACAGTGCCGCCGTGTGGACCGGGCTGGTGGTGTAGCAGATGGTGCCCTGTGCATGCTTGTTGGCGGCTTTCACTGCCCGCATCGCCGTTTCAATATTACGCAGGTCATTGAGGGCATCGAATACGCGGAAGACATCGACACCGTTTGCGGCCGATTTCTGCACGAATGCAGTGACTACATCGTCAGCGTAGTGGCGATAGCCCAACAGGTTCTGGCCACGGAGCAGCATTTGCAAACGGGAGTTCGGCAAGGCCTTGCGCAATTGCTGTAACCGAACCCAGGGATCTTCTTTCAGGAAGCGGATGCAGGCATCAAAAGTGGCGCCGCCCCAGACTTCCAGTGACCAGAACCCAGCCTGATCCAGCTTTGCACAGATAGGCAACATATCCTCGGTGCGCATGCGGGTGGCGATCAAGGATTGATGAGCATCGCGCAGCACCAGTTCAGTCACTTCAATTTTCTTTACGCTGGACATGATCTTGTTCTCCTGCTGTTACCAGCCAGCATGTGCGGCAATGGCGGCTGCGAGCGCCAGAGCAACTTCGCTGGGGTGACGTTTCTCGGAATAGTTGAGCAGCTCGGGATGCTCTACCACAAAGCTGGTGTCGAACCGGCCTTTTCTGAAGTCCTCGTTGGCCAGAATTTTTTGGTAGTAATTGGCCGTGGTGCGAATGCCATGCAGCCGCATGTCATCAATTGCTCGTTGTGCACGCGCTACTGTCTCTTCCCAGGTGAGCGCCCACACGATCAGTTTGAGACACATGGAATCATAGTAAGGCGGTATTTCATAACCTGTGTAAATTGCCGTGTCCACGCGCACACCAGGACCGCCGGGTGCATAGTAATGGGTGATGCGGCCGAATGAGGGCAGGAAATCGTTCTTCGGGTCCTCGGCATTAATTCGCAGTTGTATGGCAAAGCCCCGATAACCAATATCTTTTTGGCTGTAGGAGAGTGGCAAGCCCGCTGCAATGCGCATCTGTTCGCGCACGATATCGACGCCAGTAATCTGTTCGCTGATGGTGTGCTCGACCTGGATGCGCGTATTCATTTCCATGAAGTAGAAATCTTCGCCGGTGAGTAGAAATTCAACCGTGCCGGCACTGCGATAGTTCACTGCCGCGGCGGCGCGCACCGCGAGTGCGCCGATATATTCGCGCTGTGCCTTAGTCAGTTGCGGGCTCGGCGCGATCTCAATCAGTTTCTGATTACGGCGCTGGATTGAACAGTCGCGCTCGAATAGGTGAATGACATTGCCATGGCTGTCCGCGAGAATCTGCACCTCGATGTGTTTCGGGTTGATGATGCATTTTTCGAGGAACACTTCGGCGGAGCCAAAGGCTTTGGTGGCTTCGGAAATCACTCGTGGATATTGCTTGGTGAGTTCTTCAGCATTGTCACAGCGACGAATGCCGCGACCACCGCCGCCAGAAGTAGCCTTTAACATGATTGGATAGCCGATACCTTCGGCCTGTTGCAATGCGTCTTCAATGCTGTCGAGATTGCCGTCGGATCCAGGAGTGACCGGTATGCCAGCCGCAATCATGCTCTTGCGCGCCTGCGTCTTGTCGCCCATCCGGTGGATGACTGCTGAGGTGGGGCCGATAAATGCAATGCCCTTGTCTTCGCACAGCTGCGCCAAGGCGGCATTTTCCGAGAGAAAACCATAACCGGGATGAATCGAATCACATCCAGTCTGCACCGCCAGATTCACAATTCTTACCGGATCGAGATAGCCGGCCAGGGGATCCTCCCCCAACGAGTAGGCTTCATCGGCGCGCTTGACATATAAACCATAACGATCTGCTTCGGAGTAAACAGCGACCGACCTGATACTCATCTCGGCGCAGGCGCGCACAATACGCAAAGCAATTTCACCACGATTGGCTATCAGGGTTTTCTTCAGTCTTGTTTCATTCATGAATTATTGCCAGGAGCGCTATTCCATTAACGGTGCTGCATGCCTAAGTTCGCGTTATCAAGGGGCAATTTGCCGCCGTGGATTCTATCAGACTACGCCGCGACATGCTGTAGTGAGCGGTCCAGATCAAAGTGCGTGATTTAGTATTTTCGTGTACAACAAATCAGGCTGCATCCAGCATGCTCGAGAGCAAGGTGGCGATACCAAGAAACGACATGAAGCCGGCGATGTCAGTCACGGTGGTGAGAATTATCGATGCCGATAAAGCCGGATCTTGTCCCATGCGCTTCAGCACTATAGGTACCAGAGCCCCGGAGACGGCGGCGATGGTCATTGATGACACCATGGCCAGAGCAATAATCAGAGCGAGCCCGAAACTCTGACTCCACAGATACACGCCAAGGCCGCAGGTGATGGCAATGGAAACGCCATTGATGAGTGCTGCGCCAGCTTCTTTCAAGGTAACTCGCAACCAGTGACGTACAGTTATTTCACGTAAGGTCAGCCCACGCATGGTAACGGCCAGGGCCTGCGCGCCAGTGTTGCCGGATTGTCCTGCAGCGATGGGCAGCAGAATTGCAAGCGCGGTATAGCGCGCGATGGTGTCCTCAAAAATCCCTACTACAGCAGCGGCAAGAAACGCAGTCAGCAAATTGATTTGCAACCATGGCAGACGTTTTTTGACAGCGAACCATGCACTGGACAAAGCACGCTCATCTTTGCTGACACCGACCATGGTGCCCATGTCAGAGGCCAGTTCGGCCTTGAATGCATCAATCAGATCCTTGCCATGAATAACCCCAGCCAGCATGTCATTGGCATCGATGACGGGCAAATTATCCAGGTTAAACTTGTTCAGTTTCTCGATGGCTTCTTCGCTTGGTTCCAGCACCGAGACAAAGGCGCGGATGGGTGTCGCGAGCGATGCCAGTGTCTGGTCGTCGTTTGCCAGCGCCAGCCGCTGGATGAACACCTGGCTTTGCAAGCGCATGTCATCGCTGAGCAGATAGAGGTGATGCAGTTCCTCCAGATTTTGGTTACGCAATTGCAGCAAGGCTTCGCGCACGGTAATTTTCTCGTTGAAGGCGATGACGCGGGTGTCCATCAAGCGACCGACTGTAGCGTCCGGGTATTCGAGCAGTTCCCTGATTTCTTTGGCTACGCTCGCAGGCATTTGCTCGAGGAATTGGGTTTGCTGCTTGCTGCCGAGTCTTCCTAACAAGGTGGCACACGGGCTGGCGTCGAGGGTCATGAGCAATTCCACCGCCACTTTTTCTGGCAGACGGATGAGGATGCTGTCAGCGACGCCGGGGGCAAGTCGATTCCAGACTGTGTGCAGTATTTTGATAGGTTGTTCAGCGAGAATATCCGCCGCGTCTTCTGGCTGCATGGTTTCCAGTTTGCGTGCGGCATCGCGCGGAAAGTTCTGCAAAAAAGCCCGGTTGAGTACCGCCAGGGATACGGAGTCGGTAGCTAGTGCTTCTGCCAAATTCGTTCTCCTTATTGATTCCGGTTGGTAGCGAACGTGCCGACTGTATCCAGCAAAGAGAACAGGCTGCTGCCATAGACTGATAGTAAGCTTGTGATCGGATCACTCCCGACTGGTGTCTCGATCACGTTGGCAGCCTGTGCCATTCCTCGGCGCAAATCGACATGGCGCAAGACCCCAACAAATTGATTTTGTCGATTAACTACCGCTACGGAGTCACGGTGTTCCCAGATATCCAGTTTGATGGCTGTTTCAAGCTTGGTGCGACCCTGTATCACTTGCGATTTTGCTTGCAACAGAGCGGCGCTCGGGAGTTCCGGATTCGCCCGCAGTAACACGGCATAGGAAAGCTCGCCCAGTACCAGCCGATTCCGGTCAACCACGAATATCGAGTCGATCAATGCCAGGTCATCCTGATCAATAAGGGTTTTCAAGGCGGCTCCGACCGTACTGTCGATCGCTACACTGGCCGCTTGTATGATCATCCAGGCACCCACTGTGTCTTCGGCATAATTCAGCAGAATCAAACAGGCGAGCCGGGTTTGCTCCGGCAGCAAATCGATTATCAATTTGCGATTCTCGGAATTCGTGTAACGCAAGATCGCAGCTACAGTGCTGAAATTCATTAGCGCAAATAACGCGGCGCATTGGGCTGGCGGCAGCAGTTTGCAGAGGCGGGCAGTGTATTGCGGCAGCATGCGTTCCAGGACAGCAGCAGCAATGCGATGCGGCACATCCTGCAGCAAGTTCGTAACTTCACCCGCGGGTAGTTGCTCCAATATGGTGGCTGCGGTATCCGGATGTGATTGCAGAAACGCGAGCGCCAGCTCTAACTTTTGCTCAGACATGTTGGCTGTCTTGCTCCGTCTTTGTGGTTAACCCGATATTGTCTGCATCAGGAGAAAGCGTACTGCTCATTTCGTGAAACAACTTTGCGGGAACTACGACTCTGGCAACTCCGTTATCAAGCACTATGGAGGTTTGCGATACTTCGATGACCACTCCTTGCGCAGTACCGATTTGCATGTGTTCGCCGATTCGACAATGTTTGCGCGTGTACTGTGCACCGATTACATTCGCGATCAAATCCTTGGCACCCAATCCGAAAGCGAGCGCGCCACCAGCAATCAACACACCAATGATGACGAGGGAGACGTTGGTGATAAATCCGATATTGATGCCAATCTGCTCGACACCAATGACGAGCGCGGTAAACATGATGATTACCTGGACGCTGCGGCCGACCAGTTCAACTTGCTCGATACCGGCCGCTGTTGCCGCCCCAAAAGTGGCAGACTTGGCACCGTTGCCAAGCAGGAAACCCGCTAGGATGATCAACAATCCAGTTATCAGATTAGGCAGATAGGTGATGATGTTGCCCAGCCAATTGGAAAACATGTCCCAGCCGAGCATGTTCGCAGCTGCGGCAATACTGAAGATAATTACTATCCAGAACACGGCGCTACTGATGATGACTGAATAGGAACGTTTCACCCGTTCATGCGCGGCATGATCACTCTTGAACATGCGCTGGAACAGGGTGTCCAAGCCGCCTATCAATTTTTTGATCGCGATGCGCAATGCATGTGCGGCTAGCCAGCCTATAAATAGAAACAGCAAGGCTCCGAGTATTTGCGGCGAATAGGCGATGATTTGTGTATAGAACTCCTGATAAGTCTGGGCGAGGGAGTCCTGCCAGTTGCTTGTTGCATTATTCATGTTGCCAGTCCTGTCGTAGAATATGCCGAGCTAAGTCTGTTTGCTGGTCGTTGCTAGCTGGTTGCACAGAGACTGCGCTGATTTGATCGGCGCCAGCCCTGGCTAACTCGTGAGTGGCTCATTTTGCTCATATGAATTAGTAATTGCCAGCGTCTTCGCGTAGCCTGAATAAATGCATAGTTAAAATTGGAGTGAAAGTTATGGGCAGAGTGGCATTGGTGACCGGTGGTACCAGAGGCATTGGGGAAGCAATTTGCAAAGCGCTGCAGCAAAAAGGCTACTCAGTCATCGCCAACTATGCCGGTAACGATGCAGCAGCCGCTGAGTTCAGCGAGCGCACCGGTATACCGGTAGTGAAATTTGATGTCAGCGATTTCGAAGCAACGAAACTGCAGATCAAGCAAATTGAAGACGACAATGGACCGCTGGATATACTGGTTAACAATGCCGGCATCACCCGGGTTTGCACGCTGCACCGCATGGATCCGAATCAATAGAAGCAAGTAATCGAGACCAATCTCGGCTCCTGTTTCAATACCTGCCATGCTGTTATCAATGGCATGCGGGAAAGAAAATTCGGACGCATCGTGAACATCGGCTCAATTAATGGCCAGGCGGGGCAATACGAGCAGGTAAATATGGCTTGAATAACCCGCACGCGTTCCTGAAAAAACATGTTGATATGAATGTGTACATGTCATCAAAAATGTTGAATTAACCCATTAGATTATTCGATGCACCTCCGGTCTGCGATGGCTCGGCCGCAATTGTACTGGCCTCGGAAGCTGTTGCGCGTGCTGCGCAGCGGCAGGGTTTACCATTGATTCGAATCCGCGCGTCAGCGATAGGCACTGATTGTCTGGCATTGGACAATCGCAAGGATCCCTTGGAGTTGAGTGGCGCCAAATTGTCTGGCCAGCGGGCTTTGAAGCAAGCAGGAATTACCATTGAAGATCTGGATCTGTTCGAACTGCACGATGCCTATACCATCATCACATCTCTAAGCCTGGAAGCGGCGGGGTTTGCCGAGAAAGGCCGGGGTGTCTTTTATGGACAAGACGGCGCCATCGGGCGCAGTGGCAAACTGCCCATTTCCACCATGGGAGGATTGAAATCGCGCGGGCATCCGGTAGGAGCAACTGGCGTGTATCAAATGGTGGAGACTTATCAGCAATTAACTGGCACAGCGGGAGTTAACCAAGTGCCGAATGCTGGATTGGCGATGGTGCAAAACAACGGTGGCACTGGTGCCACCGTTGTTACCCATATAATGGAAAGAATGCACTAGGTGTTGCCAGTGGCGGTAGTTGCTGGCTGGGAATGTGGTGCGTTGGGCAGGTGCTTGGGCTTAGTTCTTGAAGAGTTTGCTGAAATTGCGCGCGGTGCGTACTTTCCAGTGACCGCGATGATAGGCATCACTGGCCAATAATGGCAGCACGCTGGTAGCTTCGGCGAACACCATTTGTTCTTTGGCAATATCCACTTTTCCCCAGGAGCAAGCCTCCTTCAGAGTAGAACTGGAACATGCGCCGTCGCGTGAATCGGCCACAGTGATCTGCACCGCATACTTATGCATATCAACTTCCTTGCCCAGAATTTCAGCGCAGACTACTGTGTCCTGCGTAAAATTTTTCGGCACACCACCGCCTATCATCAACAGACCAGTTGTTCCTGCCTGAATCTTGACTTCGGTGAGTTCGCGGAAATCGCGGATGGAATCCATGCTGAGATGGGCATCTGGATTGCGCTCCTGATGTACCACGAGACCAAAGCCAGCGCTGGAATCGGTGAAGGCCGGGCAGAAAATCGGGACGTTATGCTTGAACGCTGTTTCAATCAGGGAATTGTGCTTCTTTGCATTCTGCACACACCAGCGACCCATCTCTTTAATGAATTCCCTGGATGAATAGGGCCGCGCTTGCAGAGAGTCGGCGATGTTGGCTATTGCATGATCGCAAGCTTGCAGTTGTTCCTCATCGATTAGCGTGTCATAAATACGATCGATATAGAGGTCACGCAAATCCCGGTCATCTACATCTGGGGAGCCATGATAATGTTTGAATCCGAGAGCTTCGAAGAAATCCATATCGACGATAGTCGCTCCAGTTGCGACTATGGCATCCACCATATTGTTCGCAACGAGATCGGTGTAAAGCTGCATACAGCCGCCGGCAGAAGTCGAGCCGGCGATTGTGAGGATGATGCTGCAGTTTTTATCGGCAAGCATTTCATTGTAGATTTCAGTTGCACGTGCCAGGTCGCGCGAAGTGAACGACATTTTGTCCATGGCAGCTATTATCGGGCGGGCATCGAACGATTTAATATCGATGTGCTCAACTTCGCGTTGCAATAATTTTGCCTTGCGATCCACTCTCACTGCTGTTTGAGTCTGTGTCATGTTGTCTCTCCTTCCAGAGTGGTGTTTTCATGCAGAGCGGTTTCTTCTACGACATGGAAGCCGTCTGTGCCATTCTGTCTGGCGATTCCGTACATGGATAATAATGGACCTTCTTCAACGCTTACTAACTCGGTGCGATCGAAACCATTAAACTCGGTGCGCAACTGCATGCTGTATGCACCGAGATTGCCGATTTCCAGATAATCACCTTCACAAATATCAGATGGCAGTACAAATGGTCCCGGCATGAAATCCAAGCTGTCACAAGTTGGCCCGTACAGACTGAATTTGGCGAGTGAACTGTTTGTGGCAGTTTGTTGCCGGATTGGCGTGACCGGAAAAATAAAACCGGGGTGACCGGCATCGAACAGGCCGCCGTAAGTACCATCATTTATATAAAGTGTGTTGTTCTTGCGCATTTCCACTTTTACAACTAGTGAGGCGGCTTCGGCTACGAGGGCGCGCCCAGGTTCGCACCACAGCTCACAGGTTTCACTGACCGGCATCTCTTCAAATCGAGTGACGATGGTATTGACGAAGTCCGCCAGCGGAGGAGGAGTCATATCCGGATAGATAGAGGGAAATCCGCCGCCCACGTCCAGAATGTCGATAATGACGCCGGAACTGCGAATCAGTTTGGAAACCACTTCCATCGCTTCAGCGTAGGCTTCGGGACGCATCAACTGCGAACCAGCATGGAAGCAGATACCTAACCGGGTAGCAACTTGTCGGGTTTTGAGCAGAAGTTTTGCAGCGGGTTTGCCAGCAATGCCGAACTTGCCAGACAGATCCAGACAAGAGTGACGATTAGACACAGACAAGCGCACGAACAGATTAAGGTCGGGCGCGTTACCAGTTTCCTGGATAATCTTGTCAAGTTCAGCTTCACAGTCAAGCGCGAAGTCGCGGATGCCAAATTCGAAGTAGGCACGACGAATGCTCAAGCGGCTTTTCACTGGATGCATGAATGACATGCGCGCCCCTGGGGCTTTGGCATGAATCAATTCAATTTCACCCAGTGAAGCAACATCGAAGTGTTGCAATCCGGCAGCGGAGAGCGTGTCTACGAAGTAGGGGTTGGTCTTGACGGCGAACAGTACTGTTCCGGGAAAATTCCCCAGAAACCAGTTAGTAGCAACGGTTACGGCACGTGGATGGAGACAATAAACGGGATGCTCCGGTCGCATTGCACATACCATTGCGTTAGAAGTATTGAATTTTTGCATTTCATAAAACCCCCAATACGCAATTGAACAAGGCGCCAGACCGCTGAATCGTACACTGCTCAAGGGCAGCTACGGGTCTCAAATCCACTGGCGAGCGCGAATTCTATGGAATTTTCGCGATTTGTAAAGAACATTAACGGATCGCGGGGAAATTTCTTTATCCCAGCCCCATGAAATAGTTTTCACCACGGTACCGACAGCCAATTATCTGGGGCAGGAAGCACTCGGATTGGGCCTCTAGCATCAGGCATTGGTGGCCTGCAGCAGTCGGTCCCAAGAATGTTTGTAATCACCAGATTGCTGTTATGCAGAGATCATAACGCAATTGACTGGAGTCTCTTCATGCCTGCAAACCTGATTGCTGTCGCAGCGAGTCTGCTTCGATAGTATTGATGCAACTTCTCCATGTTGCTTGGGTGCGCAGTCCTCTATAATCAGGCACTTAAAATTTCAAATAAGTCGCACCGGGTTTGAGACAGATGTACGGAGATAGCAGCATTCAAGGTGATCGGGCATTCAGATGCACAGCCTGATTCCTGCCACCGAGACTTCAATTCAGGATAAGAAGCTTATTCTGAGAAGGGCCCTGCGCTATTCGCAGCAGGAGGCTGTGGCTTCTGCGACGATGACGGGCACCAGTGATAACTTCCTCAATGCCTTTGCGATTTACCTGCAAGCGACAGCGATGCAGTTGGGCTGGCTGACTGCCATACCACAACTGTTCGGGGCTGTAAGCCAGATAATATCAGTCTGGCTTGGTAACCATGTGCGGCGCAAACCTTTGGTAGTAACCACCGCATTCCTGCAAAGTTTGATTGTTGCTGGGATGGCAACGCTAGCCTTGACCGCAGCTGGAGATAGATTGCAAGACACCAGCATGCCCTGGTTGATAGTTTTGGCGGTGGGGTATTTTACTTGCCTGAACTGTATTCAGCCGCACTGGCGTGCCTGGATGGGTGGCCTGGTACCGCAGCCACGACGTGGTGTGTTCTTCGCCGCTCGCTCCCGTTTAACGATGGCTGCTTCGTTATTGGTATTCGTTGCAGGTGGTACCGTTCTCTCGGTCACAGACTCCAGCAATAACACATGGCTCGGTTTCGCTTTGCTGTTTGGGATGGCAGCGACTGGCAGGATGATCTCCAGCATTCTGTTATGGCGCATGCATGATCCGGAACCGGAATCAGCCCAAAATTCCATGCGCTTGCTCGACAGTTGGCGTCATGTGCGGGAATCACTCAAAGACTCCAGCTTTCGTCACTACAGTTTCTTTGTCGCCAGCACTCAGGGTGCAGTTGCTCTTTCAGCACCGTTCTTTGCCGTGTACATGTTGCGGGATCTTGAGTTCACTTACCTGCAGTTTAGCCTGAACGCCATTGCATCGATTGGTACGCAGTTTGTCATGTTGCAATTCTGGGGCAAGTTTAGTGATCGCTTCGGCAATCATCTGGTTATGATGGTTTCCAGTTGCATGATACCTCTGATTCCATTGTTATGGATGGTCTCACCAGACTACAATTATTTGCTGTTCGTGCAGGTTGTCTCGGGAATCTCCTGGAGCGGATTCACATTGAGTACTGCGAACTATCTATACGACATCCGCCCACACCAGACTAATTTCGCCCTCTACGCCGCCATACAGTCTGGAACCAGTGCCTTGATGGTTTTCTGCGGTGGATTGCTGGGAGGTTATCTGGCACGGCATGCTCCCGAGATCGCCGCAAACATTAGTGACTTTTGGCAACCTGGCAGTGATTTGTTTATTGTATTCGTGACGACCGCGGTGCTGCGCATGATGGTTGTTGGCTACTTCGTGCCTAAATTGAAAGAACCGAAGATTCGTAGACGGCCGCGGATACTTGAGCTTATATTCAGGGTCGCCCGCTTCAATGCAATTTCTGGAGTTACACTCGACTGGGTGAGTGTTGCGAAGAAAGCACGAGCTATCAATAAAGAAGCAGCCAGCAGTGCTGCTGATGACGAGGAATAGCGCAAGGCTGCCACTCCATGACCGACGATCACGATCACTCACAACCACCTTCAGATCTCGAGCTTCGCGTAAAAGCCCTGGAGAGTCTGCTCGTGGAGAAGGGTCTGGTAAACCCTGACACGCTCAACAGCATCATCGATACCTACGAGCACCGGGTTGGTCCGCGCAACGGTGCTCATATCGTAGCGAAAGCCTGGTCTGATCCCGACTTCAATACCTGGCTGCTGGCGGACGCCAGTGCCGCGGTCTCGAGTCTTGGGTACATAGGTCGGCAGGGTGAACACTTGCAGGTCGTAGCCAATACCCAAGACATTCACAATCTGGTCGTATGTACGCTCTGCTCCTGCTATCCCTGGCCAATTCTTGGCTTGCCGCCAGTGTGGTATAAGTCAGCACCGTATCGCGCGCGCGCAGTAAGTGAACCACGAGCTGTGCTCGCCGAATTTGGCACGCTGCTGCCGGCGCACACTAAAATCCAGGTATGGGATTCCACTGCAGAGTTGCGCTATCTGGTACTGCCCCAGCGCCCGGCAGGAACAGAGGGTTGGACTGAGCTGCAGTTGCAGCAAATCGTCAGTCGCAACGCAATGATTGGTGTCGAACTGGTGGTAGCGACGAATACTCCCGCGACCAAATCCGGACCGGTGTCCATATGAATGGTGCACATGATCTGGGCGGACAACATGGTCTCAGTGCGATTAATCCTGAACCAGAGGCCACCGAGCCGGTATTTCATGCCGAATGGGAACGCCGCGTGTTTGCTCTGACCCTGGCCGCAGGCATGCTCGGGAGATGGAACATCGATGAAGCGCGTTATGCGCGTGAGCGCCAGCATCCGGTAACATATCTGAGTAACTCATATTATGAAAATTGGTTGGCAGGACTGGAACTGCTATTGCAGGAGAAAAAGCTGCTGGAGACATCTGCCAATTCCGGCCTGCAAATACCGACTCCGACTGCTGCGGCCAAGTTGCTCGCGAAGGGTGGGCCGACACTAATGCAGAGTGCAAAGCCGGCTCGCTTCAAGGTCGGGGACAAGGTAAGGGTGAAGCGTTGTTATACGAACTTCCACACCCGTGTGCCACGCTATGCTCAAGGTGCGGTAGGAATCATAGCAGCAACGCGCGGTTCACACATATTTGCTGACGAGCACAGCAAACAGCACAGGATTGCCGAGCATCTATACAGCGTGCGATTTCAGGAGCAGGCTTTGTGGAATCGAAGCCATGACAATGTCGAAGTGTTAATTGACCTTTGGCAGCCATATCTCGACTGTGGACAATAATGATGCTGTTTAAAGGTCAGCCTTGTGACAATGACGGCCCGGTCTTTCAGGCTCCCTGGGAAGCGCAGGCGTTTGGCATGGTGCTGGCTCTGCACGAACAAGGTTTATTCACGTGGGATGAGTGGGCGCAGGCCTTGCACGGTGCTATACGAATAGCGCAAACAGATGGCGATCCTGATCTCGGTAACACCTATTATGAACATTGGCTGGCGGCACTGGAGTCAATCGCACTCTCCAAAGGTTTGTTCTCTGGCGCAGAAATCAGCAATAAGAAAAAGCGGTGGTACGCTGCCTATCTACATACGCCACATGGCCAGCCAGTAGAGCTTGCGGTGGGCGATCACTCCCAGAAATGATTGTGTGTTCGCACGCATTCGCCACATCAAATTCGGCCATGCCTGCATGATTGATTCGAATGTTATCCCTGGGGACTTGCTGTCATCTGCTGACAGTACTCGTGCATTTTCGCAGGCAAGTCTTGCGGGCAAACACCACACAACTTGTTTCCGGGCACGGCGAACTCGATGAAGATGAAACAGCAACTGTAGTACAGAACGATGATATTCAAAACAGTGATGCGGATGCTGCAGAAGATGAGGAATTGGAAGAAGTTGATCCTCTGCTTCTGGAAAGTGGTCGAGTGCTCGCTCCTTCATTCGCAGCAGTGAAGGTTTCACCCAGGCCTCCTCCGTGCTCCAGTACTCCGATGAGGATCTGGCGGCCGAGGGTACTCTGAACCTGGGCGAATTGGTGCAACAAATGACCTTCGTCACTGGCTCCGCCTCCGCCATTGTTACAATGCCGGCCCAGGGCGCCAGCTCCCTCTTCACCAATATCGATCTCCGGGGCTTGGGCGCCAGATCCACCCTGACTCTGCTGGATGGCAAGCGTCTCGTGAATGAAAACGTTAACGCCCTGATTCCCACTATCGTCATGCAGCGCATCGACATCGTCGCCGACGGGGCCGCCGCCCTTTATGGTAGCGAGGCCGTGGCCGGGGTGGTGAACTTTGTTCCCTACCGTTCCTATGATGGCCTGAAGGTGGAGACCTTTGCCGAGGGCGACAGCCGTGGCGACTGGGATCAACACTCCATGCAGGCCATGTGGGGCGGCAAAGTCGGCGAAATAGACGTGGTTGTTGCGGGCCAGTTCCGCCAGCAGAGTCGCCTGGCGCGAGACGAGCGTAGCTTGCTGGCCAACTCTGGCCAGAATCTCTCCTCCAATGCCACCGGTAACTGGGGGATTCCGGTGCGTAATGCGAGCGGGCAATACACCGGAGCGTATGAGAACCGGCCCGACCCCAACTGCGCCCCTGCCTCCGCGCGCACCGAATACTCCCCCGGAGTGATCAACGCCCCCTTCGGCATGCTGGTCGGCACCAACTGCTGGGTCGACTTCGGTGACAACCGCAGTTATTTTGAACCGGAAGAGCACACCAAGCTGTTCGGCAACGCCACCTGGGAGGTCAGCGATGATTTGACCCTCTCCCTCCAGGGCTTCAACACCAGGCTGTATGAAACCAGCTACACCTCAACCTCCGACCCGAGCAACCCCCGTATCGGCGAGTTGCCGGCGGTGCGCGGCGAGATTCCCGGCAACCCTTTCTTCGCCACGAATTCGACTGGTCAAAAGTTGTACGGAGTGGACCTCAACAAAGATGGCGTTCCTGATCGTGGTACCGCCGACCTGAACAAAGACCGCCAGAATGACTACATCGTCTCCGGCACCACCAGCAACGGCGTGCCGCTTAGGGAAGACGTGCGGCCTCGCACCTTGCGGCCCATCAATAAGACTCACACTGTCCCCACCGGTCACACGAACGACATGGACAACTCAGCGGGCAGAGTCGATCACCTCTCCCGCTGGACCCTCCAGGCTGACTTTACTGTGCCCTTTGTCGAGGGCTGGCAGGGTATGGCCGCATGGACTCAAAACACCCGTGAGTTTGAATTCATGGCCGTATTCAACGACATCACCCACATGATCCAGGGCCTGAACTGTGACGTGGTCAGAGACCGGAAGGCCTGTTACAACCCCTTCTTCGTCGTCGACCAGAAGAACAACAACACCCTCGAGGTGATGGACGCCATCGCCGGGCGCAGCAGGTCATCAAATCTGGACAAATTGAGCACCCTTGATCTGGTGTTCGATGGGGAGATCCCGCTGCAACTGCCGGGCGGTGCCATCGGCGCAGCCTTCGGCTACCAGTTCCGGGAGGACTATTACAAGAACACCCCCTCGGAGGAGGAATTGGCCGGCATAGCCTGGACCGGCAGCGTCGAGCGGGAGGGTGTCACCAGTGGTAGACGCGAAGTGGATTCCTTCTTCGCCGAGCTGGCGCTGCCAATTCTGTCTAACCTGGAATTATCCGCAGC
This sequence comes from Gammaproteobacteria bacterium, assembly GCA_009692305.1. Lineage (GTDB taxonomy): Bacteria > Pseudomonadota > Gammaproteobacteria > Pseudomonadales > Pseudohongiellaceae > UBA9145. The sequence continues at coordinate 6,001 of SHZK01000021.1, read as the reverse complement.
AGTACGGCGCGAGGAGTTCAGTAATGGCCCCGCATCCACCGACCCGAAATTCGGTATAACCTACGCTGCCACCGAATGGCTGACCCTGCGCGCCACCAACGGCGACGCCTTTATCTCTCCGACCCTGCAGCAACTGCTGAACCCGATTAACTGAGGAACAACCCAGGTCACCGACCGCTTCTCGGACTTTTCGGCCTTCGTCTCAGGCTGCAGCGGCGGCAACCCGAACCTGCAGAACGAGCTCTCCGAGTCCTACCAGTTCGCAATCGATCTGGTCTTTGGCAATTTCGATTTCTCCCTCAGCTGGAACAACACGGCGTTCGAGAACCGGATCGTCAACAGCACTGGACAGCAGATCATGGTTCTGGACTTCTTCAACTTCCAGCAGGTCACCGGCTTTACCGGCAACGGTTTAGCTGGCAACCAGCCTACCCTGCAGAAACTGCAAGACTGGATCCAAAACCCGGCATCCAGCAAGGACATCATCCGCGACCCGCTAGATCCGCGCACCATCCTGCAGATAAACGGACTGGGCGCTACCAATGCGGAAGAAGTGGAAGTGACTGCCTTTGACATCCAGAGTAATTATAACTTCAGCCTAGGTGATCGCGGCGACATCCGCATTGGTCTGCAGGGCACCTACGTCGATGAGTTCCTGGTGCAGGAAGACGCGACGAAACCTATTTTCAATGCCGCCGGCCGGCAAAACCAGCCCACTGGCGCGGCACCCAGCTTACCACGCTGGAAGGCCAACCTGCGGGTGGGCTAGTCTCCTAACAATCACTCCCTGGTCGCAACCTCCCACTATACGCATAGTCTGGATTATGACGGCCCGCTCTTCGAAGTCCTGGACTCCTTCGGCGGCACTTTCCGTCCGAAGAACATGCTTGAGACCGGCATCAAGGCCTGGATCGACTTGGATTTGGCATACACCTACCGCGGGTATAGCGCCTTTGGTGGTGAGTTCTCTTTCTCTCTGGGTTCCCGCAACCTGTTTGACCGCGAGGCCCAGCGCTCACCGATGGACGCCGGTATCCTCGCTGAGTTGCAGGATCCGCGTGGCCGCATCGTTTACGGACGCGTGGTGTATGAGTTCTAGTCGCGCGTGGTCACAGAGAATCAGGGAAGGAACCTTCGGAGGTTGTGTAAAAATTCACTTCACAACCTCTGAAAAATGTAGGCACAATGTTCCGAACAACCGGTTAATTGTTGTTCCCGGCAGCAGGTTGCTGACAGGCCTTATTATTCAATACAGCCAGAGTTGCAAAGCAGTCAGTGCAGTGAATAGCGTCAAGCCACACTCAGGATGACCAGAGCCCATGCGAGCAAAGAGTTTACGGCCGCGGTCAGGCAATAACCTTGCCCACTATGATGGGGAAAGCCCAACAGTTATAAGAAGAGGTTTACGATGAAAAGATCACTAATACTATGTCCATTGTTGTTACTAGGCGCCTGTTCCGACAACACGCCATCTGGTTCTGTAACGACTCCCCAATCAGCAGAAACAGTTGCGCCAGTAGCGAGCACAGCCGATGCGAGCGACTCTGATTACAACGAGGACCGCAATGCCTACTTCGGCGATCTGCACGTGCACACGATGTACTCCTATGACGCTTTCTTGTCTGGCAAAACCTCCTCGCCTGATGATGCTTACGAATTTGCCAAGGGCAGCGCCGTAGATCACCCAACAGGTATGAAGGTGAAGCTGGATGTGCCGTTGGATTTTTATGCTGTTACCGATCACGCCTACTACCTGGGAATACCCAGGGAAATGGCGAGAGAAGGTTCCGAACTCTCCAGGCACGAGTTAGCGCAAAACATGGTTTCCCGCGCATTTCGCGATTTTTCCCATTCCGACCGACGCATGGAAATCGCGGATATGAACGTGATGAAGACCGCCTGGAGTGACATCATTGCAACCGCCAATCGGCACAATGATCCGGGCAAGTTCACCGCATTTATCGCATATGAGTACACTTCTTCGGGTGTAGATAATGAAAATTTACACCGCAATGTCATTTTCCGTGGCAGTGAAGCACCCGAGATACCTTTTTCGAAAATGGATTCCACGAATCCCGAAGACCTTTGGCGGTGGATGGATGGCGTTCGCGCAGCCGGGCTTGAAAACCTTTCTATTGCGCATAACACGAATGGCTCTAATGGCTGGGCGTTCAAGCTAACCGACTATGCAGGTAAACCGCTGGACGATGCTTACGCGAATCTGCGCATGCGCAATGAGCCATTGGTTGAAATCTCCCAGATAAAAGGCACCTCGGATACACATCCAGCATTATCACCCAACGATGAGTGGGCCGACTTTGAGATTCGCTCTGTTCGAATCGGTACCAACGACCAGTTCAGTCAAGCACAAGGCAGTTACGTGAGAGAAGCGCTCCTCACTGGCATCACGTTACAGGTCAATCAGCAATTCAATCCTTATAAATTTGGTTTAATCAGCGCCAGTGACACCCATGCCGAATCTGGTGAGATGCGCAGCCCTCTGAATACTGATACGCCCGCAACTGCTGGTGAATTTATTACCATCCCGTACTACAACAAGGGCAGTGTCGCCGGCCTTGCTGGTGTATGGGCAGAGGAGAACACGCGGGAGGCCATCTACGATGCGTTTCGTCGCAAAGAAACCTTTGCCACCACTGGACCGCGCATGAAAGTTCGGTTTTTTGCCGGCTATGATTTACCGTCGATCGATGACAGGGACCTGATAAGCAAGGCCTATGAAAACGGAGTCCCTATGGGTGGTGACCTCTTCAGCAACGCCGATCAGGAACCCAGCTTTCTGGTCTGGGTAGCAAAAGATGCGAACAGTGCCCCGCTGCAGAGAGTGCAAGTCATCAAGGGCTGGGTAGAAAACGGCGAGGCCAGAGAAGCAGTGTATGATGTCGCTTGTTCTGACGGTGGAGTAGTTGACGCAACGAGCAATCGTTGTCCGGACAACGGTGCGCAGGTAAATCTTGCCGATTGCAGCATCAGTAGCGGTGTCGGAGCGGCTGAACTCAAGGCTATCTGGCGTGACCCGGGCTTCGATGCGAGTCAGCATGCAGTCTATTACGTGAGAGCGCTCGAGAACCCGAGCTGCCGCTGGACAACCTGGAGAGCGATCCAATTAGGCGAAGAACCCCCGACAGTGGGAGCGCCTAATAGAATTCCGTATGACATACCGGCGACAATTCAGGAGCGAGTGTGGTCTTCGCCTATCTGGATCACACCACCTGAGTAATTCGATTCAAGGATTAGCATTCTGGATAACTCCACTGCAGTGGTCCGGGAAAAAATAAAGTAGTTATGGGATCTTTTATCAAGCAGCCACTGCTCTGGTTTTTTATAATCGGTACTGTGCTCTTCGTGGCGGATTCCCGGTTCTCAGTAGATCGCAACGAAATATACGTCTCCGTCGCTTTGCAGGATCGGCTAGGACTACTGTGGCAAACCGAAACTGGACTGACCGCATCATCCGCAGAACAGGATTCCTTGGTAGAAAACTGGATACAGGAGGAAGTCCTCTACCAGGAAGCCCTGCGGCTTGGTCTGGATCAGGAGGATTCGATAATCCGTCGGCGTCTGGTACAGAAACTTAACTTCATTGCAGAATCGGAGCCCATGCCAGAACTGGATGAGGCGACGCTCGAAGATTTTTATAATAGCTACATTGAAAACTACACCCTGCCCGTTCGCTATTCTTTTCGTCAGCTCTATTTCCCCATGGCAAGTGATGCGCAAGCCGCATTAAGAAAAATCGCAGAAGGTGCGGAAGCTTCCGAGTTGGGTCACAGCAGCATGCTCAGTGACAGCTATGCCTACCGCAGTGAACTGGATCTGAATGCCACGTTCGGCTCAAGCTTTGCATTGCAATTGAAAGGTATGGAAAGCGGTAGCTGGCAGGGACCAATTGAAAGTGGATTTGGCTCTCATCTGGTTTTTCTGACAAACATTCACCCTCAAGAGGGAACTCCTCTGTCAGCAATCACAGAGCAGGTGGCCTCGGACTACGGGCAGAACCAACAGGAGAATGCCCGGCAACTTTATCTGGACAATTTGTTAAAAGAATACGACATCGTGGTGGAAGCCAGATGAGATTCTCGGTTGGCATTTTAATCTGTTTCATTGTGGCCTTTTTCTCTGCGACCTCTTTCATTACGACCCCGGTCAGTGCCCATGAGATCAGGCCGGCATTTTTAAAAATCACGGAATTATCCGGTGACGATGGCAGCAACTTATTCGAGGCATCGTTTCGGCAACCTCAAGTAAATGGCAGTTTTCTTGGGTTAGAGCTGGTAACCAACTGCGTCGCCGAAACTACCGGAGAAAGCATCTCGGAAGGCGCGCTGATCCAGGTGGCCACGTTGGATTGCGCATCAGAGGAGCTGTCGCGCATCGCGATTGTCGGGCTTGATCGAACCCTGATCGATACATTGGTGAGCATCTCGTGGCTGGATGGCCCCATCACCAACCGACTCATCACTGCCCAGGCAGGCAGTGTCGATTTAAGCAGTGAGCGACCCGCTTTGCCTGTTTACCTGACCGTAGGACTCACTCATTTACTGTTTGGTTTCGATCATATCCTGTTTGTTATAATGCTGATGTATCTGGTCAGAAACCCGACGGCGATAGTGCTGGTGATCAGCAGTTTTACCATTGCCCACTCGATTACCCTGGCACTGTCTGCCTTGAATCTTGTCAGCCTGTCGCAGCCGCCGGTGGAAGCGGTTATCGCTGGCAGTATCGTTCTGCTGGCCTATGAAATTCTGCAAAACAGGGAGACACTCAGCAAACGATTTCCCGCGTTGATCGCCTTTGCCTTCGGCTTGATACATGGTCTGGGGTTTGCCGGCGCGTTACGGGAAATCGGTTTGCCTGAAGAAAATCAGTTCTGGGCCCTGGCTCTATTCAATATTGGTATCGAACTTGGGCAGTTGATGATCGTGGTGCTCGTGCTGACTGCGCTCAGACTGACAAGATTAAGAGCCGGTCGCTTCCTGCGTGAAGCGCCGGTTTACCTGGCAGGTGGCATTGCCAGCTTCTGGTTCATGCAGCGCAGCTGGTTGATATTGGTGCCAGTGTTTAGCTAATCATGTGAAACCAATTGCGGAGAACCTCTTTGGGATCCGGAAGGTGATGAACAATTCTATTCCAAGCTTCTGACCGGCGAGTTGATGTCAGTGCCAGTTAACACGGAATCGGGTGTTGCTGTTGGTACGCCGGTGCGCCTGAGTATAGGAAGAATAAACGGGTATTCCATTGTAGTCGAGGTTGAAGTAGATGTGCCTTGATTGCCACTTCCGGCATTTTTCAAAGCCAGACCCCCGGAATCCCTCCTGAATTCGCCCGCCACAATGCCAAAAATTCCTGTTTTCCCGTCCTGCTCATAGGCCGCATACCAGCGATAGAAGCTGCTGCGGCTGACCTTGATTTCCGTAAGCGTTATGCGCACCGACAGCTCCGTCTCCTCTACGAGCCGGATGATGGCCAATTTCTCTGATGCCGTGTACATCATTCGTCGTCCAAGGTCACACCCTGCCCAGTCAGACTTTTTTTGAGCCAGTCATTGCGCAGGTACAACTCTGCCACGGCCTGCTTCAGATCACTATTCTCACGTTTGAGATCGACGACCTCGTCGGTATTGGCCTCTCGAACTGTATCTCCGGACAGGCGTTTCTTGCCGGCCTCAAGAAAGTCCTTGCTCCAGCGGTAATACAGGTTGGGGTTGATGCCTTCCTTGCGACACAACTCGGCGACCGAGCGTCAGGGTGGTTGGTCTGTGATTCTGCACTCTGCTCCTGGTAGTCAGTTCCGCAGCAGTGATTATCAGAAGTTCCTGACGCGAAACACCTTGATCTGCTCAATGAGTGCTGTTGGACACTGTGGTGATAATGCGGCTTGCGAAGGCTTCTTCGGAATGCTCAAACGGGAACGCGTGAACCACAAGAAATATCGGACATTAGATATGGCCAGAGCGGATATATTTAATTACATTGAACGCTTC
>SHZK01000053.1 GCA_009692305.1 Gammaproteobacteria bacterium | reverse complement strand
TCTATGGCAGTAACCGTGGCACCATGATGGGCCATAGCCTCAGCCAAAATGCCGCCACCGCAGCCGATGTCCACGACTGTTTTAGCAGCAAGATTCAGCTTCTGGCTGATGTAATTCATGCGCAATGGATTGATTTCGTGCAGCGGTTTGAATTCGCTGTTGGGATCCCACCAGCGGGCAGCAAGCGCTTCGAATTTCTTGATTTCCAGTTCGTCTACGTTTTCCATGGGTACTTTAAGCAGTGGCAATCCTTTGGCGCCATTCATTGGTAGTTGCGAGAATCTGGTCTTTATCAAGAGTCTGCAATTCGCGGTTGAGTAGTAGTGCCTTGCCCCCGCACCAGACATGGGTGATTTGGGCGGCAGTCGCTGCATACACTATATTCGAAATGGGATTGTATACGGGTGAGCTATTCAAGTCCTGCAATGTGATTGCCGCGATGTCGGCAAATTTGCCCAGTTCCAGGCTACCGATAGCGTGCTCCAAACCCAGCGCGCGCGCACCACCTAGCGTCGCCATGGTCAAGGCCCTGGGCGCCGGCAGGGCACTGGCATCGCGCGCAACTGCCTTGGCTAGCAATGCCGCCATATGCATTTCTGACAACATATCCAGATCGTTATTGCTGGCGCCGCCATCGGTGCCCAGCGCCACATTGACATTGTTTGCCAGCAATTGTGCGACTTCGCAGAAGCCACTGGCGAGTTTTAGATTCGACTCGGGACAATGCAATACGTGGCTGCCCAGGTCTCCAAGTAACTGTATTTCAGCCTGTGTAAGCTGAGTCGCATGAATGCATAACAGGCGTGGACTGATGATCCCGAGGTCGGCAAGTCGCTGCAATGGACGTCTGCCATCGACCTTGACTGCATCAGCAATCTCCTGCGCAGTTTCGTGTATGTGCATGTGAATCGGAATGTCCATTTCTTCGGCTAGCACCGAAAGTTTACGCAGCGGCGCGTCGGCAACGGTATAGGGTGCATGTGGTCCAAACGCGGTATAGATAAATTCGTTGTGACGGAAATCATCATGCAATTGGGTCGCCTTGGCGATGTACTCATCGGCGTCGCGCGCCCATATAGTTGGAAAATCCAGCACCGGGCTGGCGAGTTGCACGCGTACGTTTGCCTCTAGCGCTGCTTTTGCTACCGCGCCGGGGAAAAAATACATGTCCGCGAAACAGGTAGTGCCAGAGCTAATCATTTCCGCGATGGCGAGTCTGCTACCCTGATAGACAAAATGCTCGTCAACAAAGCGCTGCTCGAGTGGCCAAATTCTTTGTTCCAGCCACTGCTGCAGTGTCATGTCGTCTGCAATTCCCCGAAACAGGACCATCGGCGAGTGGCCGTGGGCGTTGACCAGACCCGGTATAAGCGCATGCTCGGGCAGCTCAACGACGTGCGCTGCAAGCACGGTTCGACGCGCCTCTGCGCTGGGCAGAATCGCCACTATTTTGCGGTCTTTGATGGCCACCGCATGCTGTTCCAGGACGAGACCTTCAGGTACGACTGGAATGACCCATTTCGCATGTAAAAGCAGTTCACAACTTAGCGCGTTTTCAGTGTTCAATGTGTTCTCTGTTGCAGTGGTAATTAGGCGTTAATTGAAAGACGCAGGATCGCAAAATCAGGGTCGCGATGATACCCCTAAATCGTGAAAATAGCCGGCCCCTGATAATCGTGGCAAATGTATTGGAAATTGTTGAAAAAACAGGGAATTTATCCTCTGCAAAACGCCCATCCGGGTGTTATTACAGGGGCTTGTCGTGCTACACTTGCGCCTGTCGCAAGCGGGCACAAAATCAGATTCCAAGCCCCTGCAAATGAATTAAGTGGCAGCCACAAATTCACTTCAAAAAAATTCCAAATCGGCCGCTAAAAGTACTAGGAAAACTTCATCTTAATGGAAAAATTGCGACCACATGCCGCGTCCTTTCTTCGCCGTTTCCGCTAAGTTGCCAGGAATAATCTAAGCTATGTCCGAATTTGCCAAACAGGTTACGCCTGTTGCCTTGGAAAGCGAGATGCGCGAGTCGTATCTTGCCTATGCAATGAGCGTGATTGTAGGTCGAGCACTGCCTGACGTTCGCGACGGCCTCAAGCCTGTGCATCGGCGCGTTTTGTTTGCCATGAACGTACTCTCGAATGATTATAACAAACCCTACAAGAAATCGGCGCGCGTAGTCGGCGACGTAATCGGCAAGTATCACCCCCATGGCGATACTGCGGTCTATGACACCATTGTGCGAATGGCGCAGAGCTTTTCCTTGCGTTATCCGCTAGTTGATGGCCAGGGTAACTTCGGTTCCATCGATGGCGATTCGGCAGCGGCCATGCGCTATACCGAAATCCGTATGTCCAAGATAGCGCACGACTTGATCGCCGATCTTGACAAGGAAACCGTCGATTTTTCGCCGAACTACGATGGTACTGAGCACATACCCGATGTGTTTCCCACCCAGATTCCGAATTTGCTGGTCAATGGTTCGTCTGGCATCGCTGTCGGCATGGCAACGAATATTCCGCCGCATAACCTTACCGAAGTAATAAGTGCCGTGATTGCACTGATGGACGATCCAACAATTGACATAGAAGGCCTGATGGAACACATCCAGGGCCCAGACTTTCCAACTGCAGCAATTATCAATGGCAAAGCCGGAATCTTGCAGGCCTACCAAACCGGGCGCGGCCGCATCTATATCAGATCCAAAGCTGAAGTGCTGGAGGATGAAAAGACTGGCAGGCAGACGATTATAGTCACCGAGATTCCTTTCCAGCTTAACAAATCCAAGTTGATTGAGCGCATTGCCGAACTGGTCAAAGAGAAACAGATTGAGGGTATATCCGAGCTGCGGGATGAATCCGACAAGGATGGCTTGCGAATAGTGATAGAGCTGCGCAAGGGCGAGATGGGAGATGTGGTACTGAATAATCTCTACGCCCAAACCCAGATGCAATCGGTGTTCGGCATTAACATGGTCGCGCTCGTCGATGGCAGGCCAAGACTGCTCAATCTCAAGGAAATTCTTGATGCCTTCATCCGCCACCGGCGTGAAGTGGTTTCTCGACGCACTACGTTTCTGCTGCGCAAAGCCCGCGAAAAAGGCCATATATTGGAAGGCCTGGCAGTAGCGCTGGCGAATATTGATGCAGTAATAGCATTGATCAAGAGTTCGCCCTCGTCAGGCGAAGCGAAGGAAAAATTGCTGGCCAGATCCTGGAAATCTGACAGTGTGCTGGAAATGCTCGGTGCGGTTGGTGCCGATGCTTGTCGTCCAGACGATCTTGATGCGAAGTACGGATTGATCGACAAGGATTACTATCTCTCTCCCGAACAGGCACAAGCCATTCTCGATCTGCGCTTGCATCGATTAACCGGGCTTGAGCACGAGAAGTTGATCAATGACTACAAGGAATTGTTGAGACAGATAGCGGATTATCTCGATATTCTCGAGAACCAGCCGCGATTGCTGAATGTAGTGCGTGAGGAGTTGGAAAAGGTTAAGAGCGAATACGGCGATGCGCGACGTACTGAAATCATCGGCTCGCAACTGGATCTAACTGTTGAAGACCTGATTAATGTGGAAGATATGGTCGTTACAATTTCGCAATCAGGTTATGCAAAAACCCAGCCATTGACCGACTATACCGCGCAGCGCAGAGGCGGTACTGGCAAGGCCGCCGCTACCGTTAAAGATGAAGATTTTGTCGAGCATTTATTGATTGCGAGCACGCACGATACCTTGTTGTGCTTTAGTAGTGTAGGCAAGGTGTATTGGTTGAAAGTCTATATGATTCCCGTCGCCAGTCGCACCTCACGCGGCAAACCTATTATCAATATCCTGCCGTTGGAAGCTGGCGAGCGGATCACCAGCATGCTGCCGGTGCAGGAATATACCGATGATCATTTCGTGTTCATGGCTACTGCAAATGGCACGGTCAAGAAGACGGCGTTAACGAATTTTGCCCGACAACGCAGTGTTGGATTGCGCGCAATCGAACTGGATGAAGGTGATGAACTGGTAGGCACGGCGATCACCGATGGCTCCAGAGATGTCATGCTGTTTAGCAGCAGTGGCAAGACTATTCGCTTCAGTGAAGCTGATGTCAGACCCATGGGCAGAACTGCCCGCGGTGTGCGCGGCATCAAGCTGGTGAAGGGAGCGGCCATGATCGCTCTGATTATTCCTGATGCGGACAAACAAATTCTCTCTGTCAGCGTGAATGGTTACGGCAAGCGCACCCAGATTGAGGACTTTCCGGTCTATGGGCGCGGTGGGCAGGGTGTAATCGGCATGCAAACAAGTGAGCGTAATGGTGCCGTCGTCGGAGCGGTGCAAGTATCTGAGAGTGATGAAATCATGCTCATCAGTGACAAGGGTACTCTGGTGCGCACTCGAGTTGATGAAGTTTCCGTGCAGGGCCGCAATACGCAGGGAGTCCGGTTAATTCGCCTGAAAGAAGGCGAATGTCTGGTTGGTCTGGAACAAGTCGATGAACCTGCAGATATTCCAGCGTTAGAAGGCGACCCACCCGAACCGAATTAGGGTCCGGTGTCAGGATATTACAACCCAGTTAGCGCTGACGGTCTGATGTGGTCGGCGTTAATCCCCGTTAAATCAACCGAAGATTTATTTTGAAATGAACAAAGCGGCCGCTGCAGATGACGCAGTAACAGTGGGATTTCTGGGTCCGAAAGGGACATTTTCCCAGATGGCGGTGTTGCAGCATTTCGGCAAGCGCGCATTCCTGCGCGATTTCCCTACTATTGATGAAGTGTTTGCAGCGGTGGAAACCGGTGTTGTGAATTACGGCGTCGTGCCAGTAGAAAACTCCACCGAAGGGGCGATCAACAATACCCAGGATTGCCTGGTGGATGCAAAAACCCGCATTGTCGGTGAGCAGTTTGTATTCATAGAGCACAATTTGTTGACAGGGAAAGGCATCGCTTTCGAAAATATCCATACCATTGCCTCTCACAAGCAATCCTTGGCACAGTGTCGCAAATGGTTGCAAAAAAATGCAGCAGGAAAAAGTTTGCGTGAATGTGCCAGCAATGCCGAGGCGGCCAAACTGGCTTTGGAAAATCGCGACATCGCGGCGATTGCCGGAAAAATTGCTGCAGAGACTTATGGCCTGCAAATCTTGCGCGAAGCAATTCAGGATCAAAAGCATAACAGCACGCGATTTTTGGTACTGGCAAGTGCAGATTCACCACCTACGGGAAAGGATAAAACCAGCATTCTTGTTTATACTGAAAATAAGCCGGGGGCATTATTCCGTATATTGCAACCCTTCGAGGAATTGCAAATCAGTCTCACAAAAATAGAAACCAGGCCATCAAAGAAGGAAGCCTGGGAGTATGTTTTTTTCATCGACTTCGAAGGGCATAGGGAAGATGAGAAAATAAAGTTATTGTTTGCGAAGTTGAAAACTTGCACTGCCGAAATCAAGATTCTCGGTTCCTATCCAGTCGCTCAAGCTCGATAATTCAGTATAGAAAATCCAATTGAACACATTACATTCAAAAACGATTCTTATAGTTGGCCTTGGACTGATCGGCGGCTCCATCGCCAGAGCATTGAAAAAATCAAGCCCTCAGCAACGGATTCTAGCCACCGATGAGAACACCGCGTCGCTCACCTTGGCGTTACAAGAAAAAATCGTCGATGAAGTCGGTACTCTGGCGCATTGTTGCGCCATGGCAGATATCGTAATACTCGCGTTACCACCACTGGTTGCAGTAGAGGTCTTGGGTGAAATCGCGAAGTCAGTAAATACGACTACGATCGTAACCGACGTGGCCAGTGTAAAATCCCATATAGTGGCTGAGGTCAATAAACTCGGGCCTGAATTCAGCCAGCGATTCGTGCCCGGTCATCCTATTGCCGGTTCAGAAAAGAGTGGTTACATAGCATCGAGAGCGGAATTGTTCAGCGGTCGTAACGTGATCCTGACGCCACAACTGCAAACTGATGCCTTGGCTGTGGCGCAAGTGCATGCAATGTGGCGTGCAACGGGTGCGAATATTTTAGGTATGAGTCTGGGTAATCACGATCGTGTACTCGCGGCAACGAGTCATCTCCCGCATTTGCTGGCTTTCGCGATAGTTGATGTATTAGTCGGGCAGAAACAAAGCGAAGATATTTTTCGCTACGCTGCCGGAGGTTTTGCGGATTTTAGCCGGCTTGCCTCCAGTGATGCGCGAATGTGGTCTGATATTTTCGTCGCCAATGCCGAAGCCACCGAAGCAGTACTGGATGATTACATTGTAAATTTGCAGCGCTTGAAAAAAGCTGTGCAGGCAAAAGACCACGCATTTTTGATGCAGAAGTTTCAAAGCGCGAAACAAAGCAGGGATGGGTTT
>SHZK01000052.1 GCA_009692305.1 Gammaproteobacteria bacterium | reverse complement strand
TTACCTGAATGGACTCACTGACAAGGGCGTGCATATAGTAACAGTGAATGAATACTTCGCAGATCGCGATGCGAACTGGAGGCGCCCGCTTTACGAATTTCTGGGATTGAGTGTCGGCATTATCAAATCCAGCCAGAATCCATTGGAAAAGAAAGCCGCATATGATTCTCATATTACATACGGCACCAATAATGAATTTGGATTTGATTATCTCCGTGACAATATGGCGTTTCGGCTAGAAGACAAAATGCAGCGCGCACTCACCTTTGCCATTGTTGACGAAGTAGACTCGATTCTGATTGATGAGGCGCGTACGCCGTTGATCATTTCAGGCGCTGCGGAGGATAGCTCGCAGCTTTATGTGGCTATTAATAAATTGATACCCAAGCTGGAGAAAGGTATCAAGGCAGAAAAGACCAAGATGGAGATGTTGGACAAGAGTTTTGTGCCTGAAGAAAATGGCCATTTCACGGTTGATGAAAAATCCAGACAAGTAGAGCTCACTGAAGCCGGTCATGAGTACATCGAAGAAACCCTGATACAGAAAAAGCTGTTGAATGAGGGTGAGTCACTTTACGCTGCTACCAATCTTTCACTGCTGCATCACGTCCATGCCGCGCTTAAAGCTCATTACCTGTTTCACAAGGATATAGAGTACATAGTGCAGAATAAACGAATTATTCTGATAGATGAGCATACCGGACGTACTATGGAAGGCAGGCGCTTGTCAGAGGGATTGCATCAAGCGCTCGAGGCGAAGGAAGGATTGGAAATACAAAGTGAAAGCCAGACTCTGGCTTCAACAACATTTCAAAATTATTTCAGATTGTATAAAAAGCTTGCTGGTATGACCGGCACAGCAGATACTGAAGCGTTTGAATTTAGTCAGATCTACGGTTTGAATGTGGTTGTGATTCCCACCAACAAACCCATGATCAGGGATGATGCAAACGACCTGATTTACCTGACCATGGAAGAAAAGTTTGAAGCTATAGTTCGGGATATTACCGAAATCAGCGCAAGTGGGGCGCCGGTGTTGGTCGGTACTGCATCCGTCGTTACTTCGGAATTGCTCTCAGATTTTCTTAACAAGAAAAAAATCAAACACGAAGTGCTAAATGCCAAATTTCACGAGCGGGAAGCACAGATTATTGCTCAGGCAGGTCGGCCCGGTGTCGTGACAATCGCTACGAACATGGCTGGCCGTGGTACGGATATTGTATTGGGAGGCAAATGGGAGGCAGAGATAGCCGAACTTGAAGCTCCTGATGAAGCACAAATTAAAGCGATCAAAGCTGCCTGGCAAGAACGACACGATCAGGTAATTGCGGCGGGCGGATTGCACATTATTGGTACAGAACGACACGAGTCGCGCCGCATCGATAACCAACTGCGCGGTCGTTCGGGCAGACAGGGTGACCCGGGTTATTCCCGATTCTATCTGTCGATGGAAGACAACCTGCTGCGAATTTTTGCCACCGATGGCGTGAAAAATTTCATGCGCCGCCTTGGCATGGAGCGCGGCGAGGCAATTGAGCATGGCATGGTCAGCCGCTCTATTGAAAAAGCACAACGCAAGGTGGAAGGTCGTAACTTCGACATTCGCAAGCAACTGCTGGAGTATGACAACGTTGCCAACGATCAGCGCACGATTATTTACCGCCAGCGCAATGAATTGATGGCAAGTAATGATATTTCTGAATTGTTAACCGAAATGCGTTCTGAAGTAGTGGATCAAATCGTCGATCAACATATTCCGCCACGGAGTGTGCCAGAGCAATGGGATATTCCTGCGCTTGAGCAAGCATTGGAAAAGGAATTTTTTTCCAGACAGCCAATACAGCAGTGGCTGAATGAGGATGATCGTATCTTCGAAGATCAACTGAAACTGAAGATCACTGAAATTCTTGAAAAACAATACCAGGAAAAGAGCGCGTTGGTGGGAGACAAGATGCGTCTGTTTGAAAAGCAGATCACTCTGCAAATCCTTGACAGTTTGTGGAAAGAGCATCTCGCCACAATGGACCATTTGCGACAGGGGATTTTTCTGCGTAGCTATGCCGGCAAGAATCCACGTCAGGAATACAAGCGCGAAGCCTTTGGGCTGTTCCAGGACATGATGACTAATTTGCAGCAGGAAGTTGTGAAAGTGTTGAGTCACGTGAAAATTCGGCAAGAAGATCCGGCTGACGCCATCGAGCGCAAAAGGCAGGAGGAGAAGGCAAAAGAAAAAGTTATCTATCAGCACCAGGCGGCGTGTGCTTTGGCGGAAACTGAGGGTGAAGAAGGAGAGCAACTTCCGCCTCAGGGTAAAACAGCTGATCGAACCAATCCATTTGTGCGCGAGATGGCCAAGGTCGGTCGCAACGACTTGTGCCCATGCGGGTCAGGTAAAAAATACAAAGCTTGTCACGGCAAGATTGGGTAAGCAGGAGTCGCGCACATGGCTGTGGGAGAGGGATTTCAGGGGGGAATTTATCCAGTTGCAGGCATTCGCCTGGCAGCAGTTGCAAGTCATATTCGTTATGCGAATCGACTGGATTTGGTGCTGATTGAATTGAATAAGCAAGCAACGACGGCTGGGGTTTTTACACAGAATCGATTCTGTGCACCACCTGTAACGCTGGCCAAGCGGCATCTTGCTACTTCACCCAGCCGCTTTTTCTTGATCAATACCGGCAATGCTAATGCGGGTACCGGTGCTAATGGATTAGCCGCTGCGAAGCGATGTTGCGAGGGGCTTGCCGCTTTGGCCAATGTAAGTATTGAATCGGTTCTACCATTCTCTACAGGTGTTATTGGCGAGCCGCTTCCCGTTGAAAAACTCTTGCTTGGTCTGCCAAATGCTTTCGCCGAATTATCGACAAGTAACTGGCAGGCTGCCGCACGCGGTATTATGACTACCGATACTCGACCCAAACTTGTCTCCGAAAGAATTCAGATAAATGGTGAAAACGTAACAATTACTGGTTTCGCGAAAGGTGCCGGGATGCTTAAGCCAAACATGGCGACAATGCTCAGTTATGTATTCACGGATGCGGTAATAGCCGGGCCGCGCTTGCATGAATTATTGAAGGCTGCAGTTAACCGCTCATTTAACCGTCTGACAATTGATGGAGACACATCGACCAATGACAGCTGCATGCTGGTGGCTACCGGCTGTAGCAACTTGGTAATCGAAGAGGCAGATGTGACTGGCATGCAGCAATTCGCTGATGCATTGAACAAAGTATTTCAAACTCTCGCCATTGATGTAGTGAAAGATGCAGAAGGGGCGAGCAAGTTCATCACCATAGAAGTGATTCAAGGCAAAGATAGTGAAGAATGCTTGCGGGTAGCATATGCAATTGCCGAGTCGCCACTCGTCAAGACCGCATTTTTTGCCTCCGATCCAAACTGGGGGAGAATCCTGGCGGCAATTGGTCGTTCCGGAATTTCAGATCTCGATATCGATAAGGTAGCGGTCTATCTTGGTTCGAGTCAGATTGTCGCCAATGGTTGTCGTTTTGCGGGATACACTGAAGCCCAGGGTAAATCTGTTATGGTGAAATCTGAAATAACTGTGCGAGTGGAATTGGCGCGTGGTTCCAGTGCCGAAACTGTTTGGACATCTGATTTGTCTTACGACTATGTGCGAATCAATGCCGACTATCGCAGCTAGATTCCAGTCATGGCGGTAGGTAAAACTATTGATGTTGTAGTCGCAGTTGTGGTCAATGCCAGTAACGAGGTATTGGTTTCCTTCCGGCATGCGAGTCTGCATCAGGGCAATTTGTGGGAGTTCCCGGGTGGCAAGATAGAGCCTGGTGAATCGGTAAAGTCAGCATTACACCGAGAGTTAATGGAAGAGCTGGGCCTGGTAATCCGTCAATGTTTTCCGCTACAATCTATTAACTATAAGTACCCCGACAAGTCTGTGCGCTTACATGTTTGGCGGATCACCGAGTGGACCGGAGTTGCGCGTGGTCTGGAAGGGCAGAAAATTGCCTGGCACCCGGTCAGCGAGTTGGACTCACTTGATTTCCCGGCCGCCAATGCCCCGATTGTGAAGATTCTGCAACTACCTGCACTGATTGCCGTCACTCCAATTGTGGCATCGCTACCTGAACTCGAGTCAGTTATAGACGGGCTGCTCCGTCAGGGGATCACCTTGATTCAATTGCGACAGCCACAACTGTCAGCTGCCAGCTATCTGCACTGGTTTCAGTGCACCAGCAAACTTTGCGAGGCGCAGCGCGTGTCCTTGATGTTCAATGGTGAATTGAGAGACTTTTCCGCCAGCGGTGCCATTGGCTACCATGCCAATTCGCAGAGGTTGCTGGCCCTTGATCACCGGCCGGTAGCCGCCGAAATTCTGTTCAGTACCTCCTGTCACAGTCTTGAAGAGCTACAACATGCAGCAGCACTCTCTGCCGATTTTGCCACCCTGTCACCGGTAGCTGTGACGTATAAATACCCGGTGGACAAGATTCTGGGTTGGCCGATGTTTCGGGAACTCACCAGCCAGGTCAGCATTCCTGTGTATGCATTGGGGGGGTTGTGCCGCGATGATCTGGTTGTAGCCAGAAGCCATGGCGCGCAGGGAATCTGCGGAATAAGCCTGTTCCAGCCCTAGGTGAGGGGCTCAAAACCGTTTCAAGATAGCTGGATATCATTGATTATTCAGTGAAAATCTCTGCATACGTAGGCAACTTACTAATATTAAAAGAGTTAAACCTGGCCATTCCGGCTTGGATTTTACCGAACTGTGATAAAGCATTTACCAAAGTCGCAGATACAGCGAGTTGGAAACAAAATATTAGCGAGTTCGGGGATGTCCGGGCTGAAGTGTGATGCAGGTCACTTCGAATAGCGGTAACTGTCTGAATCTTATGAGCAAAATAGCATAATTCAGCAAACGTCCATGATCAGATCGAATATCCCTATGAAAATTTTTAGCCCATTAATTGGTGTTTTGCTTGGCGGTTTGATAACTGCTACCGCCTCTGCTGATGAGGCGAAATTGGTCGCTGAAGCCGTGTTGGTCGAATTAAATCCCTCCGCCACCGGCTCTCCTGCTGATGGCGAGGAGCCAACGACACCGGCTACCGTAGGCATTGCCAAAAATGCTTCCTATGTTTCCACTGGCGGCTGGGCAGTAACGAGTGGCGAATACATTGATAAGGCCACATTCGTATTTGACTTCAATGCTGCGAAGAGCGTTGCCGGAGCGACACTAATACTTCCCATAGAAAGTGTGTTTGCGCAGAACGGCTCGGCACCACTCAAGCTGGAATTTTTTTAGGATAACGGGAAAATAGAATTCACAGATTACACAATTGGATTTCCAGAATCGATTGGCAAACAGGATGCAGCTGGCAAGACAGAAGTTCGATTCAATGTTTCAGGTGCAGTAAACGCGGCAATTTCCAAGGGTCGTTATGTCGGCTTCAGAGTGCTCAGTACCTTGGCTCCCTCTGCGGTCACGTTGGGAATACCTGCATTTACTGGGGTTAAATTCAAAACTGGCGCTGCTCGACTGGAATTTGTTCCCGGCACGCCACCTGCCAGCAGCCCCAGCTCAAGTTCATTCGGTGGATTCACACTGGAAGTGCCAAACATAGGCGTTCCATCTATTGGACAAGTCTATGCGCAGTTCAAGCTAATTGACCCGAATGGCCAGATCTTCCGGTTAAATACTGCGCAGGTAACTGGAACAGGAACGCAGACCCCACTGGTATCCGGTCTGCAATTATTTGACTGTAATGCATTCTCTGCTCCTTCAGGAAGCGCTATCGTGGCGACCGGCAGTTCCACCTATTCAATAAATTCCGGAATTATTGATGTACCGGACACCACGTTTAATGGCAGTCAGTTCAGCGTTCGCATGGAGCTGATCGAGGGTACGAATCCGCCACAATTTGAATTATTGTCTTTCACAGCTATTGCTACCGAATCAGGTGCAGCGATTGAGTCTGATATTACTGGCGGACTGATTGTTGAGCCTACCCAGGATTTCATTCCGGCATGTCATGGCTGGATAGTTATCGGCGACTCGATTCGTAATCGCGTCGTTGAGCGCAATGTAATATCCGGGGAAACAGGCAAGGTTTATCCTTTCAATACTACGCCCGATCAAATGACATTTGATGAACCAAGAGGGCTGATTTACTTTACAGTGTATCCAGAGGCAACGCGGCTGTATAAGCTGAACCTGCATACGGGAAAATTTTCCAACAAGTTTGTAAGCCAAAGCATTGGGGCGGCACTAGGCGGCGCTCCTCATGTATACCGGTAATCATCCCTTTTTTAACTAATTTCAAAAGCAGAAGTCATGCTGCCGTCAGCATTTGTTTCGGTGGAAAACCACCATTAGCCTTGTTAGGTCGTTCATTGTTGTAGAACCAAAGCCATTGTGTGGCATAGTCCTGAACTTCCTGAATCGAGTCAAAC
>SHZK01000051.1 GCA_009692305.1 Gammaproteobacteria bacterium | reverse complement strand
GTTAGCTACCGGTGTGCCTGACTCGGCTTGTTTCAGTATCGCCAGTATCTGGCTGTCGCTAAATCGTGATTTTTTCATGCAGAATATCCTCTTACCCTATTATGAGAAAATTCTACTTTAGATGTCAGTTAATTTTGGGGATGATTACCGTCTCTTTCGGAAAATACTGAAGCAACAGCCCATTCGTATTCTCGTTCCATCCTCGCTTCCAGGAGCAGTATGATATTCGCAGCGTTTAGCATACAAAAGAAGCGATATTGCAGCGCATAGAGTACTGCTTGCAGCTCGGACAAAAGTTGTTCTCGGTGTCCATATAGTGATCAAACGATCTGATCTTGGCTTCAGGATGGTCGTCGCAGGTCATGGGTTTCTTTCCATACTGCTTAATATCTTGTGACTGGCATTCAGGGCAAGCAATTTATTGCAGAAGATACGTGATTCTCTTAGTACCACGATCCATGTTGCAAACCCGAACTCTTGTCGCTGTTTTTACCAATTCGGGCTCCTTGCCAAACAAGCCCCGGATCGCGTATCGTGGAAGGGAGAATAATAATTGCAATTGATGCCCCAGCAGGGGATCACGGATGGAGCAATGCGAATGTGGCGCACACCGTCAGGATCCAAACGAGTGACCCTGGTCGCTATTCTGGCAGCGGCTGGTCTGCAGTCACTTCCCGCTCAAGCACAGAATTCCGACAGCTTCACCAACGACATTCGCCCGATAATGGAGCGCACCTGTTGGAACTGCCACAGCGCACAAGTTAAAAGCTCCGGTCTGGATTTGAGTTCTCGCGAGGGGGCCTTGGCGGGAGGCTCTCGCGGCCCGGCCATTGTGCCAGGTCGTGCCGAAGACAGCCGACTCTACCGTCAGCTGGCAGGGCTCGAAGGACCCGCGATGCCTCTGGGCGTTCCTTTAACTGCTGCCGAAATCGAGTCGGTGCGTAACTGGATCAATGACGGCGCACATTGGGATGCAGGACCCACTACCGTAATAGCCGGTGATCAATTCTCGGCCTTCGCCACCGACGTGCCCGCTTCCGCCCGCCAGTACTGGGCATTCCAGCTACCGCAACAAAAGCCACTGCCGGATGTTGCCGCATTCGAGCATCCCATCGACAAGTTTCTGCAACAGACACGTGAGGCTAAGGGCCTCACAGCCGCGCCGCCAGCCGACCGGCTGACCTTGCTGCGCCGAGCCTTCCTCGATCTGACTGGTCTGCCACCCACGCCCGAGGAAACCCAGCAATTTGTCGACGATACGGCGCCCGGCGCCTGGGAACGATTGATCGATCGCCTGCTGGCTTCGCCACATTATGGTGAACGCTGGGGACGGCATTGGCTGGATGTGGCGCGCTACGCCGATTCCGATGGTTACGAGCAGGATGTAGACCGCGCCAACGCCTGGCGCTACCGCGATTATGTGGTGGACTCCTTCAATCACGACAAGCCCCACAATCAGTTCATTATCGAGCAGATTGCCGGCGACGAACTCGATGAGACCACTCACGAGACCCGTATCGCCACTGGATTTCTGCGGGCCGGACCGCGGGTAAATTTCCGCGAAAAAGATAATCCGGAGCGCCGCTATGAGTACCTCGACGATGTAATCGCCACCGTAGGACGCGGTGTACTCGGCATGACGGTGCACTGTGCCCGCTGCCACGATCACAAGTTCGATCCCATCCTGCAGAAGGATTATTACGCCCTGGCGACTTCACTATTCGGCTATGTCGAGACCCTGTATCCGATGTTGCCGGAAGACCAGGCAGCCACTTACCTGAGTGCGACGGCTGATATCGATGCACGCAAGGCGGTCTTGCAGAATCAGATCCGGGAAATTGAGGAGCCCTATCATCAGGTCTTGAAACTGGAACGTATCGAACAGGAATTTCCGGCGGAAGTACTGCAGGCTGTGCGCACTCCGCAGGACCAACGTAGCTCTGGTCAGAAGCTGCTGGCGGATCAGGTTCTCTCTATCGGCGTTCCCAGAGAACAGCTGGATGCGGCACTCTCCGAGCTGGATGTCACGCGCCGGCAGGTCTTGTTGGATGGCATCAAGCAACTGGAACAGCAACGGCCACCACAACCACCCATGATCGAGATCGTGACCGATGGCGACTACCGCTACACACCGGATCGTGCCGGGGATGAAGTGCTCGGTTGCCCGGAGTGTCGCATCAAGCCCGATAAGCCCGGCAGTTTCTTGCATGAGGGCTCGCAGCCCTACACGGTGCCGCCCAGCAACTTCCTGATTCGTGGCGACCCGTTCAGCCCCGGCCCGGAGATGGCGCCGGCATTTCTCACGGTCGCGACTTACGGCAATCCACCGATTGAAATTCGGCGGGCCAATGGCCGCACGTCAGGACGTCGTCTCGCACTCGCCCAGTGGTTAACCTCAAACCAGAACCCGCTCACCGCTCGTGTGTGGGTGAACCGACTGTGGCACCACCATTTCGGAGTGGGTATCGTGGCCACGCTCGACAACTTTGGTCGCGTCGGTGATCAGCCGACTCATCCCGAACTGCTCGATTGGCTCGCCGTTGAGTTTCAGCAGCAGGGCTGGAGTACCAAGCAGATGCACCGGCTGATCATGACGTCCGCGGCTTACCAGATGGCCTCCGCCTATGACGACGAGAATAATCTGGCTAAGGATCTGGAGAATCATTTGCTGTGGCGCTATCGACCCCAGCGACTGGAAGCGGAGGCGGTGCGCGACGTCATCATGGCCACCAGTGGCGGCATCGATCTGAGCTCGGGTGGCGAACCGATCTTCCCTTATATACCGCAGGAGATTCTGAATACCGCTCAGGCCTACGGTCGTTGGGACAATCAGGTGGACGGTCCGGAAGTATGGCGCCGCAGCCTCTATGTCTATCGACGCCGAACGCTCAGCTTTCCCTTTTTCGAGACTTTCGATCTGCCGGATCAGAACATAACGACGGCCTCCCGCAACACCTCGACCGTGGCACCACAGGCTTTGACCCTGCTCAACAACCCGTTCGTGTTGGGGCAGGCGGAATTATTTGCTCGCCGCGTGCAGGAACGGGCGCCCTATGACATCGCCCAGCAAGTGGATCTGGCGTACCGCACAGCACTGACCCGACCACCCAGCGCGGCTGAGGCAGAAATTGGTCGGCAACTGGTCGAGTCTGGATCACTGGCAGACTTGACCCACGTAATCTTTAATCTGAGCGAGTTTCTCTACAGAAGATAAATGCAGGGTTGATAGGAAAGGCTGGGTCAGAAAAGGCAGATCGGAATAGGCAGATCGGAATAGGTAGACCTCATGAGTCAGGCATCCAAGTGTGGCAAGAAAGAGAAGACCATCTGGTCGCGGCGCGAATTCCTGATGCAGTCAGGTGGTGGCATCGCGGGAATTGCGCTGGCATCCTTGCTCGCGCGCGATGGGGTGTTCGCCATCGAACCCGGGCTCGGTGGCGCCCAGTGCAGCACTTCTTTTCCAGGGGCCTTTCAGCCCAAGAGTCCGCACTTCGCACCGCGCGCCACCAATGTTATCTCGCTGTTCATGAGTGGGGGTGTCAGTCAAGTCGATACCTTCGATTACAAGCCAGCACTCACCAAGTACGCCGGACAATCCATGGAGGATCTGCTCGGTGCAAAATTCGCGGTGCGTCAGGGTATGCCGGGTCCACTCATGCCCAGTCCATTCAAATTCCAGCAACATGGCGCAAGTGGCATGCAAGTTTCAGAACTGTTTCCCCATCTGGCCAGGCATGTCGATGAGATGGCTTTTATCAAATCGTTGTACGGCACCTCGAATGATCACATTCAGGCGACCTACGAGATGCAGACCGGTCAGATTCGTATGGGCTTCCCCAGTGTCGGCTGCTGGATCACCTACGGGCTTGGCTCCGAGAGTTCCAGTTTGCCAGCGTTCGTGGTGATGAATGATCATCGTGGCGGGCCGCTCGGCGGACCCAACGATTGGGGCTCCGGGTTTATGCCGGCCAGTTATCAAGGCACCTTATTCCGCTCCTCCGGTGATCCGATCGTCGATCTTGAGTCGCCCTCTGGAATGAGTGCGCAGCAACAGCGCGCGCGACTGGAGACACTGGCCAGACTCAATCAGATGGACATGGAGAAGTATCCTGGCAATTCGGAATTGGCCGCGCGCATCTCCTCCTACGAACTCGCCTACCGCATGCAAGGTTGCGCGCCCGAGGCGATCGATCTGTCGTCAGAGACGGATGCCACCAAGAAACTCTATGGCCTCGATAATGCCGTGACCGAGCCTTTCGGCAAGCAGTGTCTGATGGCACGCCGACTGGTCGAGCGCGGCGTCCGCTTCGTGCAATTATTCATGGGCGGAGTGGGAGTACAGAACACCGACACCTGGGACGCTCACGCCGATCTGGTCGAGAATCACAGATTGCACGCCGCCGAGTCGGACCTTCCGATCGCCGGGCTGTTGACCGATTTAAAAGCACGCGGGTTACTCGATAGCACGCTCATCGTCTGGCACGGAGAGTTCGGACGCATGCCGATTTCACAACGCGGCGTCGGCAGGGATCATAATCCCGGCACCCAGACGGCGTGGATGGCAGGGGCAGGGATTCAAGGCGGGCAGGTGATTGGTTCATCCGATGAGTTCGGTTACAAGGCATTGGAGCAACCAGTCTCCGCGCATGATCTGCACGCGACCATCCTGCACTTGTTAGGACTGGATCACGAGAAGCTTACCTATCGATACAGTGGTCGCGACTATCGCCTATCGGATATCGAGGGTAAGCCTATACCACAGATTATCGCCTGAGTTGTCGTATTCGTCTCTCTGCAAAAGATCGGCGACAGCACGCAATCTGAAGCTGGTCATTATTGATTTGGATTAGGGCCAATCCGGGGCTATGACGCCTTAAAACTACACTCATCGTTCCAGTGCTGCCGGGTCTGATCCGGCTTAACCTGGCAAAGAGGACAGCATGAAAATCACACGTCGCGGTTTCGTAGGCAGCATCGGGCTCGGCACAGCTGCCGGGATACTCTCTAATTCAAACATCTTCAGTCGTGGCGCCCAGGCCGCCACTGAGGGCTCCGGGTCGGCGCCAAAAGTTTACGATGGCGGCATCATGCAGCTGACGCAAAACGAGAGCGCTCGCGGACCGGGCCCGAAGACGATACAGGCGCTGCATGACCATATCTCGAAAAGACTGGGACGTGGCTATGCACCAGACCATGTAGACGATCTCCGCATTGCTCTCGCCCAACGTCACGCAGTCGCTAACGAGGCTATCGTGCTCGCGACCGGGTCTGGTCCACTGCTGCAGGCCGGAGTCAGAGCATTTTGTACCGCCGACAAGGCCTTGGTCACAGTAGGGCCAACTTATACCACCTGTGAGCAGACGGCGCGGGAGATCGGCGCCGGCCTCAAGGTGATTCGGGTTAACGACGCCATGGCTCTGGATCTGGACGCGATGGCCGCGGCCGCCATCGGCGCTGGCATGGTGTATCTCTGCAACCCGAACAATCCAACCGGAACCGTCCACTCGGCCGTCGCCATTGAAAGCTTCGTCAGGCAGGTGATGCGTGATTCTCCCGCCACCAGAATCATGATCGATGAAGCCTACATCGACTATGTGGATCCCTCAGTAATGCAGTCAGCGAAGCTCTTGGCATTTGAATTTGCCAATGTATTCATCACCCGATCCTTCTCGAAAGCACATGGTATGGCTGGCCTCAGAGTCGGCTACGCCATCGGACAAGAGCAAACGCTGAAAGCGCTGAACAGTGCCTGGAATCTTGGCGATATCAACATGCTTGCGGCCATCGCCGCGATCACCTCACTCAATGATACGCAACACATCGTCGAAGAACGGGAGGAGAACACCAGCATTCGGCAGTTCACTGTCGCTGCCTTCCATGACATGGGCTTCGAAGTGGCTGAGTCTTACGTCAATCACATTTTTGTGAATCTGCGGCGCCCAGCCAGCGAGTTCCGCGCCGCGTGTCTGCAACACAGCATCGCTGTCGGTCGCGACTTTCCACCGATGGAGAATACCCACTGTCGAATCTCGCTCGGTAGCAGGGAAGAGATGCTGACGGCGGTAGAAGTGTTTCGCAAGGTTTTAGCTTAACGCCGAGTGTGGGCAGCATGTTTGCGCATTCGGTTCATAACTCGGTTCATATAATACAGCTGTGGCAAAGATCAATAATAACGGGGGTGTCAATCAGCGCCCAAAACTTTCCACCTGTCAGCGTCCAAAACTTTCCAGTCTAGCGACCTTTTCCAGCACTGCTTTGATGATGAGCCGAATGGCGTCTGCGAATTTCGACAATAATATCCACGTAATACACTCCAGCTAAAACGCCGGAGGATGACACAATGGGGTGGAAACTTTTGGACGCTGTTTCCACCCCTAATCTGGAAAGTTTTGCACGCTGTTTGACACCGTGTTCTCGGCACAGGTTAGCTACCGGTGTGCCTGACTCGGCTTGTTTCAGTATCGCCAGTATCTGGCTGTCGCTAAATCGTGATTTTTTCATGCAGAATATCCTCTTACCCTATTATGAGAAAATTCTACTTTAGATGTCAGTTA
>SHZK01000008.1 GCA_009692305.1 Gammaproteobacteria bacterium | reverse complement strand
AAGGCCGAAATATTTGTCGGCCGCCCATTTTAGTGCTGGGTCTAGTCGATCACGATTGTACTGGAGTGTTCTATGCGCCCCTCTACTCATGACCCAGCAAGTTTCATCTCGAACTTCGCCTATTATCACGCCATTGTCTTCTATGACTTGAAGTGGATCGGGTTCAACTGGCTTCTTTCGGGGCATTTTATGTTGCCCTCCCTACCATGGACCGCGCTCGCTGAATCTGCAGCCTTCCGGAAGTAATCGGCATTTTGCCTGTCGCGCACTGCTCGATATGATCGGACCACCAACCCATCATTTTCCTGCGGCGCTCTAAATACTGCGCCCGGTTGTATGCTGCGCGTACAGAGTTTTTGTCGACGTGTGCCAGCGCAGCCTCTATCACATCAGAATCGAACCCCGTTTCATTCAGGGTGGTGCTGGCAAGCGCTCTGAGTCCATGAGAAACAAGTCGTCCATGGAAACCCATTCTGGCCAGAGCGCGATTGGCTGACTGAGAGTTGGCGGATTTGCGCGGATTGTGATCAGACGGGAAAACGAATTCTCTGTGGCCGCTGACCGGCTTCAATACTGTTAGAAGCTTCAGCGCCTGTTCGCTCAATGGGACAATATGCGGTTTGTTTTTTTTCATGCGTTCCGCAGGGATGGTCCATTCCTTCTTTTCACGGTCAATTTCATCCCATCTGGTACCAGCAGCTTCACCAGGCCGCACCATAGTATGCATCTGCCATTCGATCAGGCAGCGGGTAACCAGTTTGGTGTTGGAATGTTGGATGGCATACATTAATGCTGGCAGCTCGTCAGGGCGGAGGGTGGGGAGGTTGGTGACCTTCGGCGCACTGAAGGCCTTACCGATACCGCTTAACGGGTTGGCATGTGCCACGCCGGTATTGACGGCGTAAACCATGACCTCATTGATCCAGCGGCAGATCTTTTTGACAGTTTCCAGTTTTTCATCAGTTGCCAATGGGGTGATGATGCCAATGGTGGTGGCAGCGGACACTTTGTGGATCGGCGTTTTCCCCATCTTTGGAAAGATATACTTTTCCAATCGTCCGGTAATCTTGTCGTGATAGGCAGGTGAGACTTTACCTTTTTTTAAGGTCAGCCAATTGCGGGCAATATGCTCGAAGGTGTTGGCGTATTGTTCAGTCTTCTCGCGCTCTTGGTCTTCCCGGTGCTCTTTTGGGTCGATGCCTTCGCCCAGAACGACTCGAAGTGCCTTGGCTTCTTTGCGGGCTTTTCCGAGGGATACATCCGGGTATGAGCCCAGACCAATGTTGGCCCGCTGCTTAGTGGCGGGGCGATAATAATTAAGAACCCATACTTTGCTTCCGGTCGTCTTGACCCGCAGGTACAAGTTTCCGCCGTCTGCCAGGCTGTATTCTTTGTCTTTAGGCTTTGCCTGACGGACTTCAAGGTCAGAAAGTCTTTCGATTCCTCGTCCCATAATCTCAGCACTCCCATAGCAACACTGGATTTTGCCTATGCAGCCGGTGTTGCTATGGATGTTACTAAAGATTCTGGATGTTACCAAATGGCAGTGGACGTGATAGGACGTGAAAAGCCCATATCCAATTGATTCCTAAGGGTAAAATAAACTTTATGGGATGCTGTCGGACTTTGTAGTGGTGCCCAGGAGAGGACTTGAACCTCCACAACCTTACGATTACTAGCACCTGAAGCTAGCGCGTCTACCAATTCCGCCACCTGGGCATAGGGGCATAAAACCTCCCGCACGGGGAGGAGCGCACTCTAACGAGTGAGCTGGAAACTGTCAACATTGACGCGCGAGTCTGTGCCGCTTGGGATTAAGAATGCGCTGTCACAGACTTTGCCCGGGGTGGCGTGTATACTGCTAAGCACTAAATTCAATGCCTCTCCGTAAAAGTCCGAAATCCTGTAATGCCTAAATCAAAAAAGCCAGCCGATCCCTTCGCCCAGCGCGAAGCTGATAACTATTCCAATCCGATACCCAGCCGGGAATTCATTCAGCAGCAGCTACAACAGCTCGGCCAGCCGGTGAGCCATGCCCAGCTGTGTGAGCAATTGCAGCTGAAAGATGAAGAGTCCATCGAAGCCCTGCGCCGCCGGCTGATTGCCATGAGCCGCGATGGGCAGATCATCAGCAATCGACGCGGCGTGTATGGTCTGGCCGCGAGCATGGAACTGCTCAAGGGTCGTATCCAGGGCAACAAGGATGGTTTTGGATTCTTTATCCCCGAAGATGGTTCCGGCGACTTGTTTCTCAGTGCTCGCGAGATGTCCAAACTGTTCGATGGTGATGTGGTGCTGGCGCGCGTGTCTGGTGTCGATCAGCGCGGACGCAAGGAAGGCATGATCGTCGAGATTCTGAAGCGGCGTTATGCACAGATCGTCGGTCGCTATTACAAGGAACAGGGCTTCGGCATTGTGGTGCCTGACAGCAAGCGTATCAGTCATGAAATTATGGTGCCGGATAAAAATGCCGGCAAGGCGCAGGACGGCCAGTTCGTCGTGGCAGAGATTCTCGAATATCCGGAACGGCATCGGAAAGCGATTGCGCAAATTGTTGAGGTGTTAGGCGACACGAAGACACCGGGGCTGGAAATTGATATTGCGGTGCGCAGCCATGACATTCCTCATGTGTTTCCGTCGGCAGTATTGAAAGAAACCGAGCGCCTCCCGGATGAAGTGCACGACAAGGACATGGTTGGTCGCAAGGACCTGCGCAAGATTCCCTTCGTCACCATCGACGGTGAAGATGCGAAAGATTTCGATGACGCTGTGTTCGCCCAGCGTCACCAACGTGGCAACTGGACACTCTATGTCGCCATCGCTGATGTGTCCCACTATGTAAAGCTCGGCACCGCGCTTGACGAAGAGGCGAGCACACGCGGCACGTCAGTATATTTTCCGGGATCTGTGATTCCGATGTTGCCAGAGAAGCTATCAAACGGTCTATGTTCGCTGAAACCACATGTCGATCGTCTCACGCTCGTGTGCGAGATGGAGATTGCTGTCAATGGCGAGATGACAGGTTACGTGTTTTACGAAGCCGGCATTCACTCGCACGGCCGCATGACGTATACCGAAGTCGCCGATATTGTGCAGACGCCGGCATCACCACTACAGGAAACCCTGCAGCGCACACTGCGCAAGCGCTACGAGACCTTGCTGGAACCGCTGGAAAATCTCTATTCGCTATATCATGCCTTGCGCAGTTTGCGCGACCGTAATGGTGCCCTCGACTTTGACACCACCGAGACTCGCATCATTTTCGGTGAAAACAAGAAGATTCGCGAGATTGTGCCAGTCGTGCGCAACGACGCTCACCGCTTGATCGAAGAATGCATGTTATGCGCCAACGTGGCGACAGCGCGTCTGCTCGAAGGCGCTGAGTTGCCGGCTCTGTATCGCGTGCACGAAGGGCCAAACCCGGACAAGCTGGAAAATCTGCGGCAGTTTCTTGGCGGATTGGGCCTGTATTTACCGGGCGGTGAGAAACCGACACCAACCGATTACGCGAAGGTGTTGAAGCAGCTCGCGCTGCGACCTGATAAACACCTGCTGCAAACGATGCTGATTCGCTCATTGCTGCAGGCAGTGTACCAGCCGAAAAATCTGGGCCATTTTGGTCTCGGCTACCCGGCCTACACCCATTTCACGTCTCCGATTCGGCGCTATCCGGATCTGCTCGTGCATCGCGGCATCCGTCACCTGATTCGCAACGCGCGCAATGTCCATGTCGAGAAGCAGAAAGATGCGGCGCCCTTGGCGAAACATGATATCTATCCATATCAATTGTCGGATCTCGTAACATTGGGTGAAACCTGTTCCATGGCTGAACGTCGCGCAGATGCCGCCAGCTACAGCGTGATGGACTGGCTGAAATGCGAATATATGCAGGACAAGATCGGCGACGAATTCACCGGTACCATATCATCTGTTACTGGGTTTGGTTTATTCGTGGAACTCAATGACATCTTTGTCGAAGGCCTAGTGCATATCTCGGAGTTGAGTAACGACTACTATCACTTCGACCCGGTGCGCCATAGTCTCGATGGCGAGCGCAGCAAACAACGCTATAGCCTGGGCGGCACCGTGCAGGTGAAAGTCGTACGCGTGAATCTGGACGAGAAGAAAATCGATTTGCAGATTGTTGGTAGCGGCAGTGGTTCTGACAAGGGTGCCTTGCGCAATTCGCTGCGCAAAGGTGATGCGAACACTAAATCCAGACAAGGTGAGGGCGGCAAGAAGCATGCTCGCAGCGACGGCAGTGCAGCGGATACCGGCAAGCACAAGAAAGCGAAGAAATCGAAAAAACCACGCAAGCAGAAACCACACAAGGGTAAACAGGCTGATGGCGCCGTGACGGCGAAGAAACCGAAGCGGACGCATAAGCATAAATCCCACGGCAAAGCCAATGCCAAACCCAAATCTGACAAGCGGTAACAGCTATGCGCGATAACCAGAACTGGATAATCGGCATCCACGCCGTTACTGAAGCACTACAACAAAACGCCGATAATTTGTCGCAGTTACTGCTCCAGTCTGATCGCAAGGATCAACGCCTGAACACAGTGCGCGATCTGGCACAAAGCGCCGGTATACCATTTACCGACATGAGCAAGCCGGATATGGACCGCCAGTTCGGTGGCGTGCACCAGGGTGTCGCCGCGATGGTAAGTGGCAATGCCGCGGCGCCAGGTGATGAGAAACATCTGCTTAAATTGCTCGACAGCCTCGACCACGCACCATTAATACTCATCCTGGACAGCATTACCGACCCGCACAATCTGGGTGCCTGCCTGCGCACCGCTGATGCCGCCGGCGTCGATGCGGTAATCATTGCCAAAGACAAATCAGCCCCGGTTAATGCCACCGTCCGCAAGGTCGCCTGTGGTGCCGCCGAATCCGTGGCCATCTTCAGCGTCACCAATCTGGCTCGCTGCATGGAAACGCTGCAGGAGCGGGGCATCTGGATCGTCGGCACGGCCGACGACACCGAACTGGGCATCTATGAGCAAGACCTCAAAGGCCCGCTTGCCATCGCCATGGGCTCCGAAGGCAGCGGCCTCAGGCGCCTCACCAGGGAACGCTGCGACTACCTCGTAGCCGTGCCTATGGCTGGCGCCGTCAGCAGTCTTAACGTCTCGGTCGCCACCGGCATCACTCTGTTTGAAGCCGTCAGGCAGCGCACCGGGTAAAAAAGCGGTCATACACCCTTTTAACCTTGCATAAGCCGGTTGGTTTCTCTAAGATCTCCGCTCTTTTTACCTGCGAGGAGCAATATCCTCGCACTACATAACTCCTTGTCTTACCACGGACCACACGGTATCGATGGAAGGCATGAACCCAAAAGGAGTCTCTATGAGACACTACGAAGTCGTATTCATGGTGCATCCCGACCAGTCTGAACAGGTCCCAGGGATGATCGAGCGCTATTCCCAATTGGTCAACGAAGGTGGTGGCAAAGTACACCGTCTCGAAGACTGGGGTCGCCGCCAACTATCCTATCCAATCGATAAAATTCACAAAGCCCATTACGTGCTGATGAACATCGAGTGCGGCAATGAGCCGCTGGATGAAATCACCAAGCTGTTCCGTTACAACGACGCCGTGCTGCGTAACCTGGTTATCAAGACCAAGGAAGCCGTCACTGAAGAATCGCTGATTCTCAAAGGTGAACGTGAGAACAAGGAACGCAAGCAACGCGCCGAACACAAGCGCAAATTGGAAGATGAGGCTGCTGCTTCCCGCGAAGCAGAGGAAGACTTAGAAGAAATTGACGGTGACGATTTAGTAGATGGTGAGAACGCATAAGTCTGGCTAGCAATGGCAAGCAGCAAACTTTTAACAACTACTCAATCCAAACTCTAAGGAAACTATTATGGCTCGTTATTTTCGTCGACGTAAGTTTTGCAAATTTACCGCAGAAGGCACCAAGGAAATCGATTACAAAGATATCGAAACCCTGAAAGCCTACGTGTCTGAGACTGGCAAAATTGTGCCTAGTCGTATTACCGGCACCAAGGCACGCTATCAGCGGCAGCTCGCTACCGCGATCAAGCGCGCTCGCTTCCTGGCTTTGATTCCATATACGGATAGTCACCAGGCCTAATTGATCTCACTACGATATTGATCTCAATAAGATTTTGATCTCAACAAAGTCGAGATCTACCAAGAGAGAGGCTGGACATGCGGAGCCTTGCTGAATTCGTAATGAAGGGACGCAAGCAGGCCATTATGGCAGTGTTGCTGCTGGGTCTGATACCGCTGTTGAATTTGTTAAACCCGGTAGTAGTCGGGTTGGTGATGTTACGCAAGGGTGTGAAGGAAGCCACCCTGATTCTGGCCTGGGCCATACTGCCAGTAGGCGGATGGGCCATCGCTGGAGATATCGTGCCGCTGATCATGTTGCTCGGTATCAGCGGTTTGGCATTGTTGCTCAGGGAGACAGAATCCTGGGAGCTGACCTTGCTGGTGTCGATACTGATCGGTATCAGTGTAGAGATGTATCTGCGGTTGCGCCCGGAAGTGCTCAACCTGATCTTCACGCAACTGGAAGCATACCTGGCAACCAATAGCGTGCAGGGTTTACCACAGGGAGTGCAGATCAACGATTTACGGGAAATTGTGACGAGCTTTATCGGTTCGGTTTACATGTTCCTGGCAGTGATGCTGCTGATGCTGTCGCGCTGGATGCAGGCGACTTTATATAACCCGGGCGGGTTCAAACAAGAGTTTCACCGCCTGCGCATCAAGCAGAAGTACGCGTTGTTTTTGGTAGGGCTGATGCTGTTGGCCAATTTTGGCATTTTGATACCGCCCACCTGGTTACTGTATCTGGTATTGCCAATGCTGTTTTCAGGGGTAGCCCTGCTGCATGCAGTAGTAGCGCAGAAGAAGCTCTCCAGTATGTGGTTGGTTGCCTTCTACGCCCTGATTATGTTGCCGCTGGTTGTACAGTTGGTGGTGCTGTTGGCGCTGATAGACAGTTGGTACGATTTTCGAACACGGTTACAGAAACCCGTGTGAAGCAGAATTTGAGATGAGGAAATAATCATGAACGTTATCTTGCTGGAAAAAATGAGCAACCTGGGTGAGATCGGCGATACCGCCAAAGTCAAATCCGGTTATGCCAGAAACTTCCTGTTTCCACAGGGCAAGGCCATTCAGGCCACCAAGAACAATATGGCTGAATTTGAAGTGCGCAGGGAAGATCTGCTTGCCAAGCACAATGCCAAAGTTGCTGCCGCCCAAGCGCGCGCCAAGAAACTTGTTGGCGTCAAGCTGGTCATGGCTGAGAACACCAGCGATGAAGGCAAATTGTTTGGCTCAGTCGGGACCAAGGACATCGCCGAGGCACTCAATGCGCAAGTGGGAAGTGACTTGCTGAAGAGCGAAGTGATGATGCCACACGGTGTTATCCGCACCATTGGCAACTACGAAATTGCCCTCGATCTTGGCCAGGACGTTGGCGTTACCATTTCCCTGGCTGTAGTACGCATGGATGCAGCTGGCGTGTCTGATGATGGCCGCATAAGTGAAGAAGAGCCAGAAACGGCAGACGAAGACACTGAATAGTATCCAGATAACCGGATCACTCAGGATTTTCTGGTGATTCACTCGGTCGGGCGCCTTGACCTGCCCAACGCCATGAAGCACCATCTGTAAGCGCAGCTGGTGCTTTTTTTATCCCGCAAATCTCACCAGCAACCCGCTCCACAAAATTCAATCGCAGTAATGCCAACCAATAAGCATAAAGATGTCAGAGCCATTCGAATCAAGCAGTCAGCCGGGCCCGGGCCGCGACAGCCATAAGCTGTCGACGTTGAAGGTTCCGCCACATTCTGTGGATGCCGAGCAAGCCGTGTTGGGTGGGCTCATGCTCGACAATACCGAATGGGACAATATCGCCGACATTATCCTGGCTGAAGATTTCTATCGCGGCGAACACCAGTTGATCTTCAAGGTAATGCGCCAGCACGCCGAATCGAATACGCCAATTGATGTTGTCACCATGGTGGAATCCCTGGACAGTCTTAATCAGCTCGATAGCGCCGGCGGCCTCGATTATCTCAGCGAGCTGACCGGCAACGCGCGCGGCACCGCCAACATCAAGGCTTATGCCGACATCATTCGCGAACGTTCCATGCTGCGCCGACTGATCAGTGTCGCCAATGGTATCGCCGACAGCGGCTATAACCCGGTGGGCAGAAAGGCGTCCGAAATTCTGGACGAGGCCGAGCGCCGCGTCTTCAATATTGCCGACGAACGCCCGCAGGATCGGGGACCAATTCCGATCAATCCATTATTGACCAAGGCGGTGGATCGCATCGATGAATTGGCAAGCTCCGATGGTGGTCTGACTGGTCTAGGCAGTGGTTACACTGATCTGGACAAGATGACCTCGGGCTGGCAAAAGTCCGATCTCGTGATCGTGGCTGGACGTCCCTCCATGGGCAAGACTGCATTCGCCATGAATCTGGTGGAACATGCCGTGTTGACCAACGACAAGCCGGTGCTCGTATTCAGTCTGGAGATGCCGGCGCAGAGCCTGATCTTTCGTATGCTGTCTTCCATCGGTCGCATCAATCAGACCAAGCTGCGCACCGGACAGTTAACCGAAGACGACTGGCCCGGGTTTAACAACGCCGTGGCCAAACTGAAAGATCGCCCGCTGTTCATTGATGATAGCGCTGGTCTGAGCCCGATGGAAATGCGGGCACGCGCGCGCCGGCTGGTACGCGAACACGGGCCACTGGGTATGGTGGTGGTAGACTACCTGCAATTGATGCAGGTGAAGGGCACCAGTGAGAATCGCGTCGGCGAAATTTCCGAAATCTCGCGCTCACTGAAGTTATTGGCGCGTGAGTTCGACTGTCCGGTTATCGCTCTGTCGCAACTGAACCGTGCGTTGGAACAGCGCCCGAACAAGCGGCCAGTAATGTCCGACCTGCGTGAGTCCGGCGCCATCGAACAGGATGCTGATGTGATTGCATTCATTTATCGGGATGAAGTCTACAATGAGGATTCAGCGGATAAAGGCATCGCGGAAGTCATCATCGGCAAGCAGCGCAACGGCCCCATCGGTACCGTGCGTCTGAGTTTCATCGGCCAGTACACCCGCTTCGAGAATCATGCGCAGCCGCGCTATGACGACAGCTACACACACGGACTCTAGCGATTTTTTCTGAAGGAACAGTGAATGAGCAAAAGTCAGCACCGCGCCTGGGCAACAATTGACTTGCAGGCACTCAAGAAAAATCTGGGACAAGTTCGTTCCCGCTGCCCCGGATCCAGGATCGTCCCTGTTATCAAGGCCAATGCCTACGGGCATGGTATGGAAGCGGTCGCGCGCGCGCTGCGTGAATCCAACACCAAGTTGGCAGGCTTCGCGGTGGCGACCCTGGATGAAGCCTTGCAGTTGCATGAACTAAACCTCGGTATACCAATTGTGCTGTTAGCCGGGTTTACCAATGCGGAAGAATTGCTCGAGTGCCTGGAACGGAAAATTGAGCCAGTTGTGCACTCCTTGCATCAGTTACAGGTGTTGCAAAACCGGTTTGACGAGGATTTTTTCGCCGGCAATCGCAAGGTCTGGATCATGCACAATTCCGGTATGAACCGGCTGGGCTTCTCCACTGGCGACTGTCTTGAAGCATTTCCGGCCATTCATCGCTATCCTGATACTGAGCTCGTGTTGATGTCACACTTGGCGTGTGCAGACGATCTTGAATCCAAACACTCACGGGATTTTACCTACAAGCAGATGGCGGAGTTCAACGCGGTGCGGCAAAGACTGATGCAGATCACCGACAGCGTGGTCGATTGCAGTCTGGCCGCGTCCGCTGGCATTCTGAATTTGCCCGAAACACATTACCAATATATAAGACCCGGCATCATGTTATATGGTAGCTCGCCAATGCTTGACGCAACTGGCGAAGATTCGGGCTTGGAGCCGGTGATGACCTTGAAGGCGCGCCTGATGGCAATCAATGAGGTAAAGGCAGGTGGCGCTATCGGTTACGGGGCACGTCATGTGTGTCAGCAGCATACCAAGGTTGGAGTGGTCAGCATTGGTTATGCAGATGGCTATCCGCGCGCGGCGGCCGATGGCACACCAGTAATCGTCCATTCTCAGGGACAGGCCCTGCGCACGCGAATTATCGGGCGGGTATCAATGGACATGATCACGATTGACCTCACTGGTATGGACCAGGTACAGATCGGCGATGAAGTTACGCTCTGGGGGACCGGTTTGTCGGCAGATGAAGTTGCGCGCTATGCAGGCACCATCGCCTACGAACTGTTCTGTAATCTAAAGCAGCGAGTTCCAGTTGAGTATGTGTAATAAGGATTCAATAAATAGCCATGGCTAAAACGAAAATCGCCTTTGTCTGCAATGACTGTGGCACTGAACACGGCCAATGGCAGGGTCAATGCGCGAGTTGCAAAGCCTGGAACACACTCTCCCAAATTAACCTCGGCAGCAGTACAGCCTCACCCTCAACCAAAGCCGATTTCCGCAAGCAAGGCTACACCGGCGCCGCGACCAATGTGCAGAATCTGGCGGAGATTGATCTGGCAGCCTTGCCGCGCTATTCCAGCAGCATCGAAGAACTGGACCGGGTGCTCGGCGGCGGACTGGTGCCGGGTTCGGCCATTCTGATTGGTGGTAATCCTGGTGCTGGCAAGAGCACCCTGTTGTTGCAGCTCATGTGCGTGCTCGCCAGCAAGGGCAAATCGGCGCTGTATGTCACCGGCGAGGAATCCCTGCAGCAAGTCGGTATGCGCGCAGAACGATTGCGCTTACCGAAGAGCGATCTGAAAATGCTGGCGGAAACGAACGTCGAGCTGATCTGCGCCGCTGCCCAGCAGCATCGCCCGCAATTGCTCGTGGTGGACTCCATTCAGGTGATGCACAGCACCGATGTGCCGTCTGCACCCGGCAGTGTGTCGCAGGTACGTGAATGTGCGGCCTACCTGATTCAATACGCTAAACAGACGAACACCGTGTTATTCCTGGTGGGCCACGTCACCAAGGACGGCACCCTGGCCGGACCGAAAGTGCTGGAGCACATGATCGACTGCTTCATCATGCTGGAGGGCGGTAACGACTCGAAGTATCGAATCCTGCGTGGGCAGAAGAATCGTTTCGGCGCAGTCAACGAACTCGGCGTTTTCGCCATGACTGAACTGGGTCTGAAAGAAGTTAAAAATCCATCCGCCATATTTCTGGCGCGCACGGAAGAAGATACTCCCGGTTCGATTGTTATGGTGTTATGGGAAGGTACGCGGCCCTTGCTGGTGGAAATCCAGGCATTGGTCGATGGCAGTCAGCTGGGCAGCCCGCGTCGGGTCGCGGTCGGGCTCGAACAGAATCGGTTGGCGATGTTATTGGCGGTGCTGCACCGTCACGGTGGCATGTATATGGCGGATCAGGACGTATTCGTCAACGTGGTCGGTGGCGTCAAGGTGACCGAGACGAGTGCGGATCTGGCGCTGTTGCTCGCGATTGTGTCGAGCTTCAAGGACAAAACTCTGCCGAAGGATCTGGTCGTGTTTGGTGAGGTCGGATTGGCGGGTGAGATTCGACCGGTGCCGAGTGGTCAGGAACGCTTGCGTGAGGCGGCGAAGCACGGCTTTAAGCGTGCAATTGTACCGAAGGCGAACGTGCCGAAGTCACCGATCCCAGGGCTTGAAGTAATCGGGGTCAGCAAAATTGCGCAGGCGCTGGAAGCGATTTGAGCGGGGACTGGGCGTTGCAGAAGGCGCAACGGCCTTCAGGCAATCCTGACGAGGAAGACGATACACCGATCGGACTGTCTACGCGTGCATCTCCGTTGCTGGACATGCTGGGCAATGCAAAGCAGGAAGGTGGCTAGGCGATGTGGCGGCCGCAGTGAGGTGATAACTCGAGGCGTCACTGCAACGGGACTACTTCAGTACAAAGACTTTCTGATTGCGCACAGCGATCTTCCTGTAATGCGCTTTCGTCGTGATGCCTTGCACGGCAATCAGAAACGCATCCACATCGCGGAACGAGAGCGTCTTGAGAGCCTCGTAGTCAAGGTTCCACCACTCACTCGCTAGCAGTGCATGCCGCTGGTCTGCATTGAAACGATAGCGAATGGCACGCGCCGGATTACCCGCCACAATCTGATAGGGCTCCACATCCTTGGTCACGATGGCATTGCGACCGACGACCGCTCCGGTGCCAATTGTTACACCGGCCATGATGACCACATCGTGAGCGATCCACACATCATGGCCAATTGTCACGGGAGTGTGTTCTGGCTGATACTTGCGACTGACCGACAGACTCGTTGCTACCCAGTACAACGGATGATTGGCACGCGCCTCACCCAGAATCACGTTGCGCCCGATGGAACAGAAGCGCCCGATCTCTTTCACATGCAGCGCCTTGCCACCGGAGCGGATGTAACTGAAAGCACCGATCTGCAGTGGCGTCTCACTGTCGGCCAGATCAATATTGCTACTCTTGATGCTAGCGTGTTCTTCCATGATCAATTGCGACTGAGGCGCCACCATCCCCAACCTCGAGACTGTCACACCCTGTCTTGCCGCCTTCCATCTTTGCAACAGAAATCCGGGACTGCTTGCCAACGAATTCTCCTTAAACCAGACACCCACAAATTCAACATTCCAGAATTATCACCGCAATCATCTCTTCCTGCCAGCAATTACCTATTGAAAGAAGCAACAGATACTCCTCTTGGTGTTGCTAATCAATGACGGGGACACGTCGTATGCGAAACTCAAGACAGTAGAATCTGGCATTACGAAAATTGAATATATGCAGGCGGATATGCTGGACCTGGAAATGTTGAACAGGCAATTCGATATCGTAGAGAGCGTGGGTGTATTGCACCATATGGTAGATCCTGTCAAAGGCTGGAGGGTGATCAGCAATTGTCTGAAGCCAAGTGGACTTATGAGATTGGGTCTGTACAGTTCAGCAGCCCGCCAGTCTGTAACAAAGGCAAGAGCATTGATCAAGGAACTGGGGATCGGAAGCTCCAGCTCTGAAATACTGAAATTCAGATATGAAATCCTTAATTCAAGTAGTGAGCTCGGAACGGAACTCAGGGATTTTGTCGGGTGGACGGATTTTTTTACAACCAGCGAAATTCGCGATTTGCTTTTCCACGTTCAAGAGCATCAGTTTAACCTGATAGAAATCAAATCCATCATAGCGCGCCAGTGTAAACCTACCCATCGCAGCATGCAGCCAACGAATCAAGCAGAAAACTGGAACTTATAAAGGATACAGATTTAGTTATTGACTTGCTGCCCGTTGCTGTATTCCATCACTTCTGAATTGCCGCGGGTGTCGAAGTAGGTGCCGCGGCCGTTGTACAGACGCAATTGCTTAGGTGTTGCAATAACCGGGCCACGGAATGAATAGTATGAAGAACAAGGTGTTAATGCGGAGTTGTGGTTGCTTGATGCCTGCAAGTTGGCGAATTAAGCCATCACCTAGCGGATTCGTCTGGCTGCATGAGTCAGGCGAGTATTCTGGAAGTTGGGCGAGTACACAGGCATTGTTGCGGCAGCGAGCATGCGAGTGCGGAGCCCACTGAACTCTGGTCTTTACACAATTTGTCACAGCATAGTCAGGTCCTCGCTCTTATAATTCCATCCCTATTCTCCATCAAGAGCACTGGCGTATGTTTCTTCCCCTCAAATCCAGTTTGCGCAGCCTGGTGCGCGCGGCCATGTTGGGTTCTATAGCAGTATTCCATATGGCTGGCAGTGCGCAGGACAATGTGGGAGACGAATCTACCGTGCGCTATCCGGCCGATTACTTCGCCGAATACAACCCGGTTACGGCGCAGGACATGCTCGATCGCATACCAGGGGTGGGCAACACCGGTGGTAGTGGCGGCGGTGGCGGCCCACCGCGAGGATTTTCCGGAGGCCCCGGTGGTCCTGGTGGTGGCAATCCGGCCAGTGGCGGGCGCGGTCTCGGCAGTGGCAGTGGTGGCAATCAGATTCTCATCAACGGCAAGCGCACTGCAGGCAAGAACAATCAGACGAGTGGCCAATTGGACCGCATCACCTCGAGCCAGGTGAACTACATCGAGATCATTCGTGGCACCTCCGGCGCACTCGACGTGCGCGGCAGTGGTCAGGTGATCAACGTGGTGCTGTTCGAGGAACTGTCTACGACCAGCACCGCCTATGAAAGCAGCATCACCCGTTATCTCGATCATGAACTCAAGCCAGGTGGTTCCTTGTCTGTGAGTGGGCAAACTGGCGGATTGAGTTATGTGGTCAATGCCTCCGCGAATCCTGGCTATGACAATAACATTGCCAAGGAGAACAGCCGTCTGGGTGACTATTCCCTGAATGATCTGGTGCGGGAAGACCGGATTCGCAAACAGACCACCTATGAATTCAGCTCCAATCTGGACTACCAGTTCAGCGCCAACAGCAGTGCCCGTATCAATGCCCTGTATGGTGAAAATGACAACTCCACGAAAGTGCGGCGCCTGACCACAAATTTGCGCGTAACACCCAATACCGTGAATGAGGATCGGGAAGCAATTCCAGTTGAGCAGGACAATTGGGAAGTCGGTGGCGATTATGAATTCCTCACTGCAGGTGGAGACAGGTTCAAACTATTGTTCATCTCCAATGAAGCGAATGCAGGCTCGACCCGCGAGCGTTTTCAGGTACTTGCCAACGGCACTGAAAGGAAAAACCTGTTTCTTGAAACGGCGAGTGTCACCAGGGAGCGCATCGTGCGCGGCTCCTATACATTCGATGCGTTCGCTGGCCAGGATATAGAAGTCGGCGCGGAACGCGCGCAGACGATACTCGACTCCAACCTGGCGCTGGGCCTTGCCAGCACGACTGGCACACCATCAGCCGCTGTAGGCGGGCTGGTACCGCAATTGGTCGCGAACGGCAATTCCAGCGTCGAAGAGATTCGTTACGAACCCTTCGCCATTCACAACTGGGTGCTGAATCCGCGCATGTCCCTCGAGACAACGCTTCTGTATGAGACTTCTGAAATTTCCCAGACA
Organism: Gammaproteobacteria bacterium; assembly: GCA_009692305.1. Taxonomy (GTDB): domain Bacteria; phylum Pseudomonadota; class Gammaproteobacteria; order Pseudomonadales; family Pseudohongiellaceae; genus UBA9145. Next base: position 85,396 of record SHZK01000008.1, on the reverse strand, counting down.
GGTGATGTCACCAACAAACGCGATTTTGATTTTGTTAAGCCGAAGCTTGATTTTCGCTTTGACTTGAACCCGCAACTGCAACTGCGCGGCACCATCGAGAAAGAAGTCAGACAATTGACCTTTGCCGATTTCGTCGCCTCCAATGATGACCAGGATGAAGATTCCAATACCCAGGCGGGCAATGCCAACCTGCGTCAACAGTGGCTGTGGAAATACGAGGTCAGTGGCGAATATCGGCTACCCAATGACACCGGTGTAGCGGATGCGGCGGTGTATTATCATCAACACCACGACGTCATCGAGCGTATCGATGTATCCACATCACCCACATTGCTGGAATCGGCGAACGGCAATATCGGTGATGGCACTGCGTATGGCCTGCGCCTGAACGCGAGTGTGCGCATGCGCATGATTAACCTGCCTAACTTGCTGATCACCCAGAGCCTGTCAGTGCAGGATTCGAAGATTGAAGATCCATTTCTCGGCATCGATCGCCGCTTCCAGTTTGATGCGCGTGGATTCAACTCCATGGGCTTTCGGCATGACCTGCCACAGTGGCGCATGAACTGGGGCGGACGCTGGATGAATCGTCATGACGGCAATAACAAGCGTTATGACATTGATGACATTGAATTGGTCGCCGGTGATCCACGCGCCAACCTGTTTGTCGAATACGTGGATCCGCGCGGCATCACCTATCGACTGGACGTCAACGATGTGGACAATACCCTCGGTTGTCGTGAGCGGCAGCGATTTTTGGGCCGCATCTCATCGGGTATCATCGAGGAGATTGAAGACCGTTGTTCGGGTTCCGGTCGCTCGCTGGCATTCAAGGTGAATGGTACATTTTGAAGCAGAACGCGTCTTAGCCAGCTGCATTAAACCAGAATTCTATTTCTGCGGTGGCTTGTGGAAACTCGGCGGCATGAAGTGTGTGAGCTGGCACGTGATACCAATCACCGGCTCCGATGCGCTGGGTCGCGCCATTGATAGTCAGTAACAGCTCACCGCTAGTAATCACACCCACATTGTCAGTGTCATGCTGGTGTGGAGGAATTACGGTTCCTGCTGGATAACTTGCCAGCAACACCTTGCATCCAGCCGCGTCCAATTGATAGGCTTCGAAGCGACCGTCGTAGCGGGGCAAATTGCTTATTAATTCCGGGTAATAGGTTGCCAGCATCAGGGTTCCTTGCCTGCGCAGAGAGTGATCGCGCAGCTTGTGATAGAAAGAGTGAGAGTCAAGCGGTGCCATAATTGCTGAATCAGCGCCCGCTTGCAAATTCAAGTAGTTGCGGCAGCAATGCCGTTTGTGGTGAATTGTAGGGAGATAGTTTCGTGTCCAAGTCAGTTACTCGTCGTGAATTCCTCAATTTATTGGCCGCTGCCGGTGGTACTGCGGCGGCGCTTAATGCCGGTACTGCATTGGGTTTGTTGCCCGGAAGTGCGGCAGCCGCGTCACTGGACCTGTTGCAGCTTGGTGCAACCCGCAAGCAAGTCGCCATTCTTGGTGGCGGTTTGTCCGGACTTACCACTGCCTATGAATTAAGTAAATTTGGCTACGAATGCACAGTGCTTGAGGCTTCGCACCGATGTGGCGGGCGCATTCTCACCCTGCGCCATGGCGACCTCATCGACGAAATCGGCAACCGCCAGTACTGCGAATTCGATGCTGAGCCGCACATGTATTTCAACGCCGGCGCCGCGCGGATTCCCAGCAGTCACCGCAACATGCTGCACTTGTGCAAGGAACTGGGCGTGGAGCTGGAAGTCTTCATTAATGAAAACAAGATGGCCTGGGTGCAGGACGACAATCTCCTGGGCGGCAAGCGCATCCGCAACATCGAATACACGACCCATGCCCGTGGCTTCATGGCCGAGGTAATGAGCAAGGGCATGACTGCCAGTGAAATGGATGCGCCGTTTTCTGAAGCGGAGGCAGAAACATTGATGGGGATGATTCGCTCCTTCGGCGATCTCACCATGGACAACGTGTATCGCGGTAGTTTCCGCGCCGGTTATGCCGAGGGCGGTTTCCTCGAACATGGCGTGCAGCAGGACATCATTGCGTTCCGCGATCTGCTGCGAACGAACATGGGTCGCATGCTGCTCGGCGCCAATGAAGGGGACACGGGTCCCATTTTGCTGCAACCAGTTAACGGCATGGACATGACCATCAAGGCACTGGAGCAACGCCTTGCCGGCAAAGTGCGCCACCGCGCCATGGTGACCGCAGTGCAGGTGCATGATAAGGGCGTCGACATCAACTATGACCAGGACGGCAGCAGTCACAGTTTGCAGGCGGACTACTGTTTCAATTGTATTCCGACCCACTTGATGGTGGGCATCAAACATAATTTTCCTGCCGACTATGTCAGTGCCATGAAATACCCGCGGCGCGGGGAAGCCTACAAGGCCGCTTTTCAGGCCAAAGAACGCTTCTGGGAGCAAGAAGATATTTATGGCGGTATTTCCTGGATGAATAATCCGAGCGGCCAGATCTGGTATCCCAACCACGGCATTCACAAGGCGAAAGGAGTAGTGCTGGGAGCCTATGACTACGGTGGTGGCATGTATCACACGGTGATGACGCATGAGGAGCGCGTCGAAGCGCACCTTCATGATGGCGAAAAGCTGCATGCGAATTATCGCAATCTCGTGGAAAAACCGGTCACTGTCGGTTGGCATCGCATGAACCATATGCTCGGTTGCTCGGCCCGCTGGGAGCGCACCCGCGGTGGCTGGAGTCACGCTGAAGAACAGATGTATCACACGCTGCAGGCACCCGTTAATGGACGCCACTATTGCATCGGCGACCAGATGAGTATGCACAGTGCCTGGCAGGAGAGTGCTGTGATGTCGGCCCAATGGGCAATCGCGGAACTGGACAAACGCGTGCGCGCAGAACTCGCCTAGGCGCCGGCACCAGACCCGGCAAGCATGATGGCAACAATAGGCAAAGCAGGAAGCAGGAGCAACACAGGTATGAGCAGTAGATTGATGGTGGCACTGGGACTGTGCCTGTTATTTGGCAGCACAGCGCATGCCGCCGCGGAGCGCGAACCCTATAATGATCGTTATTGCACCACCTGCCATGGTAGTGAAGGGGGCGGCAATGAAGGCATCCAGGCGCCACGCCTGGCAGGAATGGAAGCCGCCTACCTACGCCGCCAACTGGAAAATTTTCGTGCCGGGATTCGCGGTACCCATCCGCAGGACATCGAAGGCATTGCCATGCGACCGATGGCTGTCAAACTCACGGATGCCAGTATTGACGACATCGTGGTATGGGTTGGTGGCTGGCCGTATGTACCGGCAGCACCGACAATCAGCGGAGATGTCGCCGCTGGCCAACGACTGTACAGTAACTGCGCCAGCTGTCATGGAGAGAATGCCGAGGGCCTGCCCAGCTTCAACGCACCGGCGCTAGCCGGACAGAATGACTGGTATCTGGTTACGCAACTCCGGGATTTCATGGCGGGCTATCGTGGCACCCATCCCCAGGACATATTCGGTGCGCAGATGCGCACCATGGCCACCACCCTTGGCGATGACAGCGGCATAATGAATGTGGTCAGTTATATCAATACCTTGGGCAGATAGCGCAAAAATCCCAGTGATTCTGGCCCGGCAAACTTGATAAGAGCCTCCCTAGGTCTTTAGCCGGGACCTAGCTATACTCAATCCCGACCCCAGCGTCATGCTGGCCATGCGTCCAACGCGAGGAACCCTGCCCATGTCTATGTTAGCCATTATCAATCTGATGCTGTTTACAGCTCTCCTCAGCGGCCTGTTTCAACTGGGTAAAATGCAAATGAGCCTGTCGCGCCGGGTGCTGGCGGGACTCATCGCCGGTTCACTGTTTGGTCTTTATCTGCAGGGTGTGTTCGGCGTGAGCAATGCGGTCACCAGCGAGACCCTAGCTTGGACCAATGTCGTCGCCAACTCCTACGTCAATCTGTTACGCCTGATCATCATGCCACTGATACTGATTACGATGATTGCCGCCGTGGTCAAGATAGGCGAGGTCAAATCACTGGGCAAGATCGGTGGTACGGTAATCGGAGTACTCATTGTCACTACCATGGTGGCAGCATTAATCGGCGTGGTTATGGCCTCTGCGTTTAACCTCAATGCCGGCGATCTTACCGGTGGTGCGCAGGAAATGGCGCGGGCCGAGGTACTGGAAGCGCGGATGAGCTCAGCAGTGGGCACGACCAGTATGATGGCGGACACACTGGTGAGTTTTGTGCCGCAGAATATCTTCCTGGATCTGACCAATGCACGTGATACATCTATTATTGCTGTGGTGATCTTCGGCATCCTGTTCGGCATAGCTGCCTTGCTCACTGGCAATGACAGCCCCGCCCATGGCGAACGCATCCGCGGCTTTGTAGAGACCACGCAGGCAGTAGTTATGCGCCTCGTAAAAATTGTCATCAGCCTCACACCCTATGGTGTGCTGGCCCTGATGACGCGCGTGATTGCCACCTCAGATGTCAACGCCATAATTACCCTGATTACCTTTGTGGTGGCCTCCTACCTCGCTATCGCCATCATGTTTGGTGTGCATGCGGGACTCATTGCCCTGCTCGGCGTCAACGTCAAAACTTATTTCCAGAAAGTGTGGCCAGTACTCACCTTTGCCTTCGTTACGCGCAGTTCCGCGGCGACTATTCCGTTGACGATTCGGGCGCAGATCGAAGAGTTGAATGTGCCTGCCCCGATTGCCAATCTCGCGGCCTCGTTCGGCGCCACCATTGGCCAGAACGGCTGCGCGGGCATCTACCCGGCGATGCTGGCGGTGATGGTTGCGCCCACCATGGGTGTCGAGGTTGATCTCGGCTTTATCGCGTATCTGGTTTTGATTATTGCGATCGGTTCCTTCGGTATCGCCGGGGTAGGTGGTGGCGCCACCAATGCCGCAATTGTGGTTTTTTCAGTATTGGGCTTCCCGATTACCATCGTCGCCTTGCTGATTTCGATTGAACCACTGATCGACATGGCGCGTACGGCACTTAACGTGAACGGGTCGATGACCACAGGTATGATCACAGCGCGCTTTGTAGCGCCTGAGACTGCCAGCGCTACCGCAAGAGTGGGTAGCGAGAGCCTGCAAAAGAATTGATTACGACTTTTAAGATATCTGCGAGGAGCAATTTATACCATGATCAAGTTAAGCAAGAGTTTAGTCATAGTCTCATTGTTAGCCATTGTTGGTACTGCCAGCGCACAGGAAATCGTACGCACCGGCGAAGCCAGGAATTTCTACAACAACATCTTCATTCCGGCGGGCGCCGAGACCCTTTACCTGAGCGGTGCCGGAGCGCAGCAGAAAGCTGATGGCACATGGGGCGACATGGAACAGCAGGCTATCGATACCTTGGGTCGTTTCAAAGAAACTCTGGAGTCACAGGGTTGGTCGATGGCAGATATTGTGCAGGTACGTGTATTTGCCGTCGCGGGCGCAGATGGGGTGCTGGATTTTGATGGCTTCAATCGCGGCTACCAGCAGTTTTTCGGTACCACTGAAAATTCAATGAAACCAGTACGCTCATTCCTGCAGATCGCTGGCTTGGTCGTGCCCGGTTGGCTCGTCGAGATTGAGATTCGCGCTGCCAGAATGCCGAAGTAGCCCGGCTCCCGGAAAGTCCCGGAAAAATATCAGGCTTTAGAGATGCAGTGCCGCGCGTAGTTGTTGCGCGGTTAGGCCGCGTACGTATACCTCGGTACCGCGATCGAATTCACGTGCGCGCGCTAGGCCGCCCACCACTACCGGTTCGAAACCGCAATCGCTTACCAATTGCGTCGCTACCGCCACTGCGCCTGCATCGTCACCAGCAATGGGAACGCCGATTAATTCCCCAGCGCGATGTGCTTCGTTGTTGACCTCGACAAAGCTGATCGCATTCAACGCGCGCACCAGACGCACACCAGGCAAATATTCGGCCGAAGCAACACCAGTACCCATGGCGATGGCCGCATCTGCCATCGGGCCATCACGATCGGCGCGCGGATTACCGCATTCGATCACGATCTTGCCAGCCATGGCGGCGGCATAATCGTCACCGATCTGGGGCAGCGCTCCATAGGGTACCGCAATGAAAATTACTTCACCGAAAGCCACCGCATCAGCAGGATAACCAGCGCGTGCATTGGAGCCCGCCGCTTCCACCAAGGTTTGCAACTGGTCCGGATTGCGCGAGGAGAATAACACTTGATGTCCGGCTTCCGCCCAGCGCGTGCCGACGGCGCCACCCATGTTGCCAGAGCCGATAATACCGATGTTATAGCGTCGATCTGCTTGCGCCAGTAACGCTGGCATCGCGGCAACAGAGAGCAGGCCGGTGGCGCCGATCAGGAATTGGCGGCGATTGCACTGCTGTTGTCTGGATGCGCCTGTGCTATTTTTTTTCATGGTGTAGTTCCTGATGTGTAGTTCCTAGGATGTAGTAGCCAAAGTGTAGCTCATTGGTGCCTGACATCGAAGTCCGGCGTCTAACAAAAAGCATGGATGAACTGTCAGAGCGTGCATCCGGCCGGCGCGACCACAGAACAAATGCAGTGTGACTGGCGAAACATTATTGCTGGTTTGCAGTCAGTTGCGGTCGAGTGTTGGTTAAAAGTTGGCCCTAGCATACACTAAGGTCTCTTCCTCAGAGCCAATAAGGTGGTATCGGATCATGTCCAATTTATTCCGTTTGCTGATGCTCATCGGTGCCTCTTGCTTTTCGGCTCAAGTCCTTGTTCCGGCCTCTGCCCAGAGTTCACTCGACGTCTTCGAAACCAGTATCAGTGCACTGCAAGATGCGCTGGAGTCTGGTGCCATCACCTCAGTTGAGCTGGTTGATTTGTACGTAGCGCGCATTAATGCCTATGACCAGCAGGGTCCAGCGCTGAACAGCATCGTGCGCATCAATCCCGCGGCGCGCACGCTTGCCGCGGCACTGGATGCCGAGCGCCAGCGGACGGGTGCCCGCAGTCAGCTGCACGGCATTCCTATTCTGGTGAAGGACAATTACAACACGACGGACATGCCGACCACCGGTGGGTCGGTAGCACTCGCCGGATTCGTGCCCAGTGCCAACGCTACCCAGGTTGACAAGCTGTTGGCGGCGGGCGCCATCGTGTTGGCGAAGACCAATCTGCATGAATACGCCTATGGTATTACCAGCATCGGTTCACTGCTCGGACAGACGCGCAATCCTTATGACCCGCGCCGCGTGCCAGGTGGCTCCAGTGGTGGTACCGCGGCGGCGGTTGCTGCCAGTTTCGGTGCCATCGGCATGGGGTCTGACACCTGTGGCTCGATACGAATTCCGTCCGCGTTCAACAACCTGATCGGACTGCGCCCGACCAAGGGCCTGTCCAGTATTTACGGCATCATGCCTCTGTCCCACACCCAGGACGTGGCCGGACCACTGGCGCGCAGCGCGGAAGATCTGGCGATTTTGCTGGATATAGTGATTGGCTTCGATGCCAATGACGCAGCCACCGCATTGATGCAAGGTGCGCCATTGCCGAATTTTCAGGCGCAATTGCAGTCGACCGATCTGACCCAACTGCGCATTGGCAAGCTCACCAGTTATTACACGGCGGCGGATCCGGCGATTCGCCAGCAAATGGATGCAGCGCTGTCCTGGTTTGAAGAACGCGGTGCCGAAATAATCGACGTGGAAATTCCAGACCTTGCCGGATTGACCGCCAGATCTGGACTCATCGGCCATGAATTCAGGGTGGATCTGGATCAGTATCTGGCGACGTTTCTGAGCAATGACATCACCAACCTGAATGACATCGTCGATCTCGGCTTGTATCACGAGGCGATACAAGCAGTGCTGGTGCGCAGTCGCACCTCGGTACGCAATGACGACAGTTATACAACTGCACTCAGCGCTCGCGATGATCTGCGTGAGGCCATTGCGCAGCTGCTGCAGTCACAAGATCTCGATGCCATCGCCTATCCGCCGGTTGCCGAACTGCAGGTGTTTACGGGAGAAAACCAGCCAGGCAATAACTGCAGCATCAGCGCCAATTCCGGCATGCCGGCGTTGTCATTTCCCATTGGTTTCACGCCGAATGGCCTGCCGGTCGGATTGGAACTGCTCGGCGCCATGCAGTCCGATGCCCAATTGCTGGCAATGGGCTATGCCTTCGAACAGGTCAATGCCGTGCGCAAGGCGCCCTCGACCACGCCACCCCTGCAAGCTGGGGTCGCTCCGCCAGCGCGCATTTCCACTCTGAATTTTTCCGCGGCTGGTATCAGCGTACAGGGCACGATCACGGTCGATGTCACCACTAACCTGCTGCAATTTGCAGTAACCGGCGCAGCCTCTGCCGGCAATGAGCTGTACGCAGCCACCTTGATTATCGATGCCGACAGCGCCTTCGAACTCACCGACCCCATCGTGCTCAACCTGCTTGGCCCGCAGCGCAGCGCCGCCAGTGGTGAGCATTACATGAGTGCAAATCTGCGCGAGGCGATGCAGGCACAGCGCGTGTATCTGAAAGTATTCGGAAGTTCGTTACCAAGGGAAGGGCTTACCTACCGGTTACCCTGACTTCAATTAGCAGACCTGCGTTTGCAATGCGGTCAGGCCTTCTCTATGCTCAGACCCAGCTCACTCATTTTCCAAGTTCCCGACAAGAGGAGATCCACCATGTCGCATGCGCCCGGAAAGACGCGTATTAGAGCAAGCACACTCGGTCTATTGCTGGCAGTTTGGGCAGCACCGCTGTTTGCCCAGCAGGCCCCCGGCACGCTGGACTTCAATTACTTCATGAATGAAGTACAACCCATCTTCCTCGCCAAGCGTGACGGCAGTGTACGTTGCATACAGTGTCACACCCGCAGCAGCCTGTTCCGGTTGCAGGAACTGGAAGAACATCAGTTATTCTGGACTGAAGAGCAGTCACGCAAGAATTTCGAATCAGCCAGTTCACTGGTGTTGCCTAGTGATGATCCGCTCAAGAGCAGATTCCTGACCCATCCGCTGGCGACTGCAGCCGGCGGTGACCCGTTCCATGGGGGAGGCAAGCACTTCCCCAGCCAGCTGGACCCGGAGTGGCGCATCATGGCCGATTGGGTGGCGGGCTACACAGCAAGACGCGAGCCAGCAAGCACGAATGTGCGCATCATCCAGACCAATGCTGCAGGTGATAATTCCACGATTATTGATCCAGTGACGAATACCGTTGTCGGTGAAATCACTGACATCGAAATTCCCCATGGCATTGTCGGCGCGCCCGACGGCTCTCAGGTTTACATCACCAATGAGGCCATGCACAGTCTCGATATAGTCGATTCCCGCACCCTGCGCGTGAAGCGCCGCATTCCACTCAGCGGTCGTCCGAACAATCTGGGCGTGACGAAAGACGGTAGCACGGTTTATGTGGCAATTATGGAAATGCCCGGCGCATTGGATGTGATTGACGTAGCGAGCATGACCAATATCAAGACCATTCCGGTCAATGGCGCGATCCACAATGTCTATGTCACGCCTGACAGTCGTTATGCGGTGGGTGGTTCGATCCAGACCAGCACGATCAATGTTGTCGATACCAGTACAAACGAAGTGGTCTGGGAGTTGAAGATGAGCTCCGGCATTCGCCCGATGACCTTCAACACCAAAGCGGATGGCTCAACTGACAAGATCTTCGTACAGCTGTCGGATTTTCATGGCTTTGCAGTCGTTGACTTCGATCAGCGCAAGGAAGTGGCGCGTATCGAGCATCCAGCAGTGCCAGGTTATGAGGCACATTACGATGGTCTGCAGGCAGCGCCTGCCCATGGTCTGGCAGTATCGCCCGATGGCAAGACGCTGTGGTCTACCAGCAAGGTGTACGGCCATGTCTACATTCATTCGCTGCCAGATTTGCAGGAAATCGGTCGCGTGTTCGTCGGTCAGCATCCGGAATGGATTACCTTCACTCCAGATGGCAAAACTGCGTACATGGGAGCGGCGGGGGATAACACTACTTATGCGGTAGATGCGGCGACCATGAAGGCGGTGGCGAAGATTCCGGTCGGGCAGGTACCGAAGCGCATCGCGATGGTGTGGATGCAGGCCGACTAGTTCGTGAGTGCTGTCCTCTTGATGAGGGCAACACTTTTTATTCAAGGCAACACGACAGTTGTTTCAATCTGGTAGTCACCAGTCTGGCCAACGTTGGCACTGGTGACACCAATCCAGTAATTCCCTGGCGACAGGCTCTGTTCAATTCTTGAGTTCAGGCCGCTGCCGAAATTATCATTCTGCAAGAGCAATTTCTGGTCAACTTCCTGCATGGTAGCCGACGCACCTGGCAGCAGGCGCGCAATAATCAGCGCCGGATCAAACAGTGCGGCACTCAAATCAACCCGCAATTTAGTCTGCTTAAGGACTGTGAACTGAAACAAGTCGAGCCGTTTGCCATTGAGCGCAAAGTCGCTACTGCTCAATGCCCCGGCTATCGACGGATTCGGGTTGATCTGCACATTCACGCCATATACTGACTGAAATGCCTGGAAGGAACTGGTCGGGTTATTGTTGGCCGAGATCAATGAGAGATCGTAGCTGCCTTGTTGATTGCCAGTTGCCGAACTCACGCCTACCCAGTAGGTGCCGGCCGGGATTGATTTCAAAATCTGCGCGTTGGCGCCAACACCGGAATTATCATCGGTGAAGGTGTGTGCGGGTATTCCGTCCTGGGTTGAGGAAATGCGCACGAGATACAAGAATGGATCGAAGGCTGTCGAGTTAAGCCGCAGGTCGACTATGGAATCATTCGCGAACGTGAACTGGTACATGTCGAGGAATTTTCCATCCAGACTGGTATCACCGCTGATCAATGCTCCAGACTGGTTGACAGTGTTGCTGGGGCCGCTGATCTTCGAGGCCGCCGGCACCACAATATTGACGCCGTAAATGCTGCCGATGGTTACTCCGAGAGGAATGTTGGCGCTGCCCGGATAGATGACATTCGCGCCATTGATGTCATCAGCTTGCAGCGTATGCGTGTCAGTAACCAGCGGTTGCATAATGGCCGGGTTACTATTCTCATGGCGCAAGCCGAGGGCATGTCCGAGTTCATGTAGAGCAACGCGTTCGAAATCTAAAACACCGGATCGGCGCGGACCGGTGTATACATCCCATTTTTCTGAATTTTTGAAAACGATATCAGCGTCTTTGATTTTGATACTACCAGTGCACTCCTGATTCAGGCAAGTGCCTGCAGTGAGCGTTACGGCAAGGGTGCTGCTGCCGAAAGCATTGCCACAGACATCTGCAGTAAAATCCACCGCCGATATATTATCGCCAAAGCCATTTTTGGCACGTCCGCTACAGGGATCCCGGAAACTGTCCACCGCAAGGAATTCGAAATTAGTGGCGGCAGTCCAGCTACTCATGGCGCGTTTAAATGAAGTATTCCAACTGGTACCACCGGGAGAAGTGCCGCTCATGCCGACGTGATAGGTTGCCTGCTTCGCTTCCCAAAAATTGCCAGAGACTTCGAAGGCGTAACTGTTAACGCATGGCAGCCACGCAATGCCCAGAAAAAGTGCGCGTCGCAAGAGGTTTAGTTCCCGATAAGATCGGCGATGCGTGACTTGAATTCGTCCACCGACAAGGCGCGCTCGATTCGCAGCTCGCTGGCTTCAGTCATGACACCGGCAGCGACTTCAGTATTGCCTTCGATCAGCGCCTGGGGTTTCTTGATGACTTGTGGAATATTGGCCACCGGTTGGATGTCGATTACCGGGCGATGATCGACCGTGCTCATGCGCCGCACGCCATTGTCATTCACAATCAGGTAATGCCCCTGGGACCAGCCGAGCAAGGGGTTCAGCATGTCAGTATTGAGTGACTCGATGAAATAAATGCCCTGTTCGCCATCGGCAGGGATCACCAATCCGCTCACCTCGACTATCTCGCCGTTGAAAGCTCCGCCCATGAATCTAAGCTCAAGACTGTCACCGGCGAAATCGCCTTTGATCACGTCGATAACATTAAAGGTGACATAGGTGTTGATCAGGCCTGAATTCTGGTCCTGACGGGTTTCGCGGTGAATCACTTCACCCTCGAAGATTAATTCGGCGTCAGCGGCAACCTGGTCGATGTCCATGCCGAGTATGGTTGTCGCCTGAACCGATGCGGAAGGTTGCAGGCAGAGCCAAACCAGTGGAACCAACAGGATGGAAAATTTCAACGCAGCATGGCGCATGAGCGGCAGCGGCAATACGGCTACCCGTGCAGGTGTATGAACAGAGTTGGTTCGAGTCTGGTAGTGCATTGCGAGTTCCCATGGCCGCGTGGCACCAGTATAGGGCAGCCACAATTGCAAGGACAGGTTGGGCACCGTATTTTTTCCCACTAAATGTCGAAACTTTGAAGTAAGTCTCGTGCTGAATTCATGAATACCAGTGCCATACCAAACAATAACGCACGCTGCCATGTTTCGATGACACCTACTCCGGGCAACGCTCAGGGCAGAGAATGGGAAAACTTGACTGTTCCGCCCAAGCTCTGCGCTGGTATCAGAGGCTAACGGGTAGTATCCTCGGCCATCGAATTTAATTACCAATAACAACAAGATGCAATCCAGTAAAATCGCCAACATCCTTTCCGGCACATTGATCGCGCTGGTCAACATTTCTGTTGCCGTATCCGTGGCAGCGCTGCTATTTGCCCAAACTGACCCGCGCTTAATGGTGCCGGGTATCGCCATATTGCTGATAGGAACACTTGTAACCGGGCTTGGTGGTTCGCTGTTCAGCGATTACAAAGCGGTTATCTGCTCTCCCCGCAACGGCGTCGCGCCCCTGTTTGCCGTAATGGTGACCAGCATCTATGCCAGCTTTGGATATGAGTATTCCATTGGCGCCGAGGCAACCATCGTTGTCGCCATCATGATCACAACACTGGTTACCGGATTGTTCCTGCTGCTGTTGGGGCGAATGAAACTGGGTAACCTGGTTCGTTATATTCCCTATCCGGTTACCGGGGGTTTCTTCGCTGGCATTGGCTACATATTTATTCAGGGCGGTCTCACCGTTGCCAGTGGGCAAAACGCAAGCCTGGTTGCATTAATCGACACCAATTTTATCCAACTGGTGTTGCCGGCGATCGTGCTGGCGTTGTGCCTGATCGCGGGCAAGATGTTTCGTGACAACCGCCTGTCTGTGCGAGGCATTCTGTTGCTTTTAATACTGATCTTTTATGTAGTGCTCGCTGTTGCAGGTATGTCGCGCGAGGAGGCGGCGCTGCGCGGACTGTTGCCCACCATAGAAGCCACTGGAACGATGATTCCGGTGTTTCATCTGGAATATCTGCAGGAAGTGAAATGGCTCGCAGTGTCGCAGCAACTGGGCAGCATCGTAGTCGTAGCTCTGCTGTGTTCGATGATGTTGTTGCTGGATGTATCCGGATCGAACTGATTGCCCAGAAAGATCTGAACCCTGACCATGAACTGGAAGTGGTGGGTTATACCAATCTGGCGAATAGCGTGCTCGGCGGTTTCCTTGGCGTGCATGATGTTTCCGATACCGCGCTGGTGGATCGGCTGGGCGGTAAAGATCGACTGACCGGTTTCGTGTACGCAGCTGTTGTGCTGATATCCATCCTGGCCGGTGCCAGTTTCATGGAGCTCGTGCCGACCTTTCTGCTGGGTGGTCTGCTGATCTATGTAGGGCTGGAATTCCTGATTGACTGGTTGTGGAAGGCGCGGGACGAACTGCCTCTGTCTGACTATGTAGTAGTCGTGCTGATTCTGATTGTCATCATTCTCTCGGATATTCTGCAGGGCGTGACGTTTGGCTTCTTTGTGGCGATCATTCTGTTCGTGATCAACTACTCCCAATTAAGTGTTATAAAAATCGAAACCAATGGCAGTGATCACGCGAGCAATGTGGATCGAGATCTGGAGACGCGGGAACTGCTGAACAAGGAAGGGCACCGCATACTGATTCTGGTATTGCAGGGTTTCATCTTCTTCGGCACGGCTGACAAACTCATCTCTGCCATACGCTCCCGCATCATGGACGTCGAAGGCAATCATTTTGATTTCCTGGTGCTTGATTTCAATAATGTCAGTCAGCTCGATACATCGGCTATCGTGACATTCTCCAAATTGGCGCAACTGAGCGATCGCATCGGCTTTCATATTGTCATCAGTGGCGCAGACGAAAAGTCCATCAAGCGGCTGGTGAAGCACGGCTTCTTCACGTTCGGAGAACAGTTGTGGGAACGTAATTACAAGGCTCAACTCGTCACGGCAGTAGACTGGTGCGAGCGCCGCATTCTGACAAGCCTCAATCGCAGCGATGAAGAGAAAAATCTTGAGCTGGAAGATGTACTGCGTCGCATAGCTTATCAAGAAAGTGATGCTGCCTTGCTCTCGAAATTTTTTGAAATTGAACCGCGTCGCGCCGGGGAATATCTGTTTAAGGAAGGTGATAAGGGTGAGAGCCTCTATTTCGTCGGCGCTGGCGTAGTCATTGTAGTATTGAACCTGCCTAACAAAAGCGAGAATATTCTGCGCAAGTTCACTGCGGGCGCAATTCTCGGCGAGATGGCGATCTACACCGGTGAGAATCGAACGGCCAGCGTGCGCACTGAAACTCCAAGCGTATTGTTCAGGCTGGACAAGGACAAACTGGAGGAGATGGGCAAACTTTTTCCGGCGTCTACGGCCGCGGCGCACACATATATCGTGCGAGTGCTTTCAGAACGGCTGGGACGCGCCAATCGCAATTTAAGTCGCTATGTCTGAGCGCCAGCTGATTGCCAGCAGCAACGCTTAGAAGGAAGGCTTGGCAACAGATTTCAGAACTACCGGCACCATTTCACTACTCTGATAATAATCGCCATCGATACGCTCGATGCGTGTGCCATCAGCACTCAGCCTCAGCGTGCCATAAAACTCCAGATCCAGGCGCGGGATCTTGATGTTCAGCTTGAGCCTATCCACGCTGATAGTTTCGACCGGCATGCCAAAAATTCCCAACGCGGAACTGGTAATCGCCGCCGTATAGATGCCCTGATTCTGCTCGAATGTGAAAGCGAGCGTCATGTTGTCGCGGCCGCGCACGAGCTCGCCTTCCCAGGTGCCGATCAGTACCGGTTGCACGCCTGCATCCTGTGCTACCACAACTGAGCTCAGGCTTAGCGACAGGGATAACAGGATTATATTCAGTTTGCGTAACTTTATTTTTAGTAACATGGCTGGCATGGTAATGCAGCGCGACACGTCAGTGCAAGCAAGGCGCAGCGTGTGCAAGTCTGCGCGCACGCGCCATAGATCAGGCATGGAGGATAAGCCAGGTCTGATGAATCTTTTTGCTGCGCTCAAAATCCCTGTCGATGCTCTGTTTGGTAAAGTCTTGTATGGCATATATTTTGGTCAATTCCGCATCCAGTTTGAAATTGCGCATATTGGTTGAAAAGATCAACAGGCCATCCTGTTCCAGTTTTTTCATGGCATTTTTTATAAGGCCTACATGGTCGCGCTGAATGTCTAATACGTTATCCGAATTTTTGGAGTTGGAAAAAGTAGGCGGGTCGAGAAAGATCAGTTCAAACATCGCCGAGTTGCTCTGCAGGTATTCAATGCAATCTGCGCGTTTCAGTCGATGCTGGCTGCCGCCGAGGCCATTCAATCCAAAATTTTTGCGGGCCCAGTCCAGATAAGTGTTGGACAGGTCGATGCTGAGTGTGGACGCGGCGCCGCCGAGAGCCGCTTGCACACTGACGCTGCCGGTGTAGCAGAACAGGTTCAGGACGCGCAGGTCGCGGCAGTTCTCGAAGATAAAACGCCGCATCGGACGGTGATCGAGGAACAGGCCGGTGTCCAGATAATCACGCAGATTAACCCACAGTTTGGCTGCGCCTTCGGTAACGACGAAATAGTCGTGACTCTGGTCCTGCGCCTCATATTGACTCTTGCCCCGTTGTCGTTGCCGCGTTTTCAGATAAATATGTGCGGGTGGCAACTGCATGACCTCAGCCACTGCTGCGAGAGCCTGTGCTTGGCGTTCCTGCACCTTCTCTTCGGCAATTTGTGCCGGCGCCTGATATTCAGCCATATAAATCCGGTCGCCGTAGACATCAATGGCGAAGGCATATTCCGGCAGGTCATTGTCATACAGGCGATAACACTGGATATTGTGCTGCCGCGCCCACTTGCCGATGTTGCGCAGATTCTTGCGCAGGCGATTGGTGAGCATTACCTGGCCGCTGTCACCCAGCGTGGTTGGAATTGCAGTTGGCTCGGAACTGGTCATAACAAGAATCAGGTATTCCCACAGTTTACGTTGTTTGCTTGGGCTGGTGCTCGTGGCAAAATGCCAGCACTGCTGTATCTACTAGAGAGCAAAGTCGATGGAAGAGCTGGAACAAGTTGGTGCTATTTATAACATGATAGTGACCTATGTGGTCAGCTATAGCTTTCAGATATTGGGTGCATTGGTCATTCTGGTCATCGGTACCTTTCTGGGTCGCCGCGCAGGTGATCTGGTGTTGGCCATATGCCAGAAACGCAAACTCGATATTACCCTGAGCCGTTTCTTTGGTAGCTGTGCACGTCTCACAGTCATCGGCTTCGCCATCATCATCGCCTTGCCCAAGCTTGGCATTCAGATTACACCCTTTATCGCTGCCCTCGGTGCCATTGGCCTCGGCACTGGACTCGCCATACAAGGCTTGTTATCGAATTACAGTGCTGGTCTCAGCATTATTCTCACGCGGCCGTTTGTGGTTGGCGACACTATTCGTGTCCAGGGTGTCTGCGGCGTCGTCAAAGAGGTGCATCTGGGTTTTACCTTATTGAGCAATGAGGACGAAGAAGTTATTACGATTCCCAATCGTTATATCGTGGGGGAAATCATCCACAACTCCCAGTCTGATACCATTCTCGAGCTCGCGGTCGGCATCGCCTACCAGAGCGATGTGAATGCAGCCATTACCGCGATCAGACAGGGGCTGCTCAACATCGATGGCCTCAGCAACACACGTGCGCCGCAACTGGGTATCGAGAAGTGCGGTGACAGCGCCATTGAAATCGGCATTCGTTGCTGGGCGCGCACGGAGCGCGCAAAGAAGAACAAGCGCCACAGGCGCCACCTGCCCCTTCAGCACAGGAAGTACTGCTGGCGGAAATTCGCGATCTGCTGAAAGTCCGGGCCTAAAAAAAGGGACGGGGGGTAATTTAAAAATCCCTCCGTCCCGGTTTTTATGCGGCTAAAAATCTATTGCTGACGTGCCAGCAACCACCAATTCAAGCTGGATGTAACCAGCTCGGCCGCGTCCTGTTGCACGAAGTGACCAGCATTCGGTGCGGTGACAATCGTAGTGTCAGCGTCAATCCAGTCCCAGGTATTGTTCAGACCATCGGAATGCAATGCGGTGTCTTTGAGGCCATGGAAGACGAGCACCGGCATCGCCAGACGTGGTGCTGCGGGCGCTGCTGCTGCGGGCGTGGTTGCTGCACTACTACTGCCACCGGGGTAGTTTTCTTTGTAGTAGGCCAGCATGCCATCAAAACTGGAGCGTTCGAACGCCTCTATATAGAGCGGTCGCGCGGCCGCATCGCTGACCCAACCTGACAGGCTCTGTGGGGTCATGGGGCCGCCGAAGAATATATCCGGATCGCTCGGGCTGCCTTGAATAAATGTGCGAGCATAACCGCTGTTCTGTTGCTGCTCCTGATTGCCTGCCATCTCCCGTGCCATGCCATTCGGATGGGGCAGGTTCAAGATTACCAGATTCTCAACCATCTGCGGCAGTGCGAAGGCGAACTGCCACGATACGGCGCCACCCCAGTCGTGTCCTACTATGGTGGCCTTGTCCGCACCCAAATGGCGAATCACTGCGGCGACGTCTCCAACTAAATATCGCATGTTATATTTAGCCTGTCCGTCTGGTTGGTCGCTCAGGTTGTAACCACGTTGATCGATAGCCACCACCTTGAAGTTGTCTTTCAAACCTTCCATCTGGTGCCGCCAGCTGTACCAGAAGTCGGGGAAGCCATGGATCATGATGACCAGTGGCCCCTCACCAATGGTGGCATAGTGGATCTTGACGCCGTTGCTGTCGGCATAGCCGTGCTCTATGTCGTCCAGAAAATCGGCATTGGTCATACTGGATATCCCCATTGAAAAGAACAGAACGATGGCACGCAAGATGCGCGTTTTACTGCGGTTTGAATCGTGCATAAAGATTACCCTTTGATAAATAGAAAATTCACAATAAGCCCAGATTGATCGCATGCAGGACTGCTCGCGTCCTGTCTCTCACGCCGAGTTTTTCCAGTATTGACGAAACCTGATTCTTCACAGTTCCCTCGGATTTATGCATCGCGACCGAGATTTCGCGATTACTGTAGCCACCTGCCATCAACTACCTGACCGAAGACTTCGATATTCTCACTCAACTCCAGCAAATTACCGATGCCTTGTCGCGCCAGATTCTGATCTTCTGGCTGCATTACCTTGATTATCATCAGCTCGGTGTCGCTAGCAATGCGACCGGCAGGGTAAAGTGCTGCTGTGTGTGCTGTCAGGAGAGTGTACCACCACCAGCTGTCACTGCGTCAGGCAGGAGCACTTGCTTCCAGCTCCGTGCAAACGACCTGAACGCCCAGCACCTTTTGCACCATTGGGCCGTAGCTCCCATTGCACCAGGGGGACTGCACAGAATCGGCCTTTGAATTCAATTTCAGATACTCATAAGCAACGTCATCCGGTTAGAGATTGGTGGCATGGCTGCCAACAGCAAAGCCAGCCCCGGCCGCGCCAGAACTGCGGCGCCGTGGAAAGCGGGCGCTTACGATGACTTGTATGCACAGTTCGAGGATATCTTGCTGCCTGCATAGCGGTTTTGCTGCAGAAACGCATATAATGCGCAGGTTTTCAGCAATCTCAGGGATTAAAGTTGACATGGGAAGAGCCTATCAAAACCGCAAAGAGTCCATGGCCAGGACTGCCGACGCCAAGACCAAGGTTTACAGCAGATACGCACGGGAACTCTATGTTGCCGCAAAAGCCGGCGGCGTCGATCCATCCGGGAACCTGACCCTGCGCGGCTTGTTGGAGCGCGCCAAGAAAGACCAGGTACCCACCCATGTCATCGACAAGGCCCTGGACAAGGCTGCCGGCGCCGGTGGGGAAGATTTCTCGGTAGCCCGCTATGAAGGCTTTGGGCCCGCTGGCAGCATGTTGATAGTTGAATGTCTTACCGACAATCCGAACCGGACCTTCGGTGATGTACGCCAGTGCTTCGTAAAGACGAAGACCAAGATCGGTACCCCGGGCAACGTCAGTCACCTGTTCGATCACTGCACGATTCTGAAATTCCAGGCGCAGGATGAAGACTCTGTACTAGAGGCTTTGTTAAATGCCAATGTCGATGTGCTCGATATCGAAAACGAGGATGGCCACATCACCGTGTTTGCGCCTGACACCGAGTACGGTCATGCCCGGCACGCAATCAGCGAAAATTTCAGCAATGCCAAAGGGGAAATGAATTTCGAAACTGACGTAATCCAGTTCCTGCCGCAAACCACGCTTGCATTAGACGGCGAAGACCTCACCGTGTTCGAGAAGCTGGTGGATATGCTGAACGAACTGGACGACGTGCAGAACGTGTATCACAACGTGTCGAACTAAACCGGTCTGTGATAATTGGGGTCAGAGTAAAAATAGATAATTGGGGTCAGAGTAAAAATACAGTACTTTGGGTCATTCCGCGGCAAATACTACTGTATTTTTACTCTGACCCCAATTATCCCGCAGTCGCAGGGACGCGAGAAATTTCAGCACTAAGCGATTCGTTTCATCTGGTGCTTGTTGTTGCACTCGATGACCGATGCCAGGCAACAGGATCACGTCACGCAGGTCGGTAAAATTTGGTGCCATTCGCGCGGCGAGTTCTTCGCGAGTTGCATTGCGATTGACGATATCGAGATCGCCGGCGAGAAATAATGCGGGTTGGTGAATCCTGGCGTCGGCAAGTTGGGGCGTGAGATCCCAGTTGCGTGCGCCGTTGCGGTAATAGTTGATGCCACCGGCAAAGCCGCTCCTTTCAAATTGCGCGGTGTAGTAATCGAGATCTTGCTCGCTCAGCCATTCTGGCAGGCGCACCGGTTCGCCAAGACGTGGCAGCCAGCCGCCAGCGGCGGCGCTGGGGTCGGTAACTTCGGGTGGGTGCGTCGGCGTGCCGGGAGAGCGGGAGGTATAGAGTCGGCTGATGAGCTGGCGTGGATTGGCATCGAACTCGGCTTCAGCCACACCGGGAGTCTGGAAATAACTGGTGTAGAAGAAATCCTCCTCTGCTTCCTGTCGCAGTTTTACCACGGGGCGATTCGTTGCGCGGCCCCCATAGATCACGCTCATACCAACTACAGCGGAAAATAATTCCGGATAGAGCAGGGCGCTTTGCCAGACAATGGGTGCGCCCCAATCATGCCCCACCAACACCGCGCTGGTAGCGCCGACTGCCGCCACAATACCGGCGACGTCTGCCGTCAGTTGCAGTATGTCGTAGTCTTCTATGTTAGATGGTCTCGCAGAACCACCATAACCACGCATATCAGGCGCAACAACGTGATAGCCAGCAGCAGCAAGCGGCTGCAATTGATGGCGCCACGAATACCAGGACTCCGGCCAGCCGTGCACCAGAATGACCAGAGGACCACTGCCAGCTTCGACGATGCGCAACGCAATGCCGTTAGATTCGATCAAACGTACGCTGCCGCCGCAATTAGCGGCGAGAGTTTCAGTCTGGTCAGGGCGAGTAGTCATGGCAGCAGGCTCGGATAGGTTTTCGCTGCAGGCGGCTACTGAAAGCGCGGCAGCAAAGCTGACGCAATAGAAAAGCTTGGGTCGGTAACAGCCAGAATTAAACCATCTGAGATTTGTAATGCCTGTTGCAGCGACCATACAAGCCTCCGTGATAATTGGGGTTGATAATATGGGTCAGGGTAAAAATACTCTACTGTTGAGTCATTCTGCAGCAAATATTACTGTATTTTTACGCTGACCCCTGTTTCAACACTTGTTTCAACACCAGTTTCAACCCCAGATTCCTTGAACTGGAGATTAGCGAGATTCGCATACAATTCGCAATCCTGCATAAGCTCAGTGTGTGTGCCTTCGGCGATGAGGTGTCCGGCTTCCAGCACGGCAATGCGATTTACATTTTTCACAGTGGCCAGTCTATGGGCAATAATCAGCGACGTGCGATTCTTCATCAGTTTTACCAGTGCCAGCTGCACCTTGCGCTCACTCTCGGCATCGAGGGCGCTGGTGGCCTCATCGAGCAGCAAAATCTCGGGGTCTTTCAGGATGGCACGGGCAATTGCGATGCGTTGCTTCTGGCCGCCCGACAGGCGTATGCCGGACTCTCCCAAATAACTGTCATAGCCCTGCGGCAATTGCTCGATGAATTCGCTGGCGAAAGCCGCGTCGGCGGCAGCGCGCACTTCGTCATCACTCGCATCCGGTCGGCCGTAGCGAATGTTTTCCCACACATTGCCGGTGAACATCGTTGGCTGTTGCGACACGATCGCGATGTGACTGCGTAATAATTTCGGGTCCAGTTCGCGCACGTCAATGCCGTCGAGACTGAGACTGCCGGTTTGCGGATCGTAGAACCGTAACACCAAATCAAACAGTGTCGACTTGCCGGCACCGGAAGGGCCGACCAATGCGAGACTCTCGCCGGGATGCACAGTCAGAGATACGCCATTCAGCGCAGGAGTATCCGGGCGCGACGGGTAGCAGAAAGTAAGCTCTGTCAATTGCAGCAAGCCTTTGAACTCGCTATTCAATTGACGCGGTGTAGCCGGTGCCGTAATCAGGTTCTCAGCTTCCAGCAACTCCATCAATCGTTCCATGGCACCTGCAGCACGTTGCAGTTCGCTGATGACCTGACTGATGGCGCCAACAGCAGTGGCGACGATTACGGCATAGGCGACGAACGCGGTGAGTTCGCCTGCCGACATGGAACCATTGATTACATCTTGTCCGCCGACCCAGATCATTACCGCGAGCGCGCCGAACACGAGCGTCATCACAATTGTAATAAGGATAGAACGCATCAGAATTCGGCTGAGAGCCACCTTAAATGCGGTCTCTACATGGCGGAAAAACTGCCGTTCATCATGGCCCTGATGATTATAGGCTTGTACAGTCTTGATCTGCTGAATGCTCTCACCGACATAGGCGCCGACATTGGCGATCTCGTCCTGGCTGCTGCGTGACAACTTGCGCACCTTGCGCCCGAAATACAAAATAGGCCCTATGACAAGCGGTATGCAGACCAGAACCACACTGGTAAGTTTCGGATTGGTAATAAACAGGAAGATGGTACCGCCGACCATCATCAGCAGATTACGCAAAGCGATTGACGCAGAAGAGCCGACGACAGATTGGATCAATGTCGTATCAGTAGTAATGCGCGATTGGATCTCACCGCTGAGATTTTCTTCGAAATAACCCGGATGCAGCTCAATGATGTGTGCGTAAACGCTTTTGCGGATATCTGCAGTGACTCGTTCACCAAGCCACGACACCCAGTAGAAACGGGCGAACGTGCCCACGGCCTGCAATACAGCCACGATCACGAAGCCCAGTATGGCCGAGTTCAGTGACGCCGCATCACCTGCCACGAAACCTTCATCGACAATCACCCGCACATATTGCACGAGTCCGAGAGTGATGCCGGCGGTGAAAACCAGCGCCACTGACGCTATCAATATCTGGGTCTTGTATGGCGCGAGAAAGGCGAGAGACTTGCGTAATATTGTTGCAGTTGGCGCTTGCATTTGTGTGGATCACAATTCCAATTATACCGAGCATAGGCCACTTCATGGGGTGAGTCTAGAAGTTTCTCGGCGAACCAGAGCGGACACGATCTCGCGGCAAGGGTTGCCAAATGAACCGGATTTAACGTTCGCTGGCTCGCTGAGTTTGCTATATTGAAGTCCAATGCAACGACCCAGGTAACAGGCTATGTCAGCAAAGCTCACCGAACTCATCGATAAGATCGCCAAACTCGAGTACCAGCTGCTTGAAGAGATCAAACAGCAGTAAACGAAGTTTCAGTACCGGTTGGATGGCACGCGTATCAAATTTGAGAATTCGGTGCAGGAGGCGCATCGCAGGCTGAGGGTCGCAATTATTCCCTAGTTGCGCTCATCCCTGTTGCGCAATATTGTGTCGATACCTTTTATCTACAGCATGATCGTGCCGTTGGTCTTTATCGACATCACGATGACAATTTACCAACACATTTGTTTTCGCCTTTACAACGTAGCCCGCGTCAATCGTTCCCATTACGTGGTGATAGACCGACACGTGCTGTCCTATCTCAATGCTATCGAGAAATTCAATTGTCTGTACTGTAGCTACGGCAATGGTGTGCTTGCCTATGCGAGGGAGATCATTGCGCGCACCGAACAGTATTGGTGCCCGATCAAGCACGCGCGCAAGGTGGTTGGCACGCATAGCCGCTACAACCAATTCCTGGGCTTCGGGGAGAGCGAAAATTACCAGGAGCAAGTGCTCAAGTTCCGTGACGCATTAAAGCCGGAAAAGATTGAATAGTGCAGGGGCTGCCAGTTAACAGACTCAGGTCCGATCGGCCCTGAATCTGCCAATTAACCCCGGAGCTAGCGAAACAGATTCAGATCGATGATATCCGCCATTGCCTTATAACCTTCATCATTTGGATGCAGGTTGTCAGCGGTAAAGCCCGGCAGGATACGCGCAGGATTGGCCGGGTCCTGCACCGCTTTCTCGAAATCAATCACGCCATCGAACACGCCACCGGTACGAATAAAGGCATTCACGGCCTGCCTTACCTGCTCGCCCTCGGGTGTGTAATACGCGGCACCCTCATATGGAGTGAGAGTAGCGCCAATTACCTTGATGCCTTGTGAGTGCGCCCGTGCGATCAGTTGTCTGTAGCCGCTCATGATAGCGTCGGCAGAAACCAGTGCGCCGCCGCGCGCCGACATGCCGATATCGTTGATGCCTTCCATGATAACCATATGACTGACGTTACTTAGTGCGAGCGCATCGCGTTCGAAACGAGCCTGCAGATTTTCACCGAACATGGGTGAGCCTTCGGTAGTCACGCGATTGCCGCTGATGCCGGCATTGGCGATGGCAAAATCCGGAATGCTGTTGTCAGCAAACAGGCGGCGCGCGAAATGATCGGGCCAGCGTTGATTGGCACTGTCAGTAGAGCCCCAACCATCGGTGATGGAATCGCCGACCACCACAATCGTACTGGAGCTGTCAGTGCTGATAACGTCGATGGCAGTGAGCAGGTTCCAGGCGGGAGATTCGGCAGCATTAGCGAGTTCCGTGGCGCTCACATGATTGCCGGTAGCGGAAATGTAATTGGTCTGGTTCGACAGGCGGTGTGCTGTCACGAAGCCGCTCGCTTCCGGCACATAAATACTCACGGCGAGATTGGTCAGTGCCGGCACCGGGAATGCGATCGGATCGCTGATAACTACCGCGCCGCGCGCAATCGTAATATTGGCCGCGCCGCCAAAGGTTACCGGCTTGCTGCTGCCCGGCTGAATCGAATGGGTCTCGTTCTGCAAGGCAACTGCGACAGCGCCTACCGCAAGTGGTTTATCGCCGTGATAATTGGCCAGGCGCAGTCGCAGGCTATTGCCACCCGCCGAAGTATGCACGATCAGCCGTACCGTCTGGTTGTTCAGTTCCGGCACGCCTTCGTCTGCATCAAGCAAAGTGCTGGGACTCGTTGCCCAGGTGCTCACCCAGGCGTCATCAGCATGGGACTGACCGCTTGCCAATTCGCTGACTGACAAAGTGGCGAGCAGCAGCAGCGCGAGTATGGAGTTGTTGGGGCGGGTTTTGGGCAGACGGGAATAAGCTGTCATGGCACTGACCTTCTGGTTTTTTTTGGGGGGAAGTAGAGGAGCAGTAGACCACACAATAATGCACTTGTGAATGTCAGGGACCGGAAGCAGAACGCAAAAGGGGCCGGGGAGATCTTTTCAAAATCTCCCCGGCCCCTTATTTGCCTGTCTTATGCGCTTGCTTACTTACCGGATTTTTTTGCCTTTTTATCGGCGCGTTTTTCTTTCAGGGTTTTTTCCGCTTTCTTTTTGACTTGTTTCTTTGCGTCTTGGCCTTTCGACATAAATACTCCTGTATAAGTGGCGATTTTTGGAAAATGGCGACTAAATTGTAAATGCTGTTACAAGAGTTTGCCTACTATTTTTACATCAATTTCATACACAGCTATTTTAGTCACTGCATTGTTATTCACTTCATTGTAATTCACTGGACCCGGCCGCGCAGTTAGCGGGGGCGATCGTTATGGCGACGGTCGTCTACATGGCGTTGGTAACCACCGCCATCAGCGCTCCAGTCATAACCATTCCAGTAAAATTGCTCACCGCGATTATTGATTACCCAGGGCTGTTCGTAAGAGCCACCGATATCGACCGCGCCGCCAGCTACCCGATTCCAGCCGCGACCGCTCCAGCGATAGATGCCATAGCCGCCGCCTCTGCGATCGGTACCTATAACCCAGCCGTCACCGACAGCGGTGGCAGAACCTGGCATGCGTCGCCAACCGCGGCCATCAAACCGGTAGATGCCATAGTGGTCATGCCCGTGTCCAAGTTTCCAGCCGCCGTCCCAATCATGGTCGCGATCACGCGCACCTGCGTTCGCGGCGAATCCAAGCAGGCACGCAGCCATTAGCAGGGTGCGGGTTAATGCAGTTGTCATGGATGGTACCTCCGCTCTGTATGTGTATCGATGAATTATTGCATTCACCGCACACACAGTTTCGTTGCTGGCGGCTGAATAGGAACTGAACTGAACTGAAATGAAATGGTAAAAAACCGCAACCGACTCAGCTTGCGTGGGGATTTTTGCGGTTAATTACCAAAGATGAGTTCGATTACAGCGTAGCTCGAACAGCAGTACTCGATTCCTCCCATGTCTGATTCATCCAGTACCCACTGGAAATAACAGGTTGTGGAATATCAAGTTATGCTAGTCTCCCTCAATAAGCGCTACCAAGCATGCAGCAGTATCACCGCGACCCAAACGAACAATAAAAACAGGGGGAATCCATGTCGAAACATGCGGACCAGTCCAGCCTTAAGAACACTTCGGATACCAGTCTAGGAAGACGTAAATTTCTCAAGACCGCCGCTGCCACTTCGGCCTTCATGATTGTCCCCCGACACGTACTTGGCGGCCCCGCCTATGTCGCTCCCAGCGATAAAATCAATATTGCGGCCGTGGGTGCTTCCGGCAAGGGCACCACTGATATCCGCTCGGTGGCCCATGAAAATATCTATGCAATCTGTGATATCGATGACACCAAAATCGCCAGCACGTTGGCGGAAGAGTTCGCAGCGCCCTTCAGGGAAAAAGTAAAAATCTATCGCGACTATCGCGAGATGCTCGACAACGAACCCGAAATTGACGCCGTGCTCGTCAGCATTCCTGACCATATGCATGCGCCGGTCGCAACCCATGCCATGGGTTTGGGCAAGCACTTGTATGTGCAAAAACCCCTGTGCCATACGGTAGCCGAGGCGCGTTTGCTGGCAGAGCGTGCGCGCGCCACCAATGTTGTGACGCAGATGGGCAATCAGGGTCATGCCGACGAAGGTGCCCGCGTGATTAACGAATGGGTCGCCAGTGGTGTGCTTGGCGAGGTGTTGGAAATCCATTGCTGGACCAATCGACCGGTGTGGCCGCAGGGGATTGCCAGACCCGAAGGCAGTATGCCGGTTCCGCCAAGCATGGATTGGGACCTGTGGCTCGGCGCAGCACCACAGCGACCTTATATGGATCGCGTCTATCATCCGTTTAACTGGCGCGGCTGGGTGGATTTTGGCACCGGCGTGGTGGGCGACATGGGCGCGCACATTATCGATCATCCCTACTGGGCGCTGGATCTGGATTTGCCCACGAGGGTATCTGCCAGTTCCACGCGCTGGGGCCGGGAATTTGAAACTTTCCCCATCGCATCGAAGATTCATTTCGAGTTTCCGGCCAATGCCAAGCGGGCAGCGGTGAAGATGACCTGGTACGACGGTGGCTTGCTGCCCCAACGTCCCGAGCTGCTGGAAAACGGGCGGCAGCTGGGTGATAACGATGGCGGCGTATTAATAGTAGGCAGCAAGAATACCTTGATGCACGGTGTCTATGGTCGCAATCCGGTTCTAATTCCAGAAACCAGGCAGCTAGCAACTACTCCTCCACCTAAGACGCTAGCCAGATCTCCTGGGATTTATCAGGAATGGATCGATGCGATCAAGGATCGCAGCAAGTTCACCACTTCCGGGTTTGATTATTCTGCGCGGCTTACCGAAACGATGTTGCTCGGCAATATTGCCGTGCGTCGCGCCGTTGATCATATGGTGCTGGACTATGATGGCCGCAATATGCGGTTCACCAATGATGACATAGCGAATACCTTGCTGGATAAACCCTACCGGCCTGGATTTGGTCTGGGTTAAGCAATGGCGCAGCAACAATACGACATCATAATAGTTGGCTCCGGGGCGGGCGGTGGCATGGCTACTTATCAGCTTGCCAATGCCGGTCTCAAGGTGGCACTGGTAGAGGCCGGCGCCTATTACGACCCGGCCGCTGACACTCAGCGCACGCAGCTGCGTTATCCCTGGGAATCTCCGCGCCGCGGAGCGAGCACACGACTGCGACCCTTTGGTGATTTCAATGCCTGCATCGGTGGCTGGGAACTGGACGGCGAGCCCTTCACCAACAAGGGCGACACTGACTTTCGCTGGTGGCGTGCGCGCATGCTGGGTGGTAGAACCAATCACTGGGGCCGAATTTCCCTGCGTTTCGGGCCGCTGGATTTTCAGCGCAAGGACATCGACGGTCTGGGCGAGAACTGGCCCATTGGCTATGACGACGTCAAGCCGTACTACGACAAGGTCGACAAACTGATCGGTGTGTTCGGGTCAAACGAAGGTCTGTACAATGACCCGGACGGATTTTTTCTGCCGGCACCGAAGCCGCGCCTGCATGAGTTGTTCTATATAAACGGTGCCCGCAAACTAAATGTCCCGGTAATTCCTGCGCGCAAGTCGATACTGACCAAGCGCATCAACAACGAACGTGGCGTGTGTTTTTATTGTGGTCAATGCAGCCGCGCCTGTTCCATTCATGCCGATTTCTCTTCCACTACCGCGTTGATCTATCCTGCGCTCAGGGGCGGTCAGATCGATCTTTACACGAATTCTATGGTGCGCGAAGTTACTACCAATGCCGAGGGCAAGGCCACTGGTGTGGCCTTCATCAACAAGGAAACGCGACAGGAGCAACACTTGCAAGGTCGCATAGTGGTACTCGCTGCTTCTGCCTGCAGTTCTGCGCGCATACTGCTTAACTCGAAAAGCCCGCAACATGAAAATGGTCTCGGCAACAGCAGCGGCCATGTGGGCCGCTATCTGCATGATTCCACCGGCGCCAGCCGCGCCGCCTTCCTGCCCGATTTGATGAACCGGGACATGTACAACGAAGACGGTGTGGAAGGCATGCATGTGTACACACCGTGGTGGCTGGACAACAAGAATCTGGATTTTCCCCGCGGTTATCATCTGGAAATTGGCGGCGGCATGGGCATGCCTGCTTATGGCTTCGGCTTCGCGGTCAATCAGTACAATGAATTTCTGGGTGAGCGCGTCGGTGGTTATGGCAATGCGCTGCGCGATGACGTGCGCAAATTCTATGGGGCACGCCTGAGCATCGCCTGTCGTGGTGAAAGCGTACCGCAGTATGACAACTACTGCGAACTGGACCCGACTGTAGTTGACGAATGGGGCATTCCAGTCCTGCGCTTCAATTATCACTGGACGGAACATGAGATCAAGCAGGCACGCCATATGCAGGATTTTATGGAAGAATTGTTAGAGGCCTCGGGCGGAATCCTGCTCGGCACTAAACCTGGCGCGGATCAGGATTACGGGCTGACCAAACCCGGTGAAATTATTCATGAAGTTGGCACCACGCGCATGGGCATGGATGCACGCAGCTCGGTGACGAATGAATATGGGCAACTGCACGATGCCGACAATGTGTTCGTGGTGGATGCTGGCACTTTCGTCTCGCAAGCTGACAAGAACCCAACCTGGACGATCATGGCTTTGTCCTGGCGCACCTGTGACTACATTGTCGATCAAATCAAACAACAGAATCTCTAGCTGACGGCGCCCATGAAAACTCTGAATCGACGCGAAACCCTGAAGTCCTTGTTGCTGGCACCGCTTGCTGGCGGAATTATCGCGAGCACCGGATGTGCCACCAGCACTGGTGCCGCCGCGCGCATGAATTGGACTGCCTTGCCAGACAGCTACTCCTATGGGCGCACCGCAGTTGAAATGCAGACCGATGCGGAACTCATGCAAGAGTCCTATTTCCGGGAACATGAGCTGCTAACGATCGCCGTCCTGTGCGACATTATACTGCCGTCAGATCATGCCAATGGTGGCGCACTGGATGCTGGTCTGCCGGACTTTGTCGAATTCATCGTGAAGGACAGGACAAATTTTAAATTGCCGATTCGTGGTGGCATCGCCTGGCTGGATGTGTATGCGATAGAACATTTCGGTGCCGACTTTATCAACATCACCGAAGCGCAGCGCCTGACTGTTTGTGATCGCATCGCCTATCCGGATGTTACCGATGCGCAGTTGCAAGCCGGCATCAGCTTCTTTGCCCTGATGCGAAATCTGACTCTCACCGGATATTACACAACAGCCGCTGGTTTTAAGGATTTAGGCTATCAGGGCAATACGCCAAATGTTTGGGACGGTGTGCCTGCGGCCGTGTTGCAACGACATGGTGTTGCTTACGAAGCGGAATGGCTGGCGAAGTGTGTGGATCAGTCACGCCGGGATATTCCGGCGCAGTGGGATGACGATATGAAGCTTATATCCTAGTGATTCTGGCGATGGACGTTGTTCACCCGCCAACAGTGAATCTGATCCGCTTCAGAAATACCTTTTGTCCTTGGTATTGGCTTTGATTCATTGCCTGCAA
Source organism: Gammaproteobacteria bacterium (assembly GCA_009692305.1). GTDB lineage: Bacteria > Pseudomonadota > Gammaproteobacteria > Pseudomonadales > Pseudohongiellaceae > UBA9145. Next base: position 55,344 of record SHZK01000008.1, on the reverse strand, counting down.
AACTATTGAAATTTAGTAGGGTTCCGGCAAATTGAGATAAGCTTTAATTGCTGCATAACGCGGGGCTGCCCTGAGTTCATCGAGAGCTTCACCCAAATCCGGAATTACGATACCGGTTTGCATCATGAATTCCAAAAAATCAAACACACTATCGAGATTCCCGCTGCCCAGTCTGCAGCCCATCATTAAAGATGCTTGATTAAAAAGCTGCTGTTGCAGGGCAAGCGCCTCAGCTTTTGCTACCTCACCGCGGCGACAAAACAGATAGCCATAGAAGGGATAAAATCCAACATCCTCAGTATTTAAATCATCGCCTACCGCGTCCAGGTCGGCGATGGATTCCATTTCCCGATCCAGAAAATGCAAGGCAGTTGCGCGGTAGACATGGTAGGCATTGTCATTTCCGTTCAACGCTCTAAAATCCTCCGCCGCTTTAAGAGTGAAGTCATAGTCGCGACTCAATATGCTCACCATCATAGCGAGTCTTCGAATCTCGACCGACTCCGGGTCATAGCGAATCGCCAATTCGAGCATGCGAGTGGCGGGTTCATAGAGCTGTGCCGTATTATAAGCTAGGGTAAGATCGAAATAAATTCGACTATCCAGGTTGGGGTGTGCGAGAGCTTGTTGCACGTGGGTTTCAAACTCAGGCCAGCGGCGGTCGATGGCGGCCAATACCGCCAGGGCGATACGCTCACGCATTTGCGCGTTCAATTTGCCTTTGGCGACCGCGCCGTTCAGCGACAGGTAGCCTTCCAGGGCTGCCGGGCTATTACCGATCACTTTCATTAGATTCGGCACCACGCCGAGCTGCTTTTTGACGGCGTCCAATAAGGGCCGGGATGCAGTGGGAGATTGCTCTACTGAAGGGATATTAATGCGTGACATGTGAAACTCCTTGGTTTGTTGATTAGGTTAAGCGGGTTTGTCTGGCTGATTCATCAGCGAGTGGGGAAAGTCTAATTGGTCCATTTAATAATTAGAATTCTATATATTTTCAATTGACTATTTCTTATTATGGAATAATGGACAAATTCAATCTGATCAGCATTTTCATCGCGGTCGTGGATACCAACGGTTTCGCAGCTGCGGCACGGAAACTGAATATTTCACCGCCGGCAGTCACGCGCGCCATTAATGAACTGGAGACGCAGCTGCATGTGCGCTTGCTCACCCGCACCACGCGCAAGCTGCGCGTCACTGATGCCGGCGCACGCTATGTCGAGGATTGCCGCAGAATTATTGCCGAGCTCAGTGAGGCGGAAGAATCTGTCGGCGGCAGACACGGCGCTCCGCGCGGCAGGCTCGTACTCACTGCCCCGGTGTTGTTCGGCAGCAAATTTGTTACGCCGATCGTGGCGGAATACCTGCAGACCTATGCTGAAGTCAGCGCCACCTGCCTGTTTCTGGATCGCGTCGTTAACATGATGGACGAGGGTATCGATGTGGCCATCCGCATTGGTGAATTAACCGATTCATCGATGCAATCGATTCGAGTCGGGCAGGTACGCCGGGTTATTTGCGCTGCGCCTGGTTACCTGAAAGCACATGGTCTGCCGAAAAAACCCGGTGACCTGCAGAATCACACCATCATTTCGGCCAATAGCATGGCGCCCTCGCCCGAGTGGACTCTGATGGAAGACGGTGTGGCGCGCGTGATCAAGTTGCAATCGCGCTTTACTACTTCCACCAATGATTCAGCCATCGCCGCGGCAATTGGCGGATTTGGCCTGACCCGGCTGCTGTCGTACCAGATTGCGGAATTCTTGCGTGCTGGTCAGCTCAAAACCGTGCTCAGTCAATACGAGCCCGCGGCGTTGCCCATCCACGTCGTGCACCGGGAAGGTCGCCATGCATCGAAGAAAGCCCGCGCCTTCATCGACCTTGCCGTAGAACGCTTGCGTGCGGATAAGGCACTGAATTGAGAACACCGGGAAGAAATCAAGGGGTCAGGTTACTTGATTTTACGCTGTTGCTGCTCTCGCCAATCTCGGCGCAGGTTCTGGATTTACCCGTATTCGAACCCCTGCCCATTCACAGCAACACCAGGGTCAAGTCTTGCTTGGTGCTTCCATCACCTATCTATCGCGAATTGTCGCGAAAAAAATCGCGAAAAGTAAACGGTTGGAATCTGCTGTATATTTGGCAGCACGCATTCATGTTCGCAGGCTATGCTTATGCCCTCTCTCGTTAGAGCCCTTGTAGTAATTGTTATGGTCAGTCTGCATCCGGGGTTCAGTCTGGCCGCAGAAACTGGTCCTTACCTGTTCGTCCTCGGTGTCGTCCAGGATGCTGGTTATCCGCAAGCCGGCTGCTATCAGCCGCACTGCCTGCCGGGTTGGGAGGCTGCAGAATTGCGCCGTACTCCGACCGCGTTAGCTCTCATCATGCCCGCTCTGAACCGGCACTATCTGTTTGAAGCGACTCCGCAGCTGCCAGAACAACTGTATGCGCTACAAGTGGAAGCACCTGCAAGTCGCGCTGCATTGAACGGGATTTTCCTGACACATGCACATATCGGCCACTATTCCGGCCTGATGTTTCTTGGGCGTGAGGCGATGGGTGCAGCAGCAGTACCTGTGTATGCCATGCCGCGCATGAGTGCGTTTTTGCAGAATAACGGGCCATGGAGCCAGTTGGTGGAACTGGAAAATATCGAATTGAGAACTCTGCAGGATCAGCAGGCGGTGGCTCTGGAACAGGTGACAGTTGTGCCTTTTCTGGTGCCGCATCGGGATGAGTATTCAGAGACTGTGGGCTACCGGATAACTGGACCAGAGCGGACTGCGTTGTTCATACCGGACATCAACAAATGGTCTGACTGGGACACTGATATCACTGAACTGGTGCGCAGCGTGGACTATGCCCTGCTGGACGCCACCTTTTTTGCCGATGGCGAACTGGGAGATCGCGACATGTCCCGGATTCCCCATCCATTCGTGTCCGAGTCCATGGACCTGTTCGCGGCATTGTCAGCGGAAGAGCGCGCACGCATCTGGTTCATTCATATCAATCACACGAATCCGTTGCTGGATGCGGAAAGTATCGAGAGCAAGGCAGTGATTGCTGCAGGATTCAATATTGCACGCGAGGGTGTGCGCTTCCCGCTGTAGTTTCAATAAATGGGGTCAACAATAAATGGGGTAATAAATGGGGTCAGAGTGAAAATACAGTACTGTATTTTTACTCTGACCCCATTTATTCATTGTTATGAAGCGCTACCGATACCCCAACAATGCAGCCACTCCCGCCGCCCGCATCTGGGTGGCGTCGTTGAGCTTGCGGGAAGTGGCGGCCAGCCACTCAAGGTCAGCTTGAATGCGCGCCTTCTCGGCAGCCAGCATGCGCAGCACTTCTTCCTTTTGCGGGCCGCCAACCGGCCTTGCGGAGTCGATCATGTTCTCGCCGGTTAGCGCCAGGCGGAATTGAGGCTCGGTCAAGGGCAGGCGCTCTTCAGCCCTCCCATACGCCTTCCAGGATTCTGTAAACAGCATCTGCGCCACTTCATAGGGAATTTCCGCCGGTTTCAAATTGCGCTCGCGGCCATAGGAGACTATGTCGGAAGCGAAGTGATGTCCCACCCGAAACGGCACCTCGGAATCTCGTTGCAGAATATCGGCGAGCTCGGTGGTCATCGAATAGTCGTTGTTGACTTCGGCCAGGGCCCGCTCCGGATCGAACACGAGAGCTTCGAGCATGTTGCTGAAGTCCGCGTACATACTACCGAGCTGGCGCACCACCTGCAGCGGCTGGTCGCCCTTGTAGTCACCCATGCCGGACATCACGTTGTTCGACTGGATCAAATAAGTAACGGCCGCGCCGGTCACCGTGCTAGTCGTGAGATGCAGCCGCTCGAGGCCTATCGGGTTGCGCTTCTGCGGCATGATGCTGCTGATGCCGGTCTGCGCCCCTTCGGTCAGTTGAAACCAGGGATGGGGATCGGCGTACTGAACCGTGAGATCGGCAGCGAACATGCTGACGGTCAACGCAGCGGAGGCCGCGACCGTCGCCAACTCGACGCCGTTATCCTGATTGGCGATCTGACCGGCATCGAAAGAGTTGACCAGCACATCGTCGAAGCCGAGCAACTCCGCCAGGCGCGCGCGGTCAACCGGAAAACTCGAAGTACCACCCGCGGCACCACCCAGCGGCGACAAATTGAGCCGCGCCCACGCCTGCTGGTAACGATCCGAGCTGCGCGTCATCGCCTGCAGATAGCCGCCGAGATAATGCCCCAGCGACGTGGGCTGCGCCTGCACGCCGTGGGTATAGAAAGGCAGGATGGCATGGGGATGCTGTTCTGCCATGGCCAGCAGCGCCACCCGCGCGTCGATGAACTGAGCATAGGACTCGAGGAACGCGTCGCGCAGAAACAAACGCGTCGAAGTTTGTCCCAGGTCCTGCCGCGACCGCCCCGAATGGAGCCGCGACACCTCGGGACCGCCGATGTCGATCATGTCCGCCTCAACCACCAGGTAATCGCGTGAGCGGGCCGCGCCGGGCTTGTCGCCATCCGCGATTACCTGGGTGAGTGAACCGGCAATATTCGCCGCCAGCTCTCTGGTGATGATTCCCTCTTCGGTGAGCATGAGCAACGAGGCCTTGTTTTGCTCGTTGAGCCAGTAGAAACCATCGCGGTTTTCTGCCTGGTCACGCGCAGGCACTTGCGCCTGCGCCAGGGTCGACAGCAGAGACGCGGCGGCGACAGAGAGACCCAGAATCAGCCAGACAGGCCGGACCAAAGCTTGGTGATATTGGAATTGAGTGCTGCGCACAAGCGCCTCCATTGGTGGCATAGGACGAATTGAAGGTAGCTCCGTTGTGGTGCTTTGTCCAGTTTGGCGAACACCATGCAAGACCTGACCCCGAATCATGCGCACATTTACGGGGTCAAGTCTTGCATGGTGCATCCATCACCGATTAGGCTGGACCTTGCTACACATATGAAAGCGCCATGCAAGACCTGACCCCGGGGGTTTTATTTTATTATTTGAATTTGCACTGCAACATTGTAGAGAGATTGCTTCCATGACATTACTGCCCGCCATCGAACTCGAAGCGCCCAAAGGTGTAAAGGTTAACGCCACCATCATCTGGTTACACGGCCTCGGTGCAGACGGCAATGACTTCGCTCCCATCGTGCCGCAGCTCAATCTGCCTGGGGATTTTGGTATTCGCTTTATTTTTCCCCATGCGCCAGAAATTCCTGTAACAATTAACAACGGTTACGTAATGCCCGCCTGGTACGACATCAAGCTGATGGACATCGACCGGCACGTTGATCAGCAGCAACTGATGCAGTCAGCGCGCTGGGTGCATGATTTTATTGACAGGGAAATTGCGCGAGGCATTGCCAGTGAGCGCATTATCGTCGCCGGTTTCTCCCAGGGTGGCGCGGTCGCGTTTGAGGCGGGGCTTACCTATCCAAAAACGCTGGGCGGCATCATGGCGCTCTCAACTTATTTCGCTACTGCCGCCAGTATTCAGATTAACCCTGTGCAAAATTCGATTCCGGTGCTTATTTGTCACGGCACTTATGACTCGGTAGTGCCAGAGGCATTGGGCTTGAAGAGTCTGGCCACGCTGCAGAATCTGGGCTTCTTTCCCGAGTATTGCAGTTATCCCATGGAGCATTCGGTGTGTCCGCAGCAGATCGTGGAGATCGGCGAATGGATCAGGCATACGCTGGCGCAGAAATAAGGTACGTTCGGCGCCAGCCTCGTTGGCATTCTTGTAAACCTGTTTGACAAAGCGGCTAGGGTTGCTCGCGGCAACTACTGAAAGCATGCATTGCTGGCCATGTGTGCAGTGTTAGCCCGGATCTCTCGTGCACGAGACTGCTGCTATTTGAGAGGGTGCGCAGAGGGCAATGTTACCGAGTTTGCACGGCAGCGTGGTCAGTTCGATTCACTACCTGATGCTGCTGATTGAGTTCGAACACGATGTTCGCGCGCGGTGGCAGTGTCTGCAAACAGTGGCGCGTCAGGCGCTCGAAATGTTGAATAAATCGTCCGATCTGATTTGCGTCCATACCTCCGTTTGACCGGGTTGACTGTCGCAGTTTTTGCTCCTGCAGACTGCGCCACTCCAGCACCTGCTCAAAGCCCGGTGCCTGCAACATGATTAATTTGTGCATGCGCGCGAATACCTGCTTATAATCGCCGCCGAGTTGCGCGTTTACATAGCGTCGCCACAATCCGTCTTTATCTTCAGTTTGCTCCAGTGTGTTCAGAGGCTCCTGCAAATCAGCTGCTGCCTGCGGTTGCACTCCGATAAACCAGCCTTCGAGGATAATAATGTCAACGGGGCCGCGCACCTTGCGGCACTGCGCGGGCGCCATGGTGTCGTCACTGGCCTTGTCGAAGCCTGGCAACACTGTGTCAGCATCCGCACCCGCGCCGCTAAGTGCTTGCAGGGTTTGTAGCAGACGCTGCACGTCGTGCGTTCCAGGTACGCCGCGCGTAGCCAATAATGGATGCACCTGCTGGCCGAGTTGCGCGCGCTGCGGTTTACTTAGGTAAAAGTCATCGATGGATAGTTGCACCGCGTGTTGATTGCGGGACCGCAGCAGCTGCACCAATAGTTTCGCCAGCGTGGACTTGCCCGTACCTTGGGCGCCGTTAATGCCCACCAGCAGGGTCGCGGGCGCCGTATGCTGACGCAAGGCGTGCAGCTCGGCGACCAGTGGCAGATACCAGCGGGAAATATCCTGCCGGTAGGCATCTGGCAGTAATTCCTGCTGTATAAACTGGTCGATAATATGTTGATACATTGTGGATAGAATTCGGGCCTTGATTTACATGGATTTATCCCACAGTTAAAAGCAGAAGCCAAGTAACTCCGCCGTGTTCGCACAATACTCCTGTGATAGCATTATTTTCTTCAAGACTATTTGTCACCGAACCACTTTCGCAAAGCCAATCGATGTCAACCTCACTGCTACCGGAACGATCCTTGCTAATCTCGCCAACACTGGCGGCGACTATCGGTTTGGAAGAGGCGGTCATGTTGCAGGAACTGGCGTACCTGATTGCGCAGCGACCGACGCGCACCCACAACAATCGCCAGTGGCTGGAACTGAGTGACGCACAATTGCTGGAGCTGTTTCCATTCTGGGCGCTGGTAGACATCAAGCGCGTGCAGGCGAGTCTGCAGGGCATCGGCATGTTGCTGCTTGACCCGGCCACCAATTCGAATCTGAGCTATTTCTTCGCGATCGATGAGGGGACTGGCGGTGCAGCTAGCACCGTTTCCGGCACTCGCACCGGCATTCTCCCCGGCACTCCTTCGAGCACTCTCTCCGGCACTCTCTCCGGCACTACCGCACGGCCACCCGCCAGCACGACTGCGCCGGGAAACCCGATCCAGACTCCGGGTAGTGGGACATTGATGCCGCCTAACTGGCAACCGGAAGCTGACTGGATTCAATATTGCCTGCAACAGAGTATTCCGGAGCCTTTTATTCATGCGCTGGTACCCGAGTTTATAAGTTACTGGCGTGATCGTGGTCAGGCGCGTTCCTCCTGGGGCATGGCGTTCTACAAACACGTGTTGCGGGAATGGCGTAATGAGCAGACGCGGCAGGGGTCCTGGGAAAATTCCAGCACGATGTCTGCCAGCTGGCGGCCCAGTGAGGACGCGGTGGGCATTTTGGTAAACTCCGGCATCAACGGCAGTTTCATCGAAGATGCGATTCCCGAGTTTGTGCTGTACTGGCGCGAGCGCGGTCTGGTACACGGTGCCTGGAATACGAAGTTCATCGAACACATTCGTCGGCAATGGGCGAAATTCTCCGCTGCATTTGGCTATGATGATACACCGCGCGCGATTCCTGCAGACTGGCAGCCAAGTTCTGACTGTTATGAAATTTTGCAGCTCGCTGAAATTGACGAACAGTATGCGCGCGGCAAGATTCCTGAATTCGTCATGTATTGGCGCGACAGTCAACAGGTGAAGTCTTCCTGGAACACGGTCTTTCTTCAATTTATCAAACAGGATTGGGCGCGGCAGCTGAAACAGAGTGGCAGCGCGGATATTACCCATGCAGAAAATCAAACCCTTGTTGGAACAAACCAGCAAAGGATTAAAGAAAAGTTCCAGCGCATCGCTGACCGCAGCTGGGCCGAGTAAAACTCAGTCCACGAATACGCGCGTTGGTGTAGCGGAGCCTGGCGGTGAGTTTGATGCTGACAGATCGCCCGATCATGTCGACGCCATCAACCAGATCTTCGCCGAGTTCGAGTTTGCCTATCACAACCAGTTTCACAAAGCATTCGCCGATGCCGAGAGCCTGATCATCGCCAAGCAATACTGGCTCAGCAATCTGGAGCAGTATGCGCCTGCGCAGATCGTGCAGGCCGCGAATCGCGTGATCAAGTCACAGGATTATCTGCCGTCTATCGCGGCCCTGGTGCGTGCCTGCGAGCAGGGTTTCGATCTGTTCGGCTTACCCTCGACCCGGCAGGCATACATCGAAGCCTGTTCGGCGCCATCACCAAAGCGAGAGCACAACTGGAGTCATGAGGCAGTCTATTTCGCCGGCAAGGCAACCGGCTGGTACCTGCTGGCGAACGAATCGGAGGCGAAAGCGTTGCCGGTGTTCGAATACAACTACAACCTGCTGTGCCAACGCGTAATTCTGGGCGAGACCCTGACGCTCGATCTGCCTTTGCCCTTGCCAGACAAGATTGGCCGCAAGGTCGAACCCAAGGAAGCGAAGCGGCGTATTGCAAAACTGAAGTCCGAGCTTGGCTTATAAAAAGCGGCACAAACGTGTCAGATTTAATCAGGTAAAGTAGTTCTGACAGCTTTTTCTCGTATCATGGCAACTTCGTTTCAAGGACAGATTGGCTTATGCCCTCCGACAATAACCAGATAGTAATCGGCGTCGACCTCGATGGCGTCTGTGTCGACTTTTATTCGCGCATGCGGGAGATCGCCGCCAAATGGTTCGAGAAGGATCTGGACAGCCTGCCAACAGAAGTCAGTTATGGCCTGGAGGAATGGGGCATTCAGGATAACGAGGAATACCAGAGCCTGCATCGCTTCGCCGTCACCCAGCGCAACTTCTTTGCAACAGTGCCGATGATTCCGGGCGCCCGCAGCGTGCTGCGCGCCCTGTCCAATGAAGGCTATCGTATCCGCATAATCACCCATCGCCTGTATATCTACTTCTTTCATGAGACATCGGTGCGCCAGACCATTGCCTGGCTGGATGATCATGGCATTTCTTATTGGGATCTGTGTTTTATGAAAGAGAAGGATCAGGTGGGAGCGGATATTTATGTAGAGGACGCGCCGGTCAATATTGATCGACTACGTGAGCGCGGGCATTACGCGATCTGCTTCGCCAATAGCACCAATCGACATATAACGCAGCCGCGTGCAGAAAACTGGGACGAGGTGTATGCATTGATCAAGCAACGCTTCCCGACCTCGGATGGGAAATAGTAAAAGGTGCCAGATTTATTTTAGCTAAATAAATCTGGCACCTTTTATTTTAATCAGCCATTCAACTTCTTGTACTTGATGCGGGTCGGCGCGGCATTATCGCCCAGGCGCTTCTTGCGATCCGCTTCATAGTCCGTGTAGTTGCCGTTGTGAAACACAATCTTGCTGTCGCCTTCGAAGGCGAGGATGTGAGTGCAGATACGGTCGAGAAACCAGCGATCGTGTGATACGACGATGACGCAACCCGGAAACGCCAGTAAACCTTCTTCCAGAGCGCGCAGGGTTTCCACGTCGAGATCGTTGGTCGGTTCGTCCAATAGCAACACGTTGGCGCCGCGTTTCAATAGCTTCGCCATGTGCAGGCGATTACGTTCTCCACCTGAAAGGTCCTTCACAAATTTCTGCTGATCGCCGCCCTTGAAGTTGAAGCGACTGGCGTAGGCCCGTGACGGAATCTCGTATTTGCCGATTTGCAGAATTTCCTGACCGTTCGACAATTCTTCAAACACGGTCTTGTCACCATTGAGTTCGTCGCGGCTCTGGTCCACGTAGGCCAGCTCCACGGTTTCGCCCAGTTCAATCGTGCCGGAATCGGGTTTTTCCGCACCCACCAGCATGCGCAGGAAGGTGGTCTTACCGGCGCCGTTGCCGCCGATGATGCCGACGATGCTGCCTTTCGGCACGGAGAATGACAGGTTGTCGATCAAGGTTTTCTCGCCGAAGCCCTTGCTCAGATTATTTACTTCCAGCACCTTGTCGCCGAGACGAGGTCCGGGCGGAATGTACATCTCTGAGGTTTCATTGCGCTTCTGGAATTCCTGGGAATTCAGTTCTTCGAAGCGAGCGATACGCGCCTTGCTCTTGGACTGACGGCCCTTGGGATTGGCGCGCACCCATTCCAGTTCGGATTTGATGGTGCGTTCGTGGGCGGCTTCCTGCTTGGCTTCGGTTTCGAGACGCCGCTCTTTGGTTTCCAGCCAGTTCGTGTAATTGCCCTCGTAGGGAATGCCATGGCCGCGGTCAAGTTCCAGAATCCAGCCAGCGGCGTTGTCCAGGAAGTAGCGGTCGTGGGTGATCGCTACCACGGTACCGGGATATTCCTGCAGGAAGCGTTCGAGCCATGCCACACTCTCAGCATCAAGATGGTTCGTCGGCTCGTCCAGCAGCAGCATGTCGGGTTTGGATAACAGCAGTCGGCATAAAGCTACCCGGCGTTTCTCACCGCCTGACAGCGTAGTCACTTGCGAATCCCAGGGCGGCAGTCGCAAGGCATCGGCGGCTTGTTCCAAGATGCGTTCAACCTGCCAACCATCAACCGCGTCGATTTGATTTTGCAAGCTGCCCTGCTGTTCCAGCAGCGCATTCATTTCGTCATCGCTCATCGGCTCGGCGAACTTGTCGCTGATGGCGTTGAAATCCTCCAGCAGTTGCATGATGTCCTTGATGCCATCCTGCACGTTGCCGAGCACGTCCTTCGCTTCATCCAGCTCCGGTTCCTGCGGCAGGTAACCGACGCGAAGTTCGGCCTGCGCCCGCGCCTCGCCGTTATATTCCTGGTCACGCCCAGCCATGATCCGCAGCAGGGTGGATTTGCCGGAACCGTTCAGGCCCAATACGCCGATCTTGGCCCCATGGAAAAACGAGAGCGAGATATCTTTGAGAATTTCCCGCTTTGGCGGAACGATCTTGCCAACCCGGTGCATCGTGTATACAAATTGAGCCATGCTATTCAGTGCCTGTGTGCTGGAAAAAACAGGTGGATATTATGTCACAGCCAACTGGCATTTGTAGTTGCAGATTAGCAGCCCGGATTATTGCTCCCTTTGGCCATTATTAGCGGGACATAATGGCGATTTTGCGGATGCCGATTGCAGGGTCGTCATGTAGAATAGGGTCCTTATTGAAATGGCGCCCTGTCATGCACGCGCCGGCAAAAATCCGCGGGTTCCCAACCTCAATTTCGCCCTATCCAATGGAGTGCCAGATGTTTAACAGCAACACCAAATTGTCTGATTATGATCCTGACTTGAGTGCAGCCATGGAGGCGGAGAAGGTCCGACAGGAACATCATATCGAATTGATTGCCTCCGAGAATTATACGAGTCCGCTGGTTATGGCAGCCCAGGGTTCGGTATTGACCAACAAATATGCTGAGGGTTATCCGGGCAAGCGTTACTACGGTGGCTGTGAACATGTGGACGTCGTCGAACAACTGGCCATCGCCCGCGCCAAACAATTGTTCAATGCTGACTATGCCAACGTGCAACCCCATTCCGGATCCCAGGCGAATGCGGCAGTGTTCATGGCGCTGTTGAAGCCCGGTGATACCGTGCTCGGTATGAGCCTGGCCCATGGCGGCCATCTCACCCACGGTGCCAGTGTCAGTTTCTCCGGTCGCATCTATAACGCGGTGCAATATGGCCTCAACAACGCCACCGGTGAGATCGATTATGACGAAGTGCAGGCTCTGGCGCAGCAGCACCGGCCGAAGATGATCATAGCGGGTTTCTCCGCCTATTCCCGTGTCATCGACTGGCAGCGGTTTCGTGACATTGCTGATAGCGTTGGCGCCTATTTTTTAGTCGATATGGCCCACGTCGCTGGCCTCGTCGCCGCTGGGGTGTATCCGAGCCCAGTCCAGATCGCCGATGTCACCACGACTACCACGCACAAGACTTTGCGCGGTCCACGTGGCGGCCTGATTCTCGCGAAGTCGAACCCGGAACTGGAAAAAAAGCTGAATTTCGCCGTGTTTCCGGAAAGCCAGGGCGGCCCGTTAATGCACGTGATCGCGGCAAAGGCAGTGTGCTTCAAGGAAGCGATGCAGCCTGAATTCAAAACCTATCAACAACAAGTATTGAAGAATGCCCGTGCCATGGCCAAGGGTTTTATCGACCGCGGCTTCGAGGTGGTATCCAACGGCACCGACGACCATCTGTTTCTGCTGAGTCTGATCAAGCAGGGCATTACCGGTAAAGATGCTGATGCTGCCCTGGGCCGTGCCAATATCACCGTGAACAAGAACGCGGTGCCGAATGACCCGAAGCCGCCGTTTGTAACGAGTGGTTTGCGCATCGGTTCGCCGGCTATTACCACACGGGGATTCAAGGAAGCTGAAGCGAGTGAATTAACGTCGTGGATGTGCGATATTCTGGAAGACCTCGGCAATGAAGCCTTGATCAAGGCAACCCAGCAGAAAGTGTTGGCACTGTGTGCGCGCTTTCCGGTTTATCAATAGGAATTGGTATCAAGACAGAACGATAACTACCTGGGCAGTTCAGTGCGAGCTGGTCGTAACTGGTCCTAACAAGAATTAAGGTTTTTATGCATTGTCCATTTTGTAGTGCGGTTGATACGAAAGTCATAGACTCCCGCTTGGTCTCGGAAGGCAATCATGTGCGGCGCCGCCGCGAATGTATCACCTGTGAGGAACGCTTCACGACCTATGAAACAGCCGAGCTGGTGATGCCGCGCATCATCAAGCAGAATGGCATTCGCGAACCCTTCAATGAAGACAAGCTGATGGCTGGCCTCACCAAGGCGCTGGAGAAACGACCGGTCGGTATTGAGAAAGTAGAGGAAGCGATCAGTCGTATCAAGGCGCACCTGCGCGCTACCGGCGAACGTGAGATCCCCTCGCGCACGGTTGGCGAACAGGTGATGAAGGAATTGCGCGTACTCGATGAGGTAGCCTTCGTGCGCTTCGCGTCGGTGTACAGAAGCTTCAAGGACCTGAACGAATTTCGTCAGGAAATTGATCGTCTCGCCAAGGACAACTCCAAAAACTCATAAGGTTGTTCTGCCCCCAGCTGCTTATGCAAGTTTATTCCAACAGTGCGCTCAGCGCAGAGATTGTTGACTGGCCAGTTCATATGCGCCAGGCCCTGGCGCTTGCGCGCACGGTAATTACCGCAGCTCCCAATCCCAGAGTGGGCTGTGTGATCGTGAAGGATCGTAAGCTTGTGGGCGAGGGCTGGCACGCCGCTGCCGGTCAGGCCCATGCCGAAGTTGCCGCCCTGCGCCAGGCTGGTGCCGCTGCGCGTGCGGCCACTGCATTCGTGACGCTGGAGCCCTGCGCACATACTGGGCGTACTGGTCCCTGTGTCGAGGCATTATTGGCGGCGGGCATCGAACGTGTGGTGCTTGCCAGCATCGATCCGAATCCGAGTGTCTCTGGCAAAGGCATTACAGTATTGGAAGCTGCAGGAGTCCAGGTATATCACCTAAAAGATTTTGAACAAGACGCCATGGATTTGAATCGCGGTTACTTTCGGCGGCACCAGCAGGGCTTGCCCTATGTCCGTCTCAAACTGGCGATGAGTCTCGATGGCCGCACCGCGCTCGCCAATGGCGACAGCAAGTGGATAACCGGCCCGGCGGCACGCGCCGATGGCCAATTATTACGCGCCCACAGCTGCGCGATCGTCACCGGTATCGGCACCGTGTTGGCTGATGATCCCGCGCTCACCGTCCGCAGCGCCGAATTGCCCCTGTCCCAGTCTGCACTGCAGGCGAATGCGCTGGCCCTGTCACGGCAGCCATTGCGGGTTATCCTCGATTCGGGACGGCGCACACCGGCCACGGCCAGAATTCTGCGGGAGCAGGGTAGTGTCGTGATTTTCGGTACCAGCTCTAATACGACCGACAGCAGCGCATATCCGGGCAATGTCACGCTCAAGGCGCTGCCGGGGGCCGGGTCCGGGCTGGCGCTGCGTTCTGTGCTAGAATCCCTCGCCGCCGATTTCGAGTGCAATGAAATCCTGGTGGAAGCCGGTGCCATACTCAGTACGGCGTTCATTGAGGCTGGCCTGGTGGATGAGTTGCTGCTGTATATCGCACCGAAGCTGCTGGGGAAGGACGGGCGCGCACTGGTGGAATTCACCGGGCTGCAAACCCTGGCGGACAGCATCGAATTCGACATAATAGATGTAGCAATAGTGGGTGAGGCCGGGCACGGTGACATCCGCGTGACCCTGCAGCCGCGCACAGCGGCCGGTGCATGACATGTTTACTGGCATTATCGAGGCTACAGGTACGGTCACCAGTCTGCGGCAAGCTGCCGGCGCAGATTGGCGCATCACCATCACCAGCCAGCAGCTGGATTTTGGTGATGTGAACATTGGCGACAGTATCGCGGTGAGTGGTTGCTGTCTCACCGTGGTGGCGCTGGAGCCGAATTCTTTCAGTGCCGATGTGTCCAACGAATCGCTGGCCTGCACCAACTTGGGCAAGCTCAAGTCGGGCTCGCGCGTGAATCTCGAGAAGGCGCTGCTTGCGACTGCGCGACTCGGTGGCCATATGGTGAGCGGCCATGTCGATGGCGTTGGCAAATTGCTGGAGTCGGTAGCGGATGGCAACAGTGTGCGCATGCGCTTTGAGGTACCGGCTGCGCTGGCGCGCTATGTCGCAGGCAAGGGCTCCATCTGCATCGACGGCACCAGCCTGACGGTGAATGAAACAAAAAGCGCCACGTTCACCGTGAATGTGATTCCACATACTCAGCATGAAACAATAATCGGCGATTACGCGCTTGGGCAACAGGTGAATCTGGAAGTGGATGTTATCGCACGTTATCTGGAACGCTTGCTGCTCAAAGATACCAGCAGAGACTAGAATGGAACTGAATTCGGTAGAAGAAATCATCGACGATATTCGCCAGGGCAAGATGGTGATATTGATGGATGATGAAGACCGCGAAAACGAAGGCGATCTGATCATTGCCGCCGAGCGCGTGCGCACAGAAGACATAAATTTCATGGCGACCAATGCGCGCGGCCTGATCTGCCTGACGCTCACCAGGGATCGTTGTGAATTTCTGAAGTTGCCTTTGATGGTGAATGAGAACAACACACTCTATAACACCAATTTTACTGTTTCCATCGAAGCGGCCACCGGAGTAACCACCGGTATTTCTGCCGCCGATCGCGCCCGCACCATTCAGGCTGCTGTCGCTCGTGATTCTGTGGCGCGCGATATCGTGCAGCCAGGTCATATTTTTCCGATCATGGCGCAGCCTGGTGGCGTGCTGCGCCGCGCCGGTCACACCGAATCCGGCTGTGATCTGGCACGCATGGCGGGCTACGCGCCAGCGGCCGCAATCGTGGAGATCATGAATGAAGATGGCAGCATGGCGCGCCGTCCTGATTTGGAAAAATTCGCGAAGAAACACGGCTTGAAAATCGGCACGATCGTGGATCTGATTCATTATCGCATCGCCAATGAGCGCACCATTACCCGACTCGAATCGAACCCAATGCAAACGAAGTATGGCGAGTTCACGGTGCACAGATATCTCGACTCCATCAGTGGCAGCACCCATATCGCATTTTCTATGGGCAAGATTGTGGCTGATGATCCGGTGCTGGTGCGGGTGCATATACCCAATACGCTGCGTGATATTTGCGACGTGTATACGGCTGAGCGTACGAGTTGGTCATTCAGCGGTGCGCTGGAGCAAATCGCCAGGGAACGCAAGGGCGTGGCTGTGCTATTATCCGGCGACGATTATGGGCAGGATCTGGAACAAACCATCGCCGCCGCCTTAGCCAATGGCCACGGTACCAGTCGCAGCAATATTCCGCGCAATGATCTGACCATCGGTACCGGCTCGCAAATATTGCGCGATCTCGGTGTCGGCAAGATGCGGCTGTTGAGCTATCCGGCGAAATTCAATGCCATCTCCGGTTTCGATCTTGAAGTTGTCGACTTCGTCCAGTTCAAGCAGTGACTGGAACCAGCAAAACTCGATCCAGCAGAGCAAAACCGATTAGCAGGAATTCACCATGAGTACGATCAAGACCATTGAAGGCAATTACCAGATTGTGCCTGCCCGCTTTGCCATTGCCGCCGCGCGTTTTAACAGCTTTATCGTCGATCGTCTGCTGGATGGCGCCCTCGCTGAATTGAAGAAGCATGGTGTACAGGACAAGGACATTACCATTGTCAAAGTGCCAGGTGCCTTCGAATTGCCACTGGCGGTGCAAAGTCTGGCAAACAGCGATGATTTCGATGGCATCATTGCCTTGGGTGCTGTCATCCGGGGCGGTACACCACATTTTGAATATGTTGCGGGCGAGTGCGCGCGGGGCATCAGTCAGGTCAGCCTGCAATCCGGCAAACCGGTAGCCTTCGGCGTGCTGACGGTAGACAACATCGAGCAAGCCACCGAACGCGCTGGCCCCAAAGCAGGCAACAAGGGTGCTGAAGCGGCGCTTACTGCCATAGAAATGGTCAGCTTGCTGCGCCAACTGGAGCACTAGGTGGCACCTAACGAATCCCAGTCAACCACCTCGGCGCGGCCACGCTTGTCGCTGGCGCACCGACGCAAGGCGCGACGTCTGCTAATGCAGGCTTTGTACCAATGGCTGATCGCCGATGGTGAAGCCCTGGACATCATCAAGCAATTCCGCGAAGAAAACCCCAGCAACAAGATTGACTGGGAGTATTTTGAGGAAGTGCTCACAGCCGTGCCGAAGGAAGCCGCAGCGCTCGATGCGTATCTCGTTCCGCTGCTTGACCGCGCCCTCACGGCACTTGATCCCATAGAACATGCGTTGCTTTATCTGGGTACCTATGAATTGGCGCATCGTATTGACGTGCCATACCGGGTTGTTATCAATGAGGCGGTGGAGTTGGCCAAGATGTTTGGCGCTACCGACAGCCACAAGTACATCAACGGCGTACTGGACAAACTGGCGCCAGTGTTGCGGCCTTTGGAGTTGAAGCAGAAGCGGGGCTGAAGCGGGGCCATGATTCCTTCAGAGTTCGAAATTATTCGGCGTTATTTTGCCGAGTCTGGTCTGCAATTTCCCCGTGCCGGTGTCACACTCGGTATAGGGGATGATGGCGCGCTATTGAATGTACCGGCGGACAAATTGCTGGTTATGTCGATGGATGTGCTGGTGGAAGGCATTCATTTTCCGCCACAGGCGGACCCGGCATTGGTCGCGCAGCGCGCACTCGCGGTGAATCTCAGCGACCTGGCGGCGATGGCAGCCGAACCCTTTTGCTTTACTCTCGGTCTCACCCTGCCTGCTGCGAACAATGCATGGTTAGCGGGCTTCAGCAGCGGCTTGCTGCAACTGGCGCGGGCATTTAATTGCCCGTTGGTGGGCGGCGATATCTCCCGCGGACCACTCAATATTGCGATCCAGGTACAAGGTCTGGTAGCACCCGACCGGGTAATGCGCAGAAGCGGAGCCAAGGTCGGCGATCAAATCTATGTCAGCGGCAGTCTCGGTGATGGTGCCATCGCTCTGGCCAGCCTGGGACTAGCGACGCAATTCGGCGACTCGATGCAACTGCAACCTGGCGCAGCCACTGCGCAACACCTGTTATACCTGCATGCAGCCTACTATCAACCGGAACCGCGCATCGCGCTCGCGCAGGCACTGGCGCCCTATGTCAGCAGTGGTATCGATATCTCCGATGGCCTGGCGGGCGATCTGGGTCATATATTGCGGGCGAACGGAGTAGGTAGCTTGCTACAGCTGTCAGCGCTGCCTTTTTCCGATGCCGCCCGCGCCTGCATGTCCGCCAGCAATTGCCAGCGCGCCGCTCTTTATGGGGGCGATGACTACGAACTTTGTGTTACCGTGGCGCCTGCGCAGTGCGCCGCGGCGGAGGCCGCCGCAGCGGCCACCGGAATAGCGTTTACCCGCATCGGAGCTATTGTGGCTGGCACCGCACTGCATGGTGTCGATGCCGATGGCTCGACGCGCGCGATCGAGCCGGCAGCGTTCCGGCATTTTTAAGCAATGGCAAACACATGACAGCAATACCACGATCAATCTGGCGCAACCCGATTCATTTTCTCGCCTTCGGATTCGGCAGTGGTGCGGTGCCAAAGGCGCCGGGTACTGCTGGCACGCTCGTCGCCATGCTTATATACCTGTTGTTGTCGCCGCTCGGTTTCTGGATGCATGTGTGCTTGATTGGAGTGAGTTTCCTGTTGGGCATCTGGCTGTGTGGCAAGACCGCAACAGATATTGGAGTACATGATCATGGCGGCATCGTGTGGGACGAATTCGTCGGCTACTGGATAACCATGTTCATGGCACCGCAGGCCTGGTTCTGGCCAATCGTGGGATTTGTCCTGTTCCGCCTGCTGGACATATTCAAGCCCTGGCCCATTAAATGGGTCGATCAACAGGTTAAAGGTGGCTTCGGCATCATGCTTGATGATGTGTTAGCAGGTATAATGGCCGCCCTGTGCATACAGGCTGTGGTCGTGTTGATCGCCTGATGCTGTTGTTTTGGAAATAGGTGTTTTAGAGATAAGTGTTTTAGAAACGAGGATTTGCTGTTGACAGTCAATTTTGTAGCTTCCGCGGTATTACCGACGCAGTGGGGACAATTCACGATCTATGGTTTCGAAGACGTAGAGACTGGCAAGGAACACGTGGCTCTGGCGCTGGGTGATCTGGAACATGGTGGGCCATTGTTGTGCCGCATTCATTCCGAGTGTCTCACCGGTGATTCCCTGTTCAGTCTGCGCTGTGATTGCGGCCCGCAATTGCAGAGTGCGATGGAGAGTGTCGCGGCCGCCGGACGTGGTCTCATTCTGTATCTGCGCCAGGAAGGTCGCGGCATCGGCCTGCTGAACAAGATCAAGGCGTACGCCTTGCAGGACTCCGGTGCCGACACGGTGGAAGCCAATGTGCAACTGGGTTTCGAGCCAGACAGTCGTGAATACCAGATCTGCAAACCCATGCTGGACTACTTCAACGTCAAACAGGTACGTCTGCTCACCAACAATCCGCGCAAGGTCGACGCGCTGAAAGACATGGGCATTGATGTTACCGAGATCGTACCGATTCACACCGCTGCCAATCCCCATAACGAAAGTTATCTGTCGGTAAAAATCATGAAAATGGGGCATATCAAGTAGCTGCCGTATTGCAGCCTTAACCCGACGCCCTGAACCTTGAGCCCCCTGCGTGAAACCGGCCACTCCAAAGCAAATAACCATTGATCTGTTGCGCCACGGCGAGCCCGAGGGCGGCGACGTGCTGCGCGGGCGGGTCGATCACTGCCTCACGGAATTGGGCTGGCAGCAGATGCGTAATGCGATTAGACACGTTGCAGGCCGTGATCAGCAAAACCTGTGGACGCATGTCGTGACTTCGCCACTGCAGAGATGCAGTGCTTTCGCTCGCTTCATTGCTCAGGATCTTGGGCTGGCACTGCGTGAGGAAGCCAGCTGGCAAGAAATAGACTACGGTGACTGGGACGGCATGCCCTTGCAGAATTGGCGTGAGCAGGCAGTGCCGATGTTTCGGGAGTTTCGCAAGGACATGTCACGACTGGTGCCGCCGAACGGAGAAGACTTCATCAGCTTCAAGGATCGGGTCTTGCAGGCTTGGCAGAATTTGTCCGCGCTACCCGATGGCAGCCATGTATTACTGGTGACACATGGTGGCGTGCTGCGGGTGATTCTGCCGACGGTGCTGGGCATGCCGCTGAATCGCAGTCAGCCACTGCATATTCCGTTTGCCAGTTTTAGTCGCATTCGCCTGACGGCAGATTCCGACCGTACCGATGCCAGTCTGGTGTTTCACCATACCCTTGCCTAGGAGGCTTCGCTCTCCCACCTTGCTCGCTACGATCGCCTGAGTCCGACAGCCTCCTAGTTGGCGAGTGAAGCGCGCGCCTGGGCAATCTGCTCACACATCATTTGCGCGCCGAGCAATGCCCGCGGTGTATGCCGCTGTAATAATTCCGGCGGCACGAAAAATAAATTATTGTTGCTGACCGCAGTAATAGCTGGCCAGCGGGTCCAGTCATCCAGCCATTCCGGCCGTTCGATATCCATGCCACTGGCGATAATCGCCGAGGGATTGCGCGCCAGTACCGCCTCGATGCTGACTTTCGGCGCGACCAGTGCGATGTCGGCAAAAATATTGCGACCACCGCACAGTGTGATGATGTCATTGATCAATTCGATACCGCCTGCGGAAATCAGCGGCTGGTCCCACACCTGATAAAACACGCTCACCGGTGCCGTGTCCCGGTACGTCGCTGTGAGCGTCGCCAGCGTACGTCGAAAATTCGCGGCCGCCTGATCTCCAATTATGCTGGTACCAGTGAGTGCGGCGAGGCGTTCGATGTTTGAGGGAATGGACTCTAGTTGCTTTGGTTCGGCGATGTACACCGCGAGTCCCAATGCGCGCAAGCGTGCGACGGAGGCACGGGGATTGCCGGACTGCCAGGCGACGATGAGGTCCGGGTCCAGTTGCAGGATGCGCTCCATGTCCAGTAAATCGTGCCGCCCAACAATCTGGATCGCGTTCGCCGCGGCGGGATAGTCGCTGTAATTTACCACCCCGACGATGTGCTCACCGGCGCCAGCCGCAAACAGAATCTCGGTCAGCGATGGTGCCAGTGAAATAATCCGGGTGGCGGGTTGGGACAATTCGATCAGGGTGCCTTCGTCATCGCTGCTGGAGACCGCAGCACCAAGGCTATGCGTGCACAACAGCAAGCTGCTGCAAACCGTAAGCGCCGCGAGCAGACTTTTATTCGGTAGAAGGTATGCCATGGTTCAGTAATCGATGCCCTTCTGCACCTTCACGCCATCATAGAAAGCGTGTTTGGTTTCCTCGAGTTCGGTAACGGTGTCAGCCATTTCAATTAGTTCCTTCGAGGCATTGCGGCCGGTGATGATGACGTGTTGTCCGGGCGGGCGGTTTTTGAGAGCGGTGAGCACCATTTCCTTGTCCAGATAACCATAGGTCAGCATGTAGGTGAGTTCGTCGAGAATCACCACATTGATGGATGCGTCAGCGAGCATGGCGCTCGCCTTGTCCCAGGTGCTCAATGCGGCGGCGATGTCCTTGTCCCGATCCTGTGTGTCCCAGGTAAAGCCGGTGTTCATCACGTGAAACTCAACCAGTGGATGCTCACCAAATAACATCTGTTCGCCGCATTGCCATTGGCCCTTGATGAACTGGATGACGCCGCAGCGCAGGCCATGACCCACGCTGCGTGCCAGCATGCCAAATGCTGAGGAACTCTTGCCCTTGCCGTTGCCGGTGAGGACCACGAGCAGACCCTTGTCGATAGTTGCCGCCGCGATGTTGGCATCGATATGCGCCTTCTTGCGCTGCATTGCTTTTTTGTGGCGGGCGTTGCGGGCGGACTTGTCGGACTCAGGTTCAGCCACTGTATGCTCCAGGAAGTATTGTCAGATCAATTGCTCGGTAGTTTACCGGCTACTGCGGCAGATGCATGCAGGTTTGGATGCAGGTTTGGATGTAGGTGTGGAAATAGAGTGTGTGCAAGTATTTCCAGACTGTCTACCAAACGTGGCCCTGGCCGGCTGAAATAGGCGTTACCGTCGGTATAGTAGACCCATCCCTGCTGCACGCAGCGTAATGCTTCCCAGCCTGGTATCTTTTTCAGCAATGGCAGATCCTCGGCGGTGCGCGCCATGTCGAAACCACACAGCGCGATAAATACCACGTCCGGATTGGAATCAATCAGGTCTTTGGCTGCTATCTGACGCGAGGGTTGATTGGCATTGCCGAGGCAATCGATACCTCCTGCCATCGACACCAGTTCCGGTGTCCAGTGTCCGGCATTGAACAGCGGATCTATCCATTCCAATATCGCGACTCGTGGTCTTTCAGTTACCGGAATGGATGCTGTGCGGGAAGTAACAGCAGCAACCCGCCCCTGTAATAACTGTAATACGCGATCCGCCTGTTGTTGCCGTTGGGTTGCTGTCCCCAATAGCGCAATCGTCTCGAATACTTGAGCCAGGCTCATGGGTTCCAGGTTGATTACTTTGGGTTGACCCGGCAGTCGACAGGCCACGCTGTTTACTTCCTCAGCCGATACCGCGCAGACATCACACAGCGCCTGGGTGACGATAAACTCCGGTTTTAATTCAGCGAGAATTTCTTCATTCAAGTGATACAGCGCAGCCTGGGTCTGCAATAACTCGCGCACTGTGTTGTCGATCGCCAGGCTGTCGAGACCCTTGGGTATGGCCGTGCGGGTGACTCTGGGCAGCGTTTCAACGCCGATCGGAAAATCACATTCGTGGCTCACGCCGACAAGATGTTCCTGCAGGCCCAGCGCACAGACAATCTCGGTAGCACTGGGTAGCAGGGAGACGATGCGGGGATCAGGAACGGGCAAGCTTCTGGTCTCCAGACATTTTGCGATTCACGAGTTCCCAGCAGCCGAAGAACAACAGTCCATACATGGCGTTGCCCAGCAAGGTGCGGAACAGATAGGGCAGACCGGCGGCGCAACATTCAATTACGCCGGCCACCGTAGGTGGCTGATAGACCCACCAGTTGCCGATATTGGAAACCAGATAGAAACCGAACGACGCAGCAAGAATGCCCAGTGGCAATCGAGATGGCAGTTTGCGTCTATCTACCAGATAACGTCCGCACAGCGACGACAGTAAATGCCCGCCATAGACAAACGTCATGATCAACAGGCTATAGACACCCACAGTCGCAAGATCAGCGATCAATGCGGCAATTGCCGGCAACAACAAAAATACGCGCTGGCGCATATAAGCCCCGGCAAACAATCCCAGCGCTCCAATTGGCGTGACATTGTCCGGATGGGGTAGCACGGCGCTCAAAACCACCAGACCAAGCAGAAACAAAACTTCCCGGTGCGCCCGAATTTTATGCATGATCATGGTCGCCTCCTAAAAACTATAGTCGAAAGACAGTTGCGCGGTGCGGCCATAGGTATTAAAGCCGTCGACGATCTGATAGTCCCGGTCAAACAAATTGCCGATCCGCAGACGCAGGTTCATAGCATTGCTTATTCGGTAACCGGCCACTAGATTGGCTAGTGCATAGCCGCCGACAGTGGAACTGCCGAAGGTCACTGGATTCAAATCCGCGTGCTCGCTTTGTGCCAGCAGATTCAATCCGACATCAAAATTGCCAAAATCCCGCGCTATATTCAGCGCAAGCGTCTCGTCAGGTCGACGCAGCAAGGGATTGCCGGTATTGCGGTTTTCATGTTCGAGGGCGGTCAGCGCCAGGCTCAGCTGCCACTCGGCAACTTCTGTCGCTATGCTCGCCTCGATCCCATTGATGCGCGCCTCTTGCACATTGGCCAGGGTGGTAAAGGTCGCATCGGTGGTAATCAGGTCTTCGATTTCATTACGAAACACATTCAGTTGCCATTGCACTCCTGCCGCGGCTCCCTGCAAGCCCAGTTCCAGGTTTTTGGACGTCTCCGGCTCCAGGTCAGGATTGGCAAAATAGAAAAACGACGGAAAATCCACATACAGATCGATCAGATTCGGCGCCTTGAATGCGGTGCCATAACTGAGCCATGCGCGCAAATCTTCGGTGAAGTCGCGTCCCAGCGCAATGCTGCCAGTGGCATGATTACCGAATCGCTCATTGTCATCGTTGCGCAGCGAAACCGTCAGGTCTGCGACCGCTCCTTCATGCAAAAGCACACCGTAAATACCGTTATTGTCACGTGAAGTATCCGTCTGTACCGCACCAAAGCTGGAGTACTCCAGTTTCTGTTCTTGCAGATCCACGCCGAAAGCCAGCGTATTGGCGAGATTCAGTGCGAGAGTGTTGCGCCAACTGAACCCACTGTTCTCGGAATTACTGTTGGTGGTCCCGAAAGCACCCACATCATCATTGTCTTCGGCGAATCGCTCGACATTCAGGCTGCTGCGCCAGTTTTCTGTCAGTAAAAAATCGAGTCCGAGCGCAAATTGCTGACTTTCGCCATCGACTTCGCCGTCATCGTAATCTGACTTGGTATCAAAAGCGGAATAGCTCGCTGTGAAGCCGATGGTGTCGCTGAAACCATGGGTCATCGATAAAGCCATCGAATCATTTTCATAGCCGTCGTCATCAGGATTGCCGTTGTTGGTCGCGCTGATGCCATCTGTTTGTCGACTCGAAGCGTCCAGCGCCAGACTGGTGTTACCCGTCCTGCCGCTGATCCCGAAATTGGCATTGCTGCTGTTTTCAGTGCCGGCTATCAAGGACATATTGCCGGCGAAATCCTGCTCTACAGTCGCAGTGGTAATGATATTCATCACCCCGCCAATCGCTTCCGAACCGTAAATACTGGATCGAGGTCCACGTACGATCTCGATGCGCTGGATTTGGTCCAGCGGTATGAACTCAAGACGCCCGGCCGCGCCGGTACTGGTGCTGACCTGAACGCCGTCAATGAGAATCAGGGTATGGTCGGAGTCGGTGCCGCGCAGGAACAAGCTGGTCTGTGCGCCCAGTCCGCCCGATGGTGCGAGCTGCATGCCAGGCAGACCGGACAACAGTTCCACCAGATTCTGTGCCAGCGACCGGCGAATGGTTTCGCGATCAATAACCGTCGTGGCGGCCATGATGACATTGGCTGGTTGCGGAACCCGATTGGCGGTCACCAGAATTTCCTGGCTGCTGGTCTGGCTGAAACCTGAGGTTGAACACAGGGCAAAACTCGCTACAAACAGCGATAAAGGAAAAGACTTCATTGTAAAAATCCTCGATGAAAAAGTTTTCATGAGGGAGAGACAGGATAGTAGCGGGTAGATTGCCGAAGCAAGGAATCCGACTACCGATGAGCCCTCCGCTGCATCGTTGATGTCATTGCCAGGCAATGACGTAGTCTGTTTCAGGCCGGTGTCGGGCTCATCAGGTCGAGCAATGAAAACTCGAAGTGACTTACCGTTGCGGGGGCAGCGCCGGTCTGATGTTGATTAAAACACTCACCGGACTTCCCGTTTAACCAGTTCTGAATCGCTACAGAGACTGGCACCTGTTACAGGTGGGCGAACTGTAGACAATCTGGCTTGAGGATTCAAGCAAAGGATCTTTTGTTTCGCGGATCCCGATAATCCATTACACCGCTTCGCTGCGTATTTTGCAGGCTTTGAGTTTGGCCTTGATGGCACTGATGATGTGATCTCTGTCCAGAGACACCGCAGCGAGCATTTCCGGGACTTTGCCCTGGTCGAGGAAGCGGTCGGGGAGGCCGAGATTCAATACCGGGATGTGGTAATTGGATTGCAGCAGGAATTCGTTGACAGCAGAGCCGGCGCCGCCCATTACCGCGTTTTCCTCGATGGTGACGATGAGTTGGTGACTGGCCGCCATGTCGCCGATGAGATCTTCATCGAGCGGCTTTACGAAACGCATGTCGATTACACTGGCGTTTAGAATCTCGGCTGCCTGCATGGCCGGAGCAACCATGCTGCCGAAGGCAAGAATGGCAACGGATTTGCCCTGGCGGCGGGAGACAGCCTTGCCAATAGTCACTGGCTCCAGGCTCAGGTCGATTGCAACTCCCGGGCCTTTGCCGCGGGGATAGCGTACCGCAGTCGGGCCGACATGGCGGTAGCCGGTGTTTAATAACTTGCGAGTCTCGTTCTCGTCGCTCGGGGTCATAACAATCATATTCGGGATGCAGCGCAAGTAACTGAGATCAAAACTGCCGGCATGGGTGGGGCCGTCTTCGCCCACCAGGCCGGCGCGATCGATCGCGAACAACACGTCGAGATTCTGCAGGGCGACATCGTGAATGAGCTGGTCGTAGGCCCGTTGCAGGAATGTAGAGTAAATAGCGACGATGGGTTTGAGGCCATCGCAGGCCATGCCGGCGGCAAAGGTTACCGAGTGCTGCTCGGCAATGGCGACATCGTGAAAACGATCAGGAAATATTTCGGCGAAGCGCTTCATGCCGGAGCCATCACCCATAGCGGGTGTTATGCCAACCAGTAGTGCGTCCTGTTGCGCCATGTCACAGAGCCAGTCGCCAAAGACCTGTGAATAGGTTGGAGCTGTGAGCAGGGAGGCCTCGGGCTTGGCGCTGCCCGTTGCCTCCGCGCCTTTCATTTTCGGAGCCGGACTGATCTTGTTGATGGCATGCATGCCGTAGGGATCATTTTCCGAGGCGGCGTAGCCCTTGCCTTTCTGGGTGACGATGTGCAGCAGCTGCGGACCGCGCAGGGTCTTGATGTTCTTCAGGATGTCAACCAGACCCAGCGTGTCATGGCCATCGATCACACCGATGTAGTTGAAACCAATTTCTTCGAAAAGAGTGCCAGGTGACACCATGCCCTTCATATATTCCTCGGCACGATGGGCCGCCTTCAATGCCGGTGGAATCTTCAACAGCATGCGTTTGCTGCCGGTGCGAATAAAGTTGTAGGGCTTGCTGGCCCACATGCGGGCGAAATAACTGGAGAGGCCACCGACATTATTGGAGATCGACATATTATTGTCGTTGAGTATGACGAGGATGTTGTCATCCAGATGCCCGGCGTGATTCAGCGCCTCAAAGGCCATACCCGCGGTCATGGCGCCATCACCAATAATGGCAATTGTATGTTGCTTGCGACCCTGTAATTGCGCAGCCCGCATCATGCCAAGTGCGGCGCTGATCGAGGTGCTGGAATGGCCGACGCCGAAGGCATCGTAGGCGCTTTCCTTGCGACTGGGGAAGGCAGCGAGGCCGCCGGTTTGGCGAATGGTTAACATGCGGTCGCGGCGACCGGTAAGTATTTTGTGGGGATAGGCCTGGTGCCCGACGTCCCACACCAGGCGATCATCCGGGGCGTTAAATACGTAGTGCAGGGCGATGGTCAGCTCCACCACGCCGAGGCCGGCGCCAAGATGCCCGCCGGTCTGGCCGACGGCATACAACAGAAACAGGCGCAATTCATCTGCCAGCTGCGTGAGCTGTGCCAGCTCCAGCAGCTTCAAAGCAGCCGGACTGTCGATGGCATCCAGCAATGGTGTGCTGGGCCGGGTTAGGGGTATTTCTTCAAGCATCGGACTATTTCAACTCCAGAGTTGGCGAATGGTAAACTAACGGCAGCTTAATTCCGAGTTTGTGCGGAAATCGACTTGGGATAGTTCGGGGTTAATGCAAGCGGCTGACTATATAGGAAGCAAGAGTGCGTAAATGGTTGGCCGCTGCCGGAAACCTTTCCAGGGCCGCAATTGCCGCCTGGGCCAGGGCTTTGGCCTTGTCGCGGGCACCGGCAACGCCCAGCAAAGTCAGGTAAGTCGGCTTGTTCGAGGCGCGATCCGAGCCTTGTGGCTTGCCCAGAGTCAGGGTATCGCTGGTCTCATCGAGAATGTCGTCCCGCACCTGAAACGCCAGGCCGATATTGTTGGCATACAGTTCCAGCGCTGACAATTGGGCCGGGCTGGTACCGGCGTGACTCAAGCCTCCCAGCAAGACGCTGGCGCGAATCAAGGCCCCGGTCTTGAGCATATGCATGGTTTCCAGTTGCGCAAGGGTCGCGCTTTTACCCATGGCCTCGAAATCCAGTGCCTGGCCACCCACCATGCCCAGCGCGCCTGCGGCATCACTCAAAATGTTGATCATCTGCAGTTGCGCTGCCGACTGCATGCCCGCGTCCGGCTTACTCAATAAGTTGAAAGCGAGTGCTTGCAGGCCATCCCCTACCAGGATGGCAGTGGCCTCATCGAAAGCTTTATGTACCGTGGGCTGACCCCGTCTCAGCGCATCGTCATCCATGGCCGGCAAGTCATCGTGCACCAGTGAGTAACTGTGAATGAGCTCCACCGCCGCGGCCGCTCGATCTGCAGCGACATTAAGCTGGCCGCCAACCGCCAGGGCACTGCCGTACACCAGCACCGGTCGAATCCGCTTGCCGCTGCCCAAGCTTGCATACGCCATGGCCTGGCCTAAGCGCAGACTGGGGGCCGCAGTTGCAAACTGGTCTGCGAGTAGCTGTTGCACACGCTGCTGACTTTCAATCAGAAATTGTTCGAAGGCCTGGGAGGGATTAGCGCTCATAGGTACTTGTGGCTTGGTTTGTTGGCGGAATTCAAGCGTCGGTAACGTCGATATCGAGCGGTTCGGTATCACCATTTTCGTTGATCAGGACCTGTACTTTCTGTTCTGCCTGCTTCAATGCGGTCTGGCATTCGCGGGTCAGCTTGATGCCTTTTTCGAATGCGTGCAGCGATTCTTCCAGACTGAGCTCACCGGCTTCCATCGCAGTGACCAGCGCCTCCAGTTGTTCCAGCGCATTCTCAAAATCGAAGCCGGTGGTTTTTTTCTTTGCCATATTGTTAAAAGCTCGCTTGCAAGGTTAGGCAGGATTATACGTGATGTGCCCGAAATTTCACGACGAAATCACGGACAATAGATGGGGCGGGATTCATTTCACTTTGGGTTATTTGATGCGGCTGGATCGCTTAGGTTAAATTGATGTGGCTGGATCGCGCCGGGTAAGGGGTTTGTGTCCGCTCGGCAGCTTGCCCCCTCCGGGGTGCCCTCCCTCGGTCGGAAGCCCTGTAAGGCGGTCTTCCTCGGTCAGTCGGTGCTGCGCTTGGATCGCCGAGCCAACACAATCCCCTAACCCTGCGCTCGCAGTTCCCACTCTGCAAATTGAAAAGCAGAACTCGAACGCGAAATACCAAATACGAAACTCGAAACTTGAATTACTCTTCTTTCGAAGCCACCTGATCATTCATATGTGCTCGATCGACTAGCACTACGGACTGCCAGTGGAGACCACGTCAAAGGCGCAGCGAGGGCAGCCCGGAGGGCCGGCGCCAGTGGTTGGAGCTGGCAGTCCGTAGTGCGACTCGAAGGATTAGTTCCAAAGGATAGAGCTAGCAGCCCTAAGCGCACTCGAAGTAGACCATTGCCAAGGCTTCGACTACTATCAATCCCCACTAGTAGCACATCGAATTGCGCTTTCTGCGAGCGCCATGATCGAGGAATTCCTGCTTGCAACGGATCGAACTACCCAAACTACCGAGAGACTGGCGCATTATATTTGGCCTGATACTCACCTTCTTGTGGTTCGTCTTTCTGGGAATCTACATCGCCCGCAATGTGGGTTGGGGCTCATTCATTGATTTGTCGATAGAGGAAATGGGTACCTTCCTCGAAGGCGCCTTCGGCTTTCTCGCATTCCTCTGGCTGGTCATCGGCTTGTTTATCCAGCAGTCAGTGTTGGCCCAGAACAATGAGGAATTGCGCTGCAATAACCTGAATTCGGAAAAACAGACTCAGGCGATAGCAGCAACATAACTCAATGCGCGTCAGGAGACGTTCTTCAAGATAGCCGACGGCACTCGCCGCCAGCTTGGAGCGATTTCGGGTCTGCTGTTTATTTCCAGTCAGGGTCCGGTAGGTAATAACAACTACAACTCGGAGCAATTGGGCGATATGTGGAAGCAGTTTGCCAGCGGCGATTTTGAGGTTTTTTCCCGCATGTTTCTCGTCATGCAAACGATACTCAATGCTGAGCAGATGAAAGAGCTGTTTTATGGCACGGAGATCAGACAGCGGCATTCGGAAAATTTTGTCGTAGGTTTTGATCGCATTCTGAAATTGGCGAAGGAATGTGATATGGACAATATCATCACAGATTCCCTGTTATATTCCGCGCACGGTTTGCTTAACATACGCATGCGGGATATGCATTCTTCAATCAAATTCCCGCACATAGAGTCGACGAACTCGCAGGAATATCTGTCACGCATTAATGAAACGAAGTAAAAAATAATGCAGTAGAAAAGAACTAATAAACCTTATCTGCACACAATTTTGTGCGCTCAATGAGATCCGCTACACAATTACAACCAGGGGGAATTAAAATGGAATCGGTCGCATTAGTAATCACAGTGGCATTGATTGAATATATGGTGTTTACCGGCTTTGTCGGTTGGGCACGAGGCAAGTTTGGAGTCGCCGCTCCCGCCGTATCGGGCAATGCGGATTTCGAGCGCTATTATCGCGTGCAGATGAACACGCTGGAACAATTGGTGATTTTCATTCCGGCGATACTGATCTTCAGTCATTACTCCAGCCCCACCTGGGCTGCCGGAATTGGTGTGCTGTTTCTGGTTGGGCGTCCCCTGTATTTCCTGGGCTATGTAAAAGACGCTGCCAAACGCGGACCGGGTTTTCTGTTGGGTTTCGTCGCCAATGTAATTCTGGTGCTCGGATCACTGTTTCACGTCGTTCGCACACTCATCTAAGCCAGCAATGGCCCTCTGCCAGCCCTTCGGTTGTTGCAGGCAGGGGACTAAGGTATCCTCGATTTTGTTGTAGAGATGGATCGCCATGATCGAAAACAGTACGCCAATTGCGGACAGGAACGATAACTTCACGCGTTCAGCGGGCAAGCAGCTCGCGGTCTATGCGCTATATGCCGTAGTGACGCTTGCTGTGGTGGTTTACCTGTTGGCTATCGCCGCCGGTCATACTGGCAGCAATGGCGCTGACATGGGCATTAATGTTGCCAACAATTCGATCACCATTGCGTTGCGCGAAGAGCCGCCGCAGCTTGACACGGGCCGCTCTACCGACGGTGCCAGCGTTATCGTCCTGTCCCATGCCTTCGAAGGGCTCATTGCCTATGACGAGGAAGCACAGTTAACGCCCGGCGTGGCTGAGCGTTGGGAGATTCGCACCGACGGCGCCACATTCTGGCTGCGTGAGGATGCACGCTGGAGTGATGGGCAACCGGTTACCGCGCACGATTTCGAATTCGCCTGGAAACGCGCCATTGATCCTGCCACTGCGTCTGAATATTCCTTCATCTTTTATTCCATCAAAAATGCCGAAGCGATCAATACCGGACAACTACCGAAAGAGACGCTCGGCGTGCGCGCGGTCAATGATCGATTACTGGAAGTGGAATTCGAACAGGCGACACCGTATTTCGACAAGCTGGTTGCGTTCGTAACCTATTTCCCGGTGCGTGAAGATTTCTATGAGCGCACCGACGGTCGCTATGGCGCCGACGCCGATGAGCTGCTCTATAACGGTCCTTACATGATTACCGAATGGGTGCATAGCGCGTCGATGATCTGGAAGAAGAACCCGTACTACTGGAACGACAAGCGCGGCTTTCTGGATGAGATTCGCGTGGCGTACATCACTGCTGATACGAACGCGAAACTGAACCTGTTCAAGGATGGACAGATTGCCGACACGCATCTGGAGTCACCGATGTTGCCGAGTGCCATGGCCGCGCACTGGCAGATCGATCGGGCGATGGATGGCACCGTGTTTTTTGTGGTGTTCAATCACCGGCCAGGAAGGGTCACTGACAACCTGAATCTGCGCAAGGCAATGCTCTATGCGCAGGATCCTGTCGAACTCGTTAACAAGGCATTGAAGGATGCTGCTTTCCTGCCGGCAGCGAGCCTGTTTCCGGTTTGGGTAGGCGGTGTTAAAGAGAAATTCCGTGAAGAATATGCGGCCCCCAAACACCAGATGGATCTGGAGAAGGCGCGCCATCATCTGGAGCTGGCGAAGCAGGAACTGGGCCTTGCTGCCATTCCGCCGCTGGTGTTGCTCGTCGATGCGCAGCCAGTATCACAACTGGCGGCGACCTATTATCAGGAACTGTATCGCCAGCGGCTCGGATTGGAGATTCGTATCGATTCACAGATCTTCAAACAGCGGCTCGCGAAAATGACCGCAGGCGATTTTGACATTACCGTCGCTGGCTGGGCGCCGGACTATGACGATGCGCTCACTTATGGCGAATTCTTCGCATCCTGGAACCTGCAGAATCGCGGACGCTACGCGAGCGCCGACATGGATGCTGATGTACGAATTGCCCAGACCTCGCTCGACCAGAAGGAGCGCATGGATGCCTTCGGCAGAATTCAACAACTCGTCTACGATGACGTAGCGATGATTCCCATGTATGAACGGGGCTGGTCATTCGTGGTCGATCCGCGTCTGAAGGGATTTCGGCGGCGTTCGGTTGGACCGGAAATAGACTATAACTATGCGTACATTGATGTTTCGTCTGACTAACGAATACGCCAAATCGCAATGCAGTAACTGAGCGAGTCAGACATCATGTTGTGGTATATCGGCAAGCGCTTGATACAGGGATTGATCACGGTCTGGTTTATAGCCACCGCGACTTTCTTCGCCATGCACAATGTGCCCGGTGATCCCCTGTTAAATGAGCGTGCCACGACTCCCACTATTCGCGCCAACCTCGAGGCCAAATACGGCCTCGACCAACCGGTTACTACCCAGTACTTCATCTATCTGAAAAATATTGTTCGCGGTGATTTTGGTATCTCCTTCGCGCAGGAAAATCGCGAGGTCAATGACATCATTCGCGAGCATTTTCCGGTGTCGGCCATTCTCGGCGTGCTCGCGGTGATCATCGCCGCTGTGGGTGGCATTCTGTGGGGATCCTTAACGGCCTTGTATCGCAATCGTCTGCCCGACTACCTGATCATGTTTCTGGTGATACTCGGCATCTCGGTGCCAAGTTTCGTGATTGCCGCGATCAGCCAGCTTGGCATCGTGACTCTTAACAACCTGGCGGGAACTACAGTCCTGCCAGTGGCCGGCTGGGGAACCATTTATCATATGTTAGTGCCGGCACTCGTGTTGGGGCTATCGACCATGGCATATCTCACGCGTCTGATGCGTTCTTCCATGCTGGAGATCGTTAACTCCGATTTCGTACGCACGGCGAAATCGAAGGGGGTACCGCCGGCGCGGATATTCGCCAGGCATCAACTGCGTAATGCGGTACTGCCGGTGATTACCGTGCTCGGACCGTCCATCGCCGCCATTACCACTGGTGGTTTCGTGGTCGAGATCGTGTTCGCCATTCCCGGCCTCGGTCGCTTCTTCGTCGAGGCGGTGCAACAGCTGGATTACACGGTGATTATGGGTACTACGGTGTTTTACGGGACTTTCCTCGTCTTTATGGTAATTCTGGTTGACGTGATCTACGGCTTCATCGATCCCCGCGTGAGGATGAGCTGATGACCGGAATTGCCGCTGCTGAATTTGCCCGCCAGGCCAGCACTGAACACGCCCAGACCCTGTCGCGACCGTCGCTGTCCTATTGGCAGGACGCGCGGATTCGATTGCAGTCCAACCGGCGCGCGTTGGTTTCACTCTTTATTGTCATCAGCTTGTTGATTCTCACGCTGCTGGGTCCGGTGCTGTGGTCAGTGAATCCAGCGGCACAAGATCTGGATCAGATCAGTGTGCCACCGGGACGGGATCGCAGTGCACTGGTGGTTGCAGAGTACACACCCTGGGTTATCCCCGCCGGAACAGTTGCCGAGCTGCAGTTGGCAGACACAGCCACAACGCAATCGGTGCGCCTGCAATGGGCGGGGCTGCCAGGTGCTTATGGACATCGGGTGTATCGCAATCTGTATCCAGTGGGACCCGAGCGCGCCTATGGTATTCCGCTGGGTGAATTTTTTGATAACAGCACTCTCAATTTCGAGGATCGTCTCGACCTGCGGCCTGGCACGTATTACTACTCGGTCGTGGCACTGGCTGAAAATGGTCGCCCGGGCACCGTAGCGGAAACACTGCGGGTTGATGTACGTCGCACAACTACTGTAAATGAGGCTCTCGCCCAGGGCCTCGTGGGCAGTGCAGCGGATATCGCGCTGGGGGATAGTTTGCAGGTCGCGCTGCATCCGCTGGGCACCGACTATCTCGGGCGCGACATGCTCGCGCGTTTGATGGAAGGCGCCAGAGTGTCGTTGTTCATCGGTATTATTGCGCCATTTATTTATGTGCTGATGGGCGTCGTGTACGGTGCCGTCTCCGGTTTCGCCGGCGGCAAGGTCGATCAGGTGATGATGCGGTTTGCGGATTTCGTCGTCGCCCTGCCATTCCTGTTATTCATGATCCTGTTCAAGATCGCTTTTGGCATCGGGCCTGGGGAGAGCGGTATATTTCCCATGCTGATAGCCATGATCGTGCTGTTGTGGCCGGCCACCGCCCGCCTGGTACGCGGGCAGATTCTACAGATTCGCGAACAGGGTTACGTCGAAGCATCCAAGTTACTCGGGGCCAAATCATCTTATTTGATCTTCCGGCATATGTTGCCTAACACTCTCGGTGTGGTATTGGTGACATTGACCTTCGAGATTCCAAGGGCAATTTTCACAGAGGCATTCCTGTCTTTCATCGGCATGGGTGTAGCGCCGCCGACTCCTTCATGGGGCTCGATGTCCAATGAGGGCATCAAGACCATGTTGAACACCCCCCATGAATTGATCTTTCCGGCACTGCTGATCAGCATTACCGTGCTTGCCTTCAATCTGCTCGGCGACGGATTGCGCGACGCACTGGATGCGCGCATGAGGAATACTGAATGACAGGTGTGATGACATCCCCGCAGACAATTCCGGCGCTACTGGAGGTGCGCGACCTCGCCGTCGAGTTTGCCACCTACGGCGGCACGGTGCAGGCCGTGCGCGGCGTTAGTTTCTCGGTAGAGAAGGGCAAGACGCTGGCGATTGTCGGTGAGTCCGGCTGCGGTAAATCAGTGACTGTACAGAGCCTGATGGGTCTCATCCCCATGCCTCCCGGAAGAATTACGGCTGGCTCTGCCCGCCTCAATGGCGTCGAAGTATTAGGGTGCAATGTCATCAATGGGAAAGACATACGCGGTTCGCAGATAGGCATGATCTTCCAGGACCCGATGACGTCGCTGAATCCGACCATGCGCATCGGTGACCAGATTGCAGAACCCTTGCAAGAGCATCGGGGTTATAGCCACAAGCGGGCATTCAGTGAGGCGATCAACTTGCTGTCGCTCAGCAAAATTCCAGAGGCGGCGAAGCGTGCGCGGCAATATCCGTTCGAGTTTTCCGGCGGCATGCTGCAGCGCGCGATGATAGCGATGGCGATTGCCTGCAAGCCATCGATCCTGATTGCCGATGAGCCCACCACTGCGCTCGACGTTACGATTCAGGCGCAGATTCTGGATTTGTTGCAGGATCTACAGACCGAGACTGGCATGGCCATAGTACTGATTACCCATGACCTTGGCGTGGTGGCGCGCGTGGCTGACGAGGTCGCGGTAATGTATGCCGGCAAGATCGTCGAGCAGGGCAGTGTGGATGATATTTTTTATCGCTCTGCACATCCGTATACGCTCGGACTGAAGCTGGCGATGCCAACGAATGATCCGGACAAGCAGCATAAACTCAATCCTATCGATGGTTCGCCGCCGGACTTGTTCGCGCCGCCACCCGGTTGCGGATACTGCCCGCGCTGTCCTTTCTCGATGAAAATCTGTGACTCCCGGCCCCCGGAAAATTTCGAGGTCGCGGTGCAACATTTCAGCCGCTGCTGGTTGCATCATCCGCAAGCCCGCATCAGTCCAGCTGCGCCATCGATTCCACGAGAGTTATATGTAGGGGAGCGGGCGTAGTGGCGGCACTGGTAGAAACAATTAATTTGACGCGCTACTTTGATATTGGTCGCGGACAGCGCGTGCATGCTGTCGATGATGTCTCGCTGACCATAGGTGAAAAAGAGATTGTCGGTCTGGTGGGCGAGAGCGGTTCAGGCAAGTCCACCTTTGGCAAAACGGTGGTTGGCCTGCACGGGAAAACGTCCGGGTCAGTCAAGTTTCGCGGCGAAACCCTGCCACAGTCGTACAGACCGGCGGATTTTCAGCGCCTCGCATCGAAGATGCAAATGATATTCCAGGATCCTTATTCGTCTCTAAACCCAAGAATGACTGTGGGTGAAATTATTGCAGAGGGTTTGCGCCTGCATTCAACGCTCGACAGCAAGCAGGTGCAAGCCCGGGTCGAGGAATGGCTGGTCAGGGTGGGATTGCAGGCGGGGCACATGTCGCGTTATTCCCATGAATTCTCGGGTGGCCAGCGCCAACGCATCGGCATCGCGCGCGCGTTGATTCTCGAGCCAGAGTTCGTCGTATGTGATGAGCCCATATCGGCGCTGGATGTTTCAGTCCAGGCGCAGGTTATCAATCTGTTGGGTGAACTGAAGGAAACTCTGGGGCTGACTTTGTTGTTCATCGCCCATGATCTTTCCATGGTGCGCTATGTAAGTGATCGCATGGCGGTAATGTACCTTGGTTCACTGGTTGAGATCGGCAAGGCGGATGCCGTATATTTCGATCCAAAGCACCCTTATACCGAAGTGTTGGTAGGTTCCAATCCCGAGCCTGATCCGGAACTGGAGCGCAGACGGCCTTCGACGGCGATAGTGGGTGAAATTCCGTCGCCGGTAAATGTGCCCCAAGGTTGCCGCTTTGCCAATCGCTGCCCGAAAGTGCTGGAACAGTGCCGTAGCGTTACACCGCAACTCATCACCCTTAAAGACAGCGAGCGTCAGGTCGCCTGCCATCTGTATAATTGATCCTGAGCGCCGACGTCGGCCCCAATTTTATGACCAGGGTGCATGTTGAAGCACGTTAGCGAACAAACTTGTGAAGCTGGATTTTATGCTGAAACACTTTAATACATTCTGGCTCGGCCTGGTCATTGTTGTAATGTGCCTGCTGTGGTTTAACTCAGACTGGCTAAGCCGCGAAGCTATTGCCGCATTTCTGAATTCACTGGGAGCATTTGCTTTTGTGGGGTACGTGGCATTGTCCCTGGGTCGTGCCTTGTTCCTGATTCCCTGCACGCCATTCGTGCTGGCTGGCGCGATGAGCTTCTCGCAGTGGCCCGGTCTCGTGTTTGCAGTCTCGATCACCGGTATTGTGGTTGGTGTCCTACTGGTATACAGTTTCCCCACTTTTGGTGGCTATGACAGATTTCTTGAAGGGAAATACCCGCAAGTAATCGCGACACTAAAAGACAAATTGCACGGCAAATACTCATTTTGGATAGTTACCAGCTGGTCTTTCTTTCCTTTGGTACCGACTGATGCAGTGTGTTATGTGGCAGGAATGGTCAAGATGCCACTTCTTAAATTGATAATCGCAGTTGTCCTTGGTGAGTTGCCACTGGTTACAGCGTATGTGTTTCTCGGAGCCGGAATCGGCGAGTGGCTTAGGGCATGAAAACGCGATTTAAATTCAGTGATTCAATCAAGCTCATAAAAAGCATTAGAACCAGCGGCACTATTACTCCGAGTTCCAGCGTTCTGGTAAAGCGACTGCTTGCTCCAATTGACTTCGAGGCGGCCCGCTGCATTATCGAGTTGGGACCGGGCAATGGCTGTGTGACACGCGCATTGCTCGCGCGAATGCGTCCAGATTGCCGACTGATATGTCTCGAAGTGAACAACGACTTCATCGCCGAATTAAATGATCTGGATGATTCAAGGATGCATGTGTATAACGCCTGTGCTTCATCCATTCGTGCCATTCTTGATGAGCTATCGATTCAACAGGTAGACCACGTCGTCTCCAGTCTGCCACTCGCGCTGCTCGATGATGCAATGGTGCAAAACATCCTGCGGGTTGTTGGCATGAATTTGCGCGATGGCGGCAAGTTTCTGCAGTACCAATACAGCCTGAAGAATTACAGTGAATTGAAACCGCTGTTCAGCAATGTAAAACTGAAATTCACCTTGCGCAATATGCCCCCTGCATTCGTTTACGAGTGCATCAAGTAAGTCAGCATTAGCCTTGGGCGAATGCCGCAGCTATTGGTGAGCTTCCAGCTTATTTCAATTCCAGTCGATTATCCGGATCCGGCCTGTAAATCAAATAGCTAATATCTGAATCCAGCGAACTGAACCAATGTGGCGTGTGTCCAGGAATAATCACGACGTCGCCGGCCTTGATACGCCGACTGACACCACCCTCAATCCCCGCGCCCCGAATGCTGAGACTAGCCCCAGGCGCCGGTTGCGGATCAGTCATCGTGCCGCCGGTGACAAGCACCGCGCTGCCTTCCAGCATGTAATAAATTTCCGTGGTATTCACCGGGTGCAGGTTGCTGCCACCGGGAAACTGTTGCGGCCGAAATACACCGAACACACCGATACGATAATTGCCGGTTACCTCGACCGTTCTGATCGGCAGGTCACTGACGCGATCACGGGGCAGGTTGGCGATGAATGCTTGAATTTCTTCAGCCGTAATATCTGTAGCCACTGGTGGTATGGCAGGCGCAGAGGTTTGCGCCAGTGTGCAGACCGGTAACAGCATGACCAGCATGAACGCAGTAAAGATTTTCATAGGTATATTTCCTGAGTGATTGCAGTTGGTGCACCAGAGCATAGCCAGTAGTGCCTATGCATGCAATCCAGAACCAAGTGGCTCTTAAGCATGCACTGCATGGAGCCATCTGTGTAGAGCCTTGCCGCGGAAACCAATGGTATCTAACATCTGTATTCGAAAGTTGGGCCATGCCAACGTCACCAACGGGCTGTTACCCTTGATATGGGATAAACTCCATGCAAATAAGCTCGAAATCCCGTATCCTCAAATGGACCTTCATCTGCGATCAGCAGCTGCCAGGCAGGATGCCAAACACTTTGACTCGGACGATTACGAAGCAAACAACTGCAGCGAAGCAAAACAAAACACACAAGCTTCCGATCTGATATTCAAACCAAGTGAGTTCATTGCATGAAAATTGCCATTCTCTCGCGCAATCCCAAGCTCTATTCAACAAAACGTCTGATAGAAGCGGCAAAAGCGCGTGGTCATGAGGTACGCACTCTGGATGTCTTGCGTTGTTATATGAATATCACTTCGCACCGTCCCTCCATTCACTACAAGGGCGAGGATCTCAGCGGATTTGACGCAATCATTCCCCGCATCGGCGCATCAGTCACTTTTTACGGCACCGCTGTGTTGCGTCAGTTTGAAATGATGGGTGTATATCCATTGAATGAATCGGTAGCAATTTCCCGTTCCCGTGACAAATTGCGCGCCTGTCAGTTGCTGTCACGCAAAGGCATCGGTTTGCCCATCACAGGCTTCGCCAACAAGCCGGATGATATTCAGGATTTGATCAAGATGGTTGGCGGCGCGCCACTCGTCATTAAATTATTGGAAGGCACGCAGGGAATCGGCGTGGTATTGGCTGAAACGCGCAAGGCGGCCGAGAGCGTCATCGAGTCGTTTCTTGGGCTGAATATTTCCGTGCTTGTGCAGGAATATATCGCAGAGGCCGGCGGTTCAGATTTGCGCTGTTTCGTCATCGGCGACAAGGTAGTAGCAGCCATGAAGCGGCAAGGTGCGGAAGGCGAGTTTCGTTCCAATCTGCACCGCGGCGGCACCGCATCCCTGATTCGAATTACACCGGAAGAGCGTTCCACTGCTGTAAGAGCGGCCAAGACCATGGGCCTCAATGTCTGCGGTGTTGATATTCTGCGTTCAAACCATGGACCAGTTGTGATGGAAGTAAACTCTTCTCCCGGTCTGGAAGGAATCGAAACAGCTACCAAGAAAGACATTGCGACCCAGATAATCACCTTTCTCGAAGCGAATGTGGAAAAGGGTAACACCAAGACCAAGGGAGAAGGGTGAGGGCTCACAGGTGCGCGAAGCATTCACAATCGGTGGTGTAACAATCAAGGCTGGCAAGCAAGCCCAGGTTGATCTTCCAATACCGAATCTTTATACCCACGATCCCATGTCTTGCCCGGTGTATGTCATACATGGCAAGCACCCGGGACCGGTGTTATTTCTGTCCGGCGCTATTCATGGCGACGAAATCAATGGCGTGGAAATCATTCGGCGCGTACTGAAGCGCAAGGCGGTACATCAAATTCACGGCACACTGGTTGCGGTCCCGGTCGTGAATATTTTTGGCTTCATCTCGAAAACGCGCTATCTGCCGGACCGGCGTGATCTCAATCGTTCCTTTCCCGGTTCCGAGACTGGCTCACTGGCAGCGCGTATCGCCAATATTTTTCTCACTGAAGTAGTGAGCAGGTGTACGCACGGAATTGACCTGCACACAGCCGCAATTCATCGTGACAATTTTCCGCAGATTCGCGCAGTCCTGGGCAATCCGGAAGTGGCGCGCATGGCGCGAGCATTCAATTCGCCGGTAATTCTGAACACGGCCATTGTCGACGGTACCTTGCGCAAATCCGCTGAGAAACTCGGCATTCAGGTAATCGTATATGAGGCAGGCGAAGCCTTGCGCTTCGATGAGGTGGCAATTCGAGTGGGTGTGAAGGGCATTATTGCAGTCATGCGCGAACTCAATATGTTGCCGAAGCTGACCCGCTCAGCGGGGACTCGTGATGCTTTCGAAGCGACTTCCAGCACCTGGGTGAGAGCACATAAGAGCGGTATTCTGCGAGCGAGCAAGACTCTGGGCATGCGTGTGGCGAAGGGTGAATCTCTTGGCGTAATTTCTGATCCATTCGGTGGGGATGAAGAGATCGTCAGTGCAAGCGTGGAAGGCATCATTATCGGCAGGACCAATATCCCGCTGGTGAATGAAGGCGAGGCCTTGTTCCATCTTGCCCGGTTTGCGAATTCTGACGAAGTAGTAGCAGGACAGGTGGAGGAACTGCAAAACCCGATGGATCCGGGAACAGAACTGAATCCGGCAGCCGAATTACCCAATGTCCAGGTGCTGAACCGGTAAAATTCCGCGGACCTTTCGAGGCGGGGATTTTTTGGTACCACCCAGCAGAAATGACGCACTGCTCTGCACCAGAAACCGGTTCGCCAACACATTGCGGCCCAGCAACATCCTGAACACCATCGAATCACGATCAGTCAGCGTAATCTCGGCATCGAACTGCAATCCGCCAAACATGAAACCGGATTTCACCACGTAACGCATCTCCTGATGACCGCCTGAATCACGCACCATGCGCTGATCGACCACCGGCGTATGACATTCCACAACAGTGTCGGTGTCGCGCTGGATGGGGTGAAACAGGAATTTGACCATACGAACACCGTTAGCTTCATACGGCTCGATGAAGAACGCGTGCAGCGCCGAAGTCTTTGCGCCGGTATCGATTTTCGCCTTGATTGGTGTGGAGGACAAACCCGGCAGAGAAACCCATTCGCGCCAGCCGATCAAAATCAGATCGCCAGCGCCATGCTGCGCAGCATTATTCTCCGCCATGCCTGGCCTCTCGCTGGCTCACGACATGAGTAAACAGTTTAGTTGCGATCACGGTAACGCAAACGCAAGCAGTTCCGGATCATGCAAGCGGTCGCCAATCGCCACGACAATATACTGCTTGCCGTTGTGCAAATAACTGATCGGCGCGCCTGCAGATCCAGCTTCCAACTGAGTCTCCCAGATGATGTCGCCGGTTGCCTTGTCATAGGCGCGGAACATGAAGCCGCCGCTATTGGTAGCAATCTCGACTGGCATATCAGCTGGTATACGGCCGCCGCCGCGTTGATTGGTCTGACCCTCGCCAACGAATAACAAGGTCTTTGTCAGCAGTGGCGATGGCCGTCCGGGAACTCCCAGTTTGCCAAGATTCAAGTGGGCAATGGCCGGGTTATCGCGCGGGCCATCACCATTAGGCACCATCCACACATGCTCGCCAGTATTCATATTGATCGCCGTGATACGGCCGTAGGGCGGCTTGAACAGAGGCAGTCCCTGCGGCCCCGCAATCCAGCGACGTGAACCCTTCTGGTATGCGAGATCGGTGACTGCCGGATCGCCAGCCACCAGATCGGCGACAAACGGCGCGGTGATAGAGGGTATATACAGATAACCGGTTTCCGGATCGAATGCAGCGCCTTGCACGTCGGCACCACCTTGCGAGCCGGGTAACTGGATAGTGCCTTGGGTGCCAGCTGGATCATCACTGGCTATCGATGGTGGAGTAAATAATGGACCGGTGACGAAATGGCTGAAAATCTCCAGTGCCTGGGCGCGCAGCTCAGGGGTGAAATCGATGAGGTTATCAACGGTAGCACCCTGGCGCTCAAATGGCGCTGGTTTGGTCGGGAACGGCTGCGTAGGCGATGTGACTTCACCAGGTACAGTTGATTGGGGAACAGGGCGCTCGACGATATCCCACACCGGAATTCCGGTTGCACGGTCGAGCACATAGGCGAAGCCCTGTTTGGTAATTTGCGTAACAGCCTTTATGGGGACGTTTGCTACGACAATATCCATCAGGATTGGCGCCGCTGGTGGATCATAGTCCCAGAGATCATGATGAGACATCTGGTAATGCCACACGCGTTCTCCGGTTTCGGCATTCACCGCGACAATGC
The DNA here is from genome assembly GCA_009692305.1 of Gammaproteobacteria bacterium. Classification (GTDB taxonomy): domain Bacteria; phylum Pseudomonadota; class Gammaproteobacteria; order Pseudomonadales; family Pseudohongiellaceae; genus UBA9145. The sequence continues at coordinate 13,004 of SHZK01000008.1, read as the reverse complement.
TCTGGGAGAACAGGTTGTCACCTATGCGATGCCCGCCGTACATGTCATTGGTGGATGACGAAATCGGCATGTAGATCAGGCCGAGTTCCTCATCAGCGCTGAACAAGGCCCAGACCGGTGCATGTCCGGCAATTGACCAGGAGCGGTCCTGCCAGGTGTCAGTACCGAACTGACCTTCCTGGGGAATGACGTTAAACGTCCAGCGCAGTGCCCCGGTGCGCACATCGAATGCATGCACGTCACCGCGATGCGCTTGTTTCTGTTCGAAGGAGTCCGACATCGACTGGCCGATTACGACCACATCGCGCACCACCATAGGCACACCACCCCAGCGAAAGCGTTCGAAATCTTCCGGCATGAGTTGCAGATCAACGCGGCCATCGACACCGAAGTCGCTGTATAAGGCGCCGGTTTCTGCATTCAGCGCATACAGGTGGGTGTTGCGTTGCACCAGAATGCGGGCGTCATCGCCATCAGTCCAGTAGGCAACCCCGCGCGTGACTGCGCCAGGGAGGTCATCCACACCACCGAATGGCTCTTGCGCCCAGATCGTTGCGCCCGTGGCAGGATCAAAGGCTTCAACCAGGCCGACGCCATTGGGAATGTAGCCAACGCCATTGCGCATGATTGGAGTGGCAATATAGGCACTGGAATAATTTTGCTGCGGATTCATTGTCAGGTAATGCGCATCCAGCGCTGGCCGGCGCCAGGCAATTTCCAGCTCGTTGACATTGTCGGCATTGATCTGATCGAGGCTGCTGTACTTGATGCTGCCGTTGGTGGCGCCGTAGACCGGCCATTCGCCTACCGCTACTGAGGTTTGCTCCGGCTGGCTGCAAGCGCTTAGAAGAAGCAGAGCGCAGAGGCTGATCAAGCTTTGAGTGCGGTTGCTGCAATTTTTTATTGGTCTTCTCATGGTAGGTTCTCCGCTGCGCGTCATTTGGTACTTTGCGCGAGTCGCCCGATTCTAACCAAATTTCACTGGTATAAAAATCTATTCCGCCGGTTGCAGGCCAAGCCGGTTGAAAGTTAGGGCTTGTAGGCATAGTCTTCCTTACAATCGCATTGAGGATGTCGTTATGCCAATTACGCCCCGGTCTTCAAACCAAGAGCCTTTAAACCCCAGCCTCACCCGGCGCCAATATCTAGCTGCCATGGCTGCCATGACCCTGCCGTTGGCCAGTGTGCATGCGGCCATGGCGAATCGCATCCGTGGCGCCTTAATGATTCTGACCACACCGTACACAATTACCGGTGAAGTGGATTATGAGGATCTGGCCCGTGAGGTTGAATTTCTGGATCGCTGCGGCGTGCAAGGCATGGTATGGCCACAAAATTCCAGCGAACAACGTTATCTGAGCGAAGCCGAGCGCATCCGCGGCTTCGAGGTGATTGCGGAAGCCAATAAGGGACGCGACTTGGTGCTGATTTTTGGCGTGCAGGCGGATGACACTGCCGGCATGCTGAGGTACGCCCATGCGGCTGAGGCATTGGCGCCGGACGGCATGATCGCCATTCCCCCCACCACGGCCAACTCACTCGACGAGATTCGGGCGTATTACCGTGCTCTCTGTGAAATCACGGCACGACCCATATTCGTCCAGACCAGCGGTGGGCCCGACATCGAATTGACCATAGAGTTTCTGGTAGATTTGGCGCGTGAATTACCCCAGTGCGGTTATATCAAGGAAGAATATGGCGATGTGCATGCGCGAATGCTGGCGCTCAGCGCGTACCGGCCTGATCCTATACGCAGTATTTTCGGTGCCGAATTAGGTCGGGGCTGGCTGTATGAGATGCGCATCGGTACTGATGGCGTGATGACTGGTGGCGCCATGTATGGGGATGTGTATGCCCGCATGTGGCAGCTCCATAATGAGGGCAGGGCGGAGGAGCTGCGTGACTGCTACAGTGCACTGCTCCTGATTCAGAACCTGGACGAGCAGATTCCCGGCGTGCGCCTGTATGTGCTGCAACGGCGGGGTATATTCAAAACCACAAAATCCCGCCGCGGTGACTATCAGTTTTCGTCGCAGCAGATCGCTGAAATCGAATACCGTCTCGAAGCCTTGCGGCCGTATATGCTGCCTGGCTGACAAATAAAAAAATTAATACGCCAAAGTAGTGATCTGACCTCGCAGACCCCGCGTATAAGCCTGCATGAACAATTTGTACTTACAGGTAGATCGGTTTAGCATGGGTTTCATGGTCCATCCAGAACCTCAGCATGCCCCCAATCCCAAGTCTGCCGTCCTTGCCCTCCGCGAATCAGCCAGCAATGAAGAGCTGTTGATCGCCGTGGGCAATCAGCAGAGCCGGATAGCTTTCAATACCCTGTTCAATCGCTTTTCCAATCGCATCTTTGCCATGGGCATGAAACTGACTCGCAACGAACAGCTTGCCAAAGACCTAGTGCAGGAAGCGTTGTTGATGGTGTGGCAAAAGGCACCGCTGTATGACCTAGACCGGGGCAATGCACAAAGCTGGATATTTGCTCTGACCCGCAATCGCTGTTTCGATCTGCTGCGCAAGATCAAGCGCCAGCCAGCCTGTGTCAGCGCCGACGATATCTGGCCCAATGACGGATATTATGGCGACACGGTGGAATCTGTTGATTCCGGATTCATGTCGGTCGAGTTGGAGCAAGTGCGGGCCTACTATGCGCAGCTACCGACGGCACAGCTGGCTGTGATTGAACAAATTTATGTGCATGATCGTACACACGAAGAAGCGGCGGCTGAATTGAATATCCCTTTGGGAACTCTCAAGTCAAGGCTCCGGCTGGGTATGGGAAAACTGAGAACTCTGGTTGAGGCTGAATGATGATAGCGGTCAGCAATAAAGTGAATCTGCATCCACCGCAGGAGCAGTTGCAAAAATTTGTGGCGGGAGAGCTGAGTATTGGGTTGAGCGTGACTGTGTCCGCGCATATTGAGTATTGCGCGGCCTGCCAGCAAGCGAGTGCAAAGCTGGAACAAGCATTGTCGGCCGACTGGGACGCAGCGGCCACTGCAATTGCAGAATCTGAATTCAACTCCATACTGGATCATATCGCTGCACAGCCCCAGTCGGTGGCGGCGGCAACTGTCGACGCGGTGCCGCGTGCAATTGTCGTCAATAACAAATCTGTGTCGCTACCCAGAGTCCTGGCCAAAATAGCTGCCGCAGGCCTTGCATGGCAGCACTTGCGCGGCGGCATCAGCCAGGCGCTGGTGAAATTGGACGATCATACTAGGTGCGCATTTATCTACATGAAGCCAGGTAGCAAGACGCCAGCTCATACACATAGCGGCAATGAAGTCACGATCGTACTGGACGGCAGTTTCTGCGACGAGCTTGGTGAATACCAGGCGGCCGATTTTGTCATGCGTGATCCAAGCCACCGACACCAGCCGCGCACTGTAGAGGGCTGTCTGTGTTTCTCCGTGCTGGATTCTCCGCTGCTATTTACCGCGGGCTTACAGCGCCTGCTGAACCCGCTCAACCGGTTGCTGTTTTTACACAGGTAACAGCACCAGCCACGCCAGCAAATCCCACTATCTTCCTGCGCTTTGCTGATTTATTGACATACTCAGCTAATAATTCTAGCAGGGATTAGTAACCAAGGGCTGCAAGTAGTGAAATCGTCCTAAAAATACCTGCCATGTGTCATTTTTGACTATCTGTTTCATTTCTCCCACTGTAGAATGAGCGGCAATTAACTCAGAAGTCTTGGGTTAGGAGCTTCAATAAATAGCAGACAAACCGGCCCTTACGGGAGAGGAGCTGCCCGTCTTTTAATAAATCGTGAGGGGGAACATTAAAATGTTCAAACTAAACAAAAAGGCTTCTGCCTGGTCGATGGCCTTTGCCGCAATCGCTGGTGCGGGCTTTTTAGGCACGGCTCCCAATGCGTCTGCTCAAGATCAAGTAGTTGAAGAAGTGGTTGTTACCGGATCTCGTATCCGTCGTCCCGGCCTCACCTCCTCAAGTCCAATCACCACGGTAAGTCTGGAAGCTATCGAGCTTCAGCAAGAAGTCGAAGTTGAGAAAATTCTTCGTTCTCTGCCTTCCACAACAGCCGGTGACGGTGAAAACACTAACAATGGTAGTGCCGGTGCTTCAACTGTTAGTCTGCGGGCACTTGGCGGGTCAAGAACCCTCGTTTTGTTAAACGGTCGTCGCATGACCCCCTATAACTATAATGGTCTGGTCGATGTATCCACTATTCCAGCGGCTCTGATCGAGCGCATCGATCTAGTCACCGGTGGTGCCTCAGCGGTATACGGATCTGACGCCGTCGCTGGAGCGGTCAATATTGTTCTGAAGAATAATTTTGAAGGCTTCGATCTTTTGGTCAATAACACCACTTCAGAGCAAAGCGACACCGACCGTGACAATGTATCCCTCACGCTGGGTTCTGCATTGGATGGGGGTCGCGGCAATGTTGCGATAAACCTGAGCTGGTCGGAAAGGGAACCTTTATTGCTGGGACAGCGCGATCTTGGCCAGCTCGGTATCGACACAGCCAGCGGTGCCAACTATAGCAACTTCCTGGCAGGTTTGAGCCCAACCCCACCGACGGTAGCTGGTTGTGGCGGACCCAACTCAGTTATAGCTGGCGGTTCTACCACGGGTATACCGACGCGAGCGCAAGTTGCTGGCGCAGGCAGCGTTGGTCAGTTTCTGAATGATCGCTCTCTCTATACCGGGAATCGTAATGGTTGTAGCGTATTTAACTTCAACCCCTATAACTTCTATCGCACACCACAGGAACGCTATAACGCGTTCTTCATGGGTAACTTCGAATTCAACGAAAATTTCGAAGCCTACACTACTGTGGAATACAGCAACATCACTGTAAACGCGCAAGTCGCACCTTCCGGAACCTTTGGAACGCAATTTAACGTACCTCTGGCGAATCCATTCTTCTCCACCCAGGCCCGTAACGAAATCATGAGCTTCACCAATGCTCGAGCGGCGGCTGGTTTTATCAAGCCGGGTGCGCAGGGCTCCAACTGGTGGGACGCGAATACCAACGGCGTGGTCGACGCTCCAGATTATCTGAAGATGCAGCTGCGTCGTCGTACTGAAGAGCTCGGACCTCGCGATGAAAACTTCGACACCGAGCATTTCATGTTACTTGCCGGTGCTCGCGGTGAGTTGTTGGGTGATTGGAAGTACGACGCCTCTTTCCAGTATGGTGAATCCAACCGCACCACCGTGCGCGGCGGTTACACCAATCTGACCAATATCCAGAACGCTTTGGATTCGGTTGATGGCAAGACCTGTAAGAACGGTGACCCTACCTGTGTGCCTATCGATCTGTTCGGTGGTTTTGGCACGATCACTCCGGCCATGGCTGGTTACGCGCGCGCTGATGCGCTGCAGCAGCAGAAATATGACCAGGCGATTGGTCAGATCGTGCTGGATGGACCGGTTAATTTCGTACAGGTGCCCACAGCCTCTACGCCAATGGCGTTGAGCGTAGGCTTTGAGACTCGCGATGAATTCGGTTCGCTGACTCCTGATGAGTGTCTGAAACTCGCGCCCGCGAGCTGTCAGGGTGGTGCGGGCGGAAATGTCCTGCCGATCGCTGGTGGATTCCGCGTTGACGAATTCTTCGTCGAAGGTTTCCTGCCGCTGGTAGATGGCATGAATCTAGTTGATTCGCTGAACTTCGAATTTGGCTATCGCGATTCCGACTACAATACAGTCGGTAATGTCGATACCTGGAAAACCGGCCTGAACTGGAGAATCAATGACCAGATTTTGCTGCGCGTCATGCAACAGGAAGCGACGCGTGCTCCAAACGTGGGTGAGTTGTTCGCGCCTGTGACCACCGGCCTCGCTAATGCAAACCTGGATCCTTGTTCCGTTGCGAATGCAGCGAAAATCACCACGACTTTGCGTGCCCTGTGCGTCTCTACCGGTATGTTGGCTCCCCAGGTTGGCGTTCTGCAAGACATCGTGTCTGGCCAGATCAATATTTTCGCAGGTAGTAATCCAACCACACCGCCAGATGCTGAATCGGCCGATACCTTTACCGCCGGATTTGTCTGGACTCCGCAAATCGACTTCTTTGAAAATGTCAGCGTGTCTCTGGACTACTATGACATCGACATCTCAGACGTGATCGGTACCTTCTCCGCGCAGCAGATGCTGGATCAATGTTATATAGCTGGCCTTGCCTCTGCCTGTGCAAAAATCAAGCGAATTAGTGGTGATATCAGTACCCCTGGTTCGGGTATCCAGCTCTATACCACCAACTTGTCTTACGCGCGCTCTGAAGGTTACGAGCTGGGCTTTAACGTCGACTACAACCTCGGTCAATGGGGTGACCTGCAGTTCTCCGGTATGGTCAACAAGTACCTGACCCAGGAATCAAAGAGCGATGCCTTGACTCCGGTGATTGATTGTTCCGGTTTCTATGGCACCAGCTGTGATCCTGTATCAGATCTGCGTTGGCTTCAGCGTGCTACCTGGAACTGGAACGACATCACAGCCTCCTTGTCATGGAACCATATCGGTTCGGTTGATATTGAGCGTCCGGAAATGGCTAATTCCTTCGCCGCCTTCAGAAGCATCGATGACTACGACTATCTCGATATTTATGCCAGCTACAACTTGTGGGACGATCGTATCCGCTTGAGTCTGGGTATCGAAAATATCACCGATGAAGAGCCTCCTGTAGTCGGCAACGAGTCAGGTAGTACCTCTTCAAACAGTGGTAATACCTACCCAAGCTATTACGACGTGTATGGTCGTATGTATACTGCGGGTTTCCGTTTGACCTTCTAAATATTAAGGTTGAACGATTGAGAAAAGGCGGACTTCGGTCCGCCTTTTTTTGCTTGCGATTTGGTATTAAGGGAATTCCGGATACACTGAAAATCGTGGTGAATCAGGTTGCACAGACCAACCTTGCGCGGCTATAGTCGGCAGCAACCAGAACTCGACGCGCTACGGGGTGAGACCATGTCTGCACAGGATGACCACTGCGAAAAACCCGATTCAGTTGTTCAATATCTTGACCCCAGGGCACAATCCCGCCGTGATTTTCTGCAACACACCGGCACTGCCGTGGTGGCTTCCGCCGCGCTCGGCAGTGTCAGTATGCAAGCTTCCCAGGCAGCTCCCCTTGAAGTTGCAGCCAGTGCACTTACCCGATTAAATCTGACCGTCAATGGTCGCGCCCAGCAACTGCTGGTAGACCCGCGCTGGACCCTGGTGGAAGTGTTGCGTGATCAACTGGATTTAACCGGCACCAAGATCGGTTGCAATCGCAGCGAGTGTGGTGCCTGCACGGTACTCATGAATGGCAAACCGGTGTATGCCTGCAGTCAGCTGGCAGTTTGGGCTGATGGCATGGAGGTACAAACGGTAGAAGGGTTGGCGCAGAATGGGCGCCTGTCACCACTACAACAGGCCTTCGTTGATAACAATGGTCCGCAATGTGGCTTCTGTACTTCGGGCCAGCTGATGTCTGCGACCGCGTTGTTGCGGAATAATCCATCCCCGGACGCCGCCCAGGTTCGTATGGCCCTGGTTGGCAATCTCTGTCGCTGCTCCAATTATATGGCGATTGTTGAGGCTGTGGTTGCGACAGGAGCAAACGCATGAGCGAAGCCTTCGAACCAGTAACTCCTCTGCAAACAATTGGCCATGCTACTGCGCGCGTGGATGCGATAGAGCGCGTCAACGGCAGCGCCAAATATTCCCGCGACATCAAACTGCCTGGCATGCTGTACGCCAGAGTCTTGCGCAGCCCTCATCCCCATGCGCGCATTCTCAGCATCGACGCGAGTGCCGCATCGGCACTCCCTGGAGTACGTGCGGTAATCACTCATGAGAATGCGCAAATTGTGTGGGGCTCCGGCTCTATCTCCGGTGGTCGTCAATACAGTGACCCGAGTAAGGACGCCACCTTACACCGGCGTTATATCTTCAATAATCCGGCGCGTCATGTGGGTGACTCAATCGCAGCAGTAGCCGCAGTCGATCGTCACACCGCCGAGCACGCGCTGAGCTTGATCAAGGTTGCGTACGAACAATTACCTTTCGTGCTGGAGCCCGAAGCAGCGCTCGCGGATGCCGCTCCCAAAGTGTGGCCAGAAGGCAACGTGTGTCCGGACTTTCGGAATAATCTGGAACCCATGGTATCGAACGCAGGCGACATCGACGCGGGTTTCGCCGCCGCCGATGAGGTATTCGAGGGACGTTACGACACCGCATTTATTCACAACGCACAAATGGAACCGCGCTGCGCGTTGGCACACTGGGAAGGCGACAAGCTGACCTTGTACACACCATCACAGGGCATCTCCAATTGTCGCCACGACACCGCGCGCGATCTTGGCCTGGAAGATCACCAGGTGCGCATCGTGTGCAATTACATGGGCGGTGGCTTCGGCAACAAGAACCAGAATCAGGACACCGACCTCATCGCCGCTACGCTGTCGAAGCGAGCTAACGCGCCAGTGATGCTGGAAATGTCGCGCCGCGAAGACTGGCTCGGCGTGCATGGTCGCTGGCCCACCGTGCAATATTACAAGATTGGTGTGAAGCAGGACGGTACCCTGACCGCGATGCAGATGCGCGCCTATAGCGGCATGGGGCCGTACCGGAAAAATTCCGGAGGACTGAGCGGCATGGAAGCGTATGCCTGCGAGCATCGCGCACGCACGATTTTCCCGGTGTATACCAATCGCACGACTTCCGGCAATTTTCGCGGACCCTCTGAGCCTCATGGCTTCTTCGGTATCGAATCCATGATGGATGATGTCGCCTTTCGCATCGGCATGGACCCGGTGCAATTCACGCTCAAGAACATGCTGCGCCCTACAGACGCGCAACCGTTCACCAACTATTCATTGGAAGACTGTATTCTGCGTGGCACCGAACTTTTCGACTGGTCAACCAGAAGGCAAGCTATACCGGGTTCTGATCCAGGTGCCATCAAACGCGGCGCCGGTTTTGCCTTCATGATGTTCCGCGCCGGCGTCGGCTCCAGCAGTGCCATCGTGCGCGTGGACAGTAAAGGTCATTACACTTTGTTTGTGGGCGTTACCGATATCGGTCCTGGCGCGAAGACTACGATGGGCATGATCGCGGCCGAGGCGCTCGGTGTCCCGTTGGCACAAGTGGATGTCGTCGCCGGTGATACGGATCGCTGCCCCTATTCCGTGGGCGAGTCAGGTAGTCGAACCACCATCATGACTGGCTACGCAGTCGTCGAAGCCGCAAAGGATCTCAAGCAACAGATCGCAGCCCAGGGCATGCCCACCGGCAATGCTGTGTTAATCGCCTCGGCCACACCACAACCAACTACCGACGGCAAGTCGCGTCAGTGTTTCGGCGCGCATTTCGTCGAGGTGGAAGTGGATACCCAACTCGGCACCACGCGCATCAGCAAATATGTAGCGGTGCATGAGTCTGGCCGCATCATCAATCCACAGACTACGCGCGACCAGATTCGTGGCGCGATTATCCAGGGCATCGGTCAGGCGTTGTATGAAGACCTGCACTATGATCCAGCCAGCGGCCAGCCACTCACGCCAGGCTATTATCGCGCGCGGCATTTAACCCATGCGGATATTCCACCTATTGAAGTGGACTTTATCGAGGTCGATGACGGCTATGGGCCGTTTGGCGCGAAGACTGCGGGCGAGGCTGGCATCATCATGGCGCCGGCAGCCGTGGCGAACGCGATCTTCAATGCCACCGGCAAGCGCATGACGTCACTGCCGATCACTCGCAATAAAATCCTGGAGGCTCACGCATGAGAGCGCTCTCGAATATCAACGCACGCTCTATCGCGGAAGCAGTTGCCGCTGCCCGGCAGGCAAACGACGCGGGTCAGGCATTTGCCTTTTCCGGCGGTGGTACTGACCTGCTGCAACAAATCAAGGATGGTACTGCGGCAGTTGATGTAATCATCAATCTGCGGCCTGTTACCGATGCGAGCCAGATCACCAGCAACCAAACAGAAACTGTTATAGGCGGACTCATCACGCTGACTGACCTGGCAGCAGATGCGACTCTCGCACAGCGCATGCGCGTGCTCACAGAAGCTGCTGCGAGTGTTGCGACACCACAAATACGCAACGTCGCGACCTTGGCGGGGAATGTAACGCAGCGACCCTGGTGCTGGTATTACCGCAATGGCTTCCAGTGCTTCAAGGCGGGTGGCGATCAATGCTATTCCGTAAATGGCGAGAATCAACAACACGCGATCTTCGGTGGTGGCCCCAGCTTTATCGTGCATCCATCGGATACGGCGCCAGCGCTGGTAGCATTGCGTGCGGCCTTCGATGTGGCCGGTCCTTCCGGTAATCGTACGCTCAGTGCCGAGGAATTCTTTGTACTGCCGAGCCAGAATCCGGCGCGGGAAAACAGCATGCTGAATACCGAGTTATTGGTCGGCGTGCGCTTGCCTACGCCGGCAGAGAATACCGTGAGCACCTATTTCAAGGTAATGGACCGGGAAGCCTGGACCCATGCCGAGGTCAGTGTTGCCGTGGTATTGGAGATGAGCGCGGCAACTATTACCAGCGCCAGCATCGTGCTGGGAGGCGTCGCACCAATTCCATGGCGAAGCCTGGAAGTCGAACGCTTTCTTAGCGGCAAGACACTCGACGCCGCCACTGCGCAACAAGCCGGTGCCATGGCAATTGCCAATGCGCAGCCACTGGCGAAGAACCGGCACAAATTGCCCATGACCAGCGCCGCCGTCGAGCGCGCCTTGCTGCGCTTGGTACCGGCCTGATGTTTCTCAATCTTTTGAAATAGAAAAAACCCAGATGAACCGGCGCGATTTTCTTTTATTCCGCACAGATGGTCCCGATCGTGTGGTCGACCTGTCTTGCCAGAAATTATTTGTGCATTATCTCGATCTGAATTCGGGTTTTGCTCAGGGTATTCCTGAGTCGGGCATGCTGGAGAATGCCGACTGGTGGGCGGGTGAGCCGCCATTGGCGATTAGCACTACGGCGCCTGAGGAGTTTTTTCGCAGCGTGCAGAAGGAGATACTGAAGGCCGACCAGCTGCGTATCGTCGACATGGAATGGATGGCACAGGGTGATTTTCGCATTCGCGTAGAAACGCTGATAGCGGCATTCCGTGCCGCAGGTGGCGAGATAATCTACGGAGCTACAGAAGAATCACAGGCAGCCTTATGAATAAGCCGAAAATCATGCACAAGAAAATATTTTTGCTCACCGCACTGTCGTTGTCAGGCATGTTATTGGTCAGGTGCAGCGAAGCAACGCCGCCGGTGCCGGTAATAACCGACAGCGATATACAGGCGCAAATAGCCACGCTGCTGTCCAGTCAGCCAGACCTGCCAACAGGATTGCAAGTGGCAGTCGTTGGCGGACGCGTTACCATCAGCGGCAGTCTCGCCTGTGAAGACTGCGCCGGCCAGGAGACCCCGGGCTCATACGGCTCAGTGCAACAGAGCGTGGGAGCAGTCGCTCGTGCCGTTCCCGGCGTGGCAGAGGTTGTATTTGCGCTAACGAGCCCACCTTGATCAACTGTTATGAAGCAGCACCATTCGACGCGTTGACAACTGGCAAGTTCACTCCATTCTAATAAACCATTGCCAGGGAAAGCCTGAAACCTCATGGGATTGCTCGCAACACTCAAACAATTATTCAAGATTGAAGCAGCGCCGCAGCCAGCTATAAGTGCGGTAGATGAATCCGATACCGGCCTGGAGCGTGCTGGCGCACACTGGGGCAAGCGCGCCCGGGAGCTAGAGGCACAGCATACGCCCAGCTCCTGGACCGAATGTCCGGTCGTCATCGCCGAATACATGAATCCGTTAATTTCCGGTCGCGCCGAAGTGGGCTGGCTGGAAGCGGTGGCACGTGCACATTTCCCAAAGCCAGTGGCGCGTGCGTTGAGTCTGGGCTGCGGTGGCGGCGGACTGGAGCGACATGGGCTGCAATTGCAGATCGCGGATGGGTTCGACGCCTACGATGTGGCTGCGGATGCGGTGGAGCTTGCGCGCAAGCTGGCGCAGGAATCCGGTCAAGCCGAACGCATCAATTACCAGGTCGCCAACCTCAACACGCTGGAATTCGCCGAGCATCAATACGGCACTGTGTTCGCCTCCCAGTCCCTGCATCACATTGAGGCTCTGGAACATTACCTTGAGCAGGTACGGCGCACGCTGCTGCCAGGGGGACTGTTTATTTGCAACGAGTTCATTGGACCAAACCAGTTCCAGTGGACCGAGCCGCAACTGCGGCATGCCCGCCGCCTGCTGGCGCTGATACCCGAGCGCCTGCGACACATGATTCGCGATCCCGGTATCAAGCATACGATCGAGCGGCCTACCGTCGACTACATGAACAGCTACGATCCCACCGAAGCAATACGCTCGGCCGACATCATGCCAGCGCTGGAACAACGCTTCACGATAGTCTCGCGCAAAGACTTCGGCGGCACACTGCTGCATCTGGTGCTGGACAATATCGCCGGCAATTTGAGTTTTTCGGAAGAAGGGCGACAGTTGTTACATCAGTTCTTCGCGGAAGAACAACGTCTCATTGCCTCAAGTGAGATCAGCAGCGACTTCACCGTTGTGGTCGCACGCAAGGATTAGCGCGTCAGGAATACCCTGTTAGCACCATGTTGGTGCGCAAAACCCGCAATCTATGTTAGGTGAATAGAAGGGATTGTGCTAAAGTGCGGCCCGCAGTCACCCGATACCGGGTACTGCAGTGCAGTATCTTTAGCTAGAAGGCTTGTTACCGCGTCTAACCCGCGTCGTATCTCCAGGACAGAGCGTCCTGACCCTTACTTCAGCAAACAACTCACCAGCGCGTGAGACCAGTTTTCTCAAGTTACCTATCGAAATGCACGCTCGTGCAACCAGACTCAAAGGTCTGGAAACCACTTTAATCGACAATTCATAGCGCACACCCGTGGCAACACGAGTGGCATTCTTGCGATTGTCTGCAAATGCTATTCGCCCCTGGGCGATAGAATTTGAACATTTAAACAATTGACACTTATAT
>SHZK01000050.1 GCA_009692305.1 Gammaproteobacteria bacterium | reverse complement strand
TTAGCTACCGGTGTGCCTGACTCGGCTTGTTTCAGTATCGCCAGTATCTGGCTGTCGCTAAATCGTGATTTTTTCATGCAGAATATCCTCTTACCCTATTATGAGAAAATTCTACTTTAGATGTCAGTTAATTTTGGGGATGATTACCCTGTGGATGGGCCCTGCTATTAGGACCCCAAAACTGCAATTCAACTTTTGGATGAAATTGTTGGTTGATGTATTGATGGCGAAGAAAAAATATTTACTGCTAATGAGCAACATGAAAAATAGGAATATCGAGTACTTGCACAGCCTTACCAACCCAGAAATTTCATACCAAGGATCTCCCAAGCTAATGGCAGGAGATCACTCACATGAAATGATTCGAGTTGGATACACAACTAGGACAAGAGCGCTACTAAACTTTCCGAAATACTGGATGGAATTGAGGAATCGAGAACGGCGTGCACAAATTTTTGACGATCAAAGAAAACTAACAAGATCTCTTAGTATTAAATTTGGCATTGGTAGTGCTAATGCAATTCAGTGAAATACGCGATTGGAATACATTGGAAATGTCCAATTGACTTTATTAACTTTGTCACTAAAGTTAATAAAAACACGTTGAATATTAGCACACACAGGGATATTGATTAATGTGTGTGTAACATTGACGAATTGCTGAGCAAGGAAGATCGGCATCAATCGAACATCACGCCCACCCAAAGCTGGATTTTACCCCCCATCTGCTTTATCCTCCTCTACCCGCGACGGGCCCGAAATCAATCCATTTTTTGCGCTAAATTCTGCCCATTGAATGACCCGATGGATGGTTGATTTTGGTCCGTGCGTATCATTGATTTGAGGCTATCAGCCTACCGTTTTAACCGACCTGGGCATCATTACAGACTCAGGAGCACAAACAGGTATTTAGTGTTATATGAAAAAGGCTGCCTCTGCACGAACCACCCCATCGCATAAATCCAGATCCGGCAAGAAATACGTGTACGCGTTTGGCCGCAAGACTGATGGCAATGCCACCATGCGCGCCCTGCTCGGCGGCAAAGGTGCGAACCTAGCGGAAATGGCGGCCATTGGCCTGCCAGTACCCCCGGGCCTCACCATCAGCACCGAGGTGTGCACCTATTATTACGCCCACTCTCAAAAATACCCTGCGATTCTACAGAGTGAGGTTGAACTCGAAATCCGGCACATCGAGCGGCAACTCGGCAAGCAATTCGGTGCCCGCAAGAACCCGTTACTGGTGTCAGTACGCTCAGGTGCCCGCGACTCCATGCCCGGCATGATGGATACCATCCTCAATCTGGGTCTCAATGATGAAACCGTGTTGGGTCTGGCCGAAGTGTCGGGCAATCCCCGCTTCGCGTGGGACTGTTACCGCCGCTTTATCCAGATGTATGGCGACGTGGTGATGGGGGTACAGGCGCATACAGAGGAAGAGGCAGAGCCTTTCCACATCATTCTGGACAAAGTAAAGCAAGCCGCTGGCGTGCAAACCGACAGCGATCTCAGCGCGGCCCACCTGCAGGACGTGGTCAGGCAGTACAAGGCGCTCATTCGGCGCCGCACCCGCAATGCCTTCCCGCAGGACGTGATGGCCCAGTTGTGGGGCGCCATCAGTGCCGTGTTTGGTTCCTGGAAGAACGACCGCGCCATTGTCTATCGCCAGCAATACGGCATACCTGCCGAATGGGGCACGGCGGTTAACGTACAGGCCATGGTGTTTGGCAATGCTGGGGATGACAGCGCTACCGGGGTGGCATTCACCCGGGACCCGGCCAATGGTGAAAAAGCCTTCTATGGCGAATACCTCATCAATGCCCAGGGCGAAGACGTGGTGGCGGGTGTGCGCACCCCCAATGCCATTCGTGATCTGGCCAAAGACATGCCCAAGAGCTTCCGTGACCTGGAGAAGGTGCGGGCCAGGCTTGAAGGCCATTTCAAGGACATGCAGGATTTTGAGTTCACCATCGAGAAAGGTCGCCTGTTTATCCTGCAAACCCGCAATGGCAAACGCACCGGCCTTGCTGCCGTGCGCATCGCGGTTGAGATGCAGCGCGAACGCCTGATGAGTCAGGAAACGGCGCTCTTGAAGATTCCGGCAGAATCCATCGACTCCCTGTTAGTGCCCGTATTCGATCCAAAAGCTCTGAAAGCCGCAACAGTAATCGGTCGCGGCCTGCCTGCTGGTCCCGGCGCTGCCACTGGCCGCATCGCCTTCACCGCCCTGGCCGCCGAACGCGCCGTGCGCAATGGTCATAAAGTAGTGCTGTGCCGCACCGAGACTTCGCCGGATGATCTCAAAGGCATGCTCCACTCCCAGGGCATTCTCACCTCTCGCGGCGGTGTCTCTTCCCACGCGGCACTGGTAGCCAGACAACTCGGCAAGGTGTGCATATGCGGCGCGGGTGATATCAAGATCAACTATGAGAAGCGAACGCTCACCGCAGATCGCGTGGTGCTGCAGGAAGGTGACTACATCTCCATCGATGGCACCACCGGCAAGATCTACAAGGGCATGATTGAAAGCGCCGACTCTGAAGTGAAACGCGTGCTGGAAGGCGGCCTCAAGCCCGGCAAGAGCTATACCTACGAATTGTTCCAGACCGTCATGCAGTGGGCCGACAAGCACCGCACCATGAATATCCGCACCAATGCCGACACGCCGGCCATGGCGCGGCAGGCGGTGGCCTATGGCGCCGAGGGTATCGGCCTGTGCCGCACCGAACACATGTTCTTCGAAGGCGACCGCATCGACTATATGCGCCAGATGATTCTGGCTTCCGATGAAGTGCAGCGCCGCTCAGCATTGAAGAAGTTACTGCCCTTCCAGAAGAAAGA
The DNA here is from genome assembly GCA_009692305.1 of Gammaproteobacteria bacterium. Taxonomy (GTDB): domain Bacteria; phylum Pseudomonadota; class Gammaproteobacteria; order Pseudomonadales; family Pseudohongiellaceae; genus UBA9145. The sequence continues at coordinate 4,025 of SHZK01000050.1, read as the reverse complement.
TTTTGTGGGCCTGTTCCGCGCCATGGCCGGACGCCCGGTGACGATTCGTCTCCTTGACCCACCTCTGCACGAGTTCCTGCCCCACGATGACGTCGTGCGCCGGCAGCTCGCCGACCGCTTGGGCATCCCACTGGATTTCGTGATCGACCGGATCAAGGCCCTGCATGAAGAAAACCCCATGCTTGGCTGCCGTGGCTGTCGCCTCGGCATCATCTATCCGGAAATCACCGAGATGCAGGCACGGGCTATTTTCGAAGCGGCGGCGCAGGTATTAAAGGGCAAGAAGAAGATCAAGGTGAACCCGGAAATCATGATTCCACTGGTTGGCTTCCGCGAGGAGCTCGCCGACCAGCTGCGCATCGTGCACCGGGTTGCCGGGGAAGTGATGAAAGCGCGCAAGATCAAGATAAAGTACATCGTTGGCACCATGATCGAAGTACCCCGTGCCGCGATTACCGCGGACGAGATTGCGAAAGAAGCCGACTTCTTCAGTTTTGGCACCAACGATTTAACCCAGACCACACTCGGCCTCAGCCGCGACGACATGGGCTTGTTCTACGATGAATACCAGCGCAAGGAAATCTATCTGCAGAACCCCTTCGCCAGCCTGGATCAAACCGGGGTCGGCAAACTGATCACTCTGGCTGTGGATAAAGGCCAGCGCACCAAGCCTGGCCTGAAGCTGGGCATCTGCGGCGAACACGCTGGCGACCCCGCTTCTATCGATTTCTGTCACCGCGCAGGACTGGACTACGTGAGTTGTTCACCACCGCGGGTGCCGATTGCACGACTGGCGGCGGCGCAGGCGAAGCTAAGGAATAAGTAAGACTTCAACAATTAGAGAGACGCCTGACAATAAGGGGCCAGAGCAAAATTCCTGTAATGGGTATTTGATCTGGCCTTTTTTATTTGTCAGGGGAATTTAAATCCCGATGCTACTCAATTACGGGGGGACGTCGGCAGCGCTGATGCTGTGCGGCATTGCACTCGTCATAATTTTTTAAGCCATCGCGCCACTGCACTGCCTGTATAAGATCTAACATAAATTCCAATAAAAGTTAGTGAAAACAGGCAGATAGAGCTAAACTACTGTACATAAAACTAGTATTAAATCCTTGTCAAAGGAGCTCTCAAAATGAACGCAATCACCCCCATCCCAGTCACTACCTCCACCACCAACTCTCGCCCCCTCCCCAGCCAGTCCTGCACAGAAATCCCCACCGACAACGCAGCACTCGTATCCGCCATCACTCACCTCGCAGGCCACATCAACGCCGCCCAATATCGCTTCCTGAAATTACTCGCCGCACTCATCGACCGCGATGCGTGGAGTGACGGCGGCGCCATCAAGTCGCCTGCCCACTGGCTTAACTATTATTGCGGTATCGATCTTGGAGCGGCACGGGAGAAAGTGCGCGTCGCGAAATGCCTCGCTGAATTGCCGCAGATTGATGCCGCGTTCGCGACCGGCGCTATCAGCTATTCCAAGGTGCGCGCCATGACGCGCAGCGCCACTTCGCAGAATGAAGCGGGTCTATTAAATATCGCCCGTCACGGCACTACCCAGCATGTGGAAATGCTGGTGCGAAAATATCAGCGCGTGCAACGTGTCTTGCTGGTTCAGGGTCAAAAGCAGGATCAAGAGAAGGGTCAGGAGCAGGGTCAGCAACCGCGAGTGGGCAAGCATGCAGATAGCTATGGCGATGCAGCCTCAGTCCAGTTCAACAACCGTGAACTGCACTGGCATTATGACGATGATGGCATGCTGGTGATTCGCGGGCGGTTGACACCGGAGGATGGCACTATGTTCATTAATGCCGTCAATGGCGCGCTTGAGCAGATGCACAAGTCTGCTTCTAAAGAGACAGCTACCTCCGCAGGCTCTGCGAAAAACGTTTCCGCGGAAACGTCTTTTAGTGATCAGCATGATCAGAAAGATAAGAAGGATCAGAAGGACAGCATGCCGCAGAAACGCGCCGATGCACTGGTGCTAATGGCTGAATCTGGCATGCACTTCTCTAACGGCAGCGACGTCAGCCACACCACGGTGCAGCGCCCCCAGTTGGTGATTCATATCGAGCAGGATTCACTCCTGCAAGGCCCCATTCAACACTGCAGCATCGAGAACGGACCCATTCTGTCGCATAGCACCGCGCGACGACTGGCATGTGATAGCGGATTGCTCCCCGTGCTGGAGGACAGCCATGGCAATGTGCTGAATGTCGGCCGCAAGACTCGCGCTGTCTCCCCTGCACTGCGACGCGCTTTATCCATATGCGATCATGGTTGTCGTTTCCCGGGTTGTACCGAGTCCCGCTTCGTCGATGCGCATCACATCCACCACTGGTGCGATGGTGGCGAGACGAACATGGAGAATCTGGTGCTGCTGTGTCGACGTCATCACCGGTTGGTGCATGAGCAAGGATTTGAAATCGCCAATCAGGGTGCTGGTGAAATCACGTTTCGCCATCCGGAGCGCCGGCAGTTGCCAGCAGCGTTGTATCCCCAGTTCGGTGAACTGATGGCAAGTGAGGAGAAGCTGGCCATTGAACATCAGCATCAGAACATGGGTATTGAAATTGATGAGTACACCGCATTGTCGCAGTGGCAGGGAGAGAAAATGGACTACGATATGGCAATATCGGCTATGATCCCTGTGCAGCATTAAACCAAACAACTACTTTGATCAGGCCTATGCATAATTCTCTCAAATTCCTGTTAGTCAGCATTTCACTGCTCAACAGTCTGGCGGGCCATGCCCAGCAATCCCATCCCGACTATCCCGCGGTGAAACTGGTGATAGACCAGTTCTTCGAAAGCATTAACACTGGCAATGGCTCGCTGCTGGCGAGCCTGGAAGTGGAAGGTGCGCAGATTATGAATATTCGGGAAGATATCAAAGGCCAATTCGAATTCGTGGAAAGGGAATGGTTTGGTGCGGACAATTTCAATGCCGACAATCGACTCACCGAGCGCTACTGGGACGAGCAACTGCTGATAGCGGATAATCTGGCTATGTTCTGGGCGCCTTACGATTTTCACATCAACGGGGAATTTTCCCATTGCGGCGTTGACGTACTGAATTTGATCAAGATAGACGGGCAATGGAAAATTGGCTACGCCATGTGGACTATCCAGCGACCGGATTGCGCGCCGTCACCATTAGGTCCGCTGAATTAAAAGAACCAAAAATAAAACTCCGAGGTAAATAAACCATGATCAGCAAAACACTCAAGCTTTTACTCAGTGCAACATTACTCTGTGCGCTGTCAACCAGTCTATTTGCACAGCGTCCAACCACAGCCACCCACGTGCCGCGCGCAGAGATCATGACCGTGTTCGAACACATGGGTACTACGATCGATCAGCAAATCAGGGTCGTTGATATTGGTGACGAGATAAATGTCGCGGTGGGTATATTGCAAAGAATCGGCCAACGTACCGAAGGCGAGGCTGTTGCTGCGATTGTGCATCATGAGGTAACTGAGGTGTATTACGTCATGTCTGGATCAGGCACGCTGGTCACTGGCGGCGAAGCCACCGCATCCGCAGAATTTGTCGCTGACAATGTTTCAGTACTCGAACTGATCGGCCCAAGTGGGAGTCGCACTGTTATCAACGGTCAAAAGAAGACCATCGCAGAAGGCGATGTCGTGGTTATTCCAGCCGGGGTTCCCCATGGCTTCAGTAATATTCAGGGTCAGATTACTTACCTGAGCATCCGCGTCGATCCGAATCAATCACTGCCCATTGGTTACGAGCACCCTTCTATCAAGCAAGAGTAAGACGCGTACCAGCAATAGTTGACTAGCCCACCAGCAGCGGCATCGGACAATCGATGGTCGCCGCGATTGCGCGCAACAGTTCAGCTTCGATCGACGTTCCCCCCTGATTGAGTAGCACCGAGATTTAGAGTCCAATACCCTAGTAAAGGAGATTGGACGTGAAGAAACGGTTTTCAGAAGAACAGATTATTGGCTTTTTGAAAGAGGCCGATAGTGGGATCCCGATTAAAGAGTTATGCC